>JBBQLM010000003.1:0-205367 GCA_038327925.1 Burkholderiales bacterium | reverse complement strand
TCTTGATCCGTTCGACACCGCGCTTCGACGCAGCCACCCCGGCGATGCCGGTACGTTCATGCGCGAGCAGGAACTTGGCGCAGGTCCAGCCCTTGTTTTCCTCATGAATGCGGTTTTCCACCGGCACCTTCACATTGTCGAGGAAGACATCGTTGACCTCGTGGCCGCCCTCCAGGGTGATGATCGGGCGCACGGTGACCCCCGGGGACGTCATGTCGATCAGCAGGAAGCTGATGCCGGCCTGCGGCTTGCCCTCGGTGCCGGTGCGCACCAGGCAGAAGATCCACTCGCCGTACTGGCCCAGCGTGGTCCAGGTCTTTTGGCCGTTGACGATGTATTGGTTGCCCTGGCGCTCGGCGCGGGTCTTGACGGAAGCCAGGTCGGAGCCGGAACCCGGCTCGCTGTAGCCCTGGCTCCACCACACAGAACCGTCGGCAATGCCGGGCAGGAAGCGTTTTTGTTGCTCTGGGTTGCCAAAGGCCATGATCACCGGGGCGACCATCACCGGGCCGAAGGGCACCACGCGCGGTGCACCGGCCAGCGCGCACTCTTCCTCGAACAGGTGCTTTTGCACCGAGTTCCAGCCGGGGCCGCCAAATTCCTTGGGCCAGCCGTGGCCCAGCCAACCCTTTTTGCCAAGGATCTTGGCCCAACGCTGCATATCGTCGCGCGTCAGCTCCAGTGCGTTGTGCACCTTGTGGGAAATATCGGCTGGCAGGTTAGCTGCCACCCAGGCGCGAATGTCTTCGCGAAATTGCTGCTCTTCAGGGGTAAAGGCCAAGTCCATCTAAAAATCTCCAAGTAGACATTCCGCTTTTTAGCACGGTCGTTCGGTTAGGACTGTCCGGGTTGCGACACGCAGCCATCTACGGCTGACCCCACAACGTCGAAATCGGAGCTGCCCACATGCTGTTGCCCAACGGCAGGGTCTCATCGCCATCGTAGAGCAGCACCCCCATGTGAAACTGAGTACCTGCCAAAGTGGACAGCTTCCTCAAGCCCCGCAGATCGCTGTCCTTGATGGATGCTGACGCCTTGATTTCAACTCCCACCAATTGACCCGCGGCGTTTTCGATTACGACGTCGACTTCATATTTGTCCGCATCGCGGTAATACAGGAGTTGGTAGTCGCCGTCCGCCGTGGTCGTGCACTTGAGCAATTCTGCGAAAACAAAGGTTTCCAAAACGTTCCCGAACCGAGTCCGGTCCTGTTCCACACTTTTCGGCGTCAGGTCCAGCAGTGAGGCGAGCAGCCCAGAATCGATGAACTGCAGTTTGGGCGTTTTCACAACCCGGTTGAGGCGGTTGCGTGCCCATACGTCCACGCGCCTGAGCAGGTACATCTGCTCCAGGATGCCCAGGTAACGCGCGGCTGTCTTCCCGTCCAGCCCCACTTGACCCGCGAGTTGCGTGTAGTTGCACATTTGCCCCGCCGTATGCGCCAGAGCACGCAAAAAGCGGGGCACATGGTCCAGCTTGTCGATGCCCGCCACATCCCGGACATCGCGCTGGATGATGGCATCCAGGTACTGCCGCGCCCATGCCGTACGCCGCCTGGCCGTTGAACGCGACAGTGCTTCCGGGTAGCCGCCACGCAATACGCGCTCCACCAGATCAGCGGTGTGCGCGGGTGATCCACGGTTGGGTAGGTGGCCCGCAAACACGCAGTCGAGCCAGTTGGCTGTCTGCCCTTCGATTTCGCTTTGCGAAAGGGGCAGTAGCGACAACGTCTCCATGCGCCCCGCCAGGGAGTCCGCCACCGTAGGCAAAGCCATGATGTTGGCCGAGCCTGTCAGCAGGAAGCGCCCTGGGCGCCGGTCTTCGTCCACGCTTTTCTTGATGGCCAGCAGTAATTGCGGAGCACGTTGAATCTCGTCAATGACGGCACGGTCCAGGTTGCGAATCAGGCCCACAGGGTCCTCGCGGGCGGACAGTAGTGTCGATGCGTCGTCCAGGGTCAGGTAGCGCAGCCCCTCTTGGGACACCTGCCGTACCAATGTCGTCTTGCCCGCCTGACGTGGGCCTGCGAGAAGCACCACCGGCGTATCTGCCATGGCTTCAGTGATGCGTGGAGCGATGTGGCGAGGGTACAGGTGAGGCGTGGCCATCATGCCCAAATGGTATCGTAAAAATTGGAATTAAGTTACGTAAATATCGGAATTTGTATTTGAATATATCGGAAAATAAAGCCAAAAATTATCCAGAATGACTACAAGAATTTCAGGCAGACGAGGCATTGAAGCCTGTCACGGTTGGCGCAAGGAATCCTCCACCCCCAACTCCTTGCACAGCGCCGCCACCGTCTGACGCAAGGCAGCCACCTCCTGTTCCAACTGCGCCACCCGTTCCGCCAACGCGACAGAAGAGGGGGCTCCTGTAGACGCGGTAACGGCTGAGCCAGCTGCAGACTCCAGATCCACCGGCCCGCACAGCAGGTGCGCCCAGCGTTGCTCGCGGGCGCCCGGCGCGCGCGGCAGTTTGACGACCAGCGGGCCGCCTTTTTCCTCGGAGCGGTCCTGCAACTCGTCCAGAAAACCTTCGACCGAGGAAATGTCGGCAAAGCGGTACCAGCGCTCGGCATTCAGGCGCAACTCACCAGCCGTTTGGGGGCCGCGCAGCATCAGCAGGCCCAGCAGCACGGCGGATTGCTCGGGCACGCCGACGCCGCGCTGGAAGTTGTGCTCGTAGCGGGCCACGCGGCTGCCGCTGGTTTCGCGCACCAGGTTCAGTGGCATCAGCGTGTCGAGCGCGGTGGCAATCTCGGCCTCGGACAGGTTCATCAGCGGCTCGCGGCTGGTCTTCTGGTTGCAGCCCAGCATCAGCGTGTTCAGTGACAGCGGATAGCTGTCGGGCACGGTGCGGGCTTTTTCCATCAGGGTGGCGAGCACGCGGGCTTCGATCTCGGTGAGGGTGATGGAGGTCGCAGGGTGGGTGGAGTTGGGGATGGGTGACATGGTGGGACGGTGGGACGGTGGGCAACGTGTGCAGTGGAGGCGCAATTATCGGCCTGCGCGCAGGGTGCCTTGGCGCACGGACACGCGCAAGGGGTTGGCCATACCCTTGATGGCAGTTCGTGGTCAAGCAACAGGAGTCCTCGCCATGTGGAGATTCATCCTTTCATTTTTCGCGGCGCTGTCGGCAGTCGGGTGCTCGTCACTGCTACCGGTTTCGCATTCCAACGCATCTGCATTCCAGACATTTGATGAGGCGCGCGATGCGGTGGTGGCTTTGGTTCCCATGAAAAGCACGCGCAGCACCGCTGGCGACGGTGGTGTGGACTTTGCGGCACAACCCAATACGAAGATTCTCACGCACTCGGATGTGGTGCGATTGCTGGTGCCTGCAGGGTTGCTCAAGCGTGAAGACCTGGACCCCGGCATTCTGGTGTGTGTGCAAGCGCGCGATGCGTGCCGGGGCCTGGATATCGTCGCATCCCGGATCGCCAAGACCCGAACCGGCAGTTTTTTTGCCGACTTCATCAACTACCGGCAACGCACTGAGACCACAGGATGGCGGTTCAATGCGCTGATCCTGTATGTGGATGATCTGGTGGTTTACCGGTCGTGGGGTGGACAGCCCAAGGTGGATGAACTTGATGTGATCACGCGGCCCCTGGGGCCTTTCCAGGACATGGGGCCGACTCTGGTGGCGCGCTAGCGCTACGCGGCCAGGGCCGCCTCGCGGGGTGTCGTGGCGCGGTCTTTGCGGTCAGCCTCCAGGCTACGGCTGTCGCCCCAGCGCAGGGCACTGGTGTCGCCACCCTGGTAGACCGGTTCGCCATGGCGGTCAAAGCCATAGGTGCGCGATAGCACCATGTCGCAGACGTTCATGCCGGCCGGAATCTGCGTGTACTCGAACACGATGCTGCGCGTGACACGCGCGTCGGCGCGGATCACGCTGCCGTGGCCTATCCAGGTGGGTCCCTCTATCACCGCGCCGGCCTCGATGCGCACATTGGAGCCAATGTAGACGGGGCCTGATATCCGCACGTCATCCCAGGCAATGGCGGTGTTGAGTCCGACCCAGATACCTGGCCGGACCTGCTGGCCCGGCATGGGCATGTGTGCAATCTCGCCCTTCAATGCCCGTTGCACAACCGACCAGTAGTCGCTGAGGCGGCCCACATCCAGCCAGTTGAATGGCCGGTTCTGTACATAGAAAGGCAGTTGCTGCGCCACCAGTTGCTGGAACAGTTGCGAGCCGATGTCATAGACCGTGCCGGCTGGCACCCTGCGCAGCACCGCGGGTTCGAAGATGTAGATGCCGGTGCTGGCCAGGGTGGAGTGCGCCACATTGGGCGAGGGTTTTTCCTGGAAGGAGCGCACGCGGCCGTTGGCATCCGCGCCGATGATCCCGTAGGCCTGCACATCGTCCCGGGCCACCGTCTGGGCCATGACGCTGGCGATGGCACCCTGCCGGCGGTGCTCCGCCAGTGCGGCGGTGATGTCCAGGTCGATCAGTGCGTCCCCGCACAGCACCAGCGTGCTCTCGTCAAAGAACCCGCCAAAGTCCTGAATGCTGCGCATGCCACCGGCCGATCCCTGCGGGCGGGGTATGACGATGCCGTGCTCCCGGGTGCCCTCGTAGGCGTATCCGATTTCCACGCCCCAGCGGCTTCCGTCGCCGAAGTATTCCTCAATGCGGTGGTGGTGAAAGGCGACGTTCACCATGATTTCGCGGATGCCGTGGCGCGCCAGGTGCTCCACCAGGTACTCCATCAGTGGCTTGCCCAGAACCGGCACCATGGGCTTGGGTCGGTCTTGTGTCAGGGGGCGCAAGCGGGTGCCTTGCCCCGCCGCCAGAATCATTGCTTTGGCCATTGTTTTTTCCTGTTGAAAGGGGATTCGGAACCGGCCACGCGGTGTTGCAGCCGGCATCGGTGCAAGCGTACGGATTTGTCGGTGTTGGCGTCGTGTGCTGGCGCACACAGGCGGTGCAGCCAGCGCGCCGAGTGTTCGCCAACGAACTGACTTCCACACTCCTAATGCATAGCCTCGGGTCTTTGACCCCCAACAGGAGCTATTGATGAAACCAGTATTCAAAGTCGCACTCACCGCCGTCGCCGCGGTGATGGTGGGCCAGGCGTTTGCCCAGGTCACATTTTTTGAACACGAGAACTTCCAGGGCCGCTCGTTCACGACCCAGAAACAGGTGCCCAGCCTGGTGCGCGGTGGTTTCAATGACACGGCCTCATCGGTCATTGTGTCGGGGGGGCGCAATGCGCGCTGGGAAGTGTGTGACGATGTCCGCTTTGGCGGGCGCTGCATGATTCTGCAGCCGGGGCAGTATCCGTCTTTGAGCGCCATGGGCTTGAACGACCGTGTCTCGTCGGTCAAGAAAGTGGACCTGCGGGGCCGCGATGTACCCGACCGCATGGCACCGACACCATTGGCCTCGCAGGTGACATTGTTTGAGAACGAGGGCTTTGGTGGCCGCAGTGTCACGGTGGACCAGCAGGTCGACGACTTCTCTCGCACCGGCTTCAATGACCGGGCCTCGTCGGTTGTGGTGCTGGGCCAGCGTTGGGAGGTGTGCGTCAACAGCCGGTTCAATGGACAGTGCATGGTGCTGAACCCGGGGCGTTATGACTCCCTGGCCGCCATGGGCATGAACGACCGCATCTCGTCGGTGCGCGCGGTGGAATGGAACGCCCGCGTGGACGACCGCCGCTTCGCCCCGGCCCCGGTGACCGTCTATGACAGCCGCAGGCGCAATGAAGAGCGGCTGTTTGAAGCGAACGTCACATCGGTGCGAGCCGTGGTGGGTCCACCCGAGAAGCGCTGCTGGATGGAGCGCGAAGAAATACCCGCCACCCGTGGGGATGCGAATATGGGCGGCGCCGTCGTCGGCGCGCTGATTGGCGGCGTTCTGGGTCACCAGGTCGGGGGTGGCGTTGGCAAGGATTTGGCCACGGTCGGCGGTGCAGTCGCTGGCGCGGCAGTTGGTGCCAATGTGGGGCGCAACAACTCCGGCCAGCCCGCCACCAGCCGGGACGTGCAACGCTGCTCCGAGCAACCCAGCAGCGCACCACCGGCATTCTGGGACGTGTCCTACACCTTCCGGGGGCTGGAGCACCGCGTGCAGCTGACCGCAGCGCCAGGCCCGACCATCATGGTCAATGCACAGGGTGAACCCCGCAGCTGATCTCCCAAAGGAAAGAGGGCCGAGGCCCTCTTATCCGGCGAGCGCAGCAGGCGTCAGACCTGAGACTTGAAGTAGTGGAATGAGTGCGTGAACGCGTCACGCACCTTTTCCATTTCGGTGACCATGGCTTCCCAGCCGTCTTCGCTGGCAGTCTTCATTTCATCCAGCTTGGCCACGGCCAGCTTGGACTGGTGCCTGAGCTTGCGCATTTCTTCCCTGTACAGGTCACGGGCATCTTCCTTGGCCTGCTCGGTTTTGGCATCGAGCGTGTTCATGTTGGCGTTGAGCACATCGAGCTGCTCTTTCATCTTTTCGATGTAGATAGACTTTTTGGTCATGGCGTGGCTTCCTTCTGGGTGTATTGAGAGGGACAGAATAGGCAAACGCAGCCACCGCGTCTGTTCGCCCCCGTACAGAAGATTCACCGCGCCCGAGCTACGCTGGTGGTCAGCCGTTGTTGTAGCGGTATGGGAGAAGACGCGCCATGCCATGGAGACAAACTATCTGCCGCTCAATCGCGGTGCTGGCCTGCATGGCGGCCAGCGCCTGCACGGTTCTGCCCGAGGTCCGTGACGTGCACAACCCGGTGCCGTCCGGAACACTGCCAACCGTCACCGGCACGCATGGGGCCATGGCCCGGTCAGCCAGTCGCGCACTGATGGCCCGGCGCTGGAAGAATTCGTACGTGGATGCCAAAGCGCTGGCGGTGCTGGAGGAGGCCGCAACCGGCAGTCCGTTGATAGCGGGCAACAAGATCACGCTGCTCTACGATGGACCGCAAACCATGGCGGCCATGATTGCAGCCATTGGTGCGGCCAAGGACCACATCAACCTGGAAACCTATATCTTTGACCAGGATGCGGTCGGCCTGGCGTTTGCAGAACTGCTGATGGAGCGCCAGCGCGCGGGCATCCAGGTCAACATCATCTACGACGCGGTGGGCACGGTGGGGACCCCGCAGGTCTTCTTTGACCGCATGCGCGACGCCGGCATCCACCTGGTGGCATTCAACCCCATCAACCCCCTGAAGTCGCAGGGCTCCTGGTCGCCCAACAACCGGGACCACCGCAAGATTCTGGTGGTGGACGGCCGGGTGGGTTTTACCGGTGGGGTGAATATCAGCAGCACCTACGCCAACAGCTCCCTGTTCCGCTCGAAATCACGCGGCAGCGACAAGATCGGGTGGCGCGACACGCATCTGCAGATTGAAGGCCCGGCGGTGGCCGCGCTGCAGTGGGCGTTTCTGGGCAGCTGGGCCGGCCAGGAGGCCCCAGCGTTGCGAGACAGCAATTTCTTTCCTCCGCTGGCTGCCTCCGGCGAGATGCTGGTGCGCATTCTGGCCAGTGGACCCGATGGGGATCAGGACATCCATGCGGCCTACGTGACGGCCATCGGTGCGGCCACGAAGTCGATCCACATCACCTGCGCCTATTTTGTGCCGGATGCCCAGGTGCTGCAGGCCCTGACGGATGCCGCGCGACGCGGCGTGGACGTGAAGATCATCCTGCCCGGTGTTGCGGAAAGCGGAGTGGTCTACCACGCGGGGCGCTCCTTCTATACCGCCATGCTGGCCAGCGGCATCCGGGTCTACCAGTTGCAGGTCGCGGTGCTGCATGCCAAGACAGCGGTGGTTGACCGGGTGTGGTCCACCGTGGGTTCCACCAATATCGACATGCGCAGCTTTCTGCACAACTATGAACTGAACGCGGTGGTCATGGACGGCGCGTTCGGTGTGGTGATGGAATCCGACTTCGACGAGGATTTGCGCCAGTCCGTGGAAGTGACCGCGGAGCAGTGGGCGCAACGCCCACTGGCCGACCGACTCAAGGAGTGGGTGTCGCGCAGGCTGGAATTCTGGCTGTGACGCCAGCGCTCAGTTGTTCAGCAGCAGCTGCAGGATGACGCCGGTAGCAATGGCCACCAGAATGTAGTCTCCGCCCGACTGCACCCAGTGATAGCCACGGGGTGGAGCGCTCAGGCGGTGGCCGCGCCAGTCTTCCACCACGTATTGCCGAGTGCGGTACTGGTAGGGCATGCGGTCCCCGCGGTAGTAGGAGTGGTTGGGCCCGGCACCGCGCTCGTCGTGGCGGAAGCGGCGGTCATCGCGCCGGTTGCGGTTGTCCATGCGCCCATCGTTGTCACGGCGGCCCCGTTCGTCGTAGCGTTGACCCTGGTCGTAGCGTTGACCCTGGTCGTAGCGTTGTCCGCGGTCGTTGCCGCGATTGGAGTCGCGGTAGGGCGAATCGCCCTGAGCAAACGAGAATGACCCGCACAGCAGCGACGCTGCCAGGACGGCGGGAAGAATGGCTTGACTTCTCATGGTGGACTCCGGTTGTTGTGGAGATGCTTCCAGCGTCTGGACATTGCCATGCAAATCACTTGCACGCGGCATCAGCCTGAACTTACCCCCCCGCAGCGTCACGGTGTCGGTGCGCGAGCGAACACTCGCGCGCGTCTGGATGTTCCCTTCACATTCGCCGCTGTGTACCCAAGCGCACAGATGCGGATGGCTCCAGTGCCTAGCATGGGATGTGGGTCTTGAACGGGCCCATGTGCTAATCAATTCAACCATGCAAGGAACTTCACCATGAACAAAAATCAGGTCCACGGAATCGCCAAAGACATCGTCGGAAAAGTACAGGAAGAGGCGGGCAAGCTCGTCGGCAACACCGCGCAACAGGCCAAGGGCTTGCACAAGCAGGTGTCTGGAAAGCTGGAAGAAAAGCTGGGAGATGCCAAGGAAGTCGTGAAAGACGCCAAGGAAGCGGTCAAGGATGCCGCACACGGTCACTAAGTAGAGACCCGCTGACGGGGTCAGCAGCGCTGTGCGCTGCTGACCCCGTTGGTACTACTTGGGCTTGGTCACCTCGTGGCCGATCACACCACCGACCGCAGCACCGGCAGCCGTGCCCAACACACCACCCCCAACCGCTGCGCCCGTGACGCCACCGAGCACCGCGCCCGTGGCGGTGCCGCGCTCTTGCGCGGTCATGCCGGCGCAGCCGCCCAGACCCAATACCGACACCAGCAACACGGCTGGCAGTGAAGCAATAATCCTGCTTTGAGTATTCATGACACCTATCTCCAAATGAATTGAAATTCAACACGGCGTAAAGCGCAAGGGATGCGCCCACGGATGAAATTCCATTGTTGAGACTTCTGGCCACGCGGTCTGTTCGCCGGCTAACACTGGGCGGATTCCGTCGGAATAGCTATCAAAATAATAGCTATAAAACCATATTTCACGAGGGCTAAATGCAATTTAGTCATACATCGTCTGCTTGGGTGTGGCAGCGCACAGAGAGCAAGCTGTGCTTGCTCTACGCTGATGGCCATGCCACCGTCGGCGTTTCCGGGCCAGCGCGATTTCTCGTTGCCCCGGGAAGCGCGTATAAGGTGGGCAGTTGCTCCATGCGAAGGCCCTCGTCCCTTGAAAACCACCCAAAAATCCCTTGTCTGGCTCGCCGCAGTGCTGGTGTTCCTGGCCACGGGAATGGCCTTCACCGTCTGGTCCTATCGCCAGATCGAGGAGGCATCCAACCTGCGCCGGGATTCCCGCATCATCATCACGGCGGCGGACCGGTTGCTGACCGCCCTGACCGAGGCCGAGACGGCCCAGCGCGGCTACGCGCTCACCGGAGACGAAAGCTATCTGCAACCCTATCTGGGCGTGCGCGATGGCATGCGGCTCCATGTGGAAACCCTGCGGCGCATGGGCTCCAACCCCAACTCCCAGCAACGCGTGGACGCCATGGTGCCCCTGGTGATCGCCAAGATGCAGGAAATGGACAACACTATCGCCTTGCGGCGCAACCGCGACGTAATGGCCGCGCTGGCGCTGATCAACAGCGATGAGGGCAAGCGCCTGATGGAGGGCATCCGCCGCGAGATGGTCAGCTTTGTCCGGATCGAGACGGACATCCAGTTGCTGCGCGACGCGCAGTTTGATGTCGGGCTGCGCCGGCTATTCGCCAGCATCGTGGGGGTAGGCGTGCTGGCGATTCTGTTTGCACTGTATTTCGCCTATGCCAGCTACCGCGCCGCGCAGCAGCGCCTCAAGGACCTGGTCCATCTGGAGACGCGGCACCTGCTGGAGGCCCAAACCGCCACCAACGCGGACCTGCAGCAGACCAACCGCACGCTGCAGGCCAGTGAACAAAAGCTCACCGTCACCCTCAATTCCATTGGCGATGCGGTGATAGCCACCGATGCGGCCGCCTGCGTCACTCTGTTGAACCCGGTGGCCGAGGGGCTCACTGGCTGGTCCACCGCGCAGGCCCAGGGCCGCCCCATTGACGAAGTTTTTCACATTCTGACCAAGGCGACCCGGGCGCGTGCCACGATTCCGGTTGCCAACGTGTTGGCCCACGGCACCGTGCAGGGCATGGCCAACCACACGGTGCTGGTGGCACGAAATGGCAGCGAATTTGACATAGCCGACAGCTGCGCTCCCATCCGCGATGCAGGTGGCCTGGTGATTGGCGCGGTGCTGGTGTTTCGCAATGTGACCGAGGAGTACCACGCACAGCGTGCCCTGAGTGACAGTGCCGCACGGGTGCAGGCCATTCTCAATACCGTGGGTGACGGCATCGTCACCATTCTGGCCGCAACCGGTGTCATGGAATCCGTGAACCCGGCGATCGAGCGCATGTTTGGCTACCGGACCGATGAACTGACCGGCAAGGGCTTTGGCTTTGTGGTGCCGGAGCTGGACCAGAACCACGACAACGCCTCCCTGGCTCACTACGAGCCCGGCAGTGAGGCCCGTGCCATGGGCCTGGGGCGTGAGGTCATGGGTTTCCGCAAGGATGGCAGCTTCTTTCCGCTGGAGATCAATGTCAGCGAGGTCCTGCTGGGCGGTGAACGCCATTTCACCGGTATCCTGCGTGACATCAGTGCGCGCAAGCTGGCAGAAGAGGCCCTGCGCAAGGCCAACGCCTTGCAAAATGCCATTTTCAGCAGCGCCAACTTTTCCAGCATTGCCACCGACACGCGGGGCGTGATCCAGATTTTTAATGTCGGTGCCGAGCACATGCTGGGCTACACGGCGGCAGAGGTCATGAAAACGGTGACCCCCGCCGATCTGTCGGACCCGACCGAACTGATTGCAAGGGCCCAGGCGCTGACGCAGGAACTGGGGACCGACATCACCCCCGGCTTTGATGCGCTGGTGTTCAAGGCATCCCGCGGCATTGAAGACATCTACGAGCTGACCTACATCCGCAAGGATGGAACGCGCCTTCCGGCCATGGTGTCGGTCACGGCACTGCGCGATGCCACCGGAACCATCATTGGCTACCTGCTGATCGGCACCGACAATTCGGTGCGCAAGCGGCTCGACGCCGAACGCTCGCTGCTGGAAAAGACCCTGCAGATCAAGAATGTCGAGCTGGAGGCCGCCCGGTCCGTGGCCGACAAGGCCAACCTGGCCAAGAGTGAGTTCATGTCCAACATGAGCCATGAGTTGCGCTCGCCGCTGAACGCCATCCTGGGCTTTGCCCAGTTGATGGAGTCGGGCGTTCCCGCACCCACGGCTGTCCAGAAAAGCAGCATCGAGCAAGTTCTGAAGGCAGGCTGGTATCTGCTGGAGCTGATCAACGAGATACTGGATCTGGCCCTGATTGAGTCCGGCCGCTTGTCGATGTCGATGGAGCCGGTATCCCTGTCCGAAGTACTGCTGGACTGCAAGGCGATGATCGAGCCGCTGGCCAACCGGCGCGGCATCCAGATGCATTTCCCCAGCTTCTCCGCCCCGTGCTTCGTGGATGCAGACCGCACCCGTTTGAAGCAGATATTTGTAAACCTGCTGTCCAACGCCATCAAGTACAACCGGCTCAACGGTGCGGTCGAGTTGACCTGCCAGGCCCAGGGAGCGAATCGCATGCACATCACCGTGCGGGACACCGGCGAGGGCCTGTCCGAGAGCAAGCTGGAACAGCTGTTCCAGCCCTTTAACCGTCTGGGCCAGGAGAACAGTGACGAGGAAGGCACCGGCATCGGGCTGGTGGTCAGCAAGCGCCTGGTTGAGCTAATGGATGGCAGCATCGGCGCCAACAGCACGGTGGGCGTTGGCAGCGAGTTCTGGTTTGAACTGCATGTGGCGGATCCGCAGACGCTCACGCTGGAAGAGCTGGCAGAGCCGGTGCTGCTGCCGGCCCCTGTGCCGGGCGGCCAGAAGGAACGCACCCTGCTGTACGTGGAGGACAACCTGGCCAATATGGAACTGGTGGCCCAGCTCATCGCCCGCCGACCGGGCATGCGCCTGCTGCGGGCCGAAGACGGCACGCGGGGCGTGGCGCTGGCCCGCACCAGCCTGCCGGATGTGATTCTGATGGACATCAACCTGCCCGGTATCAGCGGTTTACAGGCTTTGGGGCTGCTGCATGACGATCCGCTGACCCGCCACATTCCGGTGCTGGCCCTGAGTGCCAATGCGATGCCGCGCGACGTGGAGAAGGGCCTGGAGGCGGGTTTTTTCCGCTATCTGACCAAGCCCATCAAAATCGGAGAATTCATGGAGGCGCTGGATCAGGGGCTGCGGCTTGCCGAGACGGCATCTGGCGAAGTTAATTTGAACAAAATCGTGCCATAGCCCTCGTGGATATTGGTCTGATAGCTATTATTTTAGGAGCATTTTCAATTGGCAACCGCTACGAAGCAGGAAGAATCCACTGGCCCCGCGTTTCCCATCGTGGGCGTTGGCGCATCCGCTGGCGGCCTGGCAGCATTTGCCGCGTTTTTTTCGGGCATGCCCGCGGAGGGTGACCCCGGCATGGCGTTTGTGCTGGTCCAGCACCTGGCCCCTGATCACGGCAGCTTGCTGACGGAACTGATCCAGCGCACCACGCGCATGAAGGTGGCCGAGGTGCAGGATGGCATGGTGGTGGAGGTCAACTGCGTCTACATCATTCCGCCCAACCGCGACATGGCCTTTATGAATGGCGCCCTGCATCTGCTGGAGCCGGTTGTTGCGCGCGGCCACCGACTGCCCATTGATTACCTGTTTCGCTCCATGGCCCTGGATCAGCGGGAACGGGCCATTGGCATCGTCCTCTCCGGCACGGGCAGTGATGGTTCGCTGGGCGTGCGCGCCATCAAGGACGGCGGCGGCATGGTCATGGTGCAGAACATGGCGTCCTGCGAGTTTGACACCATGCCGCGCAGTGCGTTGGCCACCGGGTGTGTGGACTACGAGTTGCCGCCAGCCGAGATGCCAGCGCAACTCATGGCCTACACCAGCCATGCGTTTGGCAAGCTGCCGCGCCTGGTGGGCGCGACATTGCCCCAATCGGAACATGCGCTCAAGAAAATCTTCATCCTGCTGCGGGCACAGACCGGGCATGACTTCTCCCAGTACAAGCCCACCACCATCTTTCGCCGCATCGAGCGGCGCATGGCCGTGCACCAGGTGGACACGCTGGAGGCTTACGTCCAGTATTTGCAGCAAACCCCGCCGGAAGTGGAGGCGCTGTTTCGCGATCTGCTGATAGGGGTGACCAACTTCTTCCGCGACCCCGAGGCGTTTTCCGCACTGCAGACCCAGGCCATCCCCCAGTTGTTCGAGGGCAAGCCGGCCGGCAGCGTGGTGCGCGTCTGGTCGGCCGGCTGCTCCACCGGTGAAGAGGCGTACTCCATTGCCATCCTGCTGCAGGAGCGCCTGGAAGCGCTGAAGCAGAACTACCGCATCCAGGTCTTTGCCACCGATATCGACAGCCGTGCCATTGCCGTGGCGCGCGCCGGGGTCTACCCCGCCAGCATTGCCGAAAACGTGTCGCCGCAGCGGCTGGCACGCTTCTTCACGCCCGAGGATGGGGGGCGCTCCTACCGCGTGCACAAGGGCATTCGCGACCTGCTGGTGTTCTCGGAGCAGGACCTGATCAAGGACCCGCCGTTCTCCCGGCTGGACCTGATCAGCTGCCGCAACCTGCTGATCTATCTGGGCGCTGACGCGCAACGCAAGCTGATTGCCCTGTTCCACTATGCGCTGATGCCAGACGGCATGCTGTTCCTGGGGACGTCCGAAACGGTGGGCGAGTTCGTGGACCTGTTTTCCCCGGTGGAGCGCAAGGCCAAGCTGTACCAGCGCAAGGAAGACCTTCAGGGTGCGCAGCGCGTGGCCCTGGGGCGCTTTCTGTCTCCCGCATCGCGCAGGGATGCCAATCAGGCTGTGCAGCCAGGCGCCGCCCAGGCCGCCAAGGTATCACTGCGGGAGGTGACAGAGCAAAACCTGCTGCTGCAGGTGGACAAGGTGGCGGTGCTGGTCAATGCCCAGGGCGATGTGCTGTACCTGCACGGCCGCTCCGGCATGTACCTGGAGCCCCACCCGGGCGAGGCCGGCATCAGCAATGTCCTGAAGATGGCGCGCGAGGGCTTGCGCCGCGAGTTGACCACCGCGCTGCACAAGGTTGTACGTCTGAAAGATCCGGTGCGGGTTGCGGGCCTGCACGTCAAGACCAATGGACACTTCACGCTGGTCAACCTGAGCATCAGCCCGGTGGTCCTGGGCGGGGCAGCGCTGGAGTCGCCCCTGTACCTGGTGACGCTGGAGCAGGCGCCATCGACGGCAAATCCCCAGCCGGCAGAGGCCGCCTTGCCCGCGGTGCCAACGGGCGATGGTCTGGTGCGTGATGCGAATGCCCAGATCGCCGAGCTCAATGAGGAACTGCAGGCCAAGGAGGAATACCTGCACGCCGCCAATGCAGAGCTGGAAACCGCCAACGAGGAACTCAAGTCGTCCAACGAGGAGATGCAGTCGGTCAATGAAGAGTTGCAGTCCAGCAACGAGGAGCTGGAGACTTCCAAGGAAGAGCTGCAATCGATCAACGAGGAGTTGTCCACGGTCAATGCCGAACTGCAGACCAAGGTCAGTGACCTGTCGCGCGCCAACAACGACATGAACAACCTGCTGGCCGGCACCGGCATTGGCACCGTCTTTGTGGACCACAGCCTGCACATTCTGCGCTTTACGCCCGCAGCAACCCTGATCATCAACCTGATCCTGAGCGACGTGGGCAGGCCGGTCGGCCACATCGTCTCCAACCTGGTGGGCTACGACCGCCTGGTGGCCGACGTCCAGACGGTGCTCAACACGCTGATTCCGGTGGAAGTCGATGTCGAGACCACCCAGGGGAAGTTCTTCACCATGCGCATACTGCCCTACCGCACGCTGGAGAACGTGATCGAAGGCGCGGTCATCACCTTTGTCGAGATCACCGAAATCGTGCGCACCCGCGAGGCCCTGCGCAAGGCCAACGACCTGATGCGCCTGGCCGTGGTGGTGCGCGATGCGTCGGATGCCATCACCGTGCAGGACCTGGAGGGCCGCACCATTGCCTGGAATGCCGGTGCCACCCGCATGTATGGCTGGAGTGAGGAAGAGGCCCTGGCGATGAACGTGCGCGATCGCATCCCGGCGGCGCAGCGCGATGGTGCGCTGGCCAAGGTTCGCCAGCTGAGCCAGGCGCAGACGCTGGAACCCTACGCCACCCAACGGCTGGCCAAGGATGGCTCGGTGCTGGACGTGTCCCTCACGTCAACCGCCCTGGTCGATGGTGCCGGGCAGATGTATGCCATCGCCACCACCGAGCGCGGCAAGGGCGCGCCATGAACATGCCGGCGCATCACTACCTGCAGGACTTGCGCGAGCGCGCCGAAGACACGGTGCAGGCCCGCGCGGCAATGGCCCCCACCCCGCCCGGTGACATGTCGCAGGAGGCCATGCGCGACACCTTGCACGAACTGCAGGTGCACCAGATTGAGCTGGAAATGCAAAACGAGGAGTTGCGCCGCACACAGGGTGAACTCGATGCCGCGCGGATTCGCTACTTTGACCTGTATGACATGGCGCCCGTTGGCTATTGCAGCGTCAGCGAAAACGGCTTCATTCTGGAGGCCAACTTCACGGCGGCCAGCCTGCTGAATGTGGTGCGCAGCGACCTGGTGAACAAGCCGGTGAGTCGCTTCATCGTCAAGGGCGATCAGGACATCTACTACCACTGCCGCAAGCTGCTCGCCGAGTCCGGGGCGCCGCAGGACTGCGAGTTGCGGATGATGAAACGCGACGGCAACCCCTTTTGGGCCCACATGCGGATCACCGCCACCGATGCCAGCCCCGTGCAGATCAGCGCGGGCATGCCGGTGGAGCGCATGGTCCTGAGCGATATCTCGGAGCGCAAGCGCCTGGATGCTGCCCTGCTTCAGCGCAATCAGGACCTGGAGGTTGCCCGTGTTGCTGCAGACCGGGCCAGCCAGGCGAAGTCGGATTTCCTGTCCAACATGACGCACGAGTTGCGCTCGCCACTGAATTCCATTCTGGGTTTCGCACAACTGCTGGACATGAGCGCGCCGCCGCCCAGCACCGCACAGAAGTCCAGCATTGACCAGATACTGCGTGCAGGCTGGTCCCTGCTGGAACTGATCGGCGAAATTCTGGACCTCACGGCCATCGAGTCCGGCCGGCTGAAGCTGGTGCTGGAGCCTGTACCGCTGGACGAAGTGCTGGACGGCGGGCGCATGGCGGTCGAAGTGCTGGCGCAGAAGAAGGGCATTCACATGCGCATCCCGTCCGTGGGAGACGCCACGCGGGTCGTGGTGGATCGGTCTCGACTGCAGCAGATCATGGGCCATCTGTTGCGCAATGCCATTCAATACAACCGCATCAATGGCACTGTGGAGCTGAGTTGCATCCCGGTGGCCGGCCAGCGGGTGCGCATACGGGTCCGCGATACCGGAGAGGGTCTGACGGCGGTGAAGCTGGCCGGCCTGTTCCAACCCTTCAACCGGTTGGGGCGCGAAACCAGTTCCGAGCCGGGAACGGGTGTGGGTCTGGCCCTGAGCAAGCGCCTGGTGGAGCTCATGGGTGGTTCCATTGGTGCGGACAGCACGCCAGGGGTTGGCAGCGTCTTCTGGATCGAGGTCAACTTGCTGGAACCTTTGCGGGAGTCCCCTCCATGAAAAACTTTCCGATTGTCTGTGTGGGTGGCTCGGCCGGCGGCCTGGATGCCTACATCCGATTGCTGCAGAACCTTCCGGCGGACATGGGCGCCGCCATCGTCATCGTCAACCACATCACGATGATTCCCACTCGGCTGCATGAAATCCTGCCGGGCTACTCCAGCATGCCGGTGGTGCTGATTACGGACCACCTGCAGATCAAGCCCAATCAGGTTTTCATCATTCCTGCCAACCGCGACCTGCACGTCGATGGTGAAGACTTCCGGCTGGCTCCCATATCCAAGCCAAGGGGGTGGCCCGATGTCATTACTGTCTTTCTGACCTCCCTGGCGCGCTATTGGAACGGCAAGCTGATTGCGGTGATTGTCTCGGGACTGGACGGTGATGGCGCCGCGGCGATGTGCACCATCAAGGACATCGGTGGCACCACGATTGCGCAGAAGCTCAGTACCGCCAGCCAGCCGGATATGCCAGAGAGCGCCATTGCCAGTGGCTGTATTGACTTCGTGCTGTCGCCTGAAGACATTGCCCAGGAAATTATTTTGCTGACACGTACGGCAGACGCTTCTGTACGTCCATCCCAAGGAGCCACTCCATGATTCAAGCCGCTGACATTCTCAATGCCAAGATACTGATAGTGGACGACCAGCAGTCCAACGTGCAGTTGCTGGAACAACTGCTCCAGGGAGCTGGGTACAAATCGGTCACTTCCACCATGCAGCCCGAGGATGTCTGCCGGCTGCACCGCAAGTACCAGTACGACCTGATCCTGCTGGACCTGCAGATGCCGGTCATGGATGGGTTCCAGGTCATGGAGGCCCTCAAGACCAGTACCGAAGACGACTACCTGCCGGTGATAGTTCTCACAGCACAGCCCGGCCACAAGCTGCGCGCCTTGCAGGCTGGCGCCAAGGACTTTGTCAGCAAGCCGTTTGACCTGGTGGAGGTCAAGACACGCATCCACAACATGCTGGAGGTGCGCCTGCTATACAAAAAGCTCGCGGATTTCAACAGGGTACTCGAGCAGGCCGTTCACGACCGGACGGCTGAGTTGCGGGAAAGCGAGGCGCGCTACCGCAGCCTGACCGAACTGGCCTCAGACTGGTATTGGGAGCAGGACGAGAGCGGTAACTTCACCAAGGTATCGGGTCCGGTTCTGGAGATGTTGGGCATTCGGGTCGATGCGTTGCATGGTGCGTCGACGCCGAGCCAGGTGGATTGCTGGGACGAGTCCGAGCGGGAGCACCTGCGCGCCACCATCGCGGCGCGGGAGCCATTTCTGGACTTCCTCTTCCACAGGGTGAATGAAGACGGATCGCATCAGCAGTTCCGGGTCAGCGGCGAACCCATGTTCAGCCGCAATGGCCGGTTCCAGGGGTACCGTGGTATTGGCGTGGAAGTGACGGCTGCACCATGAACGCACTCCACAGCCCCCAACAAAATTACCTGCTCGCTGCCCTGCCCGTGGCAGACTTTGAGCTGTTTGCCAGCCAGCTGGAACTGGTGGCCATGCCGCTGGGGCAGATGCTCTACGAGCCCGGCACGCAGTTGCGCCATGCCTACTTCCCCACCAATTCCATCGTCTCGCTGCACTATGTCACCGAGTCGGGCGCATCGGCCGAGACGGCCGGTGTGGGCAATGAGGGTGTTGTGGGCGTTGCGCTGTTCATGGGTGGCGATACGACGCCCAGCTCCGCAGTTGTACAGACGGCGGGGCATGCCTACCGGCTGGAACGCCACGCCTTGCTGCAGGAATTCAATCGGGCCGGCTCGTTGCAACAGCTGCTGCTGCGCTACGCCCAGGCGCTGATGACGCAGATGGCGCAGTCGGCCGTTTGCAACCGCCACCACTCGGTGGAGCAGCAGTTGTGCCGCTGGTTGCTGCTGACCATGGACCGGGTGCCCCTGCGCGAGCTGGTGATGACGCAGGAGCTGGTGGCCAGCATGCTGGGCGTGCGCCGCGAGAGTGTTACCGAGGCAGCGGGCAAGCTGCAGGATGCGGGTTATATCCGCTACCGCAGGGGCCACATTGCGGTGCTGGAGCGCAAGGGCCTGGAGGCCCATGCCTGCGAATGCTATGGTGTGGTGAAGAAGGAGCTGGACCGCTTGCTGGTCGATGTATACCAGTCCAGCCGGTAGGCGGCTACTTCTTGATGCTCATCTCGTTGCTGACCAGGCGCACACCTTCGATACCGCGCGCAATTTCCACCGCGCGATCCATCTGCACACGGTTGTCCACGTAGCCGCTGAGCAGCACCTCGTCCTTGCGGGTCACGACGGCAATGTCAAAGCTCTTGATGTTGGGGTCGCTCAGCAGCGCCGCCTTGACCTTGCCGGTAATGATGCCGTCATCGACCTTGTTGCCAACGGTCGTCGGGGAACCCTTGAGGATCAGGTTGTTCTGGATGGATTTGACACCGGATACCGTGTGGGTGGCAGCAGTGGCGCGGTCGATCTGGGCCTGGTTGTCCACAAAGCCGCTCAGCAGAACTTCACCTTTGCGTGTTTCCACCTTCAGATCGAAGCTTTTGACATCCGGGTCTGCCAGCAGCGCGGCTTTCACGCTGCTGGTGACCACGCTGTCATCAATGTCGGTGCCCACGGTGGTGGTGGGTGCTGTCTTGGCCGCGCCATCGGCGGTTTTCCCGCATCCGGCAACGGAGACGACCAGAAGACTGGCCAGGGCGGCAGTCAGGGCAAGGGTTTCAAAGCGGCTTTTCATGTGCAATTCTCCAGTGGTCAATCACGCAGGTGTGACTGTTACTGGTAGCTTGCGCCTTTGGGCGGCCCGTTTCTGTGCGTTTGCGAACAGAAAGGGCCTGGAAGACTACGGACGGACGATGATGTCGTTGCGCACCGAGGTGACGCCCTTGACGCCACGTGCAATGCTTTCGGCCGTGGAGCGTTCGGTTCCGTTCTTGGCGAAGCCGGACAGCATGACGGTGCCCTTCATGGTCTCCACGCTGATGGATGCGGCGTCAACCTGCTTGCTCTCCACAAAACGGGACTTGACCAGGGTGGTGATGCCGGAGTCGTCAATATAGTTGCCAACGCTTTCCTGTCCGCGTTGTACGGCACAGCCCGTTGCGGTCAGCAGGGCGATGGCAGAAATGGCAATGGCGAGGGAAGTGCGGATGCGCATGGTAAATCTCCAGTAGTTGAGCAGTGTGTGCTCGGGTTTCGGTTAACGTGATCGGCCCCAGCCGTTCGCAGGCAGGAAAGGCTGACCAGTCCACTATAAAAATGCTACGCCCGAAAGTCGGTGCGCTAACGCACCTAACCGGGAAGCAGCGGAACCACAAAGGTGGATGACGCTCCCAGAGGTTGCCAGGCGAGGGCTTCACCAATGGGCAGGACGGTGGCGGTCCATCGGCGTGCTTTCTCCGCAGCCTGCTGCCGGTTTGCGCGAACGAGGATGAAGCGCATGGTTCGCTCGGCGCGCACCAGGGTCAATTCGGCCTGGTCCCAGTGCGCCGGGATGCAGGGCCGAAATACCAGTTGCTGGGCCTGCAACTGCAGTCCGAAGATGGATTCGATGGCGGCGCGGTGCATCCAGGCAGCCGCACCGGTGTACCAGCTCCATCCACCGCACCCCACATAGGGTGGCTGCGAATAAATGTCGCCCGCCATGGCATAGGGCTCCACACCATAGGCTGCGCCCCGTGTGGGGTGGGTGGAGCGGTGTGCGGGACTGAGGTACGTGAAGTAGCGGTAGGCATCCTCGCCCACCCCGCCAGCGCTGGCATCCTGCGCATGCAGGGCTGCCATGGCCATGAGTGCCCAGACGGCACCGTGCGAGTACTGTCCGCCGTTCTCGCGCACGCCGGGCGGATAGGCCTGGATATAGCCGGCACTGGGGAGTGAGTGGACCAAGGGTGGGTCGAGCAGCTTGATCAGGCCATGCTCGGTATCCACCAGTTGCGCGTCCATCGCCGCCAGCGCCATGCGTTGCATTGGCAGTGGTGCCAGCCCGCTCAGCACGGACCAGGCTTGCGCGATCAGGTCGATGCGGGCCTCCGGGTTGGCTGCTGACCCCAGGGCCTGCCCGTTGTCAAAGAAGGCACGCCGGTACCATTGGCCGTCCCAGGCCGGCCCATTCAGCGCAGCCTTCCAGCCGTCGGCCGCGTCCTCCCAACGCTGCGCGCGATCGGGCTCCCCGCGAGCACGAGCCAGCGGTGCAAACCCGTCTACCAGTTGCCACAAGAACCAGCCCAGCCAGACGGACTCGCCCAGTCCCTCCGGCCCGACGCGGTTCATGCCGTCGTTCCAGTCGCCACTACCCATCAGGGGCAGCCCGTGAACGCCCACGCGCAGGCTGTGGTCAATGGCCCGTGCCGCGTGTTCGTAAACCGAAGCCTCCTGCCCGCTGGTCAGGGGAATGAAGTAGGCGTCTTCGCGGCCGTCGGCAATGCCAGGTCCCTCCAGGAACGGCACATGCTCGTCCAGGATGGAGGAGTCTCCGGTGGAGCGCACATAGTGCAGGCAGGCGTGGGCCAGCCAGAGCAGGTCGTCGGAAAAGTGGGTCCGCACCCCCGCGCCCAGCGGCGCATGCCACCAGTGCTGCACATCGCCCTCGACGAACTGGCGGGATGCGCACAGCTGAATCTGCTGGCGCAGCCGCTCGGGGGCGGTCCAAGTCAGCGCCATCGCGTCCTGCAACTGGTCCCGAAATCCGGTCGCGCCGCCGGCCTGGTAGAACCCCGCCTTGGCCCAGAGTCTGCACCCCACGGCCTGGTACAGCAGCCATCGGTTGACCATGGCGTCAAACAGGGGGTCGGGCGTCTTGACGGTGGTGGCGCTCAACAGTTGGTTCCAGACCGCCTGTGAGGCTTTTTCGCGCACGTCCGGGTGGATCTGGGTTGCCCCCCGGGCCAGTTGCCGGGCCGCTTCTGCACTGGCTGCATAGCCGAGCAAAAAGATCCGTTCAGCCGACCCGGTGGCTGGCAGATAGACACGGGTTGCAAGAGCGGCGCACGGGTCCAGGCCATCGCCGCAGGATTGCCCGAGGTGCGCAGGCAATTCCATGCGACCCGAGGCATCAAAGAATTCGCGCCGATCACAGGTCCAGTCCCCGGACTCGCCGGCCGGGGTTGCGACACTGAAGAAGGCGGTGCCATTACCAAAACCCGCCGAGCGCTCACGCTGGGTACACAGCAAGATGGCGTTGCCGCCGGGAGACTGTGACGGATCAAACCCGGTGCGAACCGTGGCGCGATCCGCCCGGCTTGCGCCCATGAGCCATTCGACGATGCCCACCACGCGCAGGTACATGGGCTTGTGACCGTGGTTGACCAGGCGCAAGGCAATCTGCTTGACCGACGTTGTTGCGTCCACACACCAGGAAATGGTGACTTCCAGATCGCCCTGGCGCTGGTGGATGGTGGTATGGCCCTGGCCGTGCGTGATCCGGTAGCGGGTGCCGCTCAAACCCCACGCATTGGGGGTGACACTCCAGACCTGCTGGGAGCGGGTGTCCTGCAGCAGAAACCATTCCGACGGAGGGTCGCCCACGGCATCGTTGGACCAGGCGGTGAGCTGGTTCAATCGGCTGTTCACCGCCCAGGTGTAGCCACTGCCAGACTCCGATACCTGGGCACCAAAGATGGGGTTGGACAGCACATTGATCCAGGGTTTCGATGGACGCAGGCTGTCACTCACGTCAAATGCAAACGCGCCATCGGCCACGGCGAACGTGCCCACCGGGGGCTTGGTCGCCCTGCCGCTCAAGGCGCTGCAGGGCAGCGGCGCGCTGGCTCCGTCCAGGCGATCCGCAAGTGCCTTCTCGTGCAGCGCAATCCACTCCTGCACATGGTGCGCGAGCGGGCGGCCATCGGCATGCAGGCGCAGCCGTGCGTGGGCCTTGAGGGTGCTCAGTTCATCGGCTGTCAGTTCGTCTGCACGCAGCAGGTGGAAGCCGGTTGCTGCGCTGCCCGCCTGCGTACCGGTTTCCAACAAGTGGCGTTCCCGCAATGCGGCTATTTCACGTTGCAAGGTCATCAGGTACGAAATGGGCTCGGAATTCACCACCACCAGATCGCACGCAACGCCACCCCATGCCCACAGCTTCAGAGCCTGGGCCATGGCCCGCAGCAGGCCCAGGCCGTGTGGTACACCACAGCGCACGAGAATCAGGGGCCTGTCACCGGAAATGCCGAAACGCCAGAGCAAGCGGCGATCACAGACCTCGGCCGTCGTGCTGGCGGCCAGGGCAACGTGGGCCAGCGGACGGGCCAGTGTCAATGTGATGGCAGTGGTCAGGGTCTGCATGGCTACGTAGTTCTCAACGCTGATGCGCAACGCGCGCAGGCGAATGCCCGCCAGCGTGGCCGACATCAGCGAGGCCCGTTTCACATTGTTGGCCTGGCGGTATTTGTCGATCACCGCCCTAAGCGTGGCTCCGCTGTCCGATACCGCGGTGGCAAACGTCAGCTGGATGCGCGCACCCGGCGCCAGGCGCACCGTCACAGCCAGGGCGCACACCGGGTCCAGCCCGGTCGCCAGAATGGTGCGGCCTTCGGACGAAGCCGATGGCAGGGGATTGAGCAGACCCAGTGGTCGTGCCGCACTGCGATTGCGCCCCTGCCAGTGACGCCGTTCGGTCTGCACCGCAATACCCAGCACACGCGGATCGGAAGTGGCCAGGAAGTGTGCCAACTGCACACTGGATTCCGTTGGCAGGCGCGGCTTGCGTTCAAACAGCAGCGCCTGGTGCAAGGACAGCCATTCGGCCTGCACAAACAGATTGGAGAATGCGGGATGGGCCTCGTCGGCCTGGCGCTCCGCCAGTGTGACTTCAAATGCCGAGACCAGCTCGACATCCAGCGGGTGGTCGCTGAGGTTGCGCAGCTCCACCTTGCGGAACTCTATGTCGTCCTCGGGACTGACCCACACCGTGGTCTGTGCCTGCAGCTCGCTCCATGTCGTATCAAAGCACACGCGGTCTGCATGGTAGATGCATTGGTAGTTGGCAAGGGGGTCTGGCGCCGGGTGGGATGTCAGGGATGCACGCTCGGGCTGGCCATTCCAGTGGACATAGAAGAAGCTCCCCAGTTCGTCGCGCAGCGCATCGTCACGCTGCCGCGAAATACCAATGCTCCCCCAGCGACTCCATCCCGCGCCGTTGGCCCGCAGGGCCACGGCATAGCGACCGTTGGAGAGTAGATGGGTAGGCTCCAGTGCCGCCGCACCTGGGATCACTTCCCGCAGCTGGCCCGGCGCGCTGCGCCGTTGTCGTGCCAGCGATACGGTCTGGGGCCGCGGTGCATACAGCATGGAGACCTTGCGCGGCACGCGCTCATGCAACAGGGATGCCACCGCCTCCAGGGGCGCGTTGGCCATTCCCCAGCGTTGTGCGGCACCATCCAGCAAGGTGTTTGCCATCGCCACAATGCTCATGCCCTGGTGGTGTGCCATGACCGTATCTACCGGCGCATAGAGACCGCCGCTGGGGCGGCGAGACGGGGTGTAGTCCAATGCCTCCATGAAGCCATAGCGCCCGCGCGCGCCCAGGCCTTCCAGCACGCGAAAGTTCTCAACCGCCTGGCGCGGCGATACCAGTAGCGCCAGGGCCGTGGCATAGGGTGCGACCACCAACTCATCGGGTGGCGTGCGCCGCAGTGCCAGACGGGGCACGCCCTGGGGCGCATACTGGTAGGCCAGTGTGTAGTCGCTGGCGGCGTAGGCCGACTCCGACATGCCCCATGGAACGCCCTGGTTTCTGGCAAATGCGATGTGCTCGCGCAGGGCCGCGTCGCAGGCCGACCACAAAACGCTTCCCTGCGGCTCGGCGAGCACCAGACTGGGCATCAGATATTCAAACAGTGAACCGGTCCAGGAGCGCAACCCCACATGGGTTGCAACGGCGAAGAATGGTCGCCCCAGCGACGCCCAATGGCGAACCGGCGCATCACCCTTGGCAATGGCCAGCAGACTGGTGAGCCGGGACTCCGATGCCAGCAGATCGTAGAAGCCGGCGTCCCGCTGGTGTTCGGCCATGCGGTAGCCAATGTGGAACAGATGGCGCTTGCGGTGGTAGAGGAAGCTGAAGTCCGCCTCCCATGCCAGACGGGTACAGGTCTGCGCCACGTTGCGCAGCCGAGCGGCGGCAAGGCTGTCACCAAGGCGCCCGCCCAGGGCATCGGTCACCCGACGGGCGTCCGCGTCCTGACTGGCTGACCGCAGGCCGGCCCGGTGATCCGCCAACAGCCATTTCAACTCCGTGCGCAATGCAGCAGACAGCCCGGAGCGTTTCGTCAGCAAAGCCGAGATGCGCGTGCGCGAGGCGGCAAGCGCGCTATCTGCCGCCGTGGCGTCCAGTGGTGCCTGCGCCAGTTCCAGGCAGGCCTGGGCGACCGTGAGCAGATGCCCGGCCAGGTTGCCGCTGTCCACCGTTGACACGTACGTCGGGAGCAGCGGTGCGCAGGTCTGGGTGTCATACCAGTTGAAGAAGTGGCCCCGATGGCGCTCCAGTGTGAGCAGCGTGCCCAATGTGGCTTCCAGGCGCACCAGCAGGTCCTGTGTTCCTATCCATCCGAATTGACGCGCACAGGCCGCGCTCAGCAGGTAGAGACCGATGTTGGTGGGTGACGTGCGGTGCGCCACGATGTCATGCGGGGACAGCTGCAGGTTGTCGGGCGGCAGATGGTTTTCATCGGCAACCACGCAGCGCTCGAACAGTCGCCATGTGTCACGGCCAATGCCATTCAGATACTGGGCGTCCTGCCCGGACAGCGCATCCTGCGTGGCCACCGGTCTGGCCCGGCTTACCCACCAGGTCCATACCGGCGAGCCCACCCACACCATGCAGACGAGGCTGGAGAGAAGCGGGTACGGTGTGCCGGATGCCAACAGCCCGGCCCATATCAGCAGGGCCAGGACGGGTTCCGATTGGTGCCGGCGCACCGCCGTTCCCAGTGTGGACTCCATGCGCGACTGCACGGTGGCCGCCGTCGTCCACTGCAGCAGCTGGCGCCTGCTGACCGTGGTCCGGTAGAGTGCGCGAGCGATGGCATCCATGCTCAGCAAGGACTGCTGCAGGAGTTGCGCCATGTGCCAGACACCGCCCAGAAGCGCGCGCAGCAGGTCGGTCGCAGCCTGCGCATAGAAGTGGCGCTGGGCGATCTCGGCGCGCCCCGGCGAGAACCCGGTCAGTGCGCCCATCATGGGGCCGGCAGAAAAGGCGACGTACACCAAGGCCAACGCCACCCAGGGTGAAACCAGTGTCCCGGCCAACGCGGCGACCAGCAGCGCCAGCGACATGGGTGCCACCAGTGAGCGGCGCAGATTGTCTGACATCTTCCAGAGGTTGACTGCACGAATGCCGGACCGCGTCGGACGCCACAGGGAGGTGAGCAGCACCGGCAGCAACTGCCAGTCGCCCCGGGTCCAGCGGTGCACGCGGGACGCAGCCACATCCGCGTGGAAGGGCGCTTCCTCGATGACGGTGATGTCGCTGACGGCGGCACAGCGTGCGATGGAGCCCTCCAGCAGATCGTGGCTCAGAATCTGACCATCGGCCAGACGACCCGAGAGCACCGCGTGCATGGCCTGCACGTGGAGCAGGCCCTTTCCGGTGAAGGTGCCCTCGGAAAACAGGTCCTGATAGACCTCGGAACTTGCCGCGCTGTAGGGGTCGATGCCGCACTGGCCGGAAAACAGCCAGTGGAAAGCCGTGGCACACCGCGCCGACGGCAACGGCGTCACGATGCGCGGCTGCAATATGCCGTATCCGCTGACCACCATGCGGCCCTTGTCGTCAAGCTGTGGCTGGTTGTGGGGATGCGCGGCCACACCCACCAATTCGCGCAGCCGCCCCGGTGGGAGTTGCGTGTCGCTGTCCAGCGTCACGATGTAGCGGGTGGAGTTGGCGAGGTGGGATGTCGCGCCCAGATCCAGAAACACGCTGCGGCAGTTTTGTGCCAAGGCGGACACGAGCTGCTCCAGCTTTCCCCGCTTGCGCTCCCATCCTATCCATCGCTGCTCACTTTCGCTGAACACGCGATCGCGGTGCAGCAGCAGAAAGCGCAGACAGCAGTCCGTGTCATCGGCCTCGCGGGGATGGCGTGCATTGAGCTCATCAATCTGCTGTCTGGCCGATTCCAGCAGTTCCGTGTCGGTGGGCAGGTGCGGTGCGCTCGCATCCGCCCAGTCGGTCAGCAGCGCGAACTGGGCCGCACGTTCCGGATTGGCGAGGTAATGCAGCTCCAGCCGGTGCACTAGCTCATGGGTGGACGCTATGTCGGTCAGCATGCAGGGAATCACAACCATGACGCGGTGGTCCATGGGAATGCCATCGGCCAGTGCCAACCGGGGCAGGTGGTGCGGACGGATGGATTCGCAGATCAGGCGGTTGAGCACCGCAACCACGGCCTCCGAAGCGGGGAACGCCATCGCCAGCATGCCCAATGCGATCACCCACGCCGGGCCAGCTGCGCCTGTCTGGGCCAGGTCATGTCGCAGCAAAAACCAGATCACGGCGCACAGCGCGCCTACCAGAACCGACAGGTAGATGGGGAAGGCTATGCGCCGGGCAAGGTCCTGCCATGCAAAGCCCCATTGCGTGCGAAGACCCAGTGCATCCGCTAACGCCGACTGCCCGGCACCCCGAAGCCAGTGGTGGGCGACGGAGGATGGGCCGTCGTGGCCGCTGCCCGGCTGCATGAGGCTCAGCAAGGTATGCCCCACCGATGCCTCCGCCACGCCACAGCGTTTGGCCAACTTCTCGATGGCGTGCAGTGTCTGATCCCGCGTTGCGTCGTCCTCTGCAGCGAATAGCGGGGAGGTCAACATCAGTCGCACCAGCGCATTGGTGCGGGCAATGATGCCCGACCAGTCCGAGTCGCCAATGGCGCGCAGGGAATTGACCGCGTTGCTGACACTCAAATTGTCTTCCGCTTGGGCTGCGCTCTGCTGGGTCTGCATGGCGCCCAGGTCAGGCAGCACCCTGCGCAGCCATTCCTGCACGGCGGGAAGTCCCACGTCTTCACCCGTCGCACGGCGGTCATGTAGCCGCTGCGCCATCTGGGCCAGGAAGACAGGTGCTACACCGCGTTGGCTGAGCAGGCTTTGCAGTCTGTCGAGCGCATCGCCATCGTATTGGTCGATGTGATCAAAGCAGATGTTGGCAACCTCCCTGGCGGCCTTGTTGGTCGCTACCCGCTCGGCCAGGCGCCGCAGGCTTTCAACCAGGACAACCCGTAGCGTGGTGGGTAATGCCCATGCCTCGCTGAGCTTGAGTTCGCATACATCCTGGTAGGCCGTCAGAAACTGGGTTAGCAGTTCCTCATCAAACGCCCCGTCGGTGTGCGCAACAAAGGACCATGCGACACCGTAAATGCGGGGCAAGCCGGATAGTGGCGCGCCCTGCAGCATGGGAAGCTTGCGGAAGTAGCCGCGAGGCAAGCCGTCGTGAATCTCCTTGATCTGCGCCTCGATGACGTGAAAGTTGTCAAGCAGCCACTCGGCCGCTGGACTGATGTCATAGCCTGAGCTGGCTTGCAGTCCTATGTATTGGTGACTCTGCCGCAGTGCGCGGATGTTGTCCCGCAATCGTGGGAAAAACGTGGCGGCACGGGACCCGTCCGTGGCAGAGCGGTGCGCCTGTCCCAATATGCGGCCATGTTGCGCAAACCGCTGCGCACCGAAGATGTCGGCCCGGATGGGGGGCTGTACCGATCCCTGCGACGGGTCCAGAATGTCACACAGTGTGCAGGATGCGCCGGGCACCAGACTCAGCAGAGCGGATGCCGCCATACCCTACAGTACCAGTCGTACCGTGGCGACCAGAAGACCGACGACCACGATGGATGTCACCATCCGCGAAACAATGAAGCCTCCCATGGACTCCGCAGCGCAATGCAGCGCCATGAGTTTCCCATGTCCGCTTCTGCAGACGCTGAGATGCTCGCCCAAGGATTCCAGTTCAAGAGGGGAAGTGTCTGCGCTGTCCCCGAAGGTCGCAGTGCTCCAGGGCCGCACAATGCCCGTTTTGATTTTCATGTCAGACTCCGGCACCGAGACGCAGGGTGCCGATCGGTGATGATTGGCGCGTCTCAAATGGGGAGTATGGGCAACCGGCCGGATTGGCTCCGTGCGCTATCGAACATTACCGCTTGATCGGGGCTGTGACATCTATACCGCAGTGTCTAGGATCTTTCTCACCTTGGCCAGAAAGCTGACCCGATCCAGCGGCTTGACCGTGAAATCGATGGCACCTGCCTTGAGGCAGCGCAGCACCACATCTCGTTCGCTATGTCCGGTAACCATCATGACGGGGATGCTGGCCAGGCGAATATTGGCCTTCAGCCGTTGCAGAGTTTGCAGTCCGTCGATTTCGGGCATATCCATGTCCAGCAGAATCAGGTCGGGCAGGGTCCTCTCCAGGACGGCCAGAGCCTCCAGGCAGCCGTTGGAAAGTACCAGGTCGTACAGCTCTTCTTCCAGAACGGCTCCAAATACCTTGCGGTCGAACTCGCTGTCATCCACAACCAGAACGATCTGCTGAAACCGTTCATCCTGCTCCATGGCGGGGTCCGGATGGCCTGGGTGGTCGGTATTCATGGGTGGATCAGGAGAGGGCGCCGCTCTTCCCAATCCGCGATCCAGTCCTGTACTGCATGTCCCGGCATGGGCTTGGCGATAAAGTAGCCCTGTGCAATGTCACAGCCGCTGGTGCGCAGAAAGTTCCAGTCCGCGCGGTCTTCAACCCCTTCTGCAACCGATTCCATCTTGAGTTGCTTTGCCAGACTCAGACTGGCGTCGAACATGGCGCGTTGGGTATCGTTGGCCCAGGCGCCATGCACAAAGCTCTGGTCAATCTTCAGCTCGTCAAAAGGAATGTCCCGCAACTGGGACAGGGAGGAGTTGCCAGTGCCAAAGTCATCTATGGACAGACAGAACCGGTGCAGGCGCAAGCGCGTCAGGATTTCAAGCGGTATCCTCTGATCGCGCATCAGGCTGCTCTCGGTGACTTCCAGCACAATCTTCTGCGGCGGCACTCCGGCCAGGGTGGTGAGGTTGACAACGTAGTCCAGAAAATTCAGTGAAGTCAGGTTTTCCATGGACAGGTTGACCGCCACACGCAGCGAAAGCCCTGCGTCCTGCCATGCTCTGGCTTGTGCCAGAGCATGGGTCAGGACCGTGCGGGTGAGCTTGTCAATCAGGCCACCCTGTTCCGCTGACCCGATGAATTGGTCAGGGAATATCATGCCATCCTTGGGATGCTGCCACCGGACCAGGGATTCCACTCCGACCACTTCGCCTGACAGGACTGCGACCTTGGGCTGATAGTGGTTCAGCAACTGCCCGCGGACCATGGCTGTGTGCAACTCGTGCGCGGCATAGGTTCTCTTCAATGCCTTTGGAACGCTTTCCAGTGTTGGGGACCACTGATCGATCAACACGGCCAGACGCTCGGGCGTAACCGGCTTGCTGAGGTGACCAAGCACCGCAATTTTGTGTGCAAGGACCAGCCGCTCCACGGACTGCAAAACCCGCTCATCTTCTCCACTCACCAGAATGAGTGCACCAGCATAGTGGCGATCCACCAGATGGCGAACAAATTCAACACCATCCATGTTGGGCATGTTGATGTCCAGCAGGATCAGGTCGGGTCTCACACTGGGCGGGTCCAATTGGGCCAGCGCGGCCAGGCCGCTCTCACAAGTCACCACTGACCGGCAACCGAGATTCTTCAGTATCCGATCCAGCATGCGCAACATGAAGGGCTCGTCATCCAGGACCAGTACCCTGATTGTGCTTCGATTGATCGGACACACTTTCGGCAGTGTTGCTGTGGAGGTCATTGGCTGGTCCATGCGGGTAGCGGGTTTAGGCCCGGTTCAAACTGGTCTTATCTGAACGCATGCTGAGGTACCCCAGCAAGAAGCGGTCAACCCGTGCGAACTCTTTCTCAAACTCCGGAACGATCAGGCTCAGTGTGTCGGCCCGGTTCTCCTGGCCGGCGGCTTCCAGATCCGCGCAAAGCGCACCCAATCGAAGCGCTCCCACGGCTCGCGCGGATGATTTCAGCTTGTGTGCCAGTGCGTGAACCGTGGCGGGCTGTCCCGCTCCATGGGCGGTACGCAAGTCCCCCGCTGTGCGGGCTGCACTGGTGCGAAAGTCCCGCAGGAATTCACACAATACGGTGATGTCATTGCCTATCAACGCCTCCAAGACCTTGACATCCACCGGAACAACCCATGGAGATGCGGCAGCGTTCGCAGTAGCCGTACCCAGTGTGGTCGATGCATCGATTCCCGGGGACTCCAATGGCATCATTCCCGAGGCTACGACGGGCTGCCACTTTTTGAGCATGGCCTTGAGCTGAACCATTTGCACCGGTTTGCTCAGGTAGTCGTCCATGCCCACGGCGATGCAGTGCTCTGCCTCGCCTTTCAGCGCATTGGCGGTGAAGGCGATGATGGGAATGTGGGCATCGCCGGTTTCGGCAGCCCGGATGGCTGTGGTCAACTCGTAGCCATCCATCTCCGGCATGTGCAAATCGGCGAGCAAGATGCCGTAGTCGCCACTTTGCCAGCGTTTCAGGGCCTCGCGCCCGTTGTTGGCGATGTCTGCCGTTCGACCCAGGAGCATCAGCTGCTGGAGTATGACCTTCTGGTTGTATTCGTTGTCCTCCGCGACCAGAATCAGCCGACCCTCGCGTCGGGCCGCATCGCGGGTCGCAGGTGCCGGAGCGAACCTGACTGGCTCATCCTGGGTATCGATGGCCGGTGCGATGTCGATGCCAGCGGCGATGGCTACGGTGTGCAATAGCGCGTTGCGCGTGAGAAGGTTGCCGTCCACGGAGACCACATCCAGTGCCTCCACCCGGGGCAGGCGCCGTTTCCCGCGTCCAATGACCACGAAGTGCCTTTCCTGGCCGGATTGCTGACTGAATGCGCGACGCAGTGCTCCGGCCGTTGTCTGGCAGTCTGCGACATCCGCAATGACCACACACAAGCCACCAGGATGCGCCTGAATCCAGCGTTGCGCGACTTCCATACTGGTTGCACGTTCCACAATCGCGCTCGCATGGGTGAGGTAGGAAACAATGTCCTCGCCCATCCCGTTTGTTCCAACCAGAACCAGGCAGCGAAGCCCCTGCAGCACACCGGGTGTCGTACCGGGCAACAAAACGTCGTCGGATTCGGCGAAGGGCAGACGCACGGTGAAGTTGGATCCCTCTGTGAGCACACTCTGGACCACGATAGTGCCCCCCATGAGTTCCACCAACTGACCTGAAATGGCCAGACCCAGACCGGTTCCGCCAAATGTGCGTGTGATGGAGTTGTCTGCCTGGATGAATGCATTGAAAAGGCGGGCCCGCGTGGACTCGTCGATTCCTATGCCGTTGTCGCAGACCTGAAAGTCCACTGTGCAATTCCGATCCAGACGCTCTGACAGGATTGCGCGGACCGATACGCGTCCTACCCGATTGAGCTTGCTGGAAAACTTGATCGCATTGTTCGTCAGGTTGATGAGTACCTGGCGGATTCTCCCGGGGTCACCCAGCACGGATGCCGGAATGGCTGGATCAACAAACAGTGTCAACTCCACGCCTTTTTTCATGGCAAATTGATTCATGTTGACGCAGGCACTCTCGACGGTGTCGGCAATGGACATGGGCACGCGCTCGGTTTCCAGTTTGTTCGCCTCGATCTTGGAGAAGTCCAGGATGTCATTGATCACCGCCAGCAAGGCAAAGGCGGAATCATGGATGACGTTGGTCATCTCCAGCTGGGGGCCGTTCAGGCTGCTTTGCTCCAGCACATCGAGCATGCCGATGACTCCGTTCATTGGCGTGCGGATTTCATGGCTCATGGTGGCCAGGAACTCGGACTTCGCGCGATTGGCCTTGTCTGCGATGGAGCGTGCACGCTCCAGTTCCGTGTTTTTCTCAAGGAGCAGCGTATCCATTCTCCGACGCTCGGTGATGTCACGCGCTGACGCAAAGACGCCCTCGATATTTCCATCGCGGTCAAGAAAGACGCTGGCGTTGTAGGACACCACGGTCTCGGGCCCAACCTTGGGGCGCGTTGTCAACTCGTAGTCAGATACTCTTTTCTCCGACAGAACACGAAGAATGCCGGCCTGAGCCCGCTCGGGGTCAGAGAAGTAGTTCTTGAAGGGAGAGCCCATCATTTGCTCTCTGGAGAAGCCTGTCAGGGCGACCATCTGTTGATTGACATCGGTGATGTGACCAGACGGATCGGTGGCGATCATTGCGTCGATGTTCGACTCAATCAATGAGCGTGTGTAGAACTGCTGAGCGCGAAGGCTCTTTTGAATTGCATACTCCGCCGTCACATCCCTGAACACCAGAACGGCACCCACCACCTGCGTGTCGTGACCACGGATCGGTGCACAGCTGTCCGCAATGTCACACTCGGTTCCGCCCCGCGCAATGAGAACCGTGTGATTGGCCAACCCCTGAATGGTTCCGCTGCTGAGGGCCTCCATAACGGGAATGGCTGCGGGGAGGCGGGTCTCTTGGTTGACGATGTGAAAGACCTCGTCCACCGGTCGCCCATGCGCTTCGGCTTGGGTCCAGCCAGTGAGTAGCTCTGCCAGTGGGTTCAGTAGCGTGACCCGTCCCTGGGCGTCGGTTGCAATGACTCCATCGCCGATGGATTTCAGCGTGACGGCCAGCCTTTCCTCGCTGACCTGCAATGTTTCGTTGGCGCGTTTGAGTTCCAGATTCGTGGCCTGCTGCACCGCCAGCAGATGTTGAGTTTCAAGATAGACCTGCTCCTTGGCGTGCTGGCGGGACTGGCGAAAGACCAGGTAGGCTATGCCCATTCCCAGCAATGCTGCAAGCAGACTCGCCAGAGCAATGACGACGAAGAGACGCCCCATGGTTGATTGGAAGGTCGATTCCTGCGCTGCGTATCGGAGCTGCTCCTGCTCGATAAACCCATCGATTTCCGTCCGAATGGAGTCCATGAGTAGCCGTCCCGGACCGGCAGAGATGGCGGCCTGTGCCGCCATCAATCCGCTACTGCGGCGCAGATCGATGAGGCGTTTCAACTCTGTCATCTTCGCATCGACCAAAGGCAGAATCGCCTGCAGATGCCCCTTGGCATCGGAGGACTGGGTCAGGCGCCCCAGACTGTCAATCTCTGCCTTGATACTTCCGCTGGCGTCCAGGTAGGGCTCCAGAAATCTCTCGTCGCCCGTGAGTAAGAAGCCTCTCTGGCCTGTTTCAGCATCCTTCAGGGTTGACAGAACGCCGTTGGCGCCACTGAGTACGCGCTGGGTATGCTGGGTTGCCTCCGCTGCCGCCTCAATCTGACGATAGGCGCCGAACAGTGACACCACCAGGGCCGAGATGCACAAGGCTGAGGCGGCAATCCATCCCAACGTCTGGTGCTGTGTCTTCATTGGAAAGTTCTCTCTCGGTCCATTGCTGCAAGGGGCATCCCATCGTTGGATGCTTGCGTTCAGCGGTGTGCGGCGCAGGCAACGATGCCACGTTCAGAATAGGCTTGGCGGTCAGCTCAGTCCGTGCGCTGTCACACCCACGCTGCATTGCTCCTGAGCAGAAAAGGTTCGGGAGCACACAGACCCTGTTGGCCTGTCCGTGTACTGTCAGGTTCAGTCGTATCTCCGCTGGAGAACCTCTGTGGCATATACGATTCACCAGGAGATTCCATGCAACATGTTTCGCTACGTGGTCCCGTTGACCTGCAATTCATATCGACCGTCATCCAGCCATTGGGTGATGAGGCGCCCAACGAACGGCTGACGCAGGAGTTCCGCACGGACAGCCAGTTCATGGAGATGCTGGAAGCCTACCGACAAAGCGGGGGGCTGGCGCGCGCGCAAGAGGTGTTCGCCTTGTTCAAAACCCGAAGCGCCGCCGAGCCTTCTGTCCTGGCACGCTGGATTGTCAAACGCAACGTGATCAGTGTTGACTGGCAATCCAAGGTCTGGATACCCCTGTTTCAATTCAACCGGGAAGATATGACACTGCAGACGGGTATTGTCGAGGTGCTGATGGCGCTCAATCCGGTTTTTGAATCGTGGGAGCTGGCCTATTGGTTTGCGCAGCCAAACCGCTGGCTGGAAGATGGTGGCAAGCCAGCCGATCTGATACGAACCGATGCGCATGCCGTGCTGCGCGCGGCCTGTTCAGATCGGTTCATTGCCCACTGAGTCGGTATCTGGTTCCGGTTCAGTCAACACGGGAGGAGTGAAACACATCCTCCGCCAACAGAACTTCTGGCAGCACGTAGACGATGCCGCGCATCCTCGAAAATGCGGGTCGCACGACGCGCACATAGAAGTCTTCTGAAACATTGATACACCCGTAGGTGATGCGATTGTCCAATGCGGTGGTGGTTTCCAGTCGCTGCTGTCGGCGTTCTTTCAGATTGCCGGTGACAACTCTGTGCAGGGAGACCGCGCTGGCATAGTCGACCCAGAGAATGTCCTCGCCGCGCATGTTTTGCCCAATTTCTGCCTCGAACCGGCCGGCCGGTGTGGTGCGTTCCTCGGGCCGAATGCTGGACAACTTTTTGTCCCCAATGCCAGGCGCTGATCCGTCGCCTCGCGCCGAGCCCAGCAAGGCAGGCGCGGCTCCGCGGAGCACGCCGGCCACAGAAAAGACGAGCACTCTGGCGCCGACCTTGTCAACAATCGCAAACGGCAGCCCGGCATTGTTACGCGAAGCGACGATCCAGTTTGCGAGATGGCGAACTTGCTGGGAAGCATCCTCAGCCCCAAGGTCTGCATGGCGGATCGCAGGAACAGTGATGACCAGTACGCCTTCGGATGAAGGCGTTGCGTGAATCGAAGTTACTCCCAGCACGCACACCATGGCGCAAAGCCAACTGGCCTTATTCCAGCATGGGGTGCGGGGGTCCATCATGCGACCGGTCAGTTCCGATCCTGCTTGCGTGGCCGAACGGGTGGCACGTAGACTTCTTCGACCCGCTCGGGTGCGGGTGGTGGCGTTGCAACCAGCACCGTTGGCGGGATTTCGGGTGGAGCCATGGGTGGAGGCGTGGACACGAGTGCCACTGGCGGCACGTTAACCAGGGCTACCGACACTGGCGGTACCGCAACCGGTGGCACATATATGGTTGGGATGATAGGTGGCAGTACCACGACCGGTGGTGGAACCAGGATTGGTGGCAGTACCACGATTGGTGGCAGTACCACGATTGGTGGTGGAACTACGATTGGTGGTGGCACTACAACTGGTGGTGGCACTACGACCGGTGGTGGCACTACGACTGGTGGTGGCACTACGACTGGTGGTGGCACCACGATTGGTGGCGGCACTACGACTGGTGGCGGCACTACGACTGGTGGCGGCACCACGACTGGTGGCGGCACCACGACCGCTGCCACGATATTGCCGGTTGTTCTTGCCACCGCAGGTCCGCAGCACGCGACGGCCAGCGCATAGTCGTTGGCATTGGCGCCACCCAAGGTGTATCCGGTAGAGGTTACCGATTTGCCGGATCCAATGGCGGACGTATCAAAATTGGCACTGCTGCCGGCGCCTGCCACCAGGGTTACTCCGGTGGGGGCTCCCTTCAGAGCGAGCAGTGTTGCACTGGTCGTGCCGTCGAAGGTCTTGTCGGCCACCGAAGCAAACACCAGCATGCGCTGGGTCAGCGTTGCGCCGCCCGTCAGGGTCATGTTGGGCAAATAGTTGGTCGGTGTGGTGTAGGCGACGGGGTTGTAGATGATGGTGACAGGCGCGTTGGGTCCCGTCACCGCAGCGGGTGGAGTCAAAGGTGCAAATACCACTGTGCCACCACCCACTCCCGGACCAGTGCCACCAAAACCGGCATTCAGTACCAGCCCCAGGGGCAGGCTCAGGCTTTGACTCGGAATGCTGCTGCCGCGGGTGAGCGTAATTTGTGCGCTGACGGTCACGTCGTTGGCGGCGCACATGGACACGTTGCCATCGGTGGTCGTCAGCGCCGCCAGCAAGTTCAGGTTGCGCCCGGCGTTCAACAGAACGCTGCCATTAACCGTTGTGATGGCAGCGTTGACATTGGCATCTCGCCCGCAGCAGACCACGAAATTGCCATTGGTGGCCGAAATGGGCGCATTGACGTTGACGTCCCGTTCTGCATTCAGGGTCAGCGTTGTGGTACTCGGGGCAGCGGTCCAGCTGATGGCCTGGTTGATGTGGATGTCACCGTTGCCAATGGTGGCCGTATTCATGGTGGTCACCGGGGGTGTTCCGGCCACGGTGGCGTCCGGCCCTGTTGCGGTCGTGATGACCACGCTGTTGGTGACCAGCAGGGCGGACAGCGTGGCTCCGCTGATGTTGTCCGTGGCACCACTTCCCACCGTAAAGTCCTGCGGGTCAATCAGCCAGGTTCCGGTGGTTCCGCGGTTTGCGGCGGTGGTGATTTTGGCGTCATTGGCGATAGAGACCCGTGCGGCGGATGTGTCAATGAACCCGCCATTGCCGTCCACGGGGGCGCTGGCATCCAGTGTGCCACCCACCTGAACTCGGCCGTTGTTCATGTCCCCCATCATTCGGATGGTTCCGCTGCGGTCTTCAATTGTTCTGGCCTGAATCACACCGGTGTTGTTCACCGCGCTTTGCAGCAGCGTTCCGGCCGATTGCGCGGTCAGCAACACGCGGCCACCATCGGCGCGGATCAAACCACCGTTCTGGGCCAGAGCGTTCACGGCGCCCTGGTTGACCGCTACATTGAGCAGACCGTCACCGGCAACATCCAGCGTGATGGCGTTGCCTGCCGCCAGTGCAACCGAACCCAGCCTGGCCGAAATCACGCCGTCGTTGCCGACACTGGCGCCCAGCAGCGCAACGGAGCCACTGTCGGCCGATATCGTCCCCTGGTTGACAACCGAACCCGTGCCCGCGTTGGTGAGTTTGTAGCGCCCCGACATGAAATCGCTGTCAGCCAGGTCCAGTGTGGACGCCACAAGTCCACCCACGTTGACCTGTGCACCTCGGCCAAAGAGAATGCCGTTCGGATTGACGACGAATATGTTTCCGTTAGCGGTCAGATTGCCCAGTATCGAAGAGGGCTCGGCGCCGAGTACCCGGTTCAGCGTGACGGAACTGCTGCTGGGCTGCGCGAACCGGACCGATTCACCCGCGCCGATGCTGAAGCTCTGCCAGTTGATCACCGCATTGGGAGTCGTCTGGTTGATGAAGGTATGTCCCGCACCACTGTTGACGCTGGCACTGCCCGTGGTGACGACACCACCTGTTGGAAGTGCATGGGCACTCATGCCAAAGCCGAGGGCCATGGCTATTCCCAGGGCCGTGATGCGGCCGCATGCATGGTGTCGTGTTCCGTTGCGGTGGCTCCGGATTGAGCGGTCAATTGTGTTCATGGTGTTCATCCAGTTTTTCTAAGCTCAGAAGTACTTCACAGCCTGTATCCAGAATCGCCCCGATGTATCCGGTGCGGATGTCGCTGTCTCGTTACCCAGCTTGCGTGCGTAATAGACCCGGACCATGAAGTTGTTGCTGTCCGACCAGACCAGGCCCACGCCGGCTCCGCTCAGTGTTCGCGTGTTGGGTCCGGTGGACCAGGGGTTGCGGTTCAACGTGACGCTGCCGCCATCGACAAAGCCGACCAGTTGCACCTGGCTGGAACTGTCATCAGGGAGAACCGGCAGCCGCAGGCGCGCCTCCAGCGTCACCAGATAGCCCTCATCCGCAGATGCCTCACCCTGCGGATAGGCACGCACCCCGTACATGCCACCAAGGTCCATTTTTTCGGACACATCCAGATTTCTGGAGGCCACCTGGCCACTGATTGCGGCGTAGACCGACAGGGAGTTGGTCACGTTTTGCAGGCGCATCAGGTTGAATCCCAGCTTGTCGAAGTGCCCAGCGGACTGCGCCGTGAGCAAGTCGTCGGCGCGCACCGAGGGCGTCTTCAGATCGATGGTGCCACTGCTCCAGGCCAGGGAGTAGGCTGTCACCCCGCCGCCCCCCAGGTTGTCTGACTGATCTCCGCTCAGGCTGGCGGTCCAGACGTCAGCGGTCTTGTCCGCAACGGAGCCCGTCGCATCGACACGGTCCTGAAATGTCTTGGCATCGAAATTGAGACCGACATGGAGATTCTGGTGTCGCGACCGGATCAATGGATAGCTGGCAAAGGCGCTGGCGACTTTCGCTGTTCCATTCGCGTGCAGACTCTCGAATTCCTGACCCAGCACATAGTCCAGGCGGCTATAGGCAACACCGGCGCGGGCCTTGCCAAACTGCATTTGATAGGCCGCGCGGGCGTAGTGGAGGCCCGGCCCGGTTGTCAGCATGCGCAATGTGGCAACGTCACCGTGGCCGGTGATTTCATTGACGTTGATGGTTGCACCCAGCCTGTTCTCACCGGTGTAGCGATTGCCGGCATTGTCGGCATCAATGCTGCCGCTGACGCTTTGCCCTGGCATCAGATCCACATTCAGATCCGATGTCCCGATGGCGGAGCCGGGGACCAGCGTGGAGCGCACCGTCACACCGGGCAGGTCCGAAAGCAGCAGCAACCGACTCTCCAGTGGGCCGGATGCCATCACTTCACCAGGTTGCAGTCCCTCCAGCAGGCCGTTGGCAAGGTCATCGGAGACGTTTGTCTGGTTATTCAGATGGATATTGCCGTAGCGTCCCTCCATGACCTGAATGGCGACAACGCCCGCCACAATGTCCTGCGCTGGCAGGAACGCCTGGGCGGCGAAGTAGCCATTGCGATGGTAGTGGCGCGCAATCGCGTCCGCCATGGCACGCAACTCGTTGAGGGTCAGCAGGCTTGCGGGCTGAAAGCCTGTCAGGGCCAGCAAATCACCTTCAGAGTACAGCTGCGCACCCGTGATCCTCAACTGGTTGACCGTCACTTTGGTTCCGGCGGGTTCTGCGCTGACTTGTGCATTGAATGGTTTCAACTCAAGGCGCGGTTCCGCATTCCTGGGGACCGGGGTGGAAGGGATCTGGTGCAGTTCGCTGCCGGCGTTGGGCAAGGCCTGCGCCAGGGCGTTACTGCCCAGAACCATGAGCGCCCATGGGAAGATCAATCGTTTTGACATGGCTCACTCTCCTAAATTGCTGGCGAGACACTTCTGGCCATGTGTCAGTGTGCAAGTTGGGGGGGTATTTGTCGGTGCGCTGGCGCACGCTGGCTCCCTTCAATTTGTGCCCCAGATGTCTCCGTAGGGTTGTGCCAGGAGCGGGAATTGCTGGTCGTGTAGCGCTGCCAATTGATGGATGGCAAACAGCACTTCGGCAGGAAACCCCTCCATGGAGCGGTCATCCGAGCCGCGTTGCAGTTCACGCAGATAGGCAACCAGCTCCGGATACCCCCAGAAGACGTCAATCTTCTGGGCGATCCGGGGAAATGCATCCACGACCGTCTGGTAATCGGGACTGCTGTGGAGTCCGACGATCAGTGCGACAGGCATTGCAGGAGCCTCTGTGCTGTCAGCGCGGGCTGACAATGCCGCGTTCGTCCGATAGAACAATTTCCACACGGCGGTTCAGCTGGCGGTTCTGCGCGGTGTCGTTGGCTGCAACTGGCATGGACTCACCATAGCCGCGAAATGCCACACGTTCACCAGCCACACCGAGTTCCAGCAGTGCACTGCGCACGGCAATGGCCCGCCGCTCGGACAGGGCCTGATTGTGTTCGGCCGTACCGGTGCTGTCGGCGAAGCCTTCAATCAGAACCGTGCGTGCCGGGTTGCTCTGCAGTACGTTTGCCAGGCGTTGTGCCATCTGCATACCCTGCGCATTCAGACGTGCAAGATCGGTTCCAAACAGAACGTCTCCGAGGGTGATGACCAGTCCGCGCTCCGTCTTTTTGGCGGCCAGTGTGGCCAGCTGCTCTTCCAGCGCGGCGTTGCGGGCCCTGGCCTCATCGGCCTGCCGTTGCGCATCGGCCGTGGTGAGCTGGGCTTGCTCCTTTTGCTGTGTTGCAAGTGCAGCGTCATTGCGCGCCGATTGCGCTGCACGCTGTGCATCCTGCGCCTTCATGCGAGCCTGATCCGCTTCCAGCGTTCTTTGCTCCAGGCGCACCTGGTCGCGCGCGGCGGCCGAATTGGCTATCTCGGACTCTGCCGACTTCCGGTTGGCGACTTCATTCGCCAGGGCGATTTTCTGCTTTGCCAAGTACGCCAGTTTGTCCAGCTCTCCAATGCTCTCATGCTTGTTGGCGGCAGTGTTGGCGGCAGCCATGGCCTGGGTTGCTGACTGCATTTCCAGCGCGGCATAGGTTGCGATCTTGGGGTTGCCCTGGGCTTGTACATAGTCCATACGGGTCTGCTCCAGCAGGCCGGTGGATGTTGGGCCGCTGGCACAGGCACCCAGCATCAGGAGCACGCTGGCGGCAAGTAGTGTATTTCGGTAAGTTTTCATGGTGGGTACCTTGGTGGGTTTACTGTGTTCGGGCACGGTCAAGTTCGACTCTCAGTACGCGAATGTCTTCCTGCAGCGTTTCGGCCACGGCCTGTGACTTTGCCGAGCCTGCCTTGGCCTGGGCCAATTTCGCGTCGGCCTGCGCCTGGGAGGCATAGTCGGTGGCGGCCTTGTAGTCCTTGGCGGCGAGTGCCTTCTTGGCAAGCGCCAACTTTTCTCGGGCCGCCTGCATGTCAGCCGGCGCGAATTCGGTGCCGTCGGCGCGGACTGCGCTTTCAACAGCCGCTTGGGATACCGCTACATCCGCAGTGGCTGGCGTCTTGAGGCTATGGCATGCGCTCAATGCCAGGGTGCCTGCAACGCAGGCGTAGAGAAGCGCGTGTCTGGATGGTTTCATATTTCACTTTCGTTTGAAGTGCGTTCGCCAGGTGACGACGCGTCTGTGACTTGCCGGTTATAGGTCTGAACGGGGTTTGCGTCTGTGCAGTGGCACACCAATACAGGCGCCAGTTCCAGCCGGTGTTGTTGCTGAGCACGGGGTGCGATCCTGTTTCGCCTATGTGCAGTGGCGCACTGACCGGGCGTGGGCGCAGTCCGAACATCGCCTCTGTGTCACTACCCTTCACTTCATCTCGAAAGAACCCTATGAAATCAATCAGGCCATTGCAATTGCTTGGCGTTGCCAGCCTCGGCGCTGTCATGACGGCATCTGCGTTTGCGCAGGACAACACGTTCTACTACTGGGGCCTCTCGGCTGGCCAGTCGCATTCCCAGATCGATGACCGGCTCACCACCAACAGCCTGTTGCGCACGCAGAACGCTCCCAGCTCCTACTGGAACGAGACACAGGACACTGCCTACAAACTGTTTGGTGGTTACCAGTTGACACCCAACTTCGCACTGGAAGGCGGCTACTTCAATTTGGGAAAGTTTTCGTACTCCACCGCACTCCCAGGCGGCACCATGAACGGTCGCTATGAAGTGGAGGGTCTGAATCTGGATCTGGTGGGCACGATGCCCTTGAGCGCCAAGTGGTCCGCATTGGCACGCCTGGGTGTGCAGCATGCCATGACGCGCGATGCATTCAGCGGCCCTGGATTGCCGGCGTATGCGTCGGTCGACAACAGCCAGCGCGCCAACAACATGAAGGTCGGTCTGGGTCTGCAGTACGAGATTTCGCCTTCCGTCCTGGTGCGGGGAGAGGCAGAGCGGTACCGTGTCAAGGATGGATTGGGTAACAACGGCGACGTGAACCTTTTCTCCGTCTCATTGGTGTTCCCGTTTGGTCGCTCCGCGCCCAAGCCCGTGGCGATTGCTCAGGCGCCAGCCTACGTGGCACCGCCTCCACCCCCCCAGCCGATGGTGGTCGCTCCACCTCCGCCACCCCAGCCGGTGCCGGTGGCACCGCTGCAAACCGTCCAGTTCTCTGCGGATTCGCTCTTTTCGTTTGACAAGGCTGTCATCAGCGCCGACGGCAAGTCCGCCCTGAACGAGTTTGCCGGGAAGCTGCGCGGTACGCGTTTCAGCATGATCTCGGTCGAAGGTCACACCGACCGGCTGGGCTCTACCGCCTACAACCAGAAGCTCTCTGAAGAACGTGCCGAGGCAGTCAAGGCCTATCTGGTTTCCGGCGCGGGAGTCGAGCCGACCAAGATCCGTGCCGTGGGTCATGGCGAAAGCAAGCCCGTGACTAACAGCGCCGACTGCAAGGGAACGAGCGCCACCAAGGCGCTGATCGCCTGCCTGCAGCCAGATCGCCGGGTCGATGTTGAAGTCACCGGTGAACGTTAAACCATTCCCCCCCCCGCAATTACAACCTCCAAGGAATACCATGAAATTACATCCCCTGAACAGCCTGGCCTTCGCAATGGTGCTGGGCTTTGGCCTCGCGGCCCATGCCCAAACCATGACCAAGCCTGACCTGAAAATGGCGCGCGACGGCGTGGAAAAGGACTACAAGGCAGCCAAGGCCGCGTGCGACTCCCTGTCCGGCAATGCCAAGAAGATCTGTGTGGTCGAGGCCAAGGGAAACGAGAAGTCCGCCCTGGCAGAGATTGATGCACGCAACAAGCCCTCAGCCAATGCCGACCGCAAGGTCCGTGATGCCAAGGCAGAAGCCGCCTACGACCTGGCCAAGCAAAAGTGCCAGGACCTGGCTGGCAATCCCAAGGACGTGTGCATCAAGGAAGCCAAGTCGGCCGAAGCCGCAGCCAAGGCGGACGCCAAGCTGCAGTTGAAGACGACCGAAGCCAATACCGAAGCGCGCAAGGAAACCAACAAGGCCACGAGCGTCGCCCGCGAAAAGGTGGGTGAGGCCCGCAACGAGGCTGCGGCCGACAAAGTGGATGCGCAGTACAAAGTCGAGGTAGAGCGTTGTGACGCGCTGGCCGGAGAGGCCAAGACAAGCTGTGTGGCGCAGGCCAAGTCCCGCGCTGGCAAATCCTGAACTCCACCCATCTCCCTAGAAAGCGATTGATATGTCCAACAATTTGATTGACCAGGCCGTGCAATCGGCCGATTACGCGATTCGCAGCACACAGCATGCCGGAGAGCAGGCCAGCGCGCTGGTTCGCCACGGAATGGACGCTGCCAGCGACAGCGCACACCAGGCAGGTGACCGCACGGTTGCCTACATCCGGCATGAGCCGGTGAAGTCGATGTTGATTGCCGCAGCGGCTGGCGCGGCCTTGGCGGTGCTTGCCACCGTGCTGGGCAAGTCAGGCAAATCACGCTGACTGGCTGAAATTCCTGAGCCCGGTAGCGATGCTTTCGCAGGGGCTCAAGAACGGACGGTGGGAGTTGCAAGCAGTGGGCGCATCGCATTCAGCGTTGCCAGCAGGGCCGAGCCGTTGCTCAGCAGGGTGCAGGCCATCGGTGACATCCAGCCGCTGGGCAGTGCCATGGCCAGTGCCACCGTGTTGGCTCCGGCAATCAGCGCGAAGTTCTGGCGTACTAACGCCAGGGCATCGCGGCTGATATCCATTGCCGGCAGCAGCAGGTGCAGCCCTTCCTCCATCAGCACCACGTCGGCGGCAGCGCGTGCAATGTCTGCGCCGTCAATGAGCGAGATGCCCACGTCCGCTTGTGCTAGTGCCGGGGAGTCGTTGACGCCGTCACCCACCATGGCAAAGGGGCCGCCTTCCAGGCGCAATTGCCGCACGATCTCCGCCTTGTCCTGCGGCAGCACTTCGGCGTAAACCTTGTCGATGCCAACGGCCTGGGCTATGCGGTGTGCCACTCCCTCCCGGTCACCCGACAGCATCACAATCCGCTGTACCCCGCGTCGGCGCAGCCCTGCCACTACGGCACGGGCCTCCGGTCTCGGGGCATCACTGCAGGCAATTGCGCCCGCGAGGCGACCATTCAGTGCAACCAGCAGGGCGATGTGACCCAGCCGCTCCATATCGCCCAGGTACATGCCGGCCTTGCTGGTCGAAATGCCCAGGCTGCGCAGATAGCGCTCGCTGCCAATGTGAATGTGGTGCCCGGCAACCTCGCCAGCAACCCCCATTCCAATGGCAAACTGAACGTTGTCGCACGTTGGAAGTGTCAGGCCCAGGACTTCCTGAGCATGCGCCACCAGCGCGCGCGCCACGGGATGGCGCAGTTGGGTCTCGGTGGCAGCGGCAAGCTGCAGGAGCCGAGTCGCGCCAATGCCCGCTTGAAAGGCGCGGACATCGAGTACCGCCAGGTGTCCACTGGTAAGCGTCCCGGTCTTGTCAAATGCAATACCCTGTAACGTAGCGAGCTGCTCCACGTGGTGCCCACTCTTGATGAGAATTCCCTGGCGCGCCGCCCGGGTCATGGACGCCAGCACGCTGGTGGGGGCGGCGACCCGGATGCCGGTGCCGTAATCCACGATGGCCATGGACATGAAGCGGTCCACATTGCCGGTGGCTGCCAGCATCGCCAGGTTGGCCCCCAGCAGGGGCGCCACCAAGCGATCAGCAAACTGCTCGGCATAGTTCTGGATGCGCGTCTCGCCGACCGGCGCTGCCTCGATCAGTTGCACAATCTTGGCGACCACCGTGTCGCCGCCCGCCTGCGTGACTGTCATGGTGATGGAGCCCTCGACGATGGATGAGCCGGCAAACACCATATCGCCGGCACGCCGTGTCGCGGGAACCGATTCACCGGTGATGTGGCGCTGGTCCACTGCGGCTACGCCATGGCTGACTCTGCCATCGGCCGGCACCAGGTCGCCTGCCAGGATCAGAGCCCTCTGGTCCACCACCAACGTCTCAGCCGGCACCAGCGAGATGCTGCCATCGCACTCCAGGCGCCTGGCTTGTACGGTCTGAAAGTCCAGCAGCTGCCTGATGTGGCCCCGTGATTGCCGTGCCGTGAGTTCACGCACCACGTCGCCCAGGTGCACCATCAGGGCCATCAGCGCGGCCGTGCGCGGCTGGCGGCGCATCACCGCAATAGCAAGCGCCAGGGCGTCGAGAAAGTCCACATTCAGGCGCCGCTCGTTGACCAGGGTCCTCATCGCACGGCGCCAGATGGGCAAGCCGGCCAGCACCAGCAACGCCAGGTCAAGCCCGAAGCCGCCCGCAGGGCCGAGCAGGAGGGCCGCCGCCGCCCAGCCCATCGCCCGCAAGGGGTTGTTGCCATCGGCAGGCGGCAATGCAACCAAGGCGTTGGGGCTGCCATCATGGGGCTCGGCCGCATCAACGGGGGCCAGCAGCAATGCAAACAGTGCTTCTATGCATCCCGTGTACTCCACTGTCACAGACCCGCAGGCCAGATTCACGCGAAAGCTCGACACCAGCATGCTGGAACGCAGCCGCAGCTCCAGCCGGTGGCGCACTGCCAGGTCAGAGCGCAGACGCGAGATCCGGAAGCGGCAGCGGCCCGGCACGTCATGCAGCAGTGTGAGATGGGTGTGCGGCAGCGCCGGAATGCTCAGCACCGTTGGTTCACGCACGGCGTTTGGGTCTGGAAACGATTTGCACGACCGGCATGTCGATGCGCTGGCGGTGCAGTGCAAGGAAGGCGTTGAAGGCAAACGTGCCCAGCGTCATCCACATGGGCGTTCCCCGTCCGCGTGCCTTGTGCAGCGAGGTTGCAGCTGCCACACCCAGTGGCAGCAGTACCTTCATGTCCAGATAGCCGTCGCTGGCATTGCGCACCCGGGAGTCCAGCTGTTCGGCCGCCGATACGATGACTTCCGCCAGACGCGAATGCCGTCCCAGGTAGCGCGATCCTGCGGTCACTGCCTCATCGATTCCTGCGAGCAACGCATCTTCGCCCTCCAGGCGCAGCCAGCTGTTGATTGCCGGGTCGTCCTGGAGACGAAAGTGAAAAACGGTGTCGGCTGGATGGTAGTCAATCACGATGCTGGATGACGCCGGATTGACTCTGACGCTATCCACGCCGTGCAGGGTGCCAATCACCTCCTGCGCTGCGGCAAAAAAAGCACTTTCGGCGCCGTGCACACCCATTACGCGGATGCGCAGACGCCCCGGAACGTGGTGAACGATCCGGGCCGGGCGCGCGGTCCTGACTGCATCGGCCTTCACATCAGTGCGCGGTTGAATGTTCGCGCGTTGTCTTCTCGGGCTTCGGCTGGTCCTGCTCATGTTTGACCTCCGCGACCAGGTCATGCACCTGCTCGCTGGCTTCAGCCATGACCTCGCGCGCCTTCTGGCCCATGGAGAATCCGGCGCGCAGCGCCCCCTTGATCGCCGGGCGCACATACGCACCCATTTCCGGGAAGAATTTTCCCAACAGGACGGCTCCGGCGCCAATGAGCAAACCGGGAATCAGTTCGATCTCAATCAGCGCGGCGCCGACCACCACTGCGGCAGCCGTTGCAACGGACCCGGTGTCAGCGCTCAGCAGGTCCTTGCCGCGTTGCACCAGTGTGTCGGGCTGTGCAGTGGCGGCGTGTGCGGTGTGCCTGGTGAAGGGTGGGGCTGGCTGTTCCGTGAACGCGGCATCCTCGGCCGGGATGCTCGCTTGCGGGTTTACGCGGGCGCGGCTGGCTCTTGTGGCGCCATTGGCCTTGTGGTGTTTTCCATCGAGCTTGTGCAGGGATGGCGGAATCAGCTTGTCTGCTGTTTTTTGTTGTTTGACGGATGTGACCACTGATTTCTCCTGGGTGAATGGAACGTGCCGACTGCGATGGCTCCGCAGAGTGGCCCAAGGTTCCTATGGTGGGTCCGCAGTTGGTCGGGGTCCGTGCGGCAGCGAACAGATCGGACAGCGCAGTTGCCGGACAGTGGGCCCATCGCAGTACCAACCCAGGAAACCCATGAAAACCGACATCCAAGTGCAACAGGACGTGATCCAGGAACTGCATTGGGAGCCGTCCATTGACGCCTCCCGGATCGGCGTGGCGGTGCAGGACGGCATCGTCACCCTGAGCGGCGATGTCAGCAGTTACGCACAAAAGTGGGATGCCGAGTTGACCAGCCAACGTGTCCAGGGTGTCCGGGGCACGGCGGTCGAGATCCAGGTGAGCCTGCCGGGCTCCGTCCAGCACAGCGACACGGACATAGCCCGCACGGCTGAGAACGTCCTGCAGTGGGCCACGGTGCTGCCGGTCGATGCCATCAAGGTTCAGGTGGAAAAGGGCTGGATTACCCTGAGCGGTGACGTGGAGTGGGATTACCAGCGGCAGGCGGCCAGCATGGCGGTTCGCCACCTCATGGGCGTCACGGGCGTCAGTGATCAGATCGCGATCCGGCCCACCGTCTCGCTGAATGCGGTCCGGGCGGACATCGAAGCGGCGCTGCGGCGCCGTGCCCGGGCGGATGCGCACGACATCGCTGTCGAGGTAAAGGGGCCCGAGATCTTTCTGAGCGGCACAGTGCACACCTGGCAGGACCGCGAGCTGGCACGCCAGTCGGCATGGAATACACCGGGTGTGCGCAATGTGTACGACAACCTGACGGTGGTGAATTGACCGCCCTGGCCATATGACTTATAGCCAAATCGGCCTCCAGCCCTCGTCGAATATGCACTTTCAGCTACTGTTTTGATAGCGGTTTGTGGTGAATGCAGAACCCCGTGAAACGCAGCCCTGGAGCCGGGCCCGTTGGGCCGCAGCGCTCGTGTTGGCCGGCCGGTCCAGCTGGATGGTGATGCGCCAGGTGGCTGCCTCCTGGGTTCAGGACTATGGGCCCAGCATGGGCGCGGCGCTGGCCTATTACACGGTGTTCTCGATGGCGCCACTCTTGCTGATCGTCATTTCCGTGGCGGGACTGGTCTTCGGCGAAGACGCCGCGCGGGGCGAGATCTCGGCACAGCTCGAATCCATGATGGGGCAGCACAGCGCCTCCGCCATTCAGGACCTGTTGGCCAGCGTGCAACAGCCTGTTGAAGGCGTGGCCATATCCGTTCTGGGACTGGTTCTGCTGTTCGTGGGTGCCACAACCGTATTTGGTGAGTTGCAGGACGCGTTGGATCGCATCTGGCGCGTGCCAGCGAGGGGCTATGCCGGGGGTGTGATTGGGCTGGTGCGGGCTCGTTTGCTCTCATTTGGCATGATTCTGGCGATTGGTTTTCTTCTCGTCGTTTCCCTGGTTGCCAGTGCAGCACTGGCATTCATTGGCCGATGGTGGGGCCCTGTGTTCGGCGGGTGGTATGTCGTCGCTGCTGTGAGCAATGCAGTGGGTGGCTTTGCGTTGATCGCAGCCATGTTTGCCCTGATCTACAAGGTCATGCCGCGCGCGCGGGTCCAGTGGAGGGATGTCTGGATCGGTGCCGCGTTCACCGCCGTGCTGTTTGTGCTTGGCAAGGAGCTGATCGGACTGTACGTGGGGCGTAGTGCCGTTACCACTGGCTTCGGTGCTGCGGGTTCGCTGGTGGTCATTCTGGTTTGGGTCTACTACTCGGCCCAGATCTTTCTGATTGGTGCGGAATTCACCTGGGTGTACGCCAACCTCTTCGGCTCCCGGCGCGCGGAGCAGGAGCCGCCGCCCATTGCGCACTGACACGATCCACCCTCTTGAGGAGAACCCCCATCGCCATTACCAACACGCAGGAGCTGGATGCACTGATGCAGCGCGTCAAGCGCTCACAACTGCAGTACGCAGAGTATTCGCAGGACCGGGTGGACGTGATCTTTCGCAGTGCGGCGCTGGCCGCCGCTGACGCGCGCATCCCGCTGGCCCGCCTGGCGGTGGAGGAGACCGGCATGGGCATCCTGGAGGACAAGGTGATCAAGAACCACTTTGCCTCCGAGTACATCTACCACAAGTACAAGGACGAGAAGACCTGTGGCCTGCTCTCGGAGGATGACAGTTTTGGCACCATGACGGTGGCCGATCCCATGGGCATCATCTGCGGCCTTGTGCCTACCACCAACCCGACATCCACCACCATCTTCAAGGCGCTGATCAGCCTGAAAACCCGCAACGGCATCGTCTTCTCGCCCCACCCGCGCGCAGCAAAATCGACCTGTGAAGCAGCCCGCGTCGTGTTGCAGGCCGCAGTCTCTGCGGGCGCCCCTGCGGACATCTTCGGCTGGATTGATGCCCCCTGCCCGGAGATGAGCGACCACCTGATGCAGCACCCGGATGTGCGTCTGATCCTGGCGACCGGTGGTCCAGGCATGGTGCATGCGGCCTATTCGTCCGGCAAGCCCGCTATTGGCGTGGGAGCCGGTAATACACCGGTGGTGATCGACGAGACGGCTGACCTCAAGAGGGCGGTTGCTTCCATCCTGATGTCCAAGACGTTTGACAACGGCATGGTGTGCAGTTCGGAGCAGGCGGTCATCGTGGTCGATAGTGTCTACACGCAGGTTCGCCAGCGCTTTGCGGAACACGGCGGGCATCACCGTGCCGCCCAACACCGAGGTGCTGATTGGTGAGGTTACCGAGATAGCGGAGTCGGAACCCTTTGCCCACGAGAAGCTGTCACCGCTCTTGGCCCTGTACCACACCAGTGACTTCGAGGAGGCCTGCACCAAGGCCGGTGCACTCGTGGCCCTGGGCGGCATGGGGCACACCTCCGTGCTGTACACCGACCAGGACCTGCAGCCAGAGCGCGTTGCGCGCTTTGGCAGTGTGATGAAGACGGCCCGCATCCTGATCAACACGCCGTCGTCCCAGGGCGGCATTGGCGACCTGTACAACTTCAACCTGCCACCCTCCATGACACTGGGTTGCGGCTCGTGGGGTGGAAATTCCATCTCCGAAAACGTAGGCCCCAAGCACCTCATCAACAAGAAGATCATCGCCAAGCGCGCCGAGAACATGCAGTGGCACAAGCTGCCCAAGGCCATCTACTTCCGCCGGGGCTGCCTGCCCTTTGCGCTGGAGGACCTGGGCACGCGCGCACGCTGCCTGATCGTGACCGACCGCTTTCTGCTGGAGAGCGGTTGCGTCGACGATGTCATGCGCATGCTCAAGAAGCAGGGCATGGAGGTGGAGTGCTTTGCCGACGTCAGCGCCGACCCGACGCTGGCGGTGGTGCGCAAGGGGCTAGCAATGGCCGATGCATTTCGCCCGGATGTGATTTTGGCGCTGGGCGGTGGCTCCCCGATGGATGCCGCCAAGATCATGTGGGTGATGTACGAGCATCCAGAGGTTCACTTCGCGGATCTGGCGCTGCGCTTCATGGATATCCGCAAGCGTATCTACCGCTTCCCCAACATGGGGCGCAAGGCGATTCTGGTGGCGGTTCCCACTACGTCGGGCACCGGTTCAGAGGTGACACCATTCGCGGTGGTCACCGACGAAGTGAGCGGGGTGAAGTACCCCATTGCCGATTACCAGCTGACCCCCACCATGGCCATCATCGATGCCAATCTGGTCATGCACCTGCCCAAACCACTGACGGCCTATGGCGGCATTGACGCGGTGGCGCACGCCATTGAAGCCTATGTGTCCGTCATGGCCAATGAATACAGTGACGGGCAGGCCCTGCAGGCGCTGAAGCTGCTCCACGAACACCTGCCATCGGCCTATCTGCAGGGAGCCAATGACCCGCTTGCCCGCGAAAAGGTCCACAGCGCGGCAACCATTGCCGGCATGGCGTTTGCCAATGCGTTCCTCGGGGTCTGCCACTCCATGGCCCATGCCCTGGGTGCGGCGTTTCACCTGCCGCACGGGCTGGCCATTGCCCTGCTGCCCAATGAGATCCGCTACAACGCGGCGGACGTCCCCACCAAGCAAACCGCCTACAGCCAGTACGACCGGCCGCAGGGTGTGCGGCGCTACGCCGAGATTGCGCGCCACCTGGGGCTGCAGGCCGAACACGACCACGAATGTGCGCACCTGTTGATTGAATGGATCGAGTCACTCAAGGCCCGCCTGGACATCCCGCCGTCCATAGCGGCTGCCGGTGTGAATGAGAGTGACTTCCTGGCCCGACTCGATGGCATTGCCGAGGCGGCGTTCGACGACCAATGCAGTGGCGCCAATCCGCGCTTTCCGCTGATTGCAGAACTGCGGCAGCTACTGCTGGACAGCTACCATGGGCGGGCGTTTCAGGAGGTGGGGCCTGGGTAGAGCCGGTCTTTCGCCAAAGAGTTAGGTGTTAGCCAGGATAGGCCGCTTCCGGTGATCAATGTTGTAAGGAACTCGCGTTCCATCCAAAACCAGAGTGCCACGGGAGCCAAAGTTGGCAGGATCGTCGCGCTAAACAGGTGTGCAATCCAAATGCCCTCCAGTTGCCAGTGCGAAACATTCAGAAGCGGCTCAGGGATTCTTAGAGTGATCCGATAGAGTATGGCGAATACAAGGCTGATTGCGTGCGGAACCAATAGAACCATGTAGCCAACAAGGCCACGCCGGAACAGTTTGCGACTGCGTGAGCCGATAAGCAGTGCCAAAAATAGGGTTGTTCCATTTGCAAAACTTGCTGGCTCCAACGCTACACCTGGAATTACAACCTTGTTTGGAGGTTCCACTATTCGGAACTTTGTTCTGACTTTTAGTTCTCCCGTCTTATTCTGGGTGGATTCAATCCAGTCATCGGCATTGCTGTCCAGCAGGAGTTGCGCTATGGATGCTGCGGGATACGAGGTCCAGGCCGAAACCTGTGTCCACAGCAGCGTGAGCACCAGGAACAGCACGGCCGTGCTGGCAAAGAAGCGCGTCAGGGAGGTTGGACGTGTCATGCGGAGACCGTTCCAAGACTTCCGGCTGCCACGCTCGCAGTACCACGCCGGGCGCTGCTCCTGGCCCACACCAGCCAGAACACCAGCACATCCAGCATGATCAGGCCTTGCCACAGGTAGGTGTGGAAGAGGTTGAATGCGGCTTCGCTCCACTGTCCGAGGTAGAACAGGCTGATGACCCGCAGGACATTGATTCCCTGGATGGCTGCGAAACCGAGGACCAGACCCCAGAGTCGATCACGCCAGGTGGCTGGAAACGCCGCAATGGCCGCTACCAGAATGATGTAGGCCTCCACACCGTTGCAGCCCGGCTCTATCGACACGCCCTGTCCGGTGGCCGGGTTCCAGAGCACCTTGCCCATGGCGGCGGCGTTGGCGTCAAACTGGGTAACGATGGACGCGCAGGCCCTGGTCAGCAACCCGGTCCAGGGCAGTACCAGATACTGTTTGACCAGCGTTAGTTGCACCAGGGCGAAGAGCCCCAGTTGCGTGCCTAGGAAGATGAAGAAGAAGCGGCGCATGGGTCAACCGGGATATGCGCACCGCATGGTTTCGTTCAGTGTGGCCTCAGAACGCTGACTGACTGCGCCGGCGCATCTGGACAAAGGCCATGATGGCAATCAGCCCGGAGAGCAGAATCATACCCCACTCGGAGAGGGTAGGGATGGTTGCCGAACCACTGCCAAAAGGCGCACAGCTGGGAACGGTGATGGTGTCTGCGTTGGTGGTGACAACACCGCCATAGGACAGGATGCGGCCGACCAGGGTGGAGGTGCTTCCGATGGTGACGGCGTTGGCCACGCCGTCCAGAATATTGCCGACAAAACTGGTGTTGGCGCCCAGCGTGGTGGCACCATTGGGGGCCCAGAACACGTCGGCCGCGCAGGCGCCACCCGCAACGGCTACGCTGGTGTTGACCGCTGTGGTGAGGGTTCCGGCGGACCGGAAGATGTAGACGCCCGGCCCACTGAGGGTGACGGTGCCCGCCGCGACCGACATGGCCCCGCCCGAGGAGTAGCAGCCGGGGGTGAAGACCCCCAGACCGGAGCCCAGATTGATGGTGTTCAGCGTAACCGCACCCCCACCCAGCGATACGCAGGCCTGGCCATTGACGTTGGCCAGCGCTGTGCCCTGGTCCGTTCCCGTTGCCACCGGGCACGGAATCACCGTGGCGCCCGTGATGGTGGTCGGCGGCGTGACGGGAGCAGTGGTGTAGCAGACCGAGCCATTGATGACCGTGGGGTTGGCTGTGTTGGTGAAGGTGCTGGACACGATGCCATAGGTGCTGGTGGTTCCCATGGCCGGCGCGGTTGCCGCAAAGGCGCTGGTGGATGGCGCTAATGCAATGGCTGCCACGGATGCCAAAAGCAGCGATAGGTGTCGAGGCCCGGCAGTCCGTCGAAGCTTGGCAAACAGCACGGTGAGTCTGTGAACGGATGGTTGCTGGAGGCCGTCGCTTCCTGGGTGTGTGCAGTCAGTAGTCATAGGGTTCTCGGTTCGTTCATGTTGCAGGCCTGTACGGAAGCCCAGCTTAGTGGGGTAACGCACACACTTCTGTGCGGTAGCGAACATAAGGATGGCGGCATAAACCGAACGGTGATAATTCGGCGGAACATGAAAAACATCGTTATTTTGATTTCCGGCGGTGGCTCCAACATGGCGGCCATCGTCAAGACCGCGCAACGCGACGGCTGGCGCGAGCGTTTCGGTGCCCAGGTGGCGGCCGTGATCAGCAACAGGCTTGACGCCAAAGGGCTGTTGTTCGCCCGCGAACAGGGCATTGTCACCGAGGTGCTGGACCACAAGGCCTTTGCCTCGCGCGAGGAGTTTGACGCGGCCCTGGCCGCGGTGATTGACCGGTTCGACCTGCCCGGTGCGCCGGTGCTGGTGGTGCTGGCGGGCTTCATGCGCATTCTGACGCCGGGCTTTGTGAACCGCTATGCCGGGCGCCTGGTGAACATCCACCCTTCACTGCTGCCGGCCTTTCCGGGCCTGCACACGCACCAGCGAGCCATCGATGCCGGCTGCCAATTTGCCGGCGTGACCGTGCACCAGGTCACGGCTGAACTGGACCACGGTCCCATCCTGGCGCAGGCGGTGGTGCCGGTTCTGCCGGACGATACGGCCGACACACTGGCGGCGCGGGTGCTGACCCAGGAGCATGTGATCTACCCCCGGGCGATTGCAGAATTGCTATCAAAATAGTAGCTGTCTGCGCTTATTCTACGAGGGCTAGAGCCCTATTTCGTTATAAGTCGTACCCTGAAACTTCGGCGGACGGGCTTGCAGTGTTACTTCCCTGATGTTGTTGCAGCGTCCGCCACTCTGGCAAAGCGGGGCTGCTCCACCCCATCCATGACCACGGTTTCGCCAAACATCGCCGCCGGGCGGACCCACAGGCCCCGTTCGCCGTAGAGCGCGCGGTACAGGGTCATGGGTTCCAGGGTCTCGCTGTGGCGCACGGTGTCCAGCACTTCATACACATTGCCTTTGTAGTGGCGGTACAGACCCGGTGGTATGGTGATCAAAGGGGGCAGGTTATCAGCGCTCATGGGACAATCCTACCCCTATGCATCCAAAAGCTCTTCTCGATGCCTGCGCCGAACTGGTCAGGCTCACCCTCAAATTCGACCACCCCGCAGACGCCATTGTTTCGCGCTTTTTCCGCGACAACCGGGGCCTGGGGCCGCGCGAGCGTGCCACGCTGGCAGAAACCGTCTACACCGTACTGCGCAAAAAACTTCTGTTTGACCACCTGGCGCCCTCGGGCAGCGGCCCCAAGGAGCGGCGCCTGGCCATTCTGGGCTTCTACGGCCCGGGCGACTTTCTGCGCAGTGCTCTGAGCGACCAGGAAAAAAACTGGCTGGACCAGTGCGAAAAGGTCAGCCCCGATGACCTGATGGAGCGCCACCGCCACAACCTGCCCGAATGGCTGGTACAGCCGCTCAAGGACCAGTTGGGCGCGGAATTCTGGCCCATGGTCGAAACCCTGAACCAGGGCGCCGGGCTGGATTTGCGGGTCAACACCTACAAGGCCAAGCGCGCCGATGTGCAAAAGGAGTTACAACAGGCCGGCATCAAAGCCGTCAACACGCCGTATTCGCCCTGGGGCTTGCGCATTGCCGGAAAGCCCGCGCTGAACAAAAATGAAGCCTTTGTCCGAGGTGACTTCGAGGTGCAGGACGAGGGCTCGCAGCTGCTGTCCATGTTGCTCGATGCCAAGCGCGGCGAGATGGTGGTGGACTTTTGTGCCGGTGCCGGTGGCAAGACGCTGGCCATTGGCGCGGCCATGCGCAGCACCGGGCGGTTGTATGCGTTTGACACCTCGGCGCACCGGCTGGACGCCTTCAAGTCGCGCCTCAAGCGGAGTGGCTTGTCCAATGTGCACCCGGCGGCGATTGCGCACGAGCGCGATGACCGCGTCAAGCGTCTGACCGGCAAGATGGACCGGGTGCTGGTGGATGCGCCCTGCACGGGCCTGGGCACGTTGCGGCGCAATCCGGACCTGAAGTGGCGGCAAAACCTGCAGGCCGTCGAAGAGATGGCGGTCAAGCAGGCGGCGATTCTGCAAAGCGCCGCGCGCATGCTGAAATCCGGTGGGCGCCTGGTGTATGCCACCTGCAGCGTGCTGCCGCAGGAAAACGAGGCGATTGCAGATGCGTTCTCGGCGGCCAACCCGGACTACAAGCCCCTGGATGCCGCAGAGGTGCTGACCGGCCTGAAGGTGGAGCAGGCGATGAGCCTGTGCAGTGGCGGCGAGAGTGGCCACCTGTATCTGCGCCTGTGGCCGCATCGCCATGGCACCGACGGCTTTTTTGCCGCCGTCTGGGAAAAGAATTAGAACCTGTCGTTGAGAAAGAAACCGGACTATGTTGGATTCGACCCCGTTTACCGTGGCGCTGGATTGGCTGGCCCATGGCGCCTGGAATTTGCAGTGGTGGCAGATGGTGCTGTTCACGCTGGCAATGACCCATGTCACCATGATCAGCGTAACGATTTTTCTGCACCGCCACCAGGCACACCGCGCGCTGGATCTGCACCCGATTGCGTCGAATTTCTTTCGCTTCTGGCTGTGGCTGACCACCGGCCAGGTGACCAAGGAGTGGGCCTCCATCCACCGCAAACACCACGCCAAATGCGAGCAGCCTGAAGACCCGCACAGCCCCCATGTGTATGGCATCAAGACCGTGCTGCTGCAGGGTTACGAGTTGTACCGGGCCGAGGCCAAAAATAAGGAAACCCTGGCCCGCTTTGGCCACGGCACACCCAACGACTGGATGGAGCGCCACGTCTACACCGGCCGCTCGTGGCTGGGCCTGGTGCTGATGCTGATCATCGACCTGGTGCTGTTCGGCGTGGCCGGTCTGGCCGTCTGGGCGGTGCAGATGGCGTGGACGCCCGTCATGGCGGCCGGCATCATCAACGGTGCGGCGCACTACTGGGGCTATCGCAATTTCGAGGCACCTGACGCCAGCACCAACATCTCGCCCTGGGGCATCCTGATTGCCGGTGAGGAGCTGCACAACAACCACCATACCTATCCCACATCGGCCAAGCTGTCGGTGAAGGCGTATGAATTCGACATCGGCTGGGTCTATATCCGCGCCCTGCAGATGCTGGGCCTTGCTCGGGTCAAGAAGACGCCGCCCAAGGCGGCCTTTGGCGAAGTGCGCCCGGTGGCGGACGAGAAGACCCTGGAAGCGCTGATTGCCAATCGCTATGAGCTGATGGCGCGTTATGCCCAGGGCATGCGCCAGGCGGCCCGTGTCGAGCTGGCGGCCATGCGGGCTCGTAGCGCGGATGCGACCGCCATCAAGATAGCCAAACGCTGGATGCACCGGGATGTGAACATGGTGCCCGCGTCCGCTGCACCCGAGCTGGCCAAGGTCCGCGAGGCGTCGCCCATGCTGGACAAGATGGTGACCATGCGCGAAGAGCTGCGCCAGATGTGGCTCAACACCTCGGTCTCACGCGAGCAACTGGCCAAGGAACTGCACGCCTGGTGCCAGCGCGCAGAGGCCAGCGGCATTGCCGCCCTGCAGGACTTTTCCCTGAAGCTGCGCGCAGCCCGCGTCTAACGCAACCCCCCAAATCAGGCCGGCGCTGCTGGCTGACAAAGCGATTGGGCCAATTGCCCGACGGTTTTGAGGGCATCCCCAAAGCGGTTGTCACCCGGGTAGCCAAAGTTCAGGCGCAGGCAGTTGCCAAAGCGCCTGTCGGCGGAGAACAGGTGTCCGGGGGCGATGCTGATGCGCCGGGACAGTGCCAGGTGGTGCAGTTGCAAGGCGTCCACCTGCGCAGGCAATTCAATCCACAGAAAGTACCCGCCCTCAGGCCGGGTCACGCGCGTGCCCGCAGGGAAATGGCGGGCCACGGCGTCCAGTGCCACGGCCTGCTGCGCTGCCAGTGTCTGGCGCAGTTGGCGCAGGTGGCGGTCGTAGCCGCTGCCCTGCAGGTAGTCGGACAGCGCGAGCTGGGAGGGAACGGCAGTTGACAGCGTGGTCATGAGCTTGAGGCGCTGCACCTTGGAGGCAAACCGGCCCGCTGCCGCCCAACCCACCCGGTAGCCCGGTGCCAGGCACTTGGAGAACGAGCTGCAGTGCATGACCAAGCCCTGGCGGTCATACGCCTTGGCGGGCAGGGGGCGAGCCAGGCCAAAGTACAGCTCGCCATACACATCGTCTTCAATCAGGGGAATGGCTCGCTGGGCCAGCAGTTCGACCATGGCCTGCTTGTGCCGGTCGGGCATCAGGCAGCCCAGCGGGTTCTGGAAATTGGGCATGAACCAGCAGGCCTTGACCGGATGGCGTTTCAACACGTCGGCCAGCGAATCCAGGTCGATGCCGTCCCGTGGATGGGTGGCCACCCCGACCGCCCGCAGGTTCAGCCGCTCCAGGGCCTGCAAGGCGGAATAGAAGGTGGGTGACTCCACTGCCACCACATCGCCCGGTTGGGTGACGGCCTGCAGGCACAGATTCAGCGCTTCCATGGCGCCATTGGTGATGACAATCTCGCTCATATCCACCGCAGCGCCTTCGATGCCATAGCGCAGGCCGATCTGCTGCCGCAGGCGGGTGTTGCCCAGGGTCAGATCCTCCACCATGCGGCTCGGCTCACGCTGGCGCATGGCGGGCGTCAGCCGGCGGGCCAGCTTGTCCAGCGGAAACAGGGTTGGGCTGGGAAAGGCCGAGCCCAGCGGCACCACATCCAGGTCGCGGGTGGATTCCAGTACGTCAAACACCAGGTCGCTGATGGCGACCCGCGTCGACTGGCGGGCGGGCAAGGCGGTTGTCGGTTCTGGCTGTGTGGGCTGTGCTTGGGCCTTGACGTAGTAGCCGGAACGCGGACGGGCTTCGATCAGGCCGTGGGCTTCCAGCAGGTAATAGGCCTCAAAGACGGTGGACGGGCTGATCTGGCGATTGGCACAGGCCTGCCGGACCGATGGCAGCCGGTCTCCCGGGCGCAGGGCCTGGCTGCGGATGAGTGCCGTGATCTCCTGCGCGTACTGCTCATAGCGTTTCATGGGGCGTGACTCGGGGTTGGCCAAACTGATATGGTTTTTTATCAGAAAACTGAATCTACCAAATCAGAGACGGTTTGGGCACAGTGCGGGGCATGCCCCAGAAGTTCATACCCATCGTTGCCGCAACCGATACGGGCGGCCCCTCCGGCCTGTTTGTGGTGGAGGCCAAGAACACCATCTATGTCCGGCGCGTCACCGGCTGGTTCGCCAACTGGCGCTGGGCCATGGTGTGGATTACGCAGCTGGTCTTTTACGGTACGCCGTGGCTGGAGTGGAACGGTCGCCAGGCGGTGCTGTTCGACCTGGCGGGACAGCGTTTCTATTTGTGGGGGCTGGCCCTGTATCCGCAGGACCTGATCTACCTCGCCGTGCTGCTCATGCTGTGTGCGCTGGCCCTGTTTTTCTTCACCGCGGTGGCCGGGCGGCTGTGGTGCGGCTATGCCTGCCCCCAAACCGTGTACACCGAATTGTTTCTCTGGATTGAACACCACACCGAGGGCGGCCACCACGCCCGCAAGCGCCTGGACGGCTTGTCGTGGTCGGCTGAGAAGCTGGCGCGCAAGGGCGGCAAACAGTTGCTGTGGCTTGCGCTTGCGCTGTGGACGGGCTTTACCTTTGTTGGCTACTTCACGCCCATCCAAGCCCTGGCCGGTGCCGCGACGACGTTGGCGCTGGGGCCATGGGAGTCGTTCTGGATACTGTTCTACGGGCTGGCCACTTACGCCAATGCCGGCTACCTGCGCGAACAGGTGTGCAAGCACATGTGCCCCTATGCGCGCTTCCAGGGCGCGATGATGGACCGCGACACGCTGGTGATTGGTTATGACGCGGCCCGCGGCGAATCCCGTGGGTCACGGCCACGCACTGCGGACCCGCGCGCCCTGGGCTTGGGCGATTGCATTGACTGCTCATTGTGTGTGCAGGTGTGTCCCACCGGCATCGACATCCGCCAGGGCCTGCAAAGCAACTGCATTGCGTGCGCGGCATGCATTGATGTGTGCGACTCGGTCATGGACCAGATGCGCTACCCGCGCGGCCTGATCCGGTATTCGACTGAAATCGGTCTGGCCGGTGGCTGGGATCGTGCGACCCTGGTCCGGCGGGTATTGCGCCCACGCGTGCTGCTGTATGGCGCGCTGCTGCTGGTGCTGGTCATCAGCATGGTGGTGGGGCTGTCCCAGCGCAGCCCGGTGCGCGTGGACGTGATCCGAGACCGGGGTGTGCTGGCGCGCATGCTGGGCGACGGTGCGGTGGAAAACGTCTACCGCCTGCACGTCATGAATGCGACCGAGTCGGCGCAGCGCTATCGCATTCAGGTGGTGGGCTCGCAAGGACTGGAGTTGCTGCAGGCTCAGGAGCTGGTGCTGGGACCGGTGGAGGAGCGCACGGTGGCGGTGGGTGTGCGTCTGCCCGCCGTGGAGGCGGCAGGGCTGGCCGGCCAGAAGCTGCCGGTGCAGTTTGCGGTGCGGCCGGTGGATGCCCACGGCGGCGAGCACGCCCTGGAGCGCTCCGTCTTCCACGTTCCGCGGTAGGCCGGCATGGCGGGACAACCGACGCTCTGGCCGCGTGACAGCGGGTATGCTGGGCGAATGAGAGTTGCATGCTTCAAGCCCTGCCTGCTGCTGCTGGCGTCCATGGTGTGCCTTGTGGCCCAGGCGCAAGCACCGCGGCAAGAGCCACTGCGGGTTCCCGACACCATGGCGCAACGCATGCAGGCCTGTACCGCCTGCCATGGCAAGGAGGGAGTGGCCAGCAGCCAAGGCTATTACCCCCGCATTGCCGGCAAACCGGCGGGCTATCTGTTCCAGCAGCTGGGCAACTTCCGTGCGCAGCGGCGCAACAACGCGGCCATGGCCTACCTCCTGGAGAACATGTCGGAGGCCTACCTGCTGGAAATTGCGCAGTACTTCAGCGCGCTGGATTTGCCGTATCCCCCGCCACTGGGTGCTGCGACCGCCCCCAGCCTGTTGACGCAAGGCAAGCAACTGGTCTTGCAGGGGGACGCGCAGCGGGGCATTCCACCCTGCGTGGCCTGCCACGGGGCGGCGATGACGGGGCGCCTGCCCGCCACACCCGGCTTGCTGGGACTGCCGCGTGACTATGTTGTGGCCCAGATCGGAGCATGGAAGTCCGGCCTGCGCAAGGCCGAAGAGCCCGATTGCATGGCGCAGATCGCCAGGCGGCTGAGCATGGATGACGTCAACGCGGTCAGCCACTGGCTGTCGTCCCAGCCGGTTCCCAACAACGGCCATCCGGCACCTGCCACCCGGCAGACCAGCGGCATTGCCTGCAAGGGTGACGCGCCATGACGCGTAGCCTCCGGTGCCGAAGCGCGTGGATCAGCAGCCTGCTGGTGTTGGTCTTGGCCCTACTGGCCGGCATGGTGCTGGTATTGAACCAGCGTGATGAGCCGGAACTGCAAGCCGCCACGCCCGACAGTGCGGAGCCGACCCTGCAACAGGTTGAACGGGGCGCCTACCTGGCGCGTGTGGGCAACTGCCGGTCGTGCCACACCCAACCCGGCGGGGCGGAGTATGCCGGTGGCAAGGGCATCGCGACCCCCTTTGGTGTGGTCTATGGCGGCAATCTGACGCCCGACACCAAGACCGGTATTGGCGGCTGGAATGCCAACCAGTTCTGGAGAGCCTTGCACAATGGCCGCTCCGGGGACGGACGATTGCTGTACCCGGTCTTCCCTTACCTTCAGTTCACACGGATCACCCGTGAGGACTCGGACGCCCTGTTTGCCTTTTTGCGCACGGTGCCGGCCGTGGAACAGGCCAACCGTGCCCATGCGCTGCGCTGGCCCTACAGCGCTCAGGCGGCCCTGTCGGTCTGGCGTGCCTTGTTCTTCCGGCCAACGCCGTTTGTGCCCCGGGCAGATCGGTCGGTGCAATGGAACCGGGGCGCCTATCTGGTCCAGGGGCTGGGGCACTGTGCGGCCTGCCATTCGCCGCGCAATGCCCTGGGAGCCCTGGCGGCAGCCGAACCCCTGTCCGGAGGGAACATGCCGGCACAGGCCTGGTATGCACCATCCCTGCTGGATACCGGCGAGGCCGGCGTGGCGGATGGGCCAGCCGCGAACAGTGTGGATCTGCTGAAAACGGGGGTGTCCACGCACGCAGTGGCGAGCGGCCCCATGGCCGAGGTGGTGTTTGCCAGCACCCAGTATTGGAGTGATGCCGACCTGCGGGCCACCGCCATCTATTTGCAGGATCTTCCGCGGACCCCGGTGTCGGAAAAGAACGTGGCGCCGGTCAACGCACAGGTCATGCAGCGGGGGGCCGGGTTATACGAGCACCACTGTGCGCAATGCCACGGGGAGCAGGGGCAGGGCGCACCCGGTGTCTATCCGGCGCTGGCCGCCAACCGGGCGGTCACCATGAGCCCCGCCACCAACCTGATTCAGGTGCTCGTGCGCGGTGGCTTTGCGCCGGTGACTGCGGGGAACCCGCGCCCCTATGGCATGCCACCATTCGGGCACACCCTGAACAACCGCGAGCTGGCCGATGTGCTGTCGTACATCCGTCAGGCCTGGGGCAACCGGGCACCGGAAGTATCGGAGCTGGAAATCCTTCGCGCCCGGGATTCCCGTCACTAGCCACCAGTACCGAGCAGGCACAAAAAAGCCCGCATGGAAGCGGGCTTTTTTTCAAGGAAACTTGATGCGAGGGGACAGAGCTGAAGATCTGCCCCCAGAACATTATTTAAGCTTCATTTCCTTGTAGTCCACATGCTTGCGAGCCTTGGGATCAAATTTCTTGATCAGCATCTTTTCGGGCATGGTTTTCTTGTTCTTGCTGGTCGTGTAGAAGTGACCAGTACCGGCTGTGGATTCCAGCTTGATTTTTTCGCGTCCGCCTTTGGTTGCCATGGTGCTACTCCTTAAGCTTGGCCACGTGCGCGCAGATCTGCGAGCACAACATCAATACCGTTCTTGTCGATCAGACGCAGGGCAGCGCTGGACACGCGCAGGCGAACCCAGCGGTTTTCAGTCTCGACCCAGAAACGGCGGTATTGCAGGTTCGGCAGGAACCGGCGCTTGGTTTTGTTGTTGGCGTGGGAAACATTGTTCCCGACCATGGGGCCTTTGCCCGTGACTTGACATACGCGTGCCATGAGGACACTCCGATACTTCTTAAACGGCTATCACTGGCGACCGGATTGCCTGAAAACAGGGTCGCTCCGGTCTCGCTCTAGCCTCACCTCGCCAATGAAAAAGGGTGGCGGTAACCCCCCGCCAATCTCTTGGCGGTGTTTGCCATTGAACACTGGCCCTCACGGGCAGAATTCAGCAAAGCCTCGGATTATAGCGAATTTCAGTCTTGTTCCAAAAATCGCTGGGCATCCAGTGCCGCCATGCAACCGGTTCCGGCGCTGGTGATGGCCTGGCGGTACACATGGTCCTGCACGTCACCGGCGGCAAACACGCCGGGCACCGATGTCTGGGTGGCAAAACCCTTGAGCCCGCCCTGGGTCACGATGTAGCCGCCGGCCATTTCCAACTGGCCCTGGAAGATATCGGTATTGGGCGCGTGGCCAATGGCGATGAAGCAACCGGTCAGGGTAATGTCCTCGGTGGTGCCGTCGTTCACGTTTTTCACACGAATGCCGGTCACGCCAGAGGCATCGCCCAGCACTTCGTCCAGCGTGCGAAAGGTCTTCAGCTCGATCTTGCCGGCTGCCACTTTTTCCATCAGCTTGTCGATCAGGATGGGCTCGGCCTTGAACTTGTCGCGGCGGTGCACCAGGATCACCTTGCTGGCAATGTTGGACAGGTACAGCGCTTCTTCCACGGCGGTGTTGCCACCACCGACCACGCAGCACACCTGGTCGCGGTAGAAGAAGCCGTCACAGGTGGCGCAGCCCGACACGCCGCGGCCCATGAACGCGGTTTCGCTGGGCAGACCCAGGTATTTGGCCGAGGCACCGGTGGCAATGATCAGCGAGTCGCAGGTGTAGGTTCCGCTGTCACCGGTCAAGGTGAATGGGCGCTTGGACAGGTCCACGGCGCTGATGTGGTCAAACACGATTTCGGTCTTGAAGCGCTCGGCATGCTCCAGAAAGCGCTGCATCAGGTCCGGGCCCTGTACGCCGTGCACATCGGCCGGCCAGTTGTCCACCTCGGTGGTGGTCATGAGCTGGCCGCCCTGGGCCATGCCGGTGACCAGCACCGGGTTCAGGTTGGCGCGCGCTGCGTAGACGGCGGCGGTGTAGCCGGCGGGACCAGAGCCCAGAATCAGGACCTTGGCGTGTTTCGGATCGGACATGGGGAAACCTTATGTTGCGTCATTCACAAGCTTGGCCGTGTACATTTCGGGTCAATGCAGGCCATTTCAATGGAAGCCCGATTGTAAGAAACGTCACTTCGTATTTCTGGGAATGATTCAATGTCAATGCTGAGCAACCTGGATTTGATCCGCCGGGTCTCCCTTTTCTCGATGCTCACACCCACGCAGGCCGAATCCCTGGCCGAAGCCGTGTCCAAGAAGCGTTTCAAGCGTGGCGAGATCCTGGTTGAGCAGGGCAAGATGACCCATTCCCTGTACATCATCCTGTCTGGCCGCACCCGTGTGGTCATGACCGACAACAAGGGCCGCGAGGTGATCCTGGCCACCCTGAAGGCGGGTGACTATGTGGGCGAGATGAGCCTGATCGACAGCGAACCCCATTCCGCCACCGTGATTGCCGACCAGCAGGTGGATGTGCTGGTGCTGGGGCGCGAGAGTTTTTTGGCTTGCTTGAGTGAGAACTCCGCCATGTCGTTTGCCGTGATGCATGGGCTGGTGCAGCGCCTGCGCAAGGCCAGCCAGAACATCAGCTCACTGGCCCTGGTGGGGGTGTACGGCCGGGTGGCCAAAGTGCTGCTGGACTCGGCATTGCCGGATGACGCCGGTGGGCTGCTGATCCGCGACAAGGTTTCCCGCCAGGATATTGCCAAGATGGTGGGCGCGTCGCGCGAAATGGTCAGTCGCGTCATGAAGGATTTTGACGAACAGGGATTCATCCACCTGCTGGACAACGGCATGGTGCGGGTGTTTGAGCGCCGGGTGCTGCCGCGCTGAGCGAGCCGCCATTCACAGTGGGGCGGCTTGCGTTAAGCTTGCCCCGACTTCTCCTTTGACATGACCTATTCCCTCCATACCCTTCACGCCGGGCCTTCGGCGTCTGAGCCGGCGCCCACCGGCATGGGCCGCTTCGCCAGCGAGATTGCCCTGATCGCCGGATTTGTGCTGCTGGTGCTCTGGCTGATCGCCCTCATGAGCTATTCCCCGCTGGATGCGGCCTGGACCACGTCTGGTACGGGCCTGCCCCTGACCAACAAGGCCGGACGCCTGGGCGCCTGGGTGGCCGACGTCAGCTATTTTCTGCTGGGCTATTCGGTTTGGTGGTGCGTGGCCGTGGGCATACGGCTGTGGTTGTCGTTGCTGGCCAACCGCCTGCGCGGCGACGCGGGCCGGCGCACGCTGACCCGGGCTTGGGTGTTCTGGGCGGGTCTGGCGGTGCTGCTCTACGCCAGCACGACCCTGGAGTGGGCCCGCCTGTACAGCCTGGAATCGCGCCTGCCGGACCACAGCGGGGGCGCACTGGGCTATCTGCTGGGGCCCCTGAGCGTGAAATGGCTGGGGTTTTCCGGTTCGGGGCTGGTGTCGATTGCACTGGGTGTGATTGGCTCCGCGCTGGTATTTGGTTTTTCGTGGATGCATGTGGCCGAGCGCATTGGCGCCTGGGTCGATGGCCAGATCCAGTCCCGCCGCAAGCAGCGCGAACGGGCGCAAGACCGCCAAATGGGCCAGCAGGCCATGCGCGAGCGCGAGGAAATCCTGATTGAAGAGCGCGAAGAGGTAGTCGAGCACCACCCGCAGCCGGTGATGATTGTGGAGCCGGTGTTCACCGAGCCCCCGCGCAGCGAGCGCGTGGCCAAGGAACGGCAAAAGCCTTTGTTCACCGAGATGCCCGACAGCAAGTTGCCCCAGGTCGATCTGCTCGACGGTGCGCTGGTGCGCCAGGAGACCGTGGCCCCCGAGACGCTGGAAATGACCAGCCGCATGATCGAGAAAAAGCTCAAGGACTTTGGCGTGGAAGTGCGCGTGGTGCTGGCCCAGCCCGGCCCGGTCATCACCCGCTACGAAATCGAGCCCGCCACCGGCGTCAAGGGTTCGCAGATCGTCGGTCTGGCCAAAGACCTGGCGCGCAGTTTGAGCCTGGTGTCGATCCGCGTGGTTGAAACGATTCCCGGCAAGAACTACATGGCGCTGGAGTTGCCCAACGCCAAGCGCCAAAGCATTCGCCTGTCCGAAATTTTGGGTTCGCAGGTCTACAACGACAGCAAGTCCCTGCTGACCATGGGCCTGGGCAAGGACATCGTCGGCAACCCCATCGTCGCCGACCTGGCCAAGATGCCGCACGTGCTGGTGGCCGGCACCACCGGCTCGGGCAAGTCGGTGGGTATCAACGCCATGATTTTGAGCCTGCTGTACAAGGCCGAGGCCCGCGATGTGCGCCTCTTGATGATCGACCCCAAGATGCTGGAAATGTCGATGTACGAAGGCATTCCCCACCTGCTGGCGCCCGTGGTCACCGACATGAAGCAGGCGGCCTATGGCCTGACCTGGTGCGTGGGTGAGATGGAACGCCGCTACAAGCTCCTGAGCAAGGTCGGCGTGCGCAACCTGGCCGGCTACAACCACAAGATCGACGAGGCCACGGCGCGCGGCGAGTTCCTGTACAACCCGTTCAGCCTGACGCCCGAATCCCCCGAGCCGCTGGACCGCCTGCCGCACATCGTCGTCGTCATCGACGAATTGGCCGACCTGATGATGGTGGTCGGCAAGAAGATCGAGGAGCTGATTGCCCGCCTGGCGCAAAAGGCCCGTGCCGCCGGCATCCATTTGATTTTGGCCACCCAGCGCCCCAGCGTGGACGTGATCACCGGCCTGATCAAGGCCAATATCCCGACCCGCATTGCCTTCTCGGTGGGCTCCAAGATCGACAGCCGCACCATCCTCGACCAGATGGGCGCCGAAGCCCTCTTGGGCATGGGCGACATGCTGTACATGGCCAGTGGCTCCGGCTTGGCCGTCCGCGTGCACGGCGCCTTTGTCAGCGATGACGAGGTGCACCGCGTGGTTACCTATCTCAAGAGCCAGGGCGAGCCCAACTACATCGAGGGCGTGCTCGAAGGCGGCACGGTCGATGGCGACGGCGAACCCGGCATGGACGGCAGCAATGGCGGTGGCGAAAAAGACCCCATGTACGACCAAGCAGTGGAAGTGGTGCTGAAGAACCGCAAGGCCAGCATCTCCCTGGTGCAGCGCCACCTCAAAATTGGCTACAACCGCGCCGCCCGCCTGGTTGAAGACATGGAAAAGGCCGGCCTGGTCAGCAGCATGAGCACCAGCGGTCAGCGCGATATTTTGGTGCCAGCGCGAACCGAATAGCTTTTTTGGGGTCAGACCACTTTGCGTAGCAAATGTGCTCTGACCTCAACTTAACCAATTATCTTGCGGGACAGATCTTTAGCTCTGTCCTCAACTGAATAAACTATGAAACTAATTGCTCCTATTTTGATAGCTATCTGCGCCCTATCGGCGAGGGCTGGAGGCATGGAAAGCCTTGAGTCGTTCGTCAAGACGGTGAAGACCGGCCGCTCCGACTTCACCCAGGTGGTGACCATGCCGGCAAAGGAAGGCCAGGCCGCGCGCTCCAAGACCTCCAGCGGCACGTTCGAGTTTTCCCGCCCGGGGCGCTTCCGCTTTGTCTACAAGAAACCGTTCGAACAGACCATCGTCGCCGACGGCCAGACGCTGTGGCTCTATGACGTCGACCTGAACCAGGTTACGGCCCGCAAGCAGGCCCAGGCGCTGGGTTCCACGCCGGCGGCGCTGATTGCGTCGGCAGCCGACCTGCGGGCCCTACAGGCCGACTTTGTGCTGACGGACGATGCCGACAGCGATGGCCTGGAGTGGGTGCGCGCGCTTCCGAAGGCCAAGGACAGTTCGCTGCAGGCCGTGCGTGTGGGCTTTCGTGGGGCTGAACTGGCGGTTCTGGAGATTCTGGACAGCTTTGGCCAGCGCTCCAGCCTGCGCTTCACCGCCATCAGTGCCAATGCTGCGTTGGATGCATCCACCTTCCAATTCAAGCCGCCGCAAGGCGCGGATGTGATCCGGCAATAGGGCGTGCGGCCGCCGCTGCGCGCACAATGCCGCATGCGCAACCACTTCTCCGAGACCACGGGGCACCAACGCCTAGTGTACGGCGCCGTCGTGGGAGCGGCTGTGGCGCTGTTGCCCTTGCCGCTGGCCTGGCCGTCGCATGTGCTGATGGCCTGGTGCGCGGGCACCATCACCTTTCTCGCATTGGCCTGGTGGTTGGCGGTTGAGTTTGATGCGCCGCGCACGCGGGCACGGGCCCAGGCGCAGGACCAGTCTGGCCTGATCCTGTTCGCGCTGTTGCTGCTGTCCACCTTCACCAGTGCCGGGGCGATTGCGGTCATGTTGCAACATGTGAAAGACCTGGCCGGCCCCGAGCGCCTGGGGCATCTGGTGCTGTCCATGGTGTCGCTGGCGGCCTCGTGGCTGCTGATGCAGACCATTTTTGCGTTTCGCTACGCCCACCTGTACTACCAGTCCGAACTGCACGACCATCCGCAGGGTGCGGGGCTGGAGTTTCCCGGCAAGTTGTCGCCGGATTATTTTGACTTTTTGTACTATGCCCACGTCGTAGGCATGACTTCGCAGGTGTCGGACGTGGTGGTGACGGCGCGCCACATGCGCCGCCTCACGCTGCTGCATAGCATGACGGCCTTTGCCTTCAACATGCTGGTGCTGGCGCTGAGCATCAACGTGATGGCCGGCGCTATTCAATAAATGGTCTACTTCGGCTTGCGGCTCAGCGTGAGCAGCCCGGTGGACAGCGCCGTGCCCGCCACAATGACCAGGCCGCAGCCCACCATCCACGCCGTGACCACCTCGCCCAGCAGCACCACGCCATACAGCACGGCAAACACCGGAATCGCAAACGTGACCGCCAGCGCCCGCGCCGGCCCGGCCCGCTCAATCAGGCGGAAATACAGGATGTAGGCCACGCCCGAGCACAGCACGCCCAGGGCGATGACGGCCAGCCAGGCGTTCAGGGATACGGCCTGCTGGGGCCAGAACCACCAGGTCAGCGGCAGCAGCCCGATGGTTGCGCCCAACTGGCTGCCGGTGGCCGACACCAGCGAGGGCAGGCCGGCCATATAGCGCTTGGTGAAGCTGGCCGAAAGCCCATAGCACAGCGTCGCCAGCAGGCAGGCCAGCACGGCCCAACCGCTGGACACGCCTCCAGCCTCGGGCTTGAAGCTGGCCTTGTCCCACGCCAGCAGCGCCACGCCGACAAAGCCGATCACCAGACCCAGGATGCGCGAGCCATCGGGCTTGTCCTTGAGCCACAGCCACGCAATCAGCGCGCCGAACAGCGGCGTCGTGGCGTTGAGGATGGACGACAGCCCGGTGCTGATGGACAGCAGCGCAAAGCTGAAGCACACAAAGGGCACGCCCGAGTTCAACGTGCCAATCACTAGCACCTGCTTCCAGTTCTGGCGCAGCGTGGTCCCCAGCCCGCGTGCCAACAGCAGCGGCAGCAGAAAGACCGAGGCAATCGTTACGCGCAGGCCGGCCGTGGGGATGGCGCCCAGCTCCACGACGGCCGTGCGCATGAACAGGAAGGACGCGCCCCAGATCGCGGCCAGCAGCACAAAGTCCAGTTTCCAGGCCGTCGATGGTGCCGCGGGCACGGCGGTTGTCGCAGAGGTGCTGCTCATAGCGCGCCCTCCAGTTGCAGCAGCGCCTGCTTGCGCTCCACGCCACCGGCATAGCCGGTCAGCGAGCCATCGCTGCCCACCACACGGTGGCAGGGCACGATGATGCTGATCGGGTTGCGGCCCACGGCGGCACCCACGGCGCGCACGGCCTTGGGGTTCCCAATGGCCTGTCCAATGGCGCCATAGGTGCTGGTGGCACCGGCGGCAATGCCCAGCAGGCTCTGCCATACCTGCTGCTGGAACGCTGTGCCGTAGCCCAGGTCCAGCGGCAGGTCAAACACCGTGCGCTCGCCGGCAAAGTACTGCTGCAACTGTTCGGCCGTTTGGCGCAGCACGGCGTTGTCGCGCGACGTGGGCCAGGCGGCGGTGTCGGCTTCGTGCTTCTGGCCGTCAAAGCCGGTCCAGAGCAGGGCCGTGTCGGTGGCCGCCAGGGTCATGGGGCCCCAGGGGCTGGCAAGGGCACAACGTGTTGGTTTGGGGAATTGGTTTATGGTCATTTTGGCCTCCGGCCCTCGTGGAATATGCGTAAGCTGCTATCAAAGTAGTAGTAATTTTCAGATGCCGGTCGGCGCCACCAAGCTGGCCCAGGCGCGCACCACGGCGTAGCTGCGCCAGGGTTTCCAGCGCTGGGATGCGTCCTCGGCCGCGCGCTGCGGGTTCACAGCCGCGCGCACGCCCAGCGCGTTGTGCAGGGCCACGTCGCCGGCCACAAAGGCATCCGGCCAGCGCAACGCGCGCATCGCAATGTACTGCGCGGTCCAAGGGCCAATGCCGGGCAGGGCTTGCAAGGCGGCCAGCGTCTGGGGAATGTCGGTGCCGGGCTGCAGGTGCACGCTACCCTCCAGCACGGCCTGGGCCAGCGCCTGGATGGCGCGTTGGCGTTGGCGCACAACGCCCATCTGGCCCAGTTCCTCGCCACTGGCTTGCACCAGCGCCTGCGGCGTCGGGAACAGGCGGCGCAGGCCCTCCACCGGCGTCGCAAGGTCGGTGCCAAAGCGCTCCACTAGGCGGGCACCCAGCGTGCGGGCCGCCTTGACCGTGATCTGCTGGCCCAGGATGGCGCGCACGCCCAGCTCAAAACCGTCCAGACAACCCGGCACGCGCAGGCCGTCAAAACCGGGAAAGTCGTTCTGCAACGCCGCGTTGATGGCCAGCGGGTCGGCGTCCAGGTCCAGCAGCGCGCGCGCTCGGGCCAGCACCTGGGGCAGGGCGTCACCCAGGCTGGGGCTGATGTGCAGGACCACGTTGCAGGTGTCCGGCACAAACTGCAGGCGCACCCAGCCTTGCAGCGTGCGCTTGCCCATGCTCAGCGCCAGCGTGCGTGCCAGTGTCAGGCGCGCCAGGTTGGTTACCTCCACGCCCTCGATCTGGCGCGTGGCAAAAAAGCCCAGCATCGCCGCCACGTCATACGGCGGGCGGTAGGAAGCCTTGAGGATGATGGCCTCGGATGCCGCCAGGCCGTCCACCGGCTCGCGGCTGGCGCGCAACTGGCGCGGCTGCAGCCGGTAGTGCTCCACAAAGCTGGCGTTGAAGCGGCGCACGCTGGCAAAGCCGCTCAACATGGCAACCTGCGCCACCGATAGTTGGGTGTCGGTCAATAGGCGCTTGGCCATCAGCAGGCGGCGCGTCTGCAGGTATTGCAAAGGGGAGACGCCCCAGTGTGTCTCGAAGATGCGGCGCAGGTGGCGCTCGCTCACGCCCAGGCGCGCCGCCACATCGGCCATGGATGGTGTGCCGTCATCACTGCTCCACAGCGCCGGATCGTCCAGCAGCTTGGCCGCTTGCTGGGCCAGGATCAAGGACGCATCCTGCGTGGACCACGGCAGCAACGCATCCGACGCGCCGGCCGCGCTGGCCGGTGCCAGCTCGGGCCGACAGCGCAGGCAGGGACGAAAGCCCGCCAATTCGGCCTGCGCCGCCAGCGCAAAGAACAAACAGTTCTCCCGCCGCGGCGTGCGCACCCGGCACACCGGTCGGCAGTAGATGCCGGTGGACGTCACGCCGGTGAAGAAGCGCCCATCAAAGCGCGCATCCCGCGCCTTGAGCGCCAAGTAGCAGGCGTCGCTGGCGGCGGGCGTCGTCATGGGGTTGGGGGTGGAGGCGGGGGACATGGGCGAATGATACGCAGCGGTGCGGTTTGAAGTGGCCGTTTTCGGACATGTGGGTGGGAGCTCCACACCCACGCAGCCCACCTACAATCCCATACTCAGGCAAGGCGCAGCATTCCAGCCCTTGCCACCGACCATTCGCACAGGGAAAACGGCATGCAACTCTCACCCAGCATCTTCAAGGCCTATGACATCCGCGGCGTTGTGCCGTCCACGATCAACCCTGACATGGCGCGCGGCCTGGGGCGGGCGTTTGGCACGGTGGCGTTGGCCGAGGGGCAGGCCACGGTGGCCGTGGGGCGCGATGGCCGTCTGAGCGGCCCGGATTTGGCCGAGGCGCTGATGGCCGGCCTGCAGGAAGCCGGCATCACCGTCATCGACGTCGGCATGGTCACCACGCCCATGCTGTACTTCGCGGCCAGCACACTCGCCGCCTCCGGCATCCAGGTGACTGGCAGCCACAACCCCAAGGACTACAACGGTTTCAAGATGGTGCTGGCCGGGCGTGCCATTTACGGTGACGACATCCAGTCCCTGCGCACCATGATGCAGAACGAGACCTGGTCGCTGCAGGCCGGTGGTTCGCGCCAGAGCGCCAATGTGATGGACGCCTACCGCGCGCGCATCGTTGGCGACATCAAACTGGCCCGCCCGATCAAGATCGTCGTGGACTGCGGCAACGGCGTGGCCGGCGCCTCGGCACCCGACATCCTGCGCGCCATTGGCTGCGAGGTGACGGAGTTGTACAGCGAGGTGGATGGCACATTCCCCAACCACCACCCGGACCCGAGCAAGCCCGAGAACCTGAAGGACCTGATTGCCGCGCTGAAGACCAGCGACGCCGAGCTGGGCCTGGCCTTTGACGGCGACGGCGACCGCCTGGGCATCGTCACCAAGGGCGGCAACAACATCTACCCGGACCGCCAAATGATGCTGTTCGCCCGCGACGTGCTGACGCGCGTGCCCGGCGGCACCATCGTCTTCGACGTGAAGTGCTCGCAGCGTGTGGCGCCGGCCATCACGGCGGCCGGCGGTGTGCCGCTGATGTTCAAGACTGGCCATTCGCTGATCAAGGCCAAGATGCGCGAGATTGGCTCGCCGCTGGGCGGCGAGATGAGCGGCCACATCTTCTTCAAGGAGCGCTGGTACGGTTTTGATGACGGCACCTATGCCGGTTGCCGTCTGCTGGAAATTGTCAGCCGTGTGGTGGACGCCAGCGCCATGCTCGATGCGCTGCCCACCAGCTTCTCCACGCCCGAACTCAATGTGCAGTGCGCCGAAGGCGAGCCGCATGCGCTGGTGGATCAATTGGTGGCCAAGGCGTCCTTTTCCGCACCCGCAACTGTGAATACCATCGATGGCATCCGCGTCGATTGGCCGGATGGCTTTGGCCTGATCCGCGCATCCAACACCACACCCGTGCTGGTGCTGCGATTTGAAGGGCACACACCCGAAGCCCTGCATCGCATCCAGGAAGACATGCTGGCCCTGCTGCGTTCGGTCAAGCCCGATGCCAGCTTTGCCGAGGCCGCGCATTGAAGGCTGTGCCACCCAAAGTCCTCATCGTCAAGCTTTCGTCCCTGGGCGATGTGGTGCATGCCATGCCGGCCGTACAGGACCTGCGCGCCGAGCTGCCCGGTGTGCACATCGATTGGGTGGTGGAGCGTGCCTTTGCGCCGCTGGTCACGCGCTGCGATGGCGTGGGCCAGGTCATTCCCTGTGAGCTGCGGCGCTGGCGCAAGTCGCCGTTTGCCACGCAGACCCGTGCCGAGTGGCGTGCCTTCAAGGCCGCTTTGCAGGCCCAGGCCTATGACGCAGTCATCGACCTGCAGGGCTTGACCAAGTCCGCGCTGGTTGCCTGGCTGGCCCGCACTTCAAAAGATGGTCGCCGTTTTGCCATGGCCAACCGGACCGAAGGCTCGGGCTACGAGGTGCCGACCCGCTGGGTGGCCGACGAGGCGATTGCGCTGGAGCCGCATGTGCATGCGGTGCAGCGTTCGCGCCTGCTGTGCGCGGCGGTGTTTGGCTACCAAGTGACCGGGCCGGCCCGCTTTGGGCTGTTGCCTGGCACGCAGGCGGCGCATGCGCCGGTGCCGGCCGGTCACGGTGGCAATGGCTTTGCCGCGCGCAAGCCGCAGGTGGCCCTGGTGCACGGCACGTCGCGCGCCGACAAGCAGTGGCCGCAGGCGTCGTGGGTGGAGTTGGGCCAGCGGCTGAACCACGCCGGCTTTACCGTGGCGCTGGCGCATGGCTCACCGGCTGAAAAGGCGACCAGCGAAGCCATCGCTGCCGAACTGGATGACGCCTGGGTCTGGCCATCCATGGGGCTGGATGCGCTGACCGACACCATGGCGCACTGCGCCGGGGTGATTGGCGTGGACAGCGGCCTGAGCCACATCGCCGTGGCCCTGGGCCTGCCGCATGTGCAGATCTACAACTTTGACACCGCCTGGCGCACAGGGCCTGGAGAAAGCCAGGCTGGCAAGGCCGCGCAGCAGGTCAGTGTGTATGCCACGCCAAACCCGGATGTGGATGCCGTCTGGCGCGCGTGGGAACAACTCGATACCCCGGTGCTGTGCCGATGATGCGTGCCCTGTATTCCATGCTGATGTGGCTGCTGCAGCCGGTCGCGCGCCTGCGACTGAGCCGGCGTGCGCAGGCCGAGCCGGTCTATGGCGAGCGGGTGGCCGAGCGTTTTGGCCGCTATGGTGACGATGTTCCATCGGCTGCCGTGGCGCTGGCTGGCAGCAGTGACTTCTATGTCTGGGTGCATGCCGTGTCGCTGGGCGAGACGCGTGCCGCACAGGCATTCATAGCCCACCTGCGTGAAGTCCTGCCCGGCATGCGCCTGTTGCTGACCCATGGCACGGCCACCGGGCGGACGCAGGGCCAGACCTTGCTGCAGCCAGGCGATGTCCAGGTCTGGCAGCCTTGGGATACGGCGGGTGCGGTGCGGCGCTTTCTGGCGCACTTCCAGCCCCGCGTGGGCCTGTTGGTGGAAACCGAGGTCTGGCCGAACATGGTGGCCGAATGCGCTGCGACGAACATGCCGCTGTGCCTGGTCAATGCGCGCCTGAGCGCAAAGTCCCTGCGCCAGACGCAACGGCTGGCGTGGCTGGCGCGACCGGCCTACCAGGGGTTGCGTGCGGTCTGGACCCAGTCCGAAGACGATGCGGACCGCCTGCGCCAGGCCGGAGCCCGGGTGCTGGGTGTGACCGGCAATTTCAAGTTCGATGCCACGCCCGACGCTGCCCAGCTGGCGCGCGGTGCCGCGTGGCGGCGCATGCTGACACGTCCGGTGCTGGTGTTTGCCAGTTCGCGCGAGGGCGAAGAGGTCCAATTGCTCGATGTTCTCAATAGAAAGATGGCTCCAGCCCTCGTGAATACTACGCAGGAAGCTACAAAAAGCATAGCATCAGCGGTTCAGTGGTTGATCGTTCCACGCCACCCGCAGCGCTTTGATGCGGTGGCGCAGCTGTGCCAGGAGCAGGGTTTCAGCGTGTCGCGGCGCAGCAGCTGGTCCGATGGCCCGGAGGCTGCCGACATCTGGCTGGGTGACTCGCTGGGAGAAATGGCGCTGTACTTTGGGCTCTCGGACCTGGCCCTGCTGGGCGGCAGCTTCGAGGCCCTGGGCGGCCAGAACCTGATCGAGGCGGCTGCCTGTGGCTGCCCGGTTGTGATGGGGCCACATACCTTCAACTTTGCGCAGGCTGCAGAACTGGCACTGGCCGCCGGTGCCGCCGAAGAGGTGCAGGACATGGCGCAGGCCGTGGACCGCTGCCTGGCCCTGCTGCAGACGCCTGCAGATCTGCAACGTGCCCGCCAAGCCGCCCTCAGTCTGGGGCAGGCGCACACGGGCGCTGCGCAGCGCACCGCCGAGGCCGTGCGCCAGCTTTTGTCAGCTGACTCGTAGCCGTCGCCGGGCCGTCCCAAGACGGCGAGCGCCCCCTCGGGGGGCAGCGCAGTACGCGCAGCGACAAGCGTGGGGGCTTGTTTAAGGCGCGAGTTGGTTGTTGATGGGCTGCAGATCGTCGGCCTTCAGGGTGCCGGCTGCCTGACGCAGCTTCAGGCCCCCCACCAGCACGTCGTAACGGGCCTTGGCCAGCTTGGCCTTGGTGTCGAACAACTGGCTTTGGGAATTGAGCACATCGATGTTGATGCGCACGCCCACCTGGTAGCCCAGTTGGTTGGCTTCGAGTGCGCTCTGGCTGGAGGCCTCGGCGGCTTGCAGGGCATTCACCTGGGCCTGGCCGGACAGCACGCCAAAGTAGGCGGTGCGCGTGCCCTGCGCCACATTGCGCTTGGCGGAGTCCAGGTCGGCGCGGGCCTTTTCTTCCAGGGCCAGGGTTTCCTTGATGCGGTTCTGGGTGGAGAAACCGGCAAACAGCGGTACGTTGAAGTTCAGCCCAACCGTGCCGACGTTGACGCGGTTGTCACCCGTTGATGTGGAGGAGCCATTGTTGTTGATGGCCGAGTAGCTGCCCACCAGGTCCAGCGTGGGCTTGTGCCCGGCGTAGGCCTTCTGGGTTTCCAGGCGGGCCACTTCCAGCGCGACATCGGCCTGCTGAACGCCGGGGTGCAGGGCTTGCGACTGTTCCACCCACTGGTTCACATCGGCCGGCACCACGGGGGTCAAAACAACCGGAGCCTTCAGGGGCTTGGGTTTCACATTGGGCTGGCCCACCAGCTGGTTCAGGGCCAGGGACTTGACCAGCAAATCGTTCTCGGCGGCCAGCTCCTGGGCGATGACCAGGTCGTAGCGGGCCTGGGCTTCGCGGCTGTCGGTGATGGTGGAGGTACCAACCTCGAAATTGCGCTTGGCCGAGGCCAACTGCTCGGCCACGGCGGTCTTCTGGCTCTTCACAAAGGCCAGGGTGTCGGTGGAGGCCAACACGTCAAAGTAGGCTTGGCTCACGCGCACGATCAGGTCCTGCTCGGCCTGTTGCAGTTGGGCCTGAGCCAAGTCCAACGACTTCTTGCCCTGCTCGTAGCTGGCCCAGTTGGCCGGGCGGTACAGCGGCTGCGACGCGCTCAGCGTGGCCGTCTGCGTGGCGTAGGAGCGTGCCGGCGTGGGCAACACTTCCTGGTTGCTGCTGGTGCCCGAGATCGCCAGGCCCGCCGCCGGCAGGATGGCGGCCTTGGCCTGGTCAGCCCTGGCGACGGTGGCGTCGAACTGCGACCTGGCGGCCTGGTAAGTGGCGTCATAGCCCCGAGCAGCGGTGTACAGGTCGATCAGGCTCTGCGCCTGCGCCGACAGCGACAGGGTCGCGCCCATGGCAAACATCAGGGGCAGCAGGCGAAAGTTGAAGCGACGGTTTTGACGGGTCATGGTGGTGTCTCTCAGGCTCGTGGAAATGCGGGGCGCGGGGAAATCAATAGCGTGGAATCGCGGGATCGCGTTCGGCAGACCAGGCATTGATGCCCCCTGCAATATTGGCAATGTGTTCAAAGCCCCGGCCCACGAGAAACTGGGCCACCTGCATGCTGCGTCCACCGTGGTGGCACAGGCAGGCAATGGGTTGCGCCGGGTCCAGTTCGGACAGGCGCACGGGAAGAACACCCATGGGAATGGTCAGCAGCGTAAAGCCGTCCGCCTTGACGCTGGCCATTTGCAGTTCATGCGGCTCGCGCACATCCAGCACCACGGGTGTTCCCGTGGCGCGCGCGCTGGCGAGCCACTGGTCGAGATCACGGGGGCGGACTTGTTCGAGCATGGGTGTTTTTCCTGTGGGGTGTCAGAACTTGAAACGCGAGGGCTCGGGGAAGTTTTGCAGGCGCGGCGCCACGGTGTCCCAGGTCTGCACGGTGCGGTACTCGGTGTCGCCGGTCTTGGTGACCACGGTACAGCGCATCACGGGGTCGTCACCAACGATGGCGGCCAGGCGACCGCCCGGCTTGAGCAGCTTGAGCAGGCTGGCGGGCACCTCGGTGACCGAGCCGCTGAGCTGGATGGCATCAAAGCTGCCGTCGGCGGCGCTGATCGTGGAGCCGTCGCCCTGGCGCACTTCCACGTTCTGGATGCCGGCGTTGCGCAGGTTCTCTCGGGCGGTAGCCACCAGCTCGGGATTGATTTCCAGCGTGACCACGCGTTGTGCCTTCTTGCCCAGCAGGGCGGCGGTGTAGCCGGAGCCGGTGCCGATTTCGAGCACGGTCTCGTGGGGTTGCACGGCCAGGTCCTGCAGCATGCGGGCTTCCAGACGCGGTTCCAGCATGCACTGGCCCTTGGCCAGGGCTTCTTCGCCGGAGCCCAGCAGTGGGATTTCCAGATCGCCAAAGGCCAGGCCCTTGTGGGATGCGGGGACGAAATCTTCACGCTTGACGATGGATAGCAACTCCAGCACCGACGCGTCCAGCACGTTCCAGGGGCGGATTTGCTGCTCGATCATGTTGAAACGGGCGGTTTCGATGTTCATTTTCATATACTCCATGGGGTATGTTGGCCGATTGTAGACAATTTTACTGGTCCGGTGCTTCTTTACGGCCAAAAGCCCGTCGCGCCCATTGCGCCAGGTCATCCATATAGCAATACACCACGGGTACCACGACCAGGGTCAGTAGCGATGAGGTGATAACGCCACCAATCACGGCCTGGCCCATGGGAGCCCGCATTTCCGAGCCTTCCGATAGCGCAAAGGCCAGTGGCACCATGCCGAAGATCATGGCCAGCGTGGTCATCAGGATGGGGCGCAAGCGCACCCTGGCGGCCATCAGCAGGGCTTCGGAGCGTTCCATGCCAGGGATGCGGCGGCCGTCCGTGTCCGTGCTGTCTTCACGGGCGCGGATCGCAAAGTCCACCAGCAGGATGGCGTTCTTGGTGACCAAGCCCATGAGCATTACGACCCCGATCACCGAGAACATGGACAGTGTGGAGCTGAAAACCATCAGCGCAAGCACGACACCAATCAAGGTCAGCGGCAGGGCGGTCATCAGCGCCAGAGGTTGCAGAAAGCTCTTGAACTGGCTGGCCAGGATCATGTAGATGAAAATCACGGCCATGGCCAGTGCCGAGATGGCGTAGCCAAAGGCCTCTGCCATATCCTTGGTCGAGCCACTGAATTTGTAGCTGTAGCCAGGCGGCATCGCGATGGTGTCCATGGCGGCCTTGATGTCGGCTGACACTTCGCCGCCGGAGCGTCCCGAGACATTGCCGCTGATAGCGACTTCACGGGTCAGGTCGCGTCGGTTGATCTGGTTGGGGCCGGTGGAATCGCGTACGGCAGCAACCTGGTTCAACCGGACGATGCGGGGACTGCCATCGGCATTGCTGCCTACGGTAAAGGGCAGCAACTCCATGTCCTGAGCGCTGTTGCGGGCTTGCGGCGACAGACGCACATTGACGTCGTAGGTCTGGTCGTCTGGCGCCCGCCAGCTGCCCACGGTCTGCCCCGCTACCAGCGTGCGCAAGGCCGAACCGATCTGCCCCACCGAGAGGCCCAGGTCAGAGGCGATGTCACGCTTGACGGCCACGTCCAGTGTCGGCTTGTTGGGCTTGATGCTGGAGTCCAGATCCACCAGTCCGGGAACGGTGCGGATCCTCTCCAAGGCTAAAACGGTCAGGCGTTCCAGCTCAGCGGTATCGGCCCCCTGGATGGAAAACAGGATCTGCTTCTGCCCACCCACGGCGTCGAGGAGTCCCACGTGGGTAACGGTGATGCCGGGCACCTGCTTGAGCCGCTCGCGCAGCGCCACGGACATCGCATCCACGCTGCGGCTGCGTTGATTGCGGTCCACCAGACGGATATACAGGCTGGCGTACATCTTGCCAACGGTGTTGCCGGTGTTGATGGTGGTGAGCGTGTAGCGCACCTCGGGGAAGCTGCGGATGATGGCCTCCACCTGGCGCGCCTTGGCCTCTGTGACTTCCAGCGAAGATCCGACTGGGGTATAGAAATTCAGTGTGGTTTCGGAAAAATCTGATTTGGGTACGAACTCAGTTCCCAGCAGCGGCACCATGAAGACACTGCCGACAAAGATGGCCACGGCCAGGCACACGGTGGCCAGCTTGTGCACCAGCGACCAGCGAAGGATGTCTTGGTAGGCGTCCGCCAGCCAGTCGGTGGCGTGGTCAAACCAGCCCGTGATGCGGCCGATGGTCTTGTCGTAATAGGAAATGGGTGCATGGCGGTGGCCATGGGCTTCGATGCTCGGGTCGTGCCAGATCGAAGACAGCATCGGGTCCAGCGTGAAGCTGACGAACATGGAAATCATGACTGCGGCCACGATGGTGATGCCAAACTCGTGAAAGAACTTGCCGATGATCCCGCCCATGAAGCCAATGGGCAGGAACACCGCCACGATGGACAAGGTGGTGGCCAACACGGCCAGGCCGATCTCCTGTGTGCCATCGAGCGAGGCCTGGTATGCGCCCTTGCCCATCTGCACATGGCGCACGATGTTCTCCCGCACCACGATGGCATCGTCAATCAGCAGGCCCACGCACAGGGAGAGCGCCATGAGCGTGATCATGTTGATCGTGAAGCCAAACAGGTTCATGAAAAAGAAGGTTCCGATCAGCGCAATGGGAAGGGTCAGCCCGGTGATCACGGTGGAGCGCCAGGAGTTCAGGAACAGAAACACGATCAGCACCGTCAGCAGCGCACCCTCGATCAAGGTGCTGCGCACGTTGCTGACCGACACGCGGATCTGGCGCGAGCCGTCCGTAATGGGCTCCAGGCGCACGCCAGGTGGCAGCTGCTGTTGCATGGCGGCCAGGGTCTTGTGCAGGTTGTCCACCACGGCAATGGTGTTTTCGTCTTGTGACTTTTGCACGTTGAGCAGCAGCGTGCGCTGCCCGTTGTAGAGCGCCAGGTTCTCGATTTCCTGCGCCCCATCCACCACCTTGGCAACCTGGTCCACCCGCACCGGGGTGCCATTTTTGCGCGCCACGATGATGCGCCCAAAGTCTTCGGGGCGCTGCATGCGTGCATGGATCTGGATGACACGCTCCTGGTCGCGGGACTGGATGGTGCCCACCGGCACATCCTGGTTGTCGTTGCGCACAGCAGTCGCCACCTGCTCGGGGGTGATGCCAAACGACTCCAGCGCCTGCGGGTTCAGGTAGATATTGATTTCACGCTTGGTGCCCCCCACCAGCGTGACCGAGCCCACGCCACGCACGTTCTCCAGTCGCTTTTTGAAAACCTGATCCGCCCAATTGGTCAGTTCAACCGCGTCAAGCGCTTTCCCTTTGGAAGTTGCGGGGTCAGCAAGCACTGCAACAGACCACACGGCGCGTGCGGCGGGATCAAAGCGGAGAACCCGGGGTTCCTTGACTTCGGTTCGCAGGTTGGGCCGCACCGCTGCAACCTTTTCACGCACATCGTCGGCAGCTTTGCGGCCATCAATATGCAGACCGAATTCGATGACCACGACCGACTGACCTTCGTAGCTGCGCGAGGTCAGGGCGTTAATGCCAGCGATGGAGTTGACGCCTTCTTCGATCTTCTTGGAAACCTCGCTCTCCACGATCTCGGGTGAGGCGCCGGGATAGTCGGCAATCACCACGACAACGGGAAAGTCGATATTGGGAAACTGGTCCACCTGCAGGCGCTGCAGGGAGAAGAAACCCAGCACCACCAGGGCCAGCATGACCATGGTGGCAAACACCGGATTATTCAGGCTGACGCGGGTAAACCACATGGTTTATTGCGTGCTGCCAGCCAACTTGACGGGTGTGCCGGCCCGCAGGCTGCCCACGCTGCCAACCAGCACCGTGGCGCCTTCGGAAACTCCTTGAACGGCGACCAGGGACTGGCCACCCAGTTCGCCGCGCGCACCCAGTGTCACGGACTGGTGCATGACCCGGCCCTTGTCTACCACTTGCACGTAGGGCGCTGGCTTGTCGGTGCGTACGGTGGTGAGGGGGACCGCCAGCGTGTGGTTCACCCCTGTCTGCAGCGACCCTTGTGCAAACAGGCCCTGGCGCAGGCCTGGGCTGGACTCCATTGCTAGATAGGCCAGCACGGCGCGGCTGCCAGCCACGGCACTGGGGTTGATGCGCACGACCCTGGCCGTCAGGGGCTTGCTCGCACCTTCGACCGTGAGATGCGCAGTCTGGCCGGTTTGTACCTGCAAGGAATCGGCGGCGTTGAAGCTGGCCTCCAGCTCCAGGCGGCTCAGATCGACGATCTCGACGACGCGGGCATCCACCGCCACCCGCTCTCCCGGCTGAACCAGGCGCTGCGAAATAAGTCCGGCAATCGGGGCGCGCAACACGGTGTCGTCCAGCGATTTCGCAGCAACTTCGGACCCTGCCTGGGCTGCGCGGTAATTCGCCTCCGCCGCTGCCAGCGTGGACATCGATGAATCCAGTGCGGTCTTGGAGATAAAACCCTTGTCCACCAGGGAGCGGTTGTTGTCAAAGCTGCGTCTGGCAATGTCCACCTGCGCCCGGGCGGATTCGGCCTGCTGTTGCGCCTGCTTGACGCGGGCCTGGTATTCGGTGACTTCGATGCGGGCAATGATGTCGCCGGCCTTCACCCAGTCGCCTTCACGCACCACTAGGAGTTGCAGTTCGCCAGGTACGCGGGCTTTGATAAATGCGGACTTCACGGCTTTGATCGGGCCGGAAATGGGCAGAGCTTGCGGTAAATCCACCATGCTCACACGTACCTGATCACTGGAAAGCAGTTCTACAACGGCCTGTGTCTGCAGGCCCGCCTGTTGCGCAGCCTGTGCGTCCTTTTGGGCCTTGCGGGCCGACAGCGCGCGCAGCGCCCCAGCCACCACCAGGCCCAGAACCACGGCGATAGCTATCCATTTGATCCAGCGTTTCATGGCGCGGGTTGTCCCTGGGTGATGCCATGCAACAGGGTATCAACCTGCACCTGGATGTATTTCTCGGGATCGATTTCCGTGGTGCCCGCACAGGTTCCCAGCGAGTGTTGCCACATGGCGAGAAACAACATCGGAGCGAGCATGGTGTAGACACCGTATTGCAGGTCGATAGGGCGGAACTCGCCGCGCTCCACCCCGCGCTGCAGCACGCGGCGCAGCAGGTCGTTGCCGGGCTGGATGACTTCGTGCTGGTAGAAGGCTGCCAGTTCGGGGAAGTTGCCGGCCTCACTCATCATCAGCTTGGTGATGCCTGATGCCTTGGTGGAGCCAATGCGCTCCCACCAGGCGCGGATGCTGTAGCGCAACAGATCGGCCGAGCTGCCCTCAAAGCTGTCCATTTCCGCGTTCCATTCGTCAAAGCGCCCGGAAATGTTTTCTCGCACCACGGCCTTGAACAGTTCTTCCTTGCTGGAAAAATACAGGAACAAGGTACCTTTGGACACGCCGGCCCGTTTTGCCACCTCTTCGGCGCGCGTCGCGGCAAAGCCTTTTTCGACAAACAGCTCCAAAGCCGCGGCCAGCAGTTCGCCAGGGCGCGCGTCCTTGCGGCGTTCGCGCTTGGCGCGCACGGTGGCGGCAATCTCACAAATGGGGCAGGAGGAAGGCAGCATATTTTTAATGACTGATTGGTTATTAGTGTACTGTAGGCCCCGGTAGTCGGTCAAGCGCGGGCTGACGGCATACCGAATGGAGCGACGAATCGCCAAAAGGAAAGCACGGCTGGTTCAGTTACTCCTGTTTTATTGTCCGACTGATTTTGTATGGCATTGTGACCCTTCGTTGACGAGGATCAACATCCCGCCAAAGGCGTGGGCGTATTGTTCGCCCCACCGTGAAAACCTCATTGTGACGCTCGCGACAAAGGCTCCCATCGAATGCAACCCTCTCTATCCAGCGCCGCAACTGCAGCGCCACCAACACCCATGGAACTGGTCTGCCCGGCGGGTAGTTTGCCAGCCCTGAAGGCCGCCGTGGACAACGGTGCCAGCTGCGTCTACCTCGGTCTGCGCGACGCCACCAATGCCCGCAACTTTGCTGGCCTCAATTTTGACGAGGCGGCCATTGCCAACGGCATTGCCTACGCGCACGCGCGGGGCTGCAAGGTCTTCATGGCGCTCAATACCTATCCGCAAGCCGCCAACCCCCAGCTGTGGCAATCGGCGGTGGACAAGGCGGTGGACCTGGGTGTGGACGCTGTGATCCTGGCCGACCCCGGCCTGATGCAGTACGCCGCCACCCACCACCCCAAGCTGCGCCTGCACCTGTCCGTGCAGGGCTCGGCCACCAATTTCGACGCCATCAACTTCTACCGCGAGCAGTTTGGCGTGGTGCGCGCGGTGCTGCCGCGCGTGCTGTCGCTGACGCAGGTGCAGCAGGTCATCGAGAAGACGCCGGTTGAGATCGAGGTCTTCGGTTTTGGTAGCCTGTGCGTGATGGTCGAAGGGCGTTGCGCGCTGTCCAGCTACGTCACCGGCGAGTCGCCCAACACGCACGGCGTGTGCTCGCCGCCCAAGGCCGTGCGCTGGCAGGAAACCCCGCAGGGCCGCGAGTCGCGCCTGAATGGTGTGCTGATCGACCGCTACGCCCCCGGCGAAAATGCCGGCTACCCCACGCTGTGCAAGGGCCGCTTCGATGTGGGCACCGATGAAAACTACTACGCCATCGAAGAGCCCACCAGCCTGAACACGCTGGAGCTGTTGCCGCAACTGCACAAGATGGGTGTGAAGGCGATCAAGATCGAGGGCCGCCAGCGCAGCCCGGCCTACGTGGCCCAGGTCACCAAGGTCTGGCGCGAGGCGATGGACCACTGCCTGAACAACCCCCACCGCTATGCGCCCAAGCCCGTCTGGATGAGCTCGCTGGACCAGGTCGCCGAAGGCCAACAACATACGCTGGGCGCCTACCACCGCCCCTGGAAGTGAACCCCATGAAAATTTCTCTCGGACCGCTGCTGTACTACTGGCAGCGTGATGTTGTTTTTAGTTTCTACGAGGCCATCAGTCACACGGCCGTGGACATCGTCTATCTGGGCGAAGCGGTGTGCTCGCGCCGCCACGAACTGCGCCTGTCCGACTGGCTGGACGTGGCTCAGCTACTCAAGGATGCCGGCAAGGAAGTGGTGCTGTCCACGCAGGTGCTACTGGAGTCCGGCGCCGAAGTCGGCACCATGCACAAGATCACCGGCAATGGTGATTACCTGGTCGAGGCCAACGACATGGGCGCCGTGCAGTGCCTGAACGGCAAGGTGCCATTTGTGGCCGGTCCGCACCTCAATATCTACAACCTGCCCACGCTGCAGTGGATGGCCGGGCTGGGTGCCAATCGCTGGGTCATCCCGCTGGAAATGAAGCGCGCGGATCTGGCTGTCATTCAGGCGGGCCGCCCTGCGGGACTGCAGACCGAGGTGTTTGCCTATGGCCGAATGCCGCTGGCGTTCTCGGCTCGTTGCTTCACGGCGCGCCACCGCAACCTGCCCAAGGACGATTGCCGCTTCAGCTGTCTGGACCATCCGGACGGGCTGCTGCTGAAGACCCGCGAGCATGAGAGCTTTCTGGTGCTGAACGGCACGCAAACCCAATCGGCCAAGGTCTACAACCTGGTCGATGCGCTGGACGACATGCAGGACCTCGGCGTGGATGTGTTGCGCCTGAGCCCGCAGTCGCAGAACATGGCCGAGATCGTTGCCGTGTTTGATGCTGCCCGCCAGCGCACATTGAGCCCGCAGGATGCCCTGGCGCGCCTGCAACCGCTGATGCCGGCCGAGGGTTGCAACGGCTACTGGCATGGCCAGCCGGGTCTGGACCAGGTAGCCAGCGCAGCCCTGGCGGAGTTAGACTGAGCCGATGTACTACGGCGAGCGCTTCAACAGCATCAGTCACCTGGTTGGCGCCGCCCTGGCCGTGCTGGGTTCGGTGCTGCTGATCGTAACCGCCGCACGCCTGGGCGACCCGTGGAAGATCGTCAGCTTCAGCATCTACGGCGCCATGCTGGTTGCGCTGTATGTGGCCAGCACGCTGTACCACAGCGTGCGCGGCCGGGCCAAGGCCATCCTGCAAAAGTTTGACCACTGCTCCATCTACCTGTTGATTGCCGGCAGCTACACGCCGTTTGCCCTGGTGTCCCTGCGCGGTCCCTGGGGCTGGTCCTTGCTGGGTGCGGTGTGGACGCTGGCCGTGGTCGGCATCCTGCAGGAGATCTGGTTTGCCAAGGGCGCGCGCGTGCTGTCGCTGGTGATTTACCTGCTGATGGGCTGGCTGGCCCTGGTGGCGGTCATGCCGCTGTGGCAGGCGCTCACGCCACTGGGTTTTGCCTGGCTGGTCGCCGGTGGCGCGCTGTACACCGTGGGCATCATTTTTTACGTGGCCGATCAGCGCATCCGCCACGGCCACGGTGTGTGGCATTTGTTTGTTCTGGGTGGCAGCAGTTGCCACTTTTTTACCGTCTTGATGTTTGTTGCCTGAGGTCAAAACCGCCATGAACCCATCATCTCCCGCCTTTGTGTTGCCCGGTCCTGTGGGTTCCGTGCTGTCCCGCCTGCCGGCCTATCCGGGATCATTTTTGCTGGTCACCGCGCTGAACAAGGTGCTGGCAAAAGAATTGCCCGCCGATGTGCGCCAGTACCTGCTGGGCAAGAAGCTGCGCATCCATGTGACCGACGCGCGTCTGACCTTTGACTTCACCTGCACCGGGGTGCGCTTCATCGCCTCCAAGAAGCAGGACGCAACCGACCTGACCATCAGCGCCAATGCCCAGGACTTTTTGCGTCTGGCGCAGCGCCAGGAAGACCCGGACACGCTGTTCTTCAACCGCCGGCTGTCCATGGAAGGTGATACCGAGCTGGGCCTGGTCGTCAAGAACGCCATCGACGCGCTGGAACTGCCCGTGCTCGATTTACAGCAGTGGACGCCTGACAAGGTGCTGGCCCGCTTTCTGCCCCGCCGCAACCACCCGCACACGCCCCACACAGGCCATGGAGGCCCGATGTGAGTGGTGCCGGAGCCAACCGACCGCTGGTGTATTCCTGCTCGGGCTGCTCCAGTGCCGCACAGTTGGCCAACCAGGTTGCCCTGCGCCTGGACCGCAGCGGTGTGGCCGAGATGTCCTGCATCGCCGGCGTTGGCGGGGACGTTCCCCACCTGCTGAAGATTGCACAATCTGGCCGGCCCATCCTGGCGCTGGACGGCTGCCCGCTGGTCTGCGTGGCCAGCACACTGGCGCGCCATGGCCTCACCGCCAGTCGCCACTACCAGTTGCAGCAGTACGGCGTCAAGAAGCGCCAGCACGAAGACTTTGATCCCGAACAGGCAGCCGCCGTCTTGCAACTGGTGCAGGACGATCTGGCAGCCGCACCTTTATGAATTCCACCCCATCCAGCGCAACGCGGCGCATCATTGTGGCCATCTCCGGTGCCAGCGGCGCCGTGTATGGCGTGCGCCTGTTGCAGGTGTTGCGCGACACGCCCGGCGTGGAGACGCACCTGGTGGTGTCCAGCGCTGGTTGGCGCAATGTACAAGAGGAACACGGCCTGCAGCGCGCGGATATTGAGGGGCTGGCCCACCATGTGCACGACATTACCAACATCGGTGCAGCCATTGCCAGTGGCTCCTTCCAGTGCAGCGGCATGGTGGTGGCGCCATGCTCCATGCGCACGCTGGCGGCGATTGCCCACGGCCTGTCCGACAACCTGATCACCCGCGCTGCCGATGTGCTGCTCAAGGAGCGCCGCCGCCTGGTGCTGATGGTGCGCGAGTCGCCGTTGAGCCTGATCCACCTGCGCAACATGGTCAGTGTTACTGAGGCCGGGGCCATCATCTGCCCGCCCATGCCGGCCTTCTACTTGCGCCCGCAGAGCGTGGAGGACATCGTGGGCTTCAGCGTGGCCCGCGCACTCGATCTGCTGGATGTGCCGCACACGCTGGCCGCGCGCTGGAATGGAAACGGAAAAGAATGAGTTATCACGACCTGCGCGACTTCATCACCCAGCTCGAAGCGTCGGGCGAACTGCGCCGCATCACTGAGCCGGTTTCCCCGTATCTGGAAATGACCGCCCTGTGCGACCGCGTACTTCGCTCCAGCGGCCCGGCCATCCTGTTTGAAAACGTCAGCGGCCACAGCATGCCGGTGCTGGGAAACCTGTTTGGCACACCCGAGCGCGTGGCCCGCGCCATGGGCGTGTCGGAGTTGAAAGGCCTGCGTCCCTTTGGCGAACTCTTGGCATCCCTGAAGGAGCCCGAGGCACCCAAGGGCTTCAAGGAAATGGTCGGTATGCGCAGCCTCTTGAAGACGCTGTGGAACATGGCGCCCAAGGAATTGCGCTCCGCACCCTGCCAGGAGGTGGTGTGGGAAGGCAATGATGTGGATCTGGCACGTCTGCCGATCCAGCACTGCTGGCCGGGCGACGTGGCGCCGCTGATCACCTGGGGACTGGTTATTACGCAAGGCCCGAACAAGCCACGGCAAAACCTGGGTATCTACCGCCAGCAGGTGCTGAATCGCAACCAGGTCATCATGCGCTGGCTGGCGCACCGTGGCGGCGCGCTGGATTTTCGCGAACATGGCTTGAAACACCCTGGCCAGCCCTACCCGGTGGTGGTGGCTATTGGCGCCGACCCGGCGACGATTCTGGGTGCGGTCACGCCGGTGCCCGACAGCCTGTCCGAATACCAGTTTGCCGGCCTGCTGCGCGGCGGTCGCACCGAACTGGTCAAGGCTCTCGGCAGCGAACTGCGCGTGCCGGCGAGTGCCGAGATCGTGCTGGAAGGCCACATCTACCCCGACGCCACGCACCCCAGCGGCTACCAGCACGCGCTGGAAGGCCCCTATGGCGACCATACGGGTTACTACAACGAACAGGCGCATTTCCCCGTATTCACTATCGACCGCATCACGATGCGCAAGGACGCCATCTACCACTCCACCTACACCGGTAAGCCACCGGATGAGCCTGCGGTGCTGGGCATGGCGCTCAACGAATTATTCGTGCCGCTGCTGCAGCGCCAGTTCCCGGAGATCACCGACTTCTATTTGCCGCCCGAGGGCTGCAGCTACCGCATGGCGCTGGTGCAGATCAAAAAGGCCTACCCCGGCCACGCCCGGCGCGTGATGATGGGCGTGTGGAGCCACCTGCGCCAGTTCATGTACACCAAGTTCATCGTGGTGGTGGATGACGACGTCAACGTGCGCGACTGGAAGGAAGTCATCTGGGCCCTGACCACCCGCGTGGACCCGGTGCGCGACACCATGATGGTGGAGAACACGCCCATCGATTACCTGGACTTTGCCTCCCCGGTCAGTGGCCTGGGCAGCAAGATGGGGCTGGATGCCACCAACAAGTGGCCGGGCGAAACCCAGCGCGAGTGGGGCCGCACCATCACCATGGATGCGGGTGTGCAACGGCGCATGGATGGCATCTTCGCTGCGTTGGGGTTGTGAGCAAAAACTGGCACTAGCCCTCGTGGAGTCTTTGTAAGCAGCTATCAAGTAAGGAGCAAACGAGCGCCCATAGACGTCGTTCCAAACCGATAGTACCGGATATAAAAACAGTAGCATGGTGCTCCCAGCCCGTGCAAACACGCTCGGACTGGCACCTCACCATGCCCGTCGCTGTCCGTTCAGCGCAAACGCACTCGTATCCGCATGCGGGTGGGCCAGCGGGGAGTAAACCCAAACTTTACAACCCGCGCCACCCCGAGCGCACGCTGCTGTATCAAACCATTGCCGAACATTTTGAGACCTGGCATGAACTCGCCAGCGTGGGCCAGTTCGACGGGCAGGGCGACCTCCACACGCCAAAGTCCTATGTCCGCCAAGCCTTTCGCAAGTATCTGGAGTGCGGCATCTTTGCGCACGGCCGGCGCTACACCACGCTGGGCACCGATGGCTTTGGCCGTAGTGATACCCGGGCAGTCTTGCGGGGCTTTTTTGGTGTGGATGCGGAGAGTGTTGTGCGGGCTGCATTGGGGCAGTTGGCCGCATAGAAGCCGGGGTACCCGTTGTGGCAAAGTCCCACAGGAGGTTTGCAGAGAAGCTGGCTGTTGCTGCTGGAACTTTTTTGACCCAGGTGCCGGTTTAGGCTGATCCACCCCAATTCCTCGTGAAGCCAGCAGCGACAACCATTTGACCGACGTTCGACTGGGTCAATGAAATCTCAGCGCCTGCAACCACACGATGGACTGGCTTCGCATAACTCAAGGGCAGTGTGATATTCACATGACAACGGTTGCCCTGTCACCAAACTGCCGTTGGGCAAACGTCCACACCATACGCGATGCGTCCGGCCCCTTGGGGTCTGAATAGGCTTGTGACGCGGCACCGCCACTCCAGGCATGTCCCAAACCATTGATTTCGCTCAAGCTGACTTGCAAGCGGTTGTTTGCGAACCAGTCCATCGTGGTGAGCGGATAACGCTTGCCCCGGCGCACCAGCCGTGCGGCCTTGGACAGTGCCAGGGTGCGTGCCGCCCAGGCCTGCGCCGCTCGCATGCCATTGGCCTTGAACACGATGGGGTCCACGCTGCCCTGTATCACCAGCAAGGCGGGCAGGGCCCGCAGCACTTTGCTGGCAGGTGGCTGGGGTGGGACACGGTAGCGTCCGCGCATGGCCGCCAGAGCAGTGGCGGGGGAATTTGCCAGCGTTGGCTCGACACCCGAGTGCATGACGACCGCAGAGAAGCGTTGTGGAAAGTGCAGGGCCACCAGCGCCGCCATGCTGGCGCCTGCGGACATGCCGGCGATGGCGACGCGGGTGGGATCGATGGCGTGCAGGCCGCAGGCATGGTCCAATGCCGCCACAATGCTGGCGGCTTCGTGTTGGGCGCGTCCACTGCGTGTTTCGAACCAATTCCAGCAGCCCTGTGCGTTGGCCAGCCGGTCTTGCTCCGGGTAGAGCACCATAAAGCCGTTCAGAGTCGCAAGGCGGTTCATGCGGGTGCTGGTGGCGAAATCGGTAGCGCTTTGCCCACAGCCATGCAGCATGATGAGCAGCGGATGCGCCTGCCCCTTGGGTAAACCGGTGGGTTTGAATAGGCGGTAGCGGCGCGGGCCAGCGGGGCCCGTTGCCATACCAATGGCCATGCGCTCACGTGGAACTGCCACCTTGGCCTTGCGCGGAGCGGCTGCGGCGGCACGTGTTGAACGGCGCAGCACCTTTTTGCCTTCTTTCATGGCGCGACGCATGATCCAACTCGCCTGCTTCTGGGCCATGCGTGCCCACAGCGTCCCCATTGCCCGCCTGGCCATATGGGGCTACCGGGTAACGGTCGACATCGAAACTGTCGCGTGGGCGCTGCTAGTGCACAAACAAGGCGATCAGGATGATGATGGGGATGGGTACCCCGAGTAGCAGCAACAGCAGTGAGCGCATTTTTCTTCTCCTAAATTTAAAGATCGCGTTGGCGTCCACCGTAAATGGCGGTCCAACTGGCAATGAATGCGCCTGCCAACAACGACACAAAAAGCCACAGTGCTGCATGGGCGGAAGCCTTGCGTGCTTTGTCCGTCGTCTCGCGTGCGACGGTTTGTGCGGCGTTGAACCGCGCCTGCATACGGCCGTAGGTGTCAGTGACGCGCTTCTCGGCTTCCTGTTGCGACAGACCCGTGCGAAGGGCTACGACCTGAGCGCTGTAGCGAAGGTCCTCTGCAGGCAATGGACCCGTGCGCAGCGAATGCATGAAGATACGAGTGACCTCTGCGAGCTGTTGGGAACTGTTTTGTTGGGCGGCGTTTGCAAGTTCGCTACCGGACTTTGGGGCAGGCGTGCTGGAGACTGGACCGGCGGCGGTGCGGAACAGCGAATCCATGAAGTAGGCTGTGCGTGTGCCATCTGCGTCGGGCTTCTCCAGTTCGGAGTTGACGGCTACCGCGCCCGACGTGGCGGCATCGCTGACTGCCGAGGCGCCAGCTTGGACGCCACTGCCCACGATAGAGCCGATCACCGAGGTCAGGAGCGCCGCCGTCACCAGGGACGCAATAGCCCATGCCAAAAAGCCGTGCGCGGTGTCACGGAAATAGACCTCATCTTCATGGACTGTAAGCCAACGGGTTCTCAGTCGTCCTGCCAGGTAGCCCCCCAAGCCGGATGCAAACAATTGGGTCAGGGTCACCCACAGAATGGTGGATACGCCAAAGCCGCTTGCGCTGATTCCCTTTTGCGACCACGGGGATACCGCGGAGAAGCCCAGCCCCGTTCCCAGAATCAACAAGATCAGTGACAGGGCGGCAGCGGCCGCAGCACCAGCCAAAATTGCACCCCATGACACGGCGCTGGCAGGGGCGTCCGGATTCTGGGTGACTGTGTCCAAAAGTGCGCGTGGCCACCCAGACTCTTCGGCTGTCGCGGCGTTGGAAAGTGGCATGGCTGTGTTCATGTTGAAGTCCAGTGGGTTGACGAAGCGTGTTGTCAACGCGAGTGCCTGTGCATACACCTGTTTGCCGACACTGCGTAGACCCAAGCACTGCAGGTTAATTCGGCGCTGTGCTTGCCTCTGTACGGCCCCCCACACATGGGTCTTTTTGCGCACAGTTGGTTTGCGGTTCGTGCAGGGTCAATGTTCGCTGCTGCACCGACGCTGGCAATCTGCCTGACTACATTGCATTCACTCCCGGCCGCGACGACGCGGCTCTATTGACTTTAAAAGGACCTATATGAACCAAGCCGTCATGACACCCGATCACGTCATCAGCACACTGAACAGTCTCATCGAACTCAACCGTGATGACCAGAAGGGTTTTCAGGAGGCCGCGGAAAAAATTGAGGCCACCCAGATCAAAACCTTCTGTTTGGAACAAAGCCGTTCCCGCGCACACTTCGTCGGTGAATTGCAAACACAGGTGCATTCCTTGGGCAGTGAACCGGAAAACACAGGCACCGTTTCAGGGGCCTTGCACCGCGGCTGGATGGACCTGAAGGCGGCTCTGGGCGGAGGCGACCATGCCATTCTGGCGGCCACAGAAACCGCGGAGGATCACGCTATCAACGCATACAGCAAAGCGCTGACGGAATCCCTGCCAGCGGATGTGCGCGATATCGTTAAGCGTCAGTTTGAGAGCGTCAAGCAATCGCACAGCAAAGTCAAATCCTTGCGCGACAGCTCGAAACAATAGACCGCGGACCGTTCGGGTCATCACCTGTGCGCGCAACGATTCAGTGGTCAATACAACTCAGGTCGGTGTCTTGGGCTTGCGCTTTAAATACTCGGCCATTGAGATGTCCAAGCGCTTGGCCTCGGCCGCATCCAGCTTGTCTTCCGACAGGGGGCTGATGCCGTCGAGATAGTAGCGGTTCAGATCGGCCACCGACACAATTCGCATGGATTCCGGCGGCACCAGCATCACCGATTCGTACAGCGATGCCGGAAAGTCCAACTCCTCAATAAAGTCTCTCAATGTCTTTTGCAGGTGGCGAAAACGTGCCGGGCGATCCGGGCTGTCTTGCGTGTATGGAAAGTACGGCCTATGGATGAGATCTGCCCGGCAACACTGCGGCGCTCGCCGCCCATGAAGGCTATCTAGGCCCTGACCACGCGCGAGTGGGGCCGCACCATCAGCATGGATGCGGATGTGCAGCAGCGCATGGATGGCATCTTCGAGTCACTGGGTTTGTAAGCCAAATCGGGCTGTAGCCCTCGTGGAATGGGCGTAGGCAGCTATCAATTCAGGAGTAGTTAATCTGCCTACTGAGAGCCAAGATTCAGCCGTGAGCGCGCACGGAGCGCGAGCCTTCGGGCGCGGCAAAAACGTTGCTACGGATTACCGCACGTACGCCCGATGCGGTTCGCGCTGTGGCTTGAGTAACGGCTGAGGCGGGATTAGGCATCTACGAGGTGTTCCCGCTGTTGTGCCCGATCTGCGGCGGGCAGATGTGCCTGATCGCCGTCATTGCCGAGGGTACGCAGATCCGGAAGATCCTCAGTCACATCGGCGTGGACTCAGAACCTGCGCACATTTCCCCGGCACGTGGGCCACCGCTGTGGGATGACTGTGGTGGCGCGCAGGAAGCTGAGGGTTGCCAAATCGAGCCGGACTCGCCGCTGGGTAAGCCTGCGCCCGACGCATCCGTCGCAGCGCTTTTGGCTCTGCCTACCCTGCGTTTTCATAGTGAACCTGCAACGCGGGCAGGAAATCCGGGGTTTGCACGGGGTTCGAAGCCTGTTCCTGAGCGCGATACTTCGGCTCGGTCGGTTGAATGGCCTATCTGTGTGACAGCACAACTCAACTTCGGTCTTCAGGGCTAGTCACCGTGGTCCTGAAAGCTTTTTCCAAACCCTGAACGCTGGTATGGGAGTTCAACCGCACGTTGACGTTCTTCACGCGGACGCCGAAGGCGCCCACACTGCGATACGCACCACAGCGACGCAGCGTGGCCTTTCTCGCGGCCCAGCGTGAAGCTCAAGGCGATACGTAAGCCGTTATTTTGGCGGTGTAGGCTACCAATACGCCAGGGACCAAACTGTAGGCGCTGGTCAGGCTGGCGGGGGCACTCGTGGCGGTGAAAAAGCATCCGCTGGTGATGCCAATCGGGCATTGGATCGACGAGGCGAACGGGTCGGCATCCGTGAACCGGAAATGGACGTCAAACTGCGTGCCAGTGGCGTTTTGCGTCACGCTGTAGTCGTTGTCAGTGCCCGCCAGCACTACGTAGTTGCCGTTGGCCAGTTGCGGGCCAATAGCCAGCCCCTCCCATTTTTCTGGCGACTTGTTGCCCAGCGCGGACAGGGTGTTGGCTGCCAAGTTCATCACTTTGGCTCCTTTTTTCACTGCGCCTGTAAGTGCGCCAGTGGCAGGCAGAGTTACGCCGCTGACGTCTACGGCTCCGGCCAGGTCAATTTGGTAGACCACTTTGTCGGCGGTGGCCAGCGCGGCCCCGGCACCAATGCCCCGGTTATTGCGCTCCAGCACCAGGAATTTGTCGTTACCCAGCGCCACCAGCGCCGAAATGCCTTGACCCTGATCGGCCCGGTCCATGGCGTAGGCGTATTGCGCCACGGCAGCGCCCGTCGTCACGTCAAACTTGACGATGCGGTTGTAGATCCCGTTGCCACCCCCTTCGTTCAGCATGGCGCTTTGCAACATGGCATAAGCAAACAACCCGTCCGGGCTGATGGCCAAGCCCTCAAAGCCCCGGTTGGTGCGTTTGCCAGCGGTGTTGCCCGTGTCGCCGGCGAAGTTCGCCACGCTGGTGGTGGCGTTGCGCGGAATCAGCCCAGCCGGTGTGGTGAAGGCGCGGACGAACTGGCCTGTGCGGTCGAACTCGTACAACGACGGGCCGTATTCGTCAGACACCAGCAGGTTGCCGTTCCTGGGGTTGATGACAATGCCTTCGGGGTCAAACGCTCGACCCAACACCCTTGTAGGGCTTGGGGCAAAGCCATTGAAGGGCTGGGTGCCCTGCATAAACTTGACGGTCTGAACTACGCGGAAGTTGCTGATCGAGCCCGTGGCACTGATATCCACTTCAAACCGTTGCACCCGAGTGTCATATTGCAGAACGCCACCGCCCGGTCCACGGTCTGACAAACCCCACCACTGTTTGCGGGCGGGGTCGTAATAGATGTCAGAGAAATACCCCAAGCGGCGCTCGGTCTCTGTGCCGCTGGACAAATCCAACGCACCCCCGGCCAGCGTCAAACCATTTTGGTAAACAGCGTCAGAGAAATTTGTGACACAGGCTGATGCAGCGCAAACATCCACTGCATTGCTACCTCCGCCGCAGGCCGTTAAGGTCAATGACAGCATGGCCGCGCCCGACAGGGTGCTCCATGTGACAGCGCGTTTTTTATTCGACATATTTGGAATCCCGGTAAATATTAAATATCCGGGATCACGGTAGCTTTGAATCGTGACGAAATTAAGTCATTCACCGTTGCACCACGCCCACGTCTGCAGCACAGTCACCAGTCGCTCTCGCAATGTTCTTCTGCGTTGGCGCTATTGGGCTCTCATCCGGTGCGTACGCGGGTGAAGCGGGTGCACAGCTCGCCTGGTGCTGAAGGTGCGCGAGTCGCCGCTGAGCCGGATCCACTTGCGCAATATGGTGAGCGTGACCGAAATGGCCCAACTGGAGCAAGCCGGCGATTTGCGCCGCATTGCGCAACCCGTGTCGCCCCATCTGGAAGGCCCGTATGGCGACCACACCAGCACTACAACGAGCCAGTTCATGTACTACCCAAGTTCATCGTGGTGGTGGACGACGACGTCAACGTGCGCGACTGGAAGGAAGTCATCTGGGCGCCTTGGGTCAATATTCAATCGGCGCTGACAGATGTTGTTGACTTCCGCAAGAGCGTGGCGTACTTTGCGGCACTGCCCCTGCTTGAAAGCAGGGGCACGCATTCGGGTTGCACGTTGGAATTCGTTTCCCCCTTTCTTTTGACGCTATGGGGGCAGCGTTGTCGGTGCCGTATTTCAATGAACGGCACTGGGTCCTCAGTATTGCGTGCGGCGATCGCCTTGCAGCAGCCGTTCCACTTCATCGCGCAAATCGTTCAGTTTCTCGCGCAGCTGGCGGCGTTCCTGCGGGGTCACGACACCGTCTCTCTTGAAGCTGGCCTCGTTGCGGGCAATGGCACGCTCGCGCATTTGCAGGCGCCGCGCATCGCGCCGGGAGATTTGTCTGGCACGCACGCCCTCGTCAATGCGCTGTAGGATGCTTGCCTGCAGGTTGTCGATGCCCGGTGTATTGTCGCGGCCCTGGCCCACCACATCGCTGTTGGCCATCATGCGTTCGACTTCGGCACCGAGCCCCTCCAGATCGGCCTTCAGGCGCTGGCGCTCCTGCGGGTTGACGTTGCCATTCGATTTCATCTGGTATTCGCGCATTTCAATGTCGCGGTCACGCCGGTAGAGCTCGCGCGCCTCGGACGGCGTGATGTGACCCGATGCCATGCCCTGCTGGATGCGGGCGCTGATGGCCTGTTGCGTACGGTCGATGCCGGGCGTGTTGTTGCCCTGCGCCATGGCCGGGGCACCCCACAGGCTGATGAACAGGGCCGAGGCCAGCAATGAGCCATTGAAAGACTTTGATTTCATGAGGGTCCCCGGGTTGATGGTTGTGTTGAGCGTGCATTGTTGAGGCCACGCGCAAAAAGTTCTGTGCGCTTGCACACCCCCCTTGCGCTTTCGACCATGCGGGATGGCTCTGCGCCCGGTACACGCAGTGCACCGCAGATCACGCTCCTGAACACCAAACCCTGGTGGTGAACCTGGCAGGTGGGGCGGAAAATCGAGTGTTTTCGGCGAATTCAGGGGGATTCCAACCTGGGATACTTGCCCTCATGCGGTTGAAACACCTATCCGATGTTGTGCCAGATTGTCCAGGCTGTCCGTCTATCCGAAAAAGGGGGTGAGGTCACGGAGCACACAGAATCCGGTTTTTTGCGAAAAACCTGGCCCGCGGACCTCATTGCCGCCGCGGTGGGCGCGTTCATCGTTCGGGCTCATTTTCATTTTTGCAGGCCTGTCTTTGATAATTGGCCAGAAGCTTCAAGCCATCGCCAGATTCAATGGGATGGTTTTTTTGTGACCATCCTTGGGGCAGGGTCCGGCACGGTCTGGTACGCAAACGGTGGGCGGCATCATCAGAAAGAAGGCACTATGAACGCATTTCTTGACAGCATCGGCATATGGCTTCAGTCTTAGGGTGTGCACCCGGTTTTGGGAGCATTTCTTCTTGGCGCAGTGATAGCCTTCGTCTTTGCTTATCGTTCGGCACCCGAGCCACACAGAGCTGACGAGGTGTTGCCCCTGGGCAGGAGCGCGCCCCATTTCTCCACCAGGGTGCGCTATTTAGCCAATGGTCAAACCGTAGACCTTGCGCCGGAAGTAATTCACCGACTTTTATCTGCCGCCTGAAGGTTGCAGCTACCGCATGGCCCTGGTGCAGATCCGAAAAGCCTACCCCGGCCACGCCCGGCGCGTGATGATGGGCGTGTGGAGCCACCTGCGCCAGTTCATGTACTACCCAAGTTCATCGTGGTGGTGGATGACGACGTCAACGTGCGCGACTGGAAGGAAGTCATCTGGGCGCTGACCACCCGCGTGGATCCAGTGCGCCCATGGATGCCGATGTGCAGCAGCGCATGGACGGGATCTTTGCCACGCTGGGCCTTTGAGAGAAATCGGCCATTGGCCCTCGTGAAATATGGCTATGACGCTATCAAAAGTATAGTATATTTCGCTCAGTTCGAGGTGTCATCCCGATGCGTGATCACGTAGATGTGCCACACTGCCATGAACATCGCGGCAATCGCCGGGCCGATGACAAAACCGTTGATGCCAAACACCACCATGCCGCCCAGCGTGGTGATCATCACCACGTAGTCGGGCATGCGGGTGTCTTTCCCCACCAGAATGGGCCGCAGCAGGTTGTCGATCAAGCCGATGACCAGTACGCCCCAGGCGCAGAGCGCAAGGCCTTGCCAGGTGTCTCCGGTCACGAAAAAGTAGAGCGCCACCGGCACCCATACCAGGCCGGCGCCGATAGCAGGCAATAGCGACAAAAACGCCATCAGCACCGCCCAGAGCAAAGCGCCACCGACGTCCAGCGCCCAGAACGCCAGGCCGCCCAGCGCGCCCTGGATAACAGCCACCAGCAAGTTGCCTTTGACCGTGGCGCGGATCACGGTGGTGAACTTGCTGATCAACTCCTTTTTGTGCTCAGGCGCCAGCGGCACCGCATTGCGCATCGCACGCGCCAAACTCTCGCCATCGCGTATCAGGAAAAAAGCCAGATACAGGGTGATGAACAGGCTGGTGACAAACTCAACCGTCAACTGCCCAATGCCCAGCGCCTGCGTGGCGAGATACTGGCTGCCCTGTGCCAGTGCCGCAGTGATCCGGCGCTGCAAAGTCGAGAAATTGACCAGACCGAAGCGGTCCAGCAAAGCCGTCAGCCAGTTCGGCAAGGCATTGAATACACCGCGAAAGTAGCCGGTTGGATTGACCTTGCCCGACTCCACCTGCTGATAAAACTGCGCCGCCTCCTGCGCCAGCGCGGCGGTCAGCAAGGCAAACGGAAGAATCAGCACCACCAGGATCAGTGTCAACGTCAACAGGGCTGCAAGCGTACGCCGCGATTTGCACCGCACCAAAAGACGCCGGTACACCGGCATGAACAGCATCGCAATGATGGCGCCCCACATGATGGCGCCGTAGAACGGCTGCAATATCCAGCCCAGCGCCAGAGTTACCACCACCATCAGCGGCAGCAGGGCGCGGTTCGCGATGACACCGGGGTCTTGGTCGTTACTGGGGGGCATGGGGATTCTCGTAGGCATGCCGGGATCGGCGTCCCCATCGTAGCAGCGCATGGACGAGATCTTCGCCCTTGCGATGGGGCGGCCTATCTATGGTCGCAACCCATGTAGGGGCAATTGCCTGCCGGCTGCAGGGAAAACCCTGAAGTCTTAAGATTCATAGAGTTTACGTGTTTGAATTCCATGACCCAAGCGCCCCCACCCCCCAAAGTCATTCCCATCCAGGCCGTGCCCGCCGAACCCCAAGATCAGGGCTTCATGGGTGCCTACGAAAAACAGGTCCGCATCTACCCGCGCTCGGTCAAGGGCTGGTTTGCCAACTGGCGCTGGATCATGGTCTGGGTCACGCAGATCGTGTTCTACGGCATACCCTGGCTGCAGTGGAATGGCCGCGCGGCGGTGCTGTTTGACCTCAATGAGCGGCGTTTCTTCATCTTCAACCTGGTGCTGCATCCGCAGGACCTGATCTATCTGGCGGCCTTGCTGGTCATCGCCGCGCTGGCGCTGTTCTTCTTCACCGCCGTGGCGGGGCGACTGTGGTGTGGCTACGCGTGCCCGCAGACGGTGTACACCGAAATCTTCATGTGGTTCGAGCGGCATATCGAAGGCGACCGCATGGCGCGCATGCGCCTGGACGCCGGGCCCTGGAGCGTGAACAAGCTGCTGCGCAAGGGTGGCAAACAATTCGCCTGGATTGGCTTTGCACTGGTGACCGGTTTCAGCTTTGTCGGCTACTTCACGCCGATTCGCCAACTGGCCACCGAGCTGGTGCAGTGGTCGTTCTCGCCGTGGGAGTGGTTCTGGGTGCTGTTCTATGCCGGCGCCACCTATGGCAACGCCGGCTACATGCGCGAGCAGATCTGCAAGTACATGTGCCCCTATGCCCGCTTCCAGAGTGCACTGATCGACATGGACTCGCTGGTTATCGCCTACGATGCCGAGCGTGGCGAATCGCGCGGCTCACGTTCCCGCTCGGCCGACCCCAAGGCGCTGGGCCTGGGGGACTGTATCGATTGCACGCTGTGCGTGCAGGTCTGCCCCACGGGAATCGACATCCGCAATGGCCTGCAGAACGAATGCATCGCCTGCGCCGCCTGCATCGATGTGTGCGACGACGTGATGGACAAGATGGGTTACGCCAAGGGTCTGATCCGCTACTCCTCCGGCGCGGGCATCGAGCAGCATCTGAACGCACGCCAGATGGTGGGCCGGGTGGTACGCCCCCGGGTGCTGATTTATGGCGCTTTGCTGTTGGTCACCGCCTCGGTGTTTGTCGGCAGCATTTCCATGCGCAAGGGCTTCTCCGTGGACATCCTCAAGGACCGTGGCGCGCAGGCCCGGGTGGTCGATCAGGGCTATATCGAAAACGTCTACCGCCTGCAGGTCATGAATGGCACGGAGCGCACCCAGGAATACACGGTGAGCGTGTCCGGCCTGCCAGGCCTGGCGATTGCCACGCCGGTGCAACTGAGTGTGGAACCTACCGGCATCGGTGCGCTGCCGGTGCGCCTGACCCTGCCGCCGGGTGAATCGGGGGCCTTCCAGGGCCGCTCCAATCCCATCGTCTTTGAAGTCAAGTCGCTGGAGGATGGCGGCAAGCGCGTGGCGCGCGAGAAATCGACCTTCTTCGTGCCGCGCTGATTCCAAGGCGCTGTCACCTGTGTTCTGACATCGGGTTGCGGCGCCGGGGACAATGGCCCCATGGACTTTGCACACTCCCCCCGGGCGCAAGACCTGCGCCAGCGTCTTGAAGCCTTCATGCAGCGCTACGTGCTGCCCTACAACCCGGCCTGGCATGCATCCGTGCAGGCCGGGGTCTACCCGCCGCTATTTCTGGAAGACCTGAAGACCCTGGCCCGCGAAGAGGGGCTGTGGAACCTGTTCCTGCCCACGTTGCGCGAGGGGGAACCCGGCACGCGCCTCACCAATCTGGACTACGCCCCGCTGGCCGAGGCCATGGGCCGCCTGCACTGGGCACCCGAGGTTTTCAACTGCAGCGCGCCCGACACGGGCAATATGGAACTGCTGCACCGTTTTGCCAATGCGCAGCAACGCACGCAGTGGCTGGAGCCGCTGATGAACGGCGACATCCGATCCGCCTTTGCGATGTCCGAACCCGACGTGGCCTCCAGCGACCCCACCAACCTGCAGACCACGGTGCGCCGCGATGGCGAGCAACTGGTGCTCAATGGCCGCAAGTGGTTCATCACCGGCGTGGCCCATCCGCAGTGCAAGCTGCTGATCGTCATGTGTCGCAACGCGACGGACGCGGATGATGCCGCAGACGCCAGCGCCCACCACCAACACAGCATGGTGCTGGTCCCTCTGGACACGCCCGGCGTGCAGGTGGTGCGAAACATTCCCGTGGTGCACCACCATTCACCCGAAGGCCATTGCGAAATCGTGCTGCGCGATGTGCGCGTCAGCGCCGACCACTTGCTGGGTGCGTGGGGCGAAGGTTTTGCGATGGCCCAAGCGCGCCTGGGCCCGGGGCGCGTGCACCACTGCATGCGCGCCATCGGCCAGTGCGAGCTGGCCCTGGAACTGGCCACCGAGCGCACGCTGGAGCGCCAGGCCTTTGGCAAATACCTGTCGGACTTCTCCAATGTGCAGGACTGGATTGCCGAGTCCCGCATGGAGATTGACCAGGCCCGGTTGCTGGTGTTGCAGGTGGCGTGGATGCTGGATCAAAAGCCCGGCGTGGTCGAACCCGGTGCACTGCGCGCCCAGGTCGCCGCCATCAAGGTGGTGGCGGCGCGCCTGCAGTCGCGCGTGGTGGACCGCGCCATGCAGGTCTTTGGCGCCATGGGCCTGTCGCCTGATACGCCACTGGCTTTCTTCTGGACCTGGGGTCGGGCCTTGCACTTGATGGATGGGCCGGACGAGGTGCATTTGCGCACCGTGGCCCGGCATGAGTTGGCCCAGGGGAGGGCGCGGGCGGGGTCCACTGCTGCCTATTTCACGACACCGGAGCAGATGCAGGCGTTGCCGCGGATTCGATAGCAGCTTATGCCTGCGTTTGTGGGGGGCTGGCGGATCGGGTATTCGTCCTCTGGCCCACGCTCGCCGTCTTGCGAAAACGTCGAATGGGGCCGACGCCCGAACACCCAATCCACCAGCCTGACGGCGGTCTGCCAAAATATGGATATACGTTTAACAAACCGTGGAACCAGCGCAAGCAAGGTTGCAAGCCACTTTCCGGGGATTTTATGGTCAACTTATGGAGCAGTGCTCAATGTCCAGAGTACTTTGGGGTGCTCTGGACATTGAGTTAAACGGCTCCAAAATCGCATGTCTGCGCTTCATTTTCCTGAGTCGTTTCCACCAACTGGTCGTTGGGCGAAGTTTTTCATAGGCGTCCGATGGTTGGGCCCGGACCTTTCGTTCTTTAAAGAACTGAAGATGCAACAGGCGCACCGGAGTGCGACGGACATAGACGAATGGGGTGGCGGATCGCGGCAGGCCGTCGCAACGGCGATCTCTAAAGTCCTAGCAAATCATCTCGGATGGAAGTCGGAAGTATTCCTTCCTCAGGATGCTGTAGCGGTAGCATTCCATGGTCCCCGGTTTGACTTCAATGATCCAGACTCTGCGTTTGAGGAAGTTGTTGAAGTTCTGGCTCGTGACTTTCAAATCAAAGTCCCCGATAGTTTTTGGGCTAGCAAGTCTGATGCAAATCTTGGCGAACTTGTCGATGCACTTCTTACCCACAGAGCCGCTTAACCCTTTGCTCGGCGCGGACACGCAACCAAAGGCTGCCGCTTCGCGGCAATGGTTGCGCGCCGGGCAGCGCCAACGTTAGACAGCAAGTATGTACGAGCTTCTGCGAGAGTCGCTGACCGTCTATAGCCAAGTGCGTGACGAAATTCGGCTCAACTTTGACGAAGCGAAGCGGCGAGATCCGCAGTACGCCAACTTTGCAATTGGTCAGCTCCACTTCTATAGCGAGCGCTGTCAGTCGGTGAACATTCTCCTTCAAGAAGGCAAGCTTTGGGACTGCGATATTTTGATGAGGAGCGCTCTTGAGTGTGCTACTCGATTCCTTTTCGTAAGCGTTGCGGAGGGCGAGGAGCGGACGCGCCGGATTGAGGAATACTCATTCCACTTGAATGAGATTGAAGACCTACAGCGATCGGAAAAGGCCAGGACCGCGGCTGAGCAAGCATCTGATCCGGATGGTGCAATGCTGCTGGAAGGGGCTGTGCTTTTTCCAGAGAGGCTGGCGGAACTGCGAGCGAAGTGGCCTAAGCCCAAGCGGGCCGCGCTGGCGCAGAAGTGGTCCTTTTCAGAAATGGCCCGCGTGCTGAGGACTGTGCATCGAGAGGAAATCGACCTTCGCCCCTTCGGTGGATTTCTTCACACGTACGCGGTGAGCAGCCATCTGATTCATGCGGATCAAACTGCCATGAACCTGATCTGGGAGCGACGCGAGCGCCCTCCTGAGGAGCGTGACGCGCTCGTCGCCGCACACACCGCTCGCCTCATCACTGAACCAGTTTCGCTCTTGTTCATATGTTGGCGAGCGCTGGCGTTTGCCGTTGGTGTCCCCGCGCGAAACGAAACCGCGGTGCGTGCGCTGCTTGACCTACAGCGCAGGGCGGACGTATATCACAAGGTTTTCGCGGACAGCCAAAGGGATTACTACAAGTAATGTGCGGGGCGTTGCGGTCTAACTTCGACGTAACATCTGCTCGGGATAGCCGCGAAAGTCGCCTCTCTGCCATCCGCAGAAGTTGGGCCTGCCCTAAGCGCCTTCACCACCCAAGGCGGGCGGTGGGGCTTGCGGGCGCAGAGTTTGGGAGAGGTTATAAGAAAAACGGACCGCTAGCCCTCGTGGAATGTGCATAGGTAGCTATGTATTTTGTAGCGCTCAACACCACGCACCGCCAGGTCGGTGGGCCGGGTGTCCCTTCGTCGGCCCCATTCGCGGTCGCCACAGAACCGGCGAACCGACCACAGCGTTAACGCAATAACAAAGGAGAACCCAAAACACCCGCCCGCGAGCGTGGGCCAGAGAAGGGGCACCCGGCCCACCGGCCCCGCCAAACCCGCCCCGCAAGACTAGAAGGTCTCCCACTCATCATCGGCCGACGCGGCAGCGGTTGCTGCAGCGCGGGCCGGCGCCGGCTTGGGTGCCGCTGCCGGTGCCTTGGCCGGAGCCGCCAACGAAGGCCGTTTCCCGCCCAGCGCCGGTTTCCGGGGTGCGGGAGACAGCTTCGCCGGCTTGGCTGGCTTGGGCGGTGGCGTGTAGCTGACCGGCGCTGGCGATGCCATGCGCATGGCGGGCGCACTGGCCTGGTCGGCCGAAACCTTGAAGGTGGACACCACCTGAACCAGTTCATGCGATTGCGATTTGAGGCTGCTGGCCGCGGCGGCCATCTGCTCCACCAGCGCGGCATTCTGCTGCGTGGCGTTGTCCATGTGGCTGACTGCCTCACCGACCTGGGCGACACCGGCGGCCTGCTCGTTGCTGGAGGCGCTGATCTCGACCATGATGTCGGTGACCCGCTTGATCGATGCGACGACCTTGTCCATGGTCTCGCCGGCCTTGTCCACCAGCGAGGTCCCCTGTTCCACGCGCTCCACACTGGCGTTGATCAGCAACTTGATCTCCTTGGCGGCGTCGGCGCTGCGCCCGGCCAGGCTGCGCACCTCGCTGGCCACCACGGCAAAGCCTCGGCCCTGTTCGCCGGCTCGGGCTGCTTCCACCGCCGCATTCAAGGCCAGGATATTGGTCTGGAAGGCAATGCCGTCAATGACGCTGATGATGTCCGAAATCTTGCGTGAGGACTCGTTGATGCCTTTCATGGTTTGCACCACCTGGTTCACCACTTCGCCACCCTGGGTCGCCACCTTGGAGGCGTCTGCCGCCAGTTGGTTGGCATGCAGTGCCGACTCGGCATTGCCACGCACCGTGGAGCCCAGCTCTTCCATGCTGGCGGCGGTTTCTTCCAGCGCGCTGGCCTGCTGCTCGGTGCGGGACGACAGGTCGTGGTTGCCTTGTGCAATCTCGGCGCTGGCATTCGCCACCGATTCCGAGCCCCTGCGCACATTGGTAACAACGCCCGCCAGACTGAGGCGCATGTCTTCCATGGCATGCAGCAGCAGGGATATTTCGTCCTTGCCCTTGGCGTCCAGCGACACGGTCAGGTCACCCTTGGCAAAGCCCTGGGCTGCCAGTACGGCAGAGCCCAACGGTCGGGTGATCAGGCGTGTGATCCACAGGCCCAGGCCGGCGGCCAGTGCCACGGCAATCAGCATCGCCAGCAGCAAGCCGCCGCGTGCCACGGAATAAGTGGTCTTGGCGCTGTTGTACGCCGCTTCGGCCCCCTGCTTGTTCAGGCTGTTCATGGTGTCCAGCGTTTTGAACAGTGAGCGCAGGGCGGACTGCGATTCGCCGTTCATGTAGGCGACCGATGCAATGGCTTCGGCGGGACCGATGTTGGAGAGTTCCAGCAGCTTTTTCTGCGCCTCGTAATAGCGGGCGAGGTTCTTCTGGTATTCGTCCAGAACCTTCTCTTCCTCGGGGCCATTGACCAGAGCCTTGTATTGATTGCCCGCTTCTGTAATCTTGGCCTTGGCGGCGTTGATGCGTTCTTCCTCTGGCGACTTCTCCTCGCCGAGCACGGCCATGACGTGCTGCATCTCGGCGCGGCGGATGATGTTGAGATGGATTTGCAGGTCGCCCACCAGGCTCACACTGGGTAGCCAGTTGGTCGCCATTTCCTCGGTGTTGCCGTTGATTTTTGCCAACTGGAACATGGCGAATGCACCGGCCAGTGCGGTCGATACCACCAGGATCAGGAATACGGCTCCCAGTTTCACGCTAATTTTGATGTCAGAAAGGTTCAATTTGTGTCTCCGGAATCACATTGGATGAATCGCTGAATCGAGATTCATCTCTATAGCCCCTATCCTGCACCGATTTTCGCGAACTGCGATATGGTTGTTTCCCTAGTAGCGACACTGACTGTGGCAATTTGCACCCCTGTACGTAACATTGGTGACACTTTTGCCCCCTATGTATCCACGGAGACACCCCATGACAGCCTTCCCCGAAAACACCCAAACCATCACCCTGGGCGGCGGCTGTTTCTGGTGCACTGAGGCGGTCTATGTGCAGGTCCAAGGCGTGCTGGACGTGGAATCCGGCTACAGCAATGGCCATCTGCAACACCCCAGCTACGAGGACGTGTGCACCGGCACCACCGGCCACAACGAGGTGGTCAAGCTCGCCTATGACCCGGCGCAGATCAGCACGCGCGAGGTGCTGGAGATATTCTTCGTCATCCATGACCCCACCACGCTGAACCGCCAGGGCAACGACACCGGCACGCAGTACCGCAGCGGCATCTACTTTTCTACGCCGGAGCAGGAGAGCGTGGCACGCGAGGTCATCGCCGAGATGGCGGCCAGCGGCACCTACAGCCGCCCTGTTGTTACCGAGGTGCTGCCATTGGACAACTACTGGCCGGCCGAGGACTACCACCAGGATTTCTTTGCGCGCAACCCGCACCAGGGCTATTGCATGGCGGTGGCGGCACCCAAGGTCGCCAAGTTCCGCAAGACCTTTGCGCGCCTGCAGAAAACCTGACCTGCATCAACTTATTTCGTGGACCGGGCCTCTGGCGTTGCCCCGCTGACAGGGCCGCAACGGTAAGATGGATTGGTAATTGCCCCGCACTAGCGCCTGCCGCTGTGGCACACGCTGTTTGCTGGCTTGCCATCGAAAGACTGTCATGAGCCAAACCCCTAGCACCTCCATCCGTACTGTTGCCCTGGTCGGCCACGGAGCCGCCGGCAAAACCACCCTGGCCGAGAGCCTGCTGGCCGCCACCGGCACCATCACCAGCCGCGGCACGGTGGAAAAAGGCAACACCACCTGCGACTTCGACCCCATGGAGAAGGAATTCGGCCACTCGCTGCAGACGGCACTGGTCAGCATGGGCTGGGCTGGGGCACAACTGCAGGTGATCGACACCCCCGGCTACCCTGACTTCGCCGGCCAGGCGATTGCCGCGCTGGCCGCTGTGGACACGGCGCTGGTCGTCGTCAACGCGCAGACCGGCATCGAGCTGGCGACCGAGCGCATGTTCAACCTGGCCGGCGAGCGTGGTCTGTGCCGCATGGTGGTCATCAACAAGATTGACGCCGACAACGTGGACCTGCCGGCCCTGGTCAACCAGATTCGCGAGCGCTTTGGCAAGCAGTGCCTGCTGCTGGACCTGCCGGCCCACCACGGCCAGGACGTCGTGGAACTGCTGGGCCATGCGGACGGCGACAGTGACTTTGCCTCGGTGGCCGCCGCCCACCGCGCGCTGATCGACCAGATCGTCGAAGAGGACGATAGCTTGATGGCGCGCTACCTGGAAGACGGCGTGGACCCCAGCCCGGCCGAGTTGCACGCGCCGTTTGAGGCAGCATTGCGCGCCGGCCACCTGATTCCCATTCTGTTTGTCTCTGCCAAGACCGGCGCCGGCGTGCCACAGCTGCTGGACGCGCTGGCCCAGCTGGCACCCAACCCCGCCGAAGGCAACCCGCCGCCGTTCTACAAGGGCGAGCCAGGCGTTGCTCAGGAGGCCTTTGATGCGCAGCCAGATGACGCGCTGCACGTGCTGGCCCACGTGTTCAAGGTGGTGGTGGACCCGTTCATCGGCAAGATGGGCGTGTTCCGTGTGTACCAGGGCACGGTGCGCAGAGACGCGCAATTGTTCGTCGGTTCGGGCAAGCGCCCCTTCAAGGTGGCCCACCTGTACCGGCTGCAGGGCAAGGAGTATGTGGAGGTGCCTAGCCTGGTGCCGGGCGACATTGGCGCGGTGGCCAAGGTCGATGAGATTGAATTTGACTGCGTGCTGCACGACTCACACGACGAAGACCACATCCACCTGAAGCCCTTGCAGTTCCCGTTGCCCATGCAGGGCCTGGCGGTGCAGACCCGGCGCAAGAGCGATGAACACCGCCTGTTCGACATCCTGCACAAGCTGGAGCTGGAAGACCCCTGCTTCAAGGTGGAGCGCCATCCCGGCACCAACGAAACCGTGATCCGCGGCCTGGGCGACATGCACCTGCGCACCAAGCTGGCCCGCATGCAGCAGCAATACAAGCTGGAGCTGGACACCAGCCCGCCGCAAATCGCCTACCGCGAGACCATCACCCAGGGCGCCGAGGGGCACTGCCGCCACAAAAAGCAAAGTGGCGGCGCCGGCCAGTTTGGCGAGGTGATGCTGCGCATCGAACCGCTGGAGCGCGGTGCCGGTTTCGAATTTGTCGATGTGGTCAAGGGCGGCGCCATCCCCGGTGTCTTCATGGCGGCGGTGGAGAAGGGCGTGCGCCAGGCGCTGGCCGATGGCGTCGTGGCCGGCTACCCGGTGCACGACCTGCGCGTCACCGTGCATGACGGCAAGACCCATGCCGTGGACGGCAAGGACATTGCCTTCACGCTGGCTGGTCGCAAGGCCACGATGGAGGCGGTGCGCAACGCCAAACCCATCGTGCTGGAACCTCTGGTCAACATTGAGGTGCTGGCCCCCGAAGGCGCGATTGGCGACCTGACCGGCGACCTGTCGAGCAGGCGCGGCCACGTCACCGGCACCCAGCCGCGCCCGGCGGCCACGGCGGCCATCAGCGGCCAGATTCCGCTGGCCGAACTGGACGAGTACCAGGGGCGCCTGAAGTCGCTGACCGCCGGCAAGGGCACCTACAGCATCGAGTTCTCGCACTATGCCCAGGTGCCAGCTCAGACCCAGGCCCAACTCATGGCCGCCCACAAGGCCGTCAACCTGGATGACGAATAGGCCGGGCTGTTCCGCAGGCTGCTATTCATTTAATAGCTGTCTGCGGATATTTGACGAGGGCTAGCGCCCATTTTTCCTCTAAATTGGCTGTACCGCATGGCGGCGGCTGTGGGAGAATTGCCGACCAATGAGAACCGGTTTCACGCTCAAGACCTTTGCCGTTGCCATGGCCTGCCTGTGCACCGCCACGGGCAGTGCCAGCCTGACGCTGGGCCGTGTGCAGGGGCTGGCGCTGATCGGGCAGCCGCTGGAGCTGCGCATCCAGGTGCAGTTTGACAGCAGTGAGGACGCACAAGACGCCTGCCTGAATGCCGAAGTGGCCTATGGTGACAACCCGCTGGACGCGTCGCGGGTCTCGGTGGCCGTGGAGCAGTCCGCCGATCCGGCCAACCGGCCCGCATTGGTGCGGGTGCGTAGCTCGGTGCCGGTGAATGAGCCGGTGGTCACCGTCAACCTGCGCTCCGGTTGCCAGGTTCGCTCGTCCAAGCGCTACACCCTGTTGGCTGACCTGCCCACCCAGGTGGTGGAGCCGCCCGTGCGCGCGCCCGGCCAGGTGCAGGCACCGCTGGTGGCTGCACCTGTCGCGCAGGCACCGGCACAGGCTACTGCGCCGCGCCGCGAACCCGTCACAACTGCAGCCCCGCGTCCCGCGACACCACGCAAAGTCCAGCCAGCGCCCGCCGCCACACCGCCCGTGCAGGCAGTGGCACCGCCCCCCGCGCGGGTGCCCAAGCCTGCCAAATCGGTCAACAAGGCGCGCCTCAAGCTCGACCCGCTGGACCTGCTGATTGAACGAGACCCGGTGCTGCGGGCCACGGACGAGTTGCTGTCCGTGCCGCAGGAGGGTGGGGTCCGGCGCGCCGAGGCTGCGGCCCTGTGGCGTGCCCTCAACGCCAGCCCCGAACAGATCCTGCGCGAGGAAGTTCAGGCCCAGCGTGCCGCAGCAGACTTGAAGGCGCTGTACACCGTGACCAACCAGAACCAGAAGGGCCTGATTGAGCTGGCGGCCAAGGTGGAGCGGGCCGAATCCGAGCGCTACGCCAATGGACTGGTCTACACGCTGATCGGCCTGTGGGTGGCAGCCCTGGTGGCCCTGGTCTGGATGTGGCAGCGCATGCGCGGCGTGCAAGTGGTGCCGGATTGGAGGAGGGGGCAGGATGCGGATGACAGCCTGATGGCGGAACTGATCGAGGCCAAGTCCCAGAAACGCAGTGCTCCTGCGCCCGCGCAGCAACCTGTCACGCCAGCACAGCAACCCGTGGCTCCTGTTCCCCCCCCGCCGGCCCAACGGCCAACTGCCAGGCCCCCGGCGCCAGCGGCTTCGCTGGCCGAAGTGGACTTTGACCTGGACCTGATCAACTCCCCGTGGAACGATCACCTGCGTGCACCGGCGCCCGCGCCCGCGCCCGCCCACGACCCCTGGGCAGCGCCTGCCGCCGCCGCACCCTCGGCCTGGCGCACGCTGGAGGCGCCGAAGTTGCCCACAGCGCCCTCGGGCGGGATGCAGAGGGCACAGCACGGCGGCATCGATTTTTCCGTGAGCCTGTCACCGGTGCTGCGCTCCATCGATACCGAGGAGCTGGAAGACATCCGCCACCAGGCCGAATTCTTTGTGTCCCTGGGCCAGCATGACAAGGCCATCGACATCCTGACCACCCGCATTGCCCAGTGCGGCGAGTCCAGTCCGCTGGTCTGCCTGGATTTGCTGAAGATCTACCATGACCTGGGTCGTGAGCCCGAGTACACCTTCATGCGCACGGAATTCCAGCACTGGTTTACCGGCCGTGTTCCGGACTTTGCCGACTTTGGCAGCGAAGGCCGTGCGCTGGACCGCTACCCGCAGGTGATGGAGCGCATCGTCAAGCTCTGGCCGGGGGCGCGTGTGCTCGAATACATCGAAGAGTGCCTGTACCACCACACCGGGGCCGTGGATGGGCAGGACTTTGACCTGCAGGCCTACCGCGACCTGCTGCTGTTGCACACGGTGGCCAAGCGCATCATGCGCATGGCCAATGAAAGCGGCGACCCGGATAGCTACATTCCCGATGTGGTGCGCATTCCGGCGCGCGCGCAGAGCAACATGATTCTGGACACCCCGGACAGCCGCCGCACGCCTACCCACCGCGCTGGCGCCCATCAACGCTCGGGAGCGCCCACGCGCGATGCAGAGGATGCACACGACCCGCAGGCCGAAGTGGAAACCCGTGGTGCCCCCCTGGGGCCCATGAAGGTGCCGCCAGCGTCCGCGCAGGCACAGGGCACAGTCGCCGATGCGGACGCGGCGCAGGACAACCTGACGGACTTCAATTTCCTGAACCTGCGCTGAGAGTGGCGCGCAGGCTTTGCGCCATCACGGCATGGCTGCGGGTGGCGTGTCTGGCGCCGTTTCTTCCGGTGGTGGCATGGATTCCAGCGCCAGCGCATGTTCCAGCTGATCCAGTCGCTGCAACAGCGCCTGCGCCTGCGCGCGCAGATGGGCGTTGCCGCTCTCCAGAACCTCGGTCGCCAGCTCGCGTGCCTCGGGCCACAAATCCAGCGCCTCGGACTCCTGGGCCAGCGCCAGCGTGATGGTGAGGTCCGGCTCGCCGGGGCGTTCGGGCAGCAGCTCGGGCTCCAGTGCAAGTTCGGGCTCTGGTGCAGGTGCAAGTTCGGGCTCTGGTGCAGGTTCGGGCTCTGGTGCAGGTGCAAGTTCGGGCTCTGGTGCAGGTGCAAGTTCGGGCTCTGGTGCAGGTTCGGGCGGCGGTGTGGGCTCCGGCTCCAGTTCCAGCTCAAAGTCCAGCGCAATGTCCGACTCCTCGGGAGTGTGTTGCGGGTCGGGCGTGTCCTGGTCCAGCCAGGCGCGCACGCTGGGAATCGTGCCATCGACCTCTTCACGCTCCAGTTGCTGGGCACGGGCCTCGCGCTTCTCGGCCAGGGACTTGCGCACGCGCACCACCTCGCTGGCGGCGGCCTCGGAGTCAAAGCCCAGATTCGGGTCGTGGCGCGCAAACAGGCTTTCCGGGTTTTCGCTCTGTGGAACGTCCAGCGGCGCCAACCCCGAGGGCTGTGCGCGTATGGCGGCAAATTTGGCGGCAATGGGGTCGGCCGACTTGGCGCGTTTGCGCAGGGTGGGGCCAGCACCCGCATCGGTGCCAGTTCCCAGGCTTTCCTGGAGACGGGTTTGCGGGCGCATCCACAGATACCACCAGAGCAGGGCCACGGTCAGGCCCAGCACGGCGGACGTTCCGATCAGCGTGGAGTCCACCGGGGGCATGTCGGGCATGGAGATCTGCATGGCCTCCAGCGGGCCGGTGGTCTCCCGACTCTGCACCTGCTGGATGGCCTTCTGGGTCGCCAGGGCCTGCTGTTGCAGGGCCTTGATGTCGGATTCCAGGCGATCCCACGCGCTGGCCCCACCGGCGCTGTCGCTCGGGGGCAGGGACGAAGAGGCTGGTAGTGAAGGCGTAGTAGACAAGATAGGGGCACCAGGCTGCGCCGAATGATAGTCCACATCCGGCCCGCCCCGTAGAATGGTTTGCTCCCCCTTCACCGCGCTCTCCCGAGGTTCCATGCCATCCACTTCCGACGTCCGCATCCGCAGTGTGCGCCCCCTGATCTCCCCCGCCATTCTGGAAGACGAATTGCCGCTGCCGCCCCAGGCCGAAACCTTCATCCAGGGCGCACGCCAGGGCGTGGCCCGAATCGTGCTGGGACAGGACGACCGGCTGCTGGCCATCGTCGGCCCGTGCTCGGTGCACGATCCGGCATCCGCCATCGAATACGCGCAGAAGCTGGCGCCAGTGGCCGCGCGCCTGTCGCAGGACCTGCTGGTGGTGATGCGGGTGTACTTTGAAAAACCGCGCACCGTGGTCGGCTGGAAGGGCCTGATCAACGACCCCGGGCTGGACGGCAGCTTCCAGATCAACCGCGGCCTGCGGCTGGCGCGCCAACTGCTGCTGGACGTGACCGCCGCCGGCCTGCCCATTGCGACCGAATTCCTGGACACCACACTGGGCCAGTACTACGCCGACCTGATTTCCTGGGGCGCCATCGGCGCGCGCACCACCGAGAGCCAGATCCACCGCGAGCTGGCCTCGGGCCTGTCGATGCCGGTGGGCTTCAAGAACCGCACCGACGGTGATTTGCAGGTGGCCGTGGACGCCATCCTGTCGGCCCAGCACCCGCATTGTTTTCCATCGTTGACGCACGAAGGCGCACCCGCCGTGCTGACCACGTCCGGCAACCCGCATGGCCACCTGGTGCTGCGCGGCGGCAGCCGCAGCGGGCCGAACTTTGGCGCCGAGCACATCGCCGAGGCGTCCGCGTTGTTGCAAAAGGCCGGCGCGCCGAATGCCGTGCTGGTGGATTGCAGCCACGCCAACAGCGGCAAGCGCTTCGAGCGCCAGCCCGAGGTGGCGCACGACGTGGCCACGCAGATCGCGGCCGGGCAGCGCGCCATCATCGGCGTCATGCTGGAGAGCCACCTGGTGGCCGGTGCCCAGAGTGTCAAGCCCGGCGTGCCACTGACCTACGGCCAGAGTATCACCGACGCCTGCCTGGCGTTTGATGATGTGGTGCCGGTGCTGGACGATCTGGCGCAGGCGGTGCGCAGCCGGCGCCAGCAGTAGCTATTAATTTGGTAGCTGGACGCGCAGATTCTGCGAGGGCTGGTTGCTGATTTGACTACTGGTCCTGCCGGTGGAATGCCGCTCCACCAGGGCGTGTCCATCGCCCAAACGGAACACCGACACCGCCTGCGCCAGGCGCTGGGCCTGATCCTTCAGGTTGTCGGCGGCGGCGGCAGATTCCTCGACCAGGGCGGCATTCTGCTGCGTCATCTGGTCCAGCTGCGTGATTGCGGTGTTGACTTCGCCAATGCCCTCGGACTGTTCGGCCGAGGCCGAGCTGATCTCGCCAATGATGTCGCTGACGCGCTGCACGGACTGCACGATCTCGTTCATGGTGACTCCGGCGTTCTGCACCAGCGTGGTCCCCGACGTGACCTTGTCCACCGAGGCGTTGATCAGGTTCTTGATTTCCTTGGCGGCTTCCGCTGAACGGCCGGCCAGGGAACGCACCTCGCTGGCCACCACGGCAAAGCCGCGGCCCTGCTCGCCGGCCCGTGCGGCCTCCACGGCGGCGTTGAGCGCCAGGATGTTGGTCTGGAAAGCAATGCCGTCGATGACGCTGATGATGTCGGCAATCTTGCGCGAACTGTGGTTGATGTCGTCCATCGTGGTCACCACCTGGCCCACCACCGCGCCGCCGCGTGCAGCCACTTCGGCGGCGGAGGCCGCCAGGCGGTTGGCCTGGTTGGCGGCGTCGGCCGACTGGCGCACCGTGGCGGTGAGGGTTTCCATGCTGGAGGCGGTGCGCTGCAGGTTGCTGGAGGTCTGCTCGGTGCGGGTGCTCAGGTCCATGTTGCCGCTGGCAATCTCGGCACTGGCCGTGCCAATGCTGTCCACCGACTCGCGCACCTGGGACAGGGCCGTCTGGTAGCGCACACGCATGCCCTCGACCTCGCGCACCAGCGCGCCGATTTCGTCTTTGCCGTCGGATTGGAAGGAGTGCGTCAGGTCGCCATCGGCCACCGCCTTGACCACCGTGGTGAGTTCGCTCAGGGGCTGGCTCACGGTGCGGCGCACCACCACAAACAGCGCGCCACCCAGGGCCACGGTGGCCAGGGCCAGCAGGCCCCAGATCAGCATCATGTTGTTCCAGTGCCGGCTGGTGGATTCGCCCTGCGAGACCTCGGCCACCACCCAGGTGCCGCTCTTGGCCTTGCGCATCAGGGCCCAGCGGCCGGACGTGGCGCCGTCCAGCAGGGGCGCTGCGCCATCCACCCGGCCATCCGAAGCGGCCGCCAGTGCATCCAGAAACGCCCCGGCCTGCGGGTTCACCGCCATCACCTTCTTGCCGGCGGCGCTGGGGTGCAGCACAAACACCGCTTCGCTGGTGCTGCCGCGCGGGTCAATCACATACACGCCGCCGGTGTCAAAGAAGCGGGCCTCGGCGACCTGCTGGCTCAAAGCCCCCTGGAAGGCCGTCAGGTCACTGCTGGCCGACAGAATGCCGATCAGCTTGCCTTCGGCATTCTTCAGTGGCTCGTAGTGCGACATATAGGTCTTGCCAAACAGCACCTCGCGCCCGGAGTAGGGCTGGCCGGCCAGAGCCGCCTTGTAGGCCGGGTCTGCGCGTTCCAGCGGGGTGCCGACGGCGCGCTCGCCATCGGGCTTTTTCATCGACGAGGTGATGCGCACAAAGTCATCGCCCTTCTTGGCGAACACGGTGCCCAGGTTGCCGGTGTTGCCGGTGAAGGTGTCCACGTCGCCAAAGTTGTTGTTGACGGCGGCGCCATAGCTCTTCATCTCGCCGGTGGCTTCGTCCAGCGTCATCGTGGCCTCAAACGACTGCAACAGCGTCTTGGCGGCGCGCGTGACCAGGTCGCGTTGCGCGTCGTCGCTGGAGTCCATGGCCCGGACGATCACCTGCACCTTGTCCGCCACGGATTCCTGCACCTGCAGGCGCGCCGCGCGTCCCGACACCAGGCTGATGCCCAGCGCCAGCAGCACCAGAATGCCGGCGATGATGCCGATGGAAAGGATGGTCAGCTTGCGCGCAACCGATTGCGGTGGGTTTGTCTCGTCTTGCATGGTCTTGTGCCTTCTGCTTTATTGTGGTTTCACCGATGAGCGTGGCCTCTGGTTGTGCCTTGCTGCCGCTCGCCTTCGAATCAGCTTACCACCGCTATACGATGGGACACACCCTCCGGGCACTGTCGGGTGTGGGGCATCGTAAGAGGAAAATCTTTTTAAGAATGTCGCCGCAAAGACAATTTGACGTCATTCTGGGGCGTAGGATGTGCGTCTCTTCGAGGACCCAGCATGCAAAGCACCGTCGTCTCACCCCAGCATTTCAGCAAGGCCACTGTGGAGACTGCCAAGCACAGCGGGCCCACGCGCAGGCGTCTGCTGGGTGCATTGGCCGGCCTGCCGTTGGCAGCCCATCTGTCAGCGCGCGCCGCGGATGAAACCGGCCCCATCAAGATTGCACAGTCTTCCGCACTGACCGGCCCGCTGGGCGAACTGGGCCAGGCCATGACCCAGGGCGCCAAGGTCGGGTTTGCCGCCATCAATGCCAAGGGTGGTGTGAACGGGCGGCTGATTGAACTCACCGTGGCCGACGATGGCTACGACGTCAAGCGCGCCTTGGCCAATGTGGGCGCCTTCATGGAGGACCGCAATACCTTTGCACTGTTCAACTGCTTTGGCACCCCTGCCGTTGAGGCCATGCTGCCGCAGGTGATCGAATCCGGCATACCGTTCTTTGCCCCCTTCACCGGTGCGCTGTCGGTGCGACCGCGCAATGCGCGCAATGTGTTCAACATCCGCGCCAGCTATGCGGAAGAGGCCGAGCAACTGGTGCAGCAGCTCGCGACCATTGGCATTCGCCGCATTGCCGTGGCCTACCAGAACAACAACTTTGGCAAGGAAGTGTTCACTGCGGCTCAGCAGGCGATGGCACGTTACAAGCTGGAGCCTGCCGTCACCGCCACGGTGGAAAACAATGCATCGGATGCCGTTGCCGCGGCGAACCGCATTGCCAACGTCGAGCCCGAGGCGGTGCTGCTGGGGTTGGCCGGCAAGCCCACCATCGAGTTCGCGCGCGCACTGCGCGCCCAGCGCAAGGGCCTGCCCATGTACGCGCTGTCCATCATGGGTGCGGCGGCCACCGTCAAGGCCATGGGCGCCGATGCCACCGGCATGACCGTTTCGCAGATCGTGCCCTTGCCCGGCAACATGGCGCTGCCCGTGGTGCGCGATTTCAATGCGGCGTGGAAAGCATCCAAGACACCGATGGAAACATCCCACCTGGCGCTGGAGGGCTACATCAACGCCCGCGTGTTCGCCGAGGCCCTGCGCCGCACCGGCAAGAATCCCACGCGCAGCGGCTTTATCGACAGCACCTGGAGCATCAAGCAGTTTGACCTGGGCGGTTATGCCGTGAGCTTCAACGAGGCCACGCTGAACGCCTCGCATTTCGTCGAGCTGACCATGGTGGCGCGCGACGGGCGGTTTATCCGCTGACGGGCATAAGAGCACAATGGGACTGGAAATTAGCGGCGAGGACCTGACAATGCCAATGGATTGCGGAAAGGGCGGCGCTTGAAGCGCTGGTGAACGCATGCACGAAGTTAGCCTAGCCGGCAGTATCCTGAAGTTGGTTGAGGGCGCCGCGATGCGCGAAGGCTTTGTGCGCGTGCGGGAATTGCGGCTGGAGGTTGGCAAGCTTGCGCAGGTCGAGTTACATGCCTTGCGCTTTGCGCTGGAGGCGATCGCTGCGGGGACCCTGCTGGAAGGTGCCATAGTGGTATTTGATATGCCTGAAGGTGCGGCCTGGTGTCCACACTGTTGTGCCACTGTTGCCTACTCTGAGCGTGGTCAACCCTGTCCCACATGCGGTGGTTACGACCTGAAGCCCACTGCGGGTATGGAGTTTCGTGTGAAAGACATGTTGGTTGCCGACAATTGACAACCCCAGAGTGGCAAGAGACCTTGCTCTATCGAAAAGGGAATAGCCATGTGCGTTGTTTGCGGTTGCAATAGCAATACATTGATTCCCGGGCCTCACGCGGGAAATTTGCACTTTGGCTTGGGCGCCGCGCGCGTTTCGGTTCCCGGTATGAGTCAGGAGCGCACCATCACGCTGGAGGCCAATATCCTGGGTGAGAACGACCGCATTGCCGCGCAAAATCGCCTGCACTTTCAAGCCCATGGTGTGACCGCACTCAATCTGCTCTCCAGTCCAGGTTCTGGCAAAACGACTTTGCTGTGCGCCACGATTACTGCGTTCCAAGAGCGTGCAGATCCCCCGCGTATCAGCGTGATCGAAGGCGACCAACAAACCACACTGGATGCTGATCGCATCCGGTCCACCGGCGTGCCGGCTGTCCAGATCAATACCGGCAAGGGCTGTCATCTGGATGCGCCGATGGTGGCCCAGGCGTTTGCGCACTTGCACGAGCACACGCACAGCCATGCGCACGACGACTCTCACGACACCCACCACACCCGGAGTGCGGTCCCCAGCTTGCTACTCATAGAGAACGTCGGAAACCTCGTCTGCCCGGCACTCTGGGACCTCGGCGAGTCCGCCAAGGTGGTCATTCTCTCGGTCACCGAGGGCGAGGACAAGCCGCTGAAGTACCCCGAGATGTTTGCCGCGGCGCAGCTCATGCTGCTCAACAAGGTGGACTTGCTGCCGCACCTGCAGTTCGATGTGCGGCGTTGCATGGACAACGCGCGCCGCATCAACCCCCATCTGCAAATCATTGAGGTGTCCGCAACCTCGGGGCAAGGCATGGATGCGTGGTTGCATTGGTTGGACCACGCGATGGGTGGTCACCACGTTCATGCGCACGATGCCGGGCCCGAGGACCTGGAGCAAACCGGCACCGAGGCGGCATTGCGCGCGCGCATTGCCACCCTGGAGGCGGAATTGGTTGAGGCGCGAGTCAAGCGCTAAGGCAACACATTCTCGCAACCGCCATGCTTGAGCAAGCCACCCCAACCGTGCTGGCACTGGGTGCCTGGTTGAAAAATGCAGCCTGTCTGCTGGACGGCGAGGATGTGGTCTTTTCAACGGTGCATGGTGACCTGCGTGATGCGAAGGCATGCCAAGCCCTGGAGGTTTCCGCCCGCGCACTGGTTGCACAAGCGCGCGCGCCGATAGCGGCCATTGCCCACGACCTGCACCCGGATTTTTACAGCACGCAGCTGGCGCACACCTGGGCGCATGAACTCCAGGTTCCTGCCATTGCTGTACAACACCACCATGCACACATTGCCGTGGTGATGGCGGAGCACCACCTGTGCGAGCCCGTCATTGGCCTCGCACTCGACGGCGTGGGCCTCGGCACCGATGGCATGGCATGGGGTGGTGAGCTGCTGCATGTGGCGCCGCAGGGCTGGCGCCGTCTGGGTCATCTGTGGCCGCTGCAACTGCCCGGCGGCGATTCGGCGGCACGCCAACCCTGGCGCATGTTGGTGTCGGCATTGCACACCATGGGTCGCGAGAAGGAGAGCGAGGCACGACTGGCTTCCTCCATACCGCCAGCCTCGGTGCGCATGATCCTGAGCATGTTGCACAAGAACCTGAACTGCCCCTGGACCACCAGTGCCGGGCGCTGGTTCGATGCCGCCGCCGCCGCATTGGGCCTGCAACTGCAGCGCCAAGACGAAGCCGAGGCCGCCATAGCGCTGGAGCAAGAGGCCACGCGCTACCTGCGCGGCGCCAGCGACACCGAGCGGCGCCAGCTGATGCGCGATACGCCCACTTGTGTGGCATCCGGTGTGCTGGATATGCGGATCTTGCTGGCGCGCCTGCTCGACTGGCCGGGTCTGCCCGCCACCCGTGCGCAAGCCGCAGCCTGGTTCCATATGGCCCTGGCACGTGCCCTGGCCGATTGGGCTGCGCAGGCTGCGCGCCATGCGCAATGCACTGCGGTTTGCCTGGGCGGTGGTTGCTTTATGAATGCCATCCTTGCCGAGCAGACGACCCTCCATCTGCAATCGCAGGGGTTGCGCGTTTTCAAGCCCGTGCGCCATGGTTGTGGCGACGCGGGACTTGCCTTGGGCCAGGCCTGGGTGGCGACGCAGACACTGCGCACCGCCGCAACGCGGGACCAGGATCTCAACGATTGCAACCCACGGGAAACCCTCTTATGTGCCTAGCCATACCGGCCCAACTGGTGGAGTTGCTGCCCAACGCCCAAGCCATCGTCAACCTGGGGGGCATCCGCAAGACCGTGTCCATTGATCTGGTCGATGATGTGCAGGTAGGCGACTATGTGATCGTCCACGTCGGCCACGTCATTGGCGTGATCGACCCCGAGGAAGCCGCGCAATCCCTGGCCTTGTTTGGAGAACTGGCTCGGCACGATAGCCAGCGGAAGGCATCGACCACCGAAGGTGGCGCAGCATGAAATACATCGACGAGTTCCGCGATGCCGGCATTGCGCGCAAGATTGCCGATCGCATCGCCGCCGAAGTACAAACCGGGCGTGACTATGCCTTCATGGAATTCTGTGGGGGACACACCCATGCCATCGCGCGCTACGGTATCGCGGGCATGTTGCCGGCGAACCTGCGCATGGTGCACGGACCGGGTTGCCCGGTATGCGTGCTGCCCACCGGGCGCATTGACCAGGCGATTCGCCTCGCACTCGACAACAAGGCCATCGTCTGCACCTATGGTGACACCATGCGTGTGCCGGCAAGTGACGGACTCTCGCTCATCAAGGCCAAGGCGCGCGGTGGCGATGTGCGCATGGTGTATTCGGCGGCCGATGCGCTGGAAATCGCACGCCAGAACCCGGCGCGCGAAGTGGTGTTTTTTGCCATTGGCTTTGAGACCACCACGCCGCCCACGGCGCTGGTGATACGCAATGCGGCGCGTGCCGGATTGAACAACTTCAGTGTGCTGTGCTGCCATGTGCTGACGCCGCCGGCCATCACCCACATTCTGCAGTCGCCCGAGGCACAGGCTCTGGGCAGTGTGCCCATCGATGGCTTTGTGGGCCCCGCGCATGTGAGCATCATCATCGGCTCCCAGCCCTACGTTCACTTTGCGAGCACCTACCAGAAGCCAGTGGTGATCGCGGGGTTTGAGCCGCTGGATGTGATGCAGGCCGTGCTGATGCTGGTGCGCCAGGTGAACACCGGCCGCGCCGAAGTGGAGAATGAATTCTCCCGCGCGGTAACGCCGCAAGGCAACCGCAAGGCACAAGCGTTGATGGCTGAAGTCTTTGAATTGCGCGCTTCCTTTGAGTGGCGTGGCTTGGGTGAGGTGCCCGTGAGCGCTTTGAAGATACGCCCGCCATACGCCGCCTTGGATGCCGAGCGCCGATTCGAATTGCTCTACCAGAGCGTGCCCGACAACAAGGCCTGCGAATGCGGTGCCATTCTGCGCGGCGTCAGGCAGCCCAGTGACTGCAAGATCTTCGGCACCGTATGTACACCGGAGAATCCGGTCGGCTCCTGCATGGTGTCCAGTGAAGGCGCTTGCGCGGCGCACTATGCCTATGGCCGTTTCAAAGACATTGTGGTGACTGCAGCATGAGCGTCAAAGCCAACTACTCCCGTCCCTTGGACATCAAGCATGGTCGGGTGGACATGGGCCATGGCGCGGGGGGGCGCGCCGCGGCGCAACTGATTGAAGAGATCTTTCTGGCCGCGTTTGACAACCCGTATCTGCGCCAGGGCGACGATGGCGCGGCCTTCCACCCGCCGCCGCTGGCGGACGGCGCGCGCCTGGTCATGGCGACCGATTCCCATGTGGTGTCGCCCCTGTTTTTTCCAGGCGGAGATATCGGTTGCCTGAGCGTGCATGGCACGGTGAACGACGTCGCCATGCTGGGTGCGCAACCCTTGTACCTGACGGCCAGCTTCATTCTGGAAGAAGGCTTTCCACTGGCGGACCTTCAACGCATCGTTGGGTCCATGGCTTCTGCCGCGCGCGATGCTGGCGTGCCCATCATCAGCGGCGATACCAAGGTGGTGGAGCGCGGCAAGGGCGATGGCGTATTCATCTGCACCACCGGTTTTGGGGTTGTGGCCGCAGATGTGCGTGTCTCGGGGCGCAATGCCAGGGTTGGCGATGTGGTGCTGCTTTCGGGAACCGTGGGCGAGCACGGCGTGGCCGTGTTGTCACAGCGCGAGTCGCTGGAATTTGAAACGACGATTCAGTCGGATACGGCCGCCTTGCATACCCTGGTGGCAGCCCTGTTGACAGCCGCCCCCGGCGCCGTGCACGTGCTGCGCGACCCCACGCGCGGCGGCCTTGCGACCACGCTCAATGAGATCGCACGCCAGAGTGGCGCCGGCATGGTGTTGGAGGAAGCCGCCATTCCCGTATTGCCGCAGGTGGAGGCGGCCTGCGAATTGTTGGGGCTGGACCCGCTCTACATCGCCAACGAAGGCAAGCTGGTGTGTGTGTGCGCGCCCGAGGCCGCCGATGCGGTGTTGGCCGCCATGCGGGCGCATCCGCTGGGGCAGGCGGCGGCGCGGATCGGCGTGGTCACGCAGGATGAGCAGCATTTTGTGCAGATGAATACCCGTTTTGGCGGGCGCCGCATGGTGGACTGGCTCAGTGGCGAGCAGTTGCCGCGCATTTGCTGATTCCGAAATCACCTGGCCGCGAGGTTCGCGTTGACCCAGGCCAGCGCCCAGTGTGTGGCCGCCGCCAAATGCGCCTCGGCCGCCGCCGACATGGGTTCTCCCAGTTCAAACGCCTCGCCGCGTATCGCCAGCACGGTAACGGGTGGGGGCGCGTGGCCTTGCATGTCCACAAACACCTGCAGCAGCGCTTGCGGTGAGAGGGCATGGCTGCTGAAGCTGCTGTCACGGCGGGGCTGTGGCTGGCTCACCTCAAAAGGGGGCGCACAGTCCAAGCTGGCATCAATGAATAGTACGTGCTTGCGGCCCACCAGGTCCAGCGCGAACTCCACCTGCAACTGGTAGTCCTCCAGAAATTCCACGTCTTCGAGCGCCTGCGCGGGCAGCGCCTCGCGCATGGCCGCCAGGCAGTGGGGGCCCAGGGCATCGTCGCCCCGGCTCAGGTTGCCCCAACCCAGCACCAGCAAAGCAGCGACGGGCGCGCTCATGCCTCCAGACCAATGGCGCTGGTGATGGTGCGGCTCAGTTGCCCATCACCGTCCTTTTGCACCCGGTCCAGAATCTGTCCATCGGGGCCCAGCAGGGTCACGTCCAGCGGCATCTGGCCCAGTGCGTGCGTGGCGCACGACAGGCAGGGGTCGTAGGCACGAATGGCCACTTCGATGTGGTTGAGCAGTCCCTCGGTCAGCGCGTGGCCGCTGAGGTAGTCGCGCGCCACGGCGCGCACCGCCTCGTTCATGGCCTGGTTGTTGTGGGTGGTTGAGACGATCAGGTTGCAGCGGGTGACCAGATCGTCATCGCCCACGTCGTAGTCGTGGATCAGCGTGCCACGCGGGGCTTCAATAATGCCCACACCGCTGCGCTGGCGCGGGCCGCTGGTGACCAGTTCGCCGCTGAGCAGGGCCGGGTCGTCCAGCAGCTCGGTGATCACCTCAACGGCATGCAGCATCTCGATCATGCGTGCCCAGTGGTAGGCCAGCGAGGCATGCACCACGTCGCCTTGGCCCCAGGCGACGAAGGCCAGGCGTTCGGCCTCGGCACGCGGGGTGTGAATGAAATTGCAGTTCTGCACGCGGGCCAGCGGGCCCACACGGTACCAGCCAAGCTCGCGACCCAGGCTGCGCAGGTGCGGGAACTTCATGTAGCTCCAGGAGCGCACTTCCTCCTCAATCAGGTCGAGGTACTTTTGGTCGCTCACGCCGTCAAACAGGATGGCACCCTTGTCGTCGCGCACGCGCAGCACGCCGTCGTACAACTCCATGGCCCCGTCGGCGCGCACCAGCGACATCATGTTGGAGCGGAAGCTGGCGAAGGCGTTATACAGGCCAGGGTTCTGCGCGTGTAGTTGCTTGGCCATGTCTACTGCATCCTGCGCCCACTGCAGCATTTGCGGCAGATCGCGTTGGAGTGTTGCACGCTCTTCAGCGGTGACCAGCTTGTTGATGCCACCGGGCACCGCACCCGTGCCGTGCACCCGCTTGCCCGAGGTGATGCGAATCACTTCCTGGCCAAACTTGCGCAGCAAAATGCCTTTCTTGGCCACTTCGGGGTAGGCTTGCGCCACGCCCACGATGTTGCGACGGGCCACACCCGAGTCAAAGCCAAACAACAGGTCGGGTGATGACAGGTGAAAGAAGTGCAGCGCGTGCGATTGCAGAATCTGGCCATAGTGCATCAGGCGGCGCACGCGGTCGGCGCTGGCGGTCACGGGCAGCGCGCCAACGACGCGGTCAAAGGCCTTGGCCGCCGCCAGGTGGTGGGACACCGGGCAGATGCCGCACAGGCGCTGCACCATCACGGGCACCTCCCAGTAGGGGCGCCCTTCGATGAACTTCTCAAATCCGCGAAACTCCACGATGTGCAAGCGCGCCTGTTGCACCACGTTGTTGTCGTCCAGCAGCAGTGTGACCTTGCCGTGGCCTTCCACGCGCGAGACGGGATCAATGGCCACGCGGCGCAGGCCCTCGGGGTTGGCGGCGGTTTCCAGTGCGAAACTCATGGTGAATCCCTCGTGTTCCTAGTCGTAATGGATGAGGCCGTGACCCAGTTCGGGCGTGCGTCCGGCAATCAGATCGTTCAAAAAGCTCCAGATGGCATCTGCTGACGGCGGGCATCCGGGCAGAAAGTAGTCGATGTGCACCACCTCGTGGATAGGGTGCACGTGGTTGAGTGGCAGTGGCAGCTCGGGGTCGTTGGGGATCTGGTTGTTGCGACTGCTGCCGGTCTGGTCACAGTACACGTCGCGCAGCATCTGGCCCACGTCGCGCTGGTTGCGCTGCGCGGGCAGCCCGCCATTGATGGCGCAGGCCCCCATGGCCACCAGCACCTTGCAGTGCTCGCGGAACTCGCGCAGCACGTGCACGTTTTCGGCATTGCACAGGCCGCCTTCAATCAGGCCGATGTCGCAGCGGCCAATGGTCTTGATGTCGGTAAGCGGCGAGCGGTCAAACTCCACCAGGTCCAACAGCGGCAGGATGCGCTCGTCAATGTCCAAAAATGACATGTGGCAGCCAAAGCAGCCGGCCAGCGACACGGTCGCCAGCTTCAGCTTGCGCGGCGCATGCAGCGGGGTCTGCACCGCGCTGTCGTGCAGGTTGGCGCTCATGGGGCACCTCCTTCAACTTGCCCGGATATCGGCTCTGCGTCATAGAGGCGCTGCCCGATGGGAACGGCAAAGCCGCGGCGCTTGTGCAGGATGACGCCCGTGGGGCAGATGTTGGCGGCGCGATCCGTCGCGGCAAAGTCGCTGTCGCCCAGCGTGCCGCTGGCGCTGTTGACCAGCAAATGCGTGTGGATGCCGTGGCCGCCGATGGCAAACACGTTCTTCTTGTCCACCTGTTCGCTGGCGCGCACGCACAGGCCACAGAGGATGCAACGGTTCAGGTCCAGCATCATGTCGGGGTGCGTGGCGTCCACCTTGCGGTCGGGGTAGAACTCTTCAAAGTGCGGGCCTTCCATTCCCATGGCATAGGCCGTGGCCTGCAGACCGCAGTTGCCACTCTTCTCGCACGAGGGGCAGAAGTGGTTGCCCTCCACGAACAGCATTTGCAGCATGGTCTTGCGCTGATTGTTGAGTTCGTGGGTGTTGCTTTCCACCTCCTGACCCGATGCGGCTTGCACCGTGCAGGACGCGCCGGTGCGCCCGTTCACCTTCACGGTGCAGATGCGGCAACTGCCGGCGGCGCCAAATTCGGGATGCCAGCACAGGTGGGGGATGTAATGCCCGGCGCGCGTGGCGGCTTGCAGAATGGACTCGCCGGGGCCGAACTCGACCTCTTCGCCATCCAGCGTGAAGGTGCCGGGGGTGAGTGCATCAATGCGGTGGTTCATTGCAGTGTCTCCAGGTGGGCGCCGGTGTCGTCGCGGCCGGTGGCCAGGCGGGCTTGGGAAAGCTCGGCATCCATGTCAAAGCCGGGCACGAAGTGCAGCGACTTCAGGTGCTGCTCATACGCCGGGCGGAACTTGCCGATGGTGTCGCGCAGCGGGTTGCAGGCCGCCGCGCCCAGGCCACAGTGCGTGGCCCCGTGCATCAGCTTGTCCAGCTCGTAGAGCACCTGCACGTCTTCGCTGGAGCCGTAGCCTTTCTTCAGCTTGTCCATGCGGCGCACCACCAACTCCGTGCCCACGCGGCACGGCGTGCAAAAGCCGCAGCTCTCGTGCGCGAAGAACTGTGCGAAGTTGCGCGCCACCTCAAACATGTCGCGGGTGCGGTCAAACACCATGAAGGCACCCGCCGTGGGTACATCCTCAAAGCCAATGCGGCGACCAAACTCCAGGGCCGACAGGCACACGCCCGATGGGCCACCCACCTGCACGGCCTGGGTATTTTCGGCGCCGCAGTCTTCCAGAATGCGGCCTATGCGCGTGCCAAAGGGGTATTCGTACAGGCCGGGGCGCTCGCAGTCGCCGCTGACGGAATGGATCTTGGTGCCCGTGCTTTGCGGGGTGCCGATTTTGCTCCACCACTGTCCGCCATGCACCGCGATGTGCGTGGCCGCGCAAAAGGTTTCCACGTTGTTCACCGTGGTGGGCTGGCCCAGGTAGCCAGCCTCCACCGGGAAGGGCGGGCGAATGCGCGGCGTGCCGCGCTTGCCCTCCAGCGACTCGATGAGCGCGGACTCCTCGCCGCAGACATAGGCTCCGGCTCCCACATGGATGTCAATGTCAAAGTCAAAGCCATCCTGGCCCTGAATGGACTTGCCCAGCAGGCCCAGTTCGCGGCGGCGTTGCAGCGTGGCTTGCAACGGCTCCAGCAAGTAACGGTATTCGCCGCGCAGGTACATCAGCCCCTTGCAGGCACCCACCACCAGCGCGGCAATGGTCATGCCCTCGAACACGGTGTCAGCGTAGCTGGTCAGCAGCACGCGGTCCTTGAAAGTGCCGGGCTCGCCCTCGTCGGCATTGCACACCACATAGTGGGTGTTGCCAGGCGCATTGCGGCAAAGCTGCCACTTGGTGCCGGTGGCAAAGCCCGCGCCGCCCCGTCCGCGCAGTTTGGAGCGCTTGATGTCATCCAGCATGCCCTGCGCGCCGCGTTCAATGGCCGCGGCAATGCCCTGCCCCGGCGCTGGTTGCGCGCCCAACTTGATGTCGGCCAGCCGAATCTGGTCTTCCTTGTGGAACCAATCGGTGGGCCAGTGCGCCACCGGCACCTGACCTTCGATCAACGCTGCCATGTGCTCGATGCGCGCGGGTGTGAGCCGGGTCACCACCTGGTGGTGGTTGATGAGGGCAGCCGGCCCCTGGTCGCACATGCCGGTGCAGGAGGTGGCGGCCACACTGACACGGCCATCGGCGCGCATGGTGTTGGGCTTGATGACCAGGCGCTGGCACAGGGCCTGCATCAGCGCCTCGCTGCCCAGCATGCGGTCGGTGATGTTGTCACTGAACAACACGCGGTACTGGCCAACGGGCTCGGTGTGCAAGAAGCGGTAGAAGCCCGCCACGCCCTCCACATGCGCGAGTGGCAGCTTCAGCCCGTCGGCCACCGCCTGCAGGGTGGGGCGCGCCAGCCAGTGCTGCTGCGCCTGGACCTCACGCAGCACCTGCACCAGCCGGTGCGGAGCATGCTGGTGGCTCTGCAAGAGTGCGTCGATAGCGTCAGTTGCATGACTCATGGCTGTTGAACTCCTTGATTCGCGAATGACCAATACGGGTATTTCACAATCCATTCTGCCTTCGTCGTCTTGGGCCGCTTCGTCCCGTCCGTCGTGACCAGAGCTGGCTTCTGCATACGGTCCCCTTTCAAGCGGATCGTCTACTTAATGGACTTTTACACCAGTTGCCGAAATAGTCCACGGGGGTGGGGAAATGAAACTGCATATTTCCGGGGTACGCTGCCCGTGGATAATTTTCGCACCGGCAAGAACGCCACGCTGAATGCATCGCATTCTGTCGAACTGACCATGGTAGCCCGCGACGGGCGGCTGATTCGCTGAGATGGATTGACCTGCATCACGGGAACACGACTCCAGGCGGGTTCTGCGCGCTACCGTACAAACCGACCACCCTGAAACCCGCATGATGGGCCGGCAAGCCACACAGGGTTGAAATGAGGCACTGTGCTTTGGAGGACCCTGTCGCATGACTTGCACCAAGTAAGGAGCCCTCTATGTCGCACTACCACGCACTCGTCTGGATCGATCATGTACAGGCCCATGTGATGCACATCAGCCCCAGTGATGTCGAAAAATCGCTGATCGAACCCAACCAGCCACTGCAAAAACTCCACTCCCGCGTGGGTACCCTGGGTGACGGGCGAGCCCCCGAGGACCAGGACTACTACCACCGAGTCGCCGAAGCACTCAAGGGTGCGACGGAGATCCTGATCGTCGGCCCGGCCCAGGCCAAGCTCCAGTTGATCAAACACTTCCACGCGCATGACCCGGACTTGATGAAAAAAGTGGTGGGCGTGGAAACGGTGGACCACCCGACCGATGGCCAGTTGGTGGCCTACGCACGCAAGTACTTCCTGGCCAAGGACAAGATGCTATAGCCAGCGCTGCCTCAAAACAGTAGTTTGCTACGAAGTTGATAGCTAGTTACGTATATTCCACGAGGGCTAACGGCAAAAATCGCTTCAAGTGATTCCGCTGTAGCCACGCAGCCGCGCCATGCGCCAGGCTGCCAGCGCCACGATGCCAGCCAGCGTCAAGCCGGAGAGCTGGATCGCCGACACCACCCCCACCGCATTCACCAGCGCACCCGCTGCCACGCCCGACAAGGCGGGAACGACCTGTGAGGTGATGGCGTACATGCTCATGACCCGCCCGCGCAACGCAGCCGGCGCCTGGGCCTGAATGCCCGAAACCACCAGGCTAATCACCATGCCACCGGCGATGCCCACGCAGGCCAGGCCGGTGGCCGAGAGGGCCACGCTGCCGATCTGGCTCAGCGATGCAAACACCAGGCAACCCGCCACGATGCCGCCAAACATCACGCGGCCATGGTGAACCCGTTTGACCAGCGCCAAGGCCGTGACGCCACCGACGATGAGTGACAGCGCCAGCAAGCCCAGGTAGGCGCCGCGCTGCAGTTCGCTCAAATGCAGGGTCTCGCGGGCCAGCTTGGGCAACAGGATTTGCAGTGGTCCGGTCATGGCGTAGCCCAGCACGGCGGCCAGCATCAGTTGCTTCAGCAACGGGTCGGCGCCGACTACACGAAAGCCCTCACCAATGTCAGCCAGCACCGAGTTGCCGCTGGGTGTGGCGTTGGCCTGGGTGCGCAAGTTGGCAATCAGGATCGAAGCCAGGACAAAGCCCGCCGCCGACAGGCCCATGACCGCGCCCCAGCCGGCGCGGCTGCGCACCACGCCGATCAGCAGCGGCGCCAGGCCAAAGCCCACCAACACCTGCAGGTTGAAGACGATGGTGGCCGGGCGCAGTTCCTCAGGGCGCGCCATTTGCGCCAGCGTGGTCAGGCGCGCGGGGCCGACGAAGGACCAGGCCAGCCCGCCACAGAAGGCACCGATCAAAACCCAGGCCACGCGGGTCTGCTCACCCGCGCCACTGTGCGCCCACCACAGGCAGGCCAGGCCCACCAGGAACAGCGCCTGCGCGCCGTGGATGACGCGGTGGGGCGGCATGCGGTCGCACACCACGCCGGCGAACCAGCCAAACACGATGCTGCTGCCAAAGGCCAGGCCAAAGCCGATGCCTGACAGCAGGTCCGAGCCCACCACCTCCTGCAGGTACAGGATGACGGTGTAGTTGAACATGTGGCCGGCGGTGAAGGCCAGCAGGCAGGAGGCGAAGAAGGCCCCCAATCGACCCATCATCGCGCAGCCCCATTGGGGTTCAGCTGGATCAGCGTCGGCTGGAAATCTTCAATGTGCCAGGACGGGAAGCTGGCGCTGGACAGCAGCACGCGGCCGTCCTCGGTGAACTCCACGTCGCGGGTGAAGGTGGCCTTGCGCGGCAGCGGGAAGTGCGTCCACTTTTCCGAAGCGATGTCCAGGCGGTGCACGCCGTCGGAGTTGGTGCCGTTGACCCAAAGCTGGTGGCGCTTGCGGTCCACATTCAGCGCATAGGGCGTGTCGCTGCCCAGGGGTTGCACCGGCAGGTCGAACGTCGTGAACTTCGCTTTGGCGGGCTCATAGCGCAGCACGGCGGACTCGCTGAACATGCCTATCCACAGATTGCCATCGCGGTCGGCCCGCAGGCGGCGCGGGTTCTTCAGCGGGGTGGGGATCATCGTGATGACGCCCGTGGCAGGGTCCAGCGAGGCGATCTCGTTGGTGTGCAGGCGTGCAACCCAGACCTTGCCGTCGGGCGTGACTTCGATGCCATAAGGCAGCGGCACGCCGGTGGAAACGTGGTCGATCTTGACCCAGTTGGCCACCGGAATCCCCCAGGCAATCAGCTTGAAGAAGAACGGTGTCATCTTCACCGTCATCTTTTCCATGAAGGAGCGAAACGGCAGGTCATAGGTGGTGAACTTGTCCGCTGCGCGGTCGTACATGGCGATCTGGTTGCTGAGTGCCAGCGTGAACCAGACGCGGTTCTTGGCATCCATGCGTACGGTGTGCGGGTAGAAGCCGCTGCCGATCTCGTGGTTCACAAACTGCTTGGTCTTGGGGTCGAACTCGATCAGGCGGCGCTGGTACGACGGCGTGATGAAGATGTGGCCGTCGGTGGGTGCCTCCACCAGCGAGTGGATGCCTTGGTAGGTTTCGTGCTTGGGGAAGTCGCGCAGACGCCCGGCCAGCAGGCCGCCCAGGTTGTCGCCGGGTTGTGGCGGCACGCGGTACACGGTGTAGGCTCCCGTCTGGGTGTTGATCTCGTACAGGCGGTCCTGCAGGTTGTCGCCCACATAGACCAGGCCATTGCTGTGTTGCACAAAGTCGTGCATCTGCGAGAAGCGGTCGCCAATGGGTAGCTCGGTAATGCTGGCCTTGCTCAGTTCAGGCACCCATGGTGTGGCTGTGGGAACCTTCTCGGGGTGGGCGTTGATGTCCTTCCAGTGGGCTTCCAGCAGGGCGGGCATTTCCTTCTGCGCTTCGGTGGACAGGCGCGCGCCGTAACGCACCATGCGCTGAATGGTGGTGGCCCATTCCTCGGCGCTGCGCTCGCGGCGCAGGAAGGCGGAGCCCTGCTGGTGGCAGAAGCCGCACTGGGCCATGAATTCCTTCTTCAGGTCGTCGCGGCCGGCCAGCAGGGTGGAGGTCCAGGCGTTGGACGGGCGCTGCTCGGCCAGGGCCTTGGGGTCGGTCTCGACCTCCATGCGCCAGGCGCTGGGTTTGGCCAGATCGACGGGGCCAATCAGCGCGTCCTTGAAGCCCGGCTTGCGCAGGCGCACCCGGTAGTCGCCGGGTTGCGTCTGTGCGGCGTCGGGCAGGCGCACGTGGCCCTGGGCGTCGCTGAAGCGCGTGTACTCGAAAGTGCCCTGTTGCAGCTTGCCGGATGGGGCGTAGCCGTTGTCGGAATCATCGATCTTGGTCGGTGCAGTGGGTTGCCGCGTCACCATGACCAGAGGCAGGGTCTTGCCGTCCGGGCCTGTGACGGTGTAGTCGGCGGCATGCGCGCTGGCCAGCACAAGGCCCAGCAGCAGCGCGCCCATCCCCAAGGTCTTTGCAAAGGTTGTATTCATGGTGTGGTGTCTCCCCGTTCAAGGTGTTGTGCCTGGAAAAATCTCGGCCTGCAGGCGCCGCTTCATGATGGCGGCATAGCGAGCGGGCCACAGGCGCGACAGCCACCAGGCTGCCTTGGCCGTGAAGCTGAACAGCAGCAGCTGGCGTCGTTGCTGCGCGGCCTGCAAGATGGCGGCTGCTACCTCGGCCGGTTGTGTGGTCTGGCCGGTGGTCTTGCGCGCGTGGGCGGCAGGCTGGCCATCGGCGCCCAGCGCGGCGCGGTCGATGCCGGTATCAATGAAGGACGGGCAGACGATGAGCACGTCCACGCCATCGTCCTGCACCTCGGTGCGCAGGCTGTCAAAGAAGCCGTGCAGTGCATGTTTGCTGGCGGCATAGCCGGTGCGGCCAATCAGCGGCGAGAAGCCGGCCACGCTGGAGATGGCTATCACCATGCCTTTGCGTTGGCGCAGGCTGGCAATCGCCGCGTGCGTGCAGTTGACGGCGCCGAAGAAGTTGACATCCATGACCCGGCGCAGCACATCCACCTGGGTGTCGGCAAAGGCGCTGCGGTGGGCAATGCCGGCGTTGTTGATGAGTAAGTCGATGCCGCCAAAGCGCGCCGTGGCCTGTGCCATAGCCGCCTCGCATGAGGGCAGTTGTGTGACATCGCACACTGCGGTCAGCAGTGAAGGCGTTTGGTTGGGGGTGTTGGTGAAGATGCTGTGTTGCAGGGCATCCAGCGCCAGCGCATCGCGGTCTAGCGCGACCACTTTGGCTCCGGCTTGCAAAAACACCTGCACCAGCGCCTGACCCAAGCCACCCGCGGCGCCGGTGATGACCACACAGCGGTCCTTGAAGCTGCGCATGCTTATGCCTTCCCGGCCCGCTGTTTTTCGCGGGTGGTGCGGTAGAGGTCAAACACTTGTGCCGAGGTATAGGTCGGCGTGTAGCCAAACACGGTCTTGAGCCGTGTGTTGAGCAGCACCGGGCGGTAGCGCAGGAAGTCCAGTTGCTCCGGGCCGTACTGCGTCAGACCCAGGGGCTTCAAAATGGATAGCGCTCCACGCAGCAACCACGAGGGAAAGCGCCGTGTTTTCTTGCCAAGGCGCTGCGCAATCTCATGGATGGTCAGCGCGCCGTCCCCGGCGACGTTGTAAATGCCGGCAGGGCCATCGGACACGGCGCGCAGGATGATGCCGACCACGTCCTGGTCCCAGATAAAGACAAACGGGCTGTCCGAACCGCGGATGGCCAGCAGGCGCGGCTTCTCGAACATGTCGGTGATCTGGTTGCGTACCGTGGGGCCGAGGATGGTGCCAATGCGTAGCACCACCTGTTCCAGCCCCGGGTGGTTGGTGCGGTAGTCCGCCAGCATCTCTTCCACCAGGCGCTTGTGGTGCGAGTAGGCGAAGACTTCGTTGCCGCGCACTGGCATGTCTTCCGTCAGCCAGGGCGCGTTGTCCGCGTGGTAACCATAGGCGGCGCCACTGCTGGACACCACGATGCGCTGCACACCATGCCGCACGCAGGCCTGCAGCAGCTTGCGCGTGCCGTTCACGTCCACGTCGTATTCAAAGTCGCGCGTCTGCGCCTTGCCCGAGGGCATGATGGCCGCCAGATGCACCACCGTGTCGATGCGACTCTGTCCCAACGCATCCGCCAATTGGGGTGAGCGGATGTCGCAGGCCAGGTAGTCCACGTGGGGCAGGCGCGCTGACGGTTCCCGCAGGTCGTGCGAGACGATTGCTGAAGGCCGCTGACCGTCTGGCAGTGCCGCCAGCCGTTCCACCACCTGGCGGCCCAGGTAGCCACCACCGCCAGTGATCAGGATGCGGGCGTTGGCCAAGCTCATTTGGCGGCTCCCGACCAGGGCGCCAAGGGCAGCGGCGGGCGGTTCTTCCAGTAGGTGGCCAGCGTCAGCCCGGCCACGATGTGCCAGATACCCCACCAGGCGGTCACGATGGCCATGCCGCCCAGGCCGCCAAAGAAGTTGAAGATCAGGATCAGCCCCAGGCCCGAATTCTGGATGCCCATCTCGAAGGTGATGGCCCGGCAGTCGCGTTCGGGCAGGCCAATCGCCTTGGACAGGCCGTAGCCGGTGGTCAGTGCCATCAGGTTGTGGATGAACACGACGCCCACCACCAGCTGGATGTAGTCCAGAAAGTGCTTCAGATTGGCGGCCAGTGCGCCGCCAATAAAGGCCAGCAGGATCACGAAGGACAGAATCTTCATCGGCTTTTGCACCTTGTGCGCAAACGCCGGAAACTGCCTGGCCACCCACATGCCCAGCACCAGAGGCACGCCCAGCAGCATGACGATGACTTCGAGCATCTCCCACGGGCTCATGGCCACTTCCTTCATCAGCCCCGCGGTGATGGGGTGCAGATTCCCCCAGAACGCAAAGTTCAGCGGTGTCATGAACAGGGCCACCACGGTGGACAGGGCGCTGACGCTGACCGACAGCGCCGTGTTGCCCCGGGAGTGGTGCACCAGAAAGTTGGAGATGTGCCCGGCCGGGCAGGCGGACACCAGAATCATGCCCAGGGCGATGCTGGGTTCGGGTCTGAGAATCGATACCAGCACATAGGTCATGGCCGGAAACAGGATGTGGTGGCCCAACAGGCCCAGTGCCAGCGCCTTGGGGGTGCGCAGAGCGGCCTTGAAGTCCTCAACGTGCAGTTCAAGTGCCACGCCAAACATGACGAGGCCCAACACGGCGTTGAGCAGGGTCAGGGTTTGCGGATTGAAGCTCAGGTGTACCTGGTCAATAGGGGCCATGCGGTTGTCTCCTCGTTATGGAGGTCTGGAGCGCCTTGTCTGCTGACAGGCGTCCCCATCCTCGGTTGTGGGGCAACTTTAGGGCAATGGCCCGCGCTTGTCGCGTGCAATGCAGGACATGGGGGCGGCAATTCGGGACAGGTTTGGCCAGACGTTCCGGGGACTGCCTGCGTAGGGCCGGTCAGTATTTTCTTGACCTCTGTCAAGTCAAGGCGAAATTGTGGGGCCATTGGGGCGCGGCGGATGGCTGGCGTGACGCTGGTAGGCGATACCTGGCGTAAGCTGTTTGCATTTCCGATTTGCGCGCCCATGCGCGCGCACGACTGCCATGTCTACCGTTGAAAAAACCTGCTTTCTGCCCAGTGGTGGATCCCCCCTGGTGGAACAGACACTTTCCAAATGGCGTTCACAGTTTCCAGAAATGGGCGTTTGCGCATTCTTGCCGGAAGCACAAAAGGACCAGTTGGTCCATTTGCAGTCCACGTGTGCGCAACTTCAAGTGCCGCTGGTCGGAGCCATCTTCCCGGCATTGGTCAACGAGGGTGTCTTCCACAGTGACGGGGTCTGGCTGCTGCGCTTTGACACCATGCCGTTCTATGTCCTGCATACGGACCTGCCGGTTGATAGCGACGGGGTGCAACGCACGACCGACGCGATTGCCCAGCAGATCGCCGGCAATCTGGGCGGCGGCGATGAGGCCACGCTGTTCATGGTCTTTGATGCCATGGTTCCCAACATTGGAACCTATTTGGACGAGATGTACCTGCGCTTGGCCAACCGGGTGCACTATGCGGGCGTCAACGCCGGCAGCGAAACCTTTGCGCCCATGGCCTGCCTGTTCGATGGCCAGAAGTTGGTGCAGAACGGCGTGCTGATGGTGCTGCTGCCCCATCACCATGGCGCGATTCTGGAACATGGCTACCACGCGCCGGAGCAGACCGTGTATGCCACCAGCACATCGGGCAACCGCATTGCCCAGATCGACTGGCGCCCCGCCTTTGAGGTTTATCAGGAGCTGGTGCAACAGCAGTACGGTGTGCAGATCACGCCCCAGAATTTTTATGAGCATGCGGTGCACTTTCCGTTTGGCATCGTGCGCGCCAACCACCATGTGGTGGTGCGGATTCCGGTGGCCTTGCATGCGGATGGGTCGCTGTTCTGTGTGGGCGAGGTTCCGCCCAATTCCGTGCTGACGCTGCTGCAGAGCCCCACGGTGGACAGCCACGAAACCCTGAACGTGCTGACCGACGGCCTGCGCGCGATGGATGGCGATGGCGCCGTGTCCGACCTGCTGCTCTTCTACTGCGCCGGGCGGCGCATGCACTTGGGGCTGGAAAAGGCGACAGCGGAATTGCAGGAGTTTGACGCACGCACCCACGCCACCCGGATCGCGGGCGCGTTGTCGCTGGGCGAGATTGGTGGTTCCACGCTGCACGGCTACCCGCTGTTCCACAACGCGGCACTGCTGGCGGCGCGTTGGTAGGGCGCAGTCCATGCAGCACCAGGAGATCCTGCCGGTCCTGTATGACCTGGCGGTCACCATCGGCGGGGAGGTCCAGCTCAAGCCGCTGCTCACGCGCACCCTGCAGCGCCTGCTCTACCACACCTCGTTCTCTGCCGGTTTCATTTGTCTGGATCTGCCGCCGTGCGATCCCACCCAGTCCACTGCGCTGGTTTCCATCGCGGCTGCGGTGGGTGATTTTGAGCTGATTGCACAGGTTGGCAAGCCGGTTGCCTTGCCATCCGCACTGGTTTGCACCAGCAGCACGCCGGTGGCACAGCAAGGCGACCTGGTGGAACCGATTGGCGGAACCCGCAGTCGCTACCGCTCGTATCTGCGCCTGCCCCTGGAGAACAACGGCGTGATTGTCCTGCTGGCGATTGAGCTGCCCGGGACTGCGCTGAGTCTTCCGCATATCCTGCAGCCGGTGTTGGCGCAACTGTCCAAGGCCATCGTGCTGTGCCGTCTGCACGATGCACGCCAGGATGCCGCCCGGGCCGAGCAGGAAAACCTGCGCCAGTCGCTGAGTCAGATTGAAAGCCAGTTCCAGGCATTGATCGAGATCAGCCCCATGGGCGTTGGGCTGTCCAGCGACGGTGTGATCATCGATGGCAACGAGGCCTTTCTGAAGTTGTTCGGCTACGACGACTTGGCGCAACTGCGTGGCAGGCAACTGATGGAGTGCGTTGCACCGGAGCAGCGCCCGATATTGACCGAGCGCATCCGGCTGAGGGCGAAGGGAATGGCCTCGGAGCAAGCGTATGAAACGGTGGGGTTGCGCCAGGACGGTTCCTGCTTTGCCGTCATGGTGTCGTCCAAGCGCATAGAGACCAGCCAGGGGCCACGGACGTTTTCCTACTTCTTTGACCTGACCGATCAAAAACGGGCGGAGCAGAAGCTGCGCTCGGTGAACGCCATGATGCGCCTGGTTCTGGAGACGGCGCCGTTGCGCATCTTCTGGAAAGACCGGGATTCGCGCTATCTGGGATGCAACCGGGCCTTTGCCCAGGACGCGGGCTTGAACAGCACGGAAGATCTGGTCGGAAAAAGCGATGCCGAACTGGGCTGGCGTGACCAGGCGGAGCTGTACCGTGAAGACGATCTGCACGTGATGCAGAGCGGGGCGCCGCGCCTGAATTTTGAGGAGCCACAGACCACGCCGGACGGTCAGCAGATCTGGTTGCGAACCTCCAAGGTACCCCTGGTTGATGAGGAAGGGCGCCAGCTGGGTGTGCTGGGTGTCTATGACGACATCACGGAGCAAAAGCGCGCCCAAGCGCAGATTCACCACCTGGCACACTACGACTCGCTCACCGGTCTGCCGAATCGCCAGCTGTTGCGCGACAGCCTGCAGGCGGCCATGGCGGCCAGTGTGCGCAGCCGGCATTTCGGGGCGGTGTTGTTTCTGGATCTGGATGACTTCAAGTCGCTCAATGACACCAAGGGTCCGGCGGTGGGGGATGCACTGCTCATCGAGGTCGGCACCCGGTTGGGTGCCTGCGTGCCCGACGGAGCGGTCGTGTCGCGACCGGGGGGTGATGAGTTCATTGCCATGCTGGAGGGACTGAGCACGACCCCGACCGAGGCGGCCACCCAGGCGGAGCTGGCGGCCGAGAAGTTTCGCCATGCCCTGAGCCAGCCCTACCATTTGGGTGGCGTCGTCGTGCAGACGACCACCAGCATCGGCATCGTGCTGTTCCAGGGCAACCATGAATCATCGGACTCGGTGCTCAAGCATGCCGATACGGCCATGTACCAGGCCAAGGGTGCCGGGCGCAACAGCATCCGCTTCTTTGACCCCAAGGTGCAGTCCGAACTGGAGGCGCGGCTCAGTCTGGTGGCCGACCTGGGGCAGTCGGTGGATCTGGGCCAACTGCAACTCTACTTCCAGAAACAGGTCAACGCCCAGGGGCGCACCATTGGCGCAGAGGTGCTGCTGCGCTGGGCACACCCGGTGCGCGGCATGGTGTCACCCGGCCAGTTCATTCCGCTTGCCGAGGAGACCGACCTGATTGTCCCCATCGGTTCGTGGGTGCTGCAGGTGGCATGCCGGCAGTTGCGTGCCTGGCAGGGCTTGCCCGGCCTGCGGGAATTGACACTGGCCGTTAATGTGAGCGCCAAGCAGTTTCACCAGCCGGACTTTGTGGGAGAGGTGCGCCGCGAACTGGTGGCCGCCGGGGCTAAGCCATCACACCTGAAACTGGAGCTGACGGAGAGCGTGGTGCTGGAAAACGTGGAGGACACCATTGCCAAGATGCGTGAGCTCAAGCTGCTGGGCATCAGCTTTTCCATGGACGATTTTGGCACCGGGTATTCGTCCCTGCAGTACCTGAAGCGGCTTCCGCTGGATCAACTGAAGATTGACCAGAGCTTTGTGCGCGACATCACCACCGACCCCAACGATGCGGCCATCGTGCAGACCATCATCGCCATGACGGATGCGCTAGGCCTGAACGTGATCGCCGAAGGGGTGGAGACGCGCGAGCAACAGGCTTTCCTTGAGCACGCCGGTTGCCATGCCTACCAGGGCTATCTATTTGGTCGCCCGGTGCCGTTGGGCCAGTTTGAGGCGGACTTTAATCGGTGTCGTTGACGTATCCGCGCTCCATGGCGGCTGCCTGATCCTCGAAGATTGCCATGGCGGTACTCATGCGCTTGAACCCCAGCTTCTTGTAGAACGATTCCTTGCCGGGCACCGCGTAGAGGATGATCTTCTTGTGCCCGCGAGACAGCTCCATAAGCCTCGCAACGATTTGCTTGCCGAGGCCCCGGCCCTGATGGCTGGGAAGCAGAGCGATGTCGCAGAGGTACGCGCAATCAACGCCATCGGCAAGGGCTCTCCCTGCACCCACCAGTCTTCCGTCCTCGTAAACGAGGCACTTGAACATGCTGTTGGTGAATGCGGTCCTGAGTCCGCTCGGATGCTTGTTTCCAAGGGGCGCGGCCTGATACAGGGCAGTAAGTTCATTCCAGTCGAGATCATCGATGGAGTACGACCAAACGAGTGGCATGGTGTGATCCTATGAAAAAAATTGCGAGGCATCTCCAAATCGACGGTGAGGTCAGGCAACCGGATGCTGCAACCCACTTGAAATTCAACAGAGCCGAAAATATTGATCAGTCATTCAAGATGAAAGCATCTGTGCGGGTTATATGCAAAGTTACCCCGTTTTTTTGTTTACCATTTTTTCAATGGCAGACATTAGTTCGTCGAGAGCTAATTTCGCCACTTCCAGTCCTTCCGTTTTTCCTGGGAACGCCAAATAGTCGTCTTTAAACAGTTCGTGTTCATTCTTGCCGGTCGTCTGTAGATTGACGGAAAACCCGGTGGGACCAAAGTAGACGGTCATATTGAGGAGAAGTGCTTCAATGGGATTTTTGATGAAACCGCGTGCGTGGTAGAACAATTGCACCGTTGAGAGTTGCTTGTCAGAGGACTTTAGTGCAAGTTCCTCGACTAATTGCTGTATCGGCTTGTGGCTCAGAACTCCGATCTGACCCTCAGCGTTGTATAAAATTCGAGATTCGTGTACTGCAAAAAGCGGATCTATTTGAGGGAATTTGCTGGCCACTGTTTCGAAAATGGACGCCACAATTCCGCTCACTAGGAAATTCTGCTTCTCTTGGGTTCTATGAACCTCACCAACACCCGGTTGTGTTTCAATGGCCTGACGGAGCAAATGTAGTCTCTTGTCAAAGTCGCCCAGTTCATCTATAGCCTCACCACGAGCGGCACGTAGGAAGATGTTTTGGGATTCAATTAGGGCCTGACACACGAAGACAACGAAGTCCTCAAGTTCGCCAGCATCAGCCTTCTCTAGAGCTAGAAAGTACTCAGATTTTCTGTCTAGTTTCAGAACCGCAGGCAAGTAGCCGGCCTGCATGAGGGTCAGGTTCATGAGAATGCGAGCCATCCGTCCGTTCCCATCATCGAAGGGGTGAATTGAGACAAACTGATGATGAAGTGTCGCGGCAAGAGTTACTGGGTGTGTGGTTCCCTTGTTGCGTTCTTCGTTGCACCACCGCACTAGGTCGGCCATTTTTGGCGCAGTGTCTTCTGGACTAGCAAAGAAATGAGTTTGTCCCGTACTCGTGAGTACATGATTTTGGGAGGTCTTGTACTTTCCGACTTCAATTCGGCGCGTAGTGCGAAAGCCGTCGTGTGTGATGGCTGCGACTTGATATGGCTCTACCAGCAGTATCTTGTGAAGTTCACGGATATCTATCTCTGACAAGTCTTCCTTGTTGCGCACAATATCAGCTAACACGTCAACAACTTGATCGTGCCCTCTAATGTCCAAATAGTCTTTGAAAGGTTTTCCCTTGGCGGTAAGGCCGTGCATTATGAATGCTCTGGTCTCCCCGTAAGTCAAGGAGTTACCTTCTATGGCATTCGAGTGGTAGTTCCATTCCAGCCTGAGCTTTTGAAGCACTCGGGCTTCTTGCTCCGGGTTGATAGGGCGCACCATTTCAATCTCAGCTAGAAGTCGATCTACTTCGGCAAGAGCTTCACTTATGTTCATAGCGGTCCTTGTGTTCTACATTGAAATCTGTCTGTTTTCAGCAGGCACCTCATTCAGAGGTATGTGTGGGGCGACGGCCAAGTCCTCTCACTCATAGTGTGTCCACATGCGCAAAACTCGAGCGATTTTCTCGTCGGCGAAAACCTCGTACACGATGCGGTGCTGGATGTTGATGCGCCGGGAATACGTTCCTGCGAGATCGCCCACCAGTTTTTCGAAAGGTGGCGGGTTTTGAAACGGGTCGTTGGCTAGCAATGTGAGTAGCTCTTGTGCCTTGGGTTTGAGTCCGCTGGCGGCCAGTTTCTTGGCGTCCTTCAGGGCTTGCTTGGTGTAGACAAGCGTCCAGCTCACCACTTGAGTTCCCGTGCGCTTTTTTTCAAGGGCTCGGTCATGCCGGCCTTGATGGATTCGCGCATGCCGGGAACGGCCAGCAGGTACAAGGTTTCCTGAATGGCGCTCCAGTCCTCGGCTGACAAAAGTACGGCACTGTTGCGCTTGCCGGAAATGATGACCGGCTGATGCGATTCGCCCGCTTCATCGATGAGCCGGTACAAATTGGCGCGCGCTTCGCTGGCGGTGAGTGTTTGCATGCTGGCTCCTGAGGATATGTTTAAAATAGTACGCAAATACGTACGTTTTGTCAATCGCGGAGGCAGTTTCAAATGCCCTGCACAATCCCTCCATGTCCGACCAATACAGCGTCACCGCCCGCTTCACCCAGGCCATTCTGGAAGCTGCCCAGCGCTATGGCGTGCGGGTTCCCGAGGCCCTGCGCGCCGCGCTGACGCAGGGCACGCGGGTGCCCATGGCGCAGCAGGACAGTCTGTGGGCACTGTTTGCGCAGTCCACCACCGACCCGCTGGCCGCGCTGGCGGTGGGCACGGATCTGCAGGCCGGGCATCTGGACATTGTGGGGATGCTGCTGCTCAGTTGCGACACCCTGGGTGACGCGCTGGAGGTGTTGACCGAGTACGCCCCCATCATTGGTGACAACGCACGCTTTGAGGTGGCACAGGATGCCAATGGCGTGGTGCTGCGTTACCTGCCCGAGTACACCGTGTGCGTGGAGCAGCGCGTGGAGGCTGCGCTGGGCTGCGTGGTGTGCCTGGCGCGCTGGATGACCAATGGCCGCTTTCGCCCGCGTGCCGTGCTGTTTGCCCACGCGCCGCGCGCCGACGGGGCGCAGTACGCGGCGCTGCTGGGCTGCCCGGTGGAGTTTGGCCAAGCCTTCAGCGGCGTGGCTTTTGCCGACAGCGAAATGGGCCTGAGCCTGATCCAGGCCGGGCGCGATTTGCATGCGCACTTGCGCTTGTTGGCGGACAACATGCTGGCCTCGCTGCCGCAGGGCAGTGTGTCGGCGCGGGTGCAGCAGCTCATCCGCCAGCACCCGGGCTGGGGCAAGGAGCGCATTGGTGACGAGCTGAGCATGAGCGGGCGGCATCTGAACCGCAAGCTCGCTGCCGAGGCGATGTCGTTCAAGGGCCTGCGCGAGGCGCTGTTGTACGACCTGGCGGTGCAGGCCCTGCGCGGTGGCCAGGCGAGCGTCCATGTGGCGGACAAACTGGGCTTCTCGGACGAAAATGCGTTTTCCCGGGCCTTTCGGCGCTGGAGCGGCAAGACCCCAGCCCAGTTCATCCGCGCCGGCTTTACGATAATGGGGACCGATTCGTCTGAATGAACCCTTTGCATGCTGTTTCTCCTGTCTCCCGCCAAGTCCCTGGACTACGAATCTCCGCTGCCACCGCACCCGCACACGCCGCCGCTGTTTGTCAAGCAGTCGCAGGCGCTGATCGCAGTGCTGCGCACCCAGTCGCCGCAGCAGATTGCGCAGTTGATGTCGCTCAGCGACAAGCTGTCGGCACTCAATGTGGCGCGTTACCAGGCCTGGTCCACGCGGGCCACGCTCAAGAATGCGCGCCAGGCGGCTCTGGCGTTTGATGGCGATGTGTATGGCGGCCTGGATGCGGCAAGCCTCAGTGACGATCACCTGGCTTGGGCGCAGGACCACCTGTGCATTCTGAGTGGCCTCTACGGCGTGCTGCGTCCGCTGGACCTGATGCAGCCCTACCGGCTGGAGATGGGCACCAAACTTGCCAACCCGCAGGGGCGCGACCTGTACCAGTTCTGGGGCACGCAGATATCGGACTACCTGAACCAGCGCCTGCGCAGCGATATCACCCCGGTGGTGGTCAACCTGGCGTCCCAGGAATACTTCAAGGCGGTGGACACGAAGGCGCTCAAGGCCCGCGTGGTGGAGTGCGTGTTTGAGGAATACAAGGGCGGCCACTACAAAATCGTCAGCTTTTTCGCCAAACGGGCGCGCGGGCTGATGGCGCGTTATGCCGTCACCCACGGCATCGTCAAACCGGAGGATTTGCGTGCCTTTGACTCCGAGGGTTACGCCTGGGATGCGGCGCAGTCCAGCGCGCAGCGGTATGTGTTCCGCAGAAAGACCTGAGACTTTGTGGGTCAGACCACTCGCGTAAGCGATGTGCTCTGACCCCAACTGGATAAGAATAGGGCTCCAGCCCTCGTAAAACAAGCGTAGATAGCTATGAAAATAAGAGCAAACGGAATCGATATCGAAGTTGAAGATACGGCGGAGATCAATCCGCAGGACCTGGATGCCTATACGCGGCCTGCCGTGCTGTTGATCATGGGCCTGGGCATGCAGCTCGTGGCCTGGCCGCAGCCGTTCATCGACGCGCTGGTGGATGCGGGCTTTCGCGTCATCCGCATGGACAACCGCGACATCGGCCTGAGCCAGCACTTTGACCACCTGGGCACACCCAATCTACTGTGGGCCGGCCTCAAATACAAGCTGGGCCTGCCGGTGCGCCCGCTCTACTCCCTGCAGGACATGGCCAACGACGCGCTGGGCGTGCTGGATGCGCTGGGCGTGTCGCGCGCGCACATCGTCGGCGTCAGCATGGGCGGCATGATCGCGCAGCGCGTGGCCGTTGCGGCACCACAGCGCTGTATCAGCCTGACCAGCATCATGAGCAGCAGCGGCGCCAAGGGCCTGCCGCAGGCCCACCCGGATGTGACGCGCGTGTTGCTCAGCCGCCCGGCGAGCAGTGCGCCCGAGGCGGTGGTGGACCACTACGTCAAGCTGTTCAAGGCGATTGGCAGCCCTGGCTACCCCACGCCCGAGCAGGAAATGCGTGAGCGCATCCTGCTGGGCGTGCAGCGCAGCTTCCACCCCCAGGGAACCCTGCGCCAGATGCTGGCGATTGTGTCGGACCGCACGCGTGCGGCAGAGCTGGCACGCGTCACCTGCCCGACACTGGTGTTGCACGGCAAGGCCGATCCGCTGGTGCCCTTTGTGCACGGCGAGGACACGGCCAAGCGCATTGAAGGTGCCCAGCTGGTCGGCTTTGAGGGCATGGGCCACGACCTGCCGCCCGAGCCCGTGTCGCAGATGCTGGACGCGCTGATTCCGCACCTGCAGGCGGCCGAACCACCGCCGGCCTATATGTCACCGTCCAGCGCCATGCCGCTGGCAAGCATGGCCACACCATGAATACACCCGAACAGTCCCAACTGGGCAAGGCGTCCGCCTATGTGGATCAGTACGATGCCTCGCTGCTGTTTCCCATTCCCCGCGCGGAGAAGCGTGCAGAGATCGGCATTGCCGGGGCGGCCCCGTTCTTTGGCGCGGACATGTGGAGCGCGTTTGAGCTGAGCTGGTTGGGGCCGCGTGGCAAGCCGCAGGTGGCGCTGGCGCATTTCACGATTCCGTGCGAGACGCGCAACATCATCGAGAGCAAGTCGTTCAAGCTGTACCTGAACAGCTTCAACAACACACGCTTTGCCGATGTGGATGCCGTCAGGGCGCGCCTGCGTGCCGACATTACCGAGGCCGTATGGCGCGGAGCCGACCAGGCCGGCGCGTCGATTGGCGTGGCCGTGCTGGGCCCGGAGCTGTTTGACCAGGAGCCGGTGCATGAACTCGATGGCCTGAACCTGGACCGGCTGGACATTGAATGCACGCAGTACACACCGGCGCCGGAGTTGCTAAGCGTCACTCCCGACGAGCAGCCGGTGTCCGAGGTGCTGGTGAGCAACCTGCTCAAGAGCAACTGCCTGGTGACCGGCCAGCCTGACTGGGGCAGCGTGCAGATCAGCTACACCGGCGACCAGATCGAACAGGGCGGCTTGTTGAAATATCTGGTCAGTTTTCGCAACCACAATGAGTTCCACGAGCAGTGCGTGGAGCGCATCTTCATGGACATCTGGACGCGCTGCAAACCGACCAAGCTGACGGTGTATGCGCGCTACACGCGCCGCGGGGGTCTGGACATCAATCCGTTTCGCACAAGCCATCCGCAGGCACTGCCGCGCAACATTCGGACCGCGCGCCAGTGAGTTCTTTGGCCGGCGCCGGCCGGCCAAAGAAGTAGCCCTGGAAGGCATCGCAACCCAGCGCGGCCAGCAGGTTGCGCTGCTCGGCGGTCTCCACGCCCTCGGCGATCACGGTCAGACCCAGGCTGTGGCCCAGTGCCACGACCGAGCGCGCCACGGCGGCGTTGTCCGGGTGGGTCAGCACGTCGCGCACAAAGGACTGGTCGATCTTGAGCTGGTCCAGCGGCAGGCGCTGCAGGTGCAGCAGCGATGAGTAGCCGGTACCAAAATCGTCCAGCGAGAAGCCCACGCCCAGGGCATTGATGGCGTTCATGCGCTGGCGGGCTTCGGCGGTGTCATTCATCAGCATGCGCTCGGTCAGCTCCAGCTTGAGCCGGCGCGGGTTGGCACCGGTTTTCTGCAGTGCGCGGGCGATCTGGTCCACAAAGCCGGCGTTGCCAAACTGGCTGGGGCTCACATTGATGGCCAGCGTCCATGCGGCGGTCGCCTCCAGTTCGCCCCACAGCGCCAACTGGTTGCAGGCGGTTTCCAGCACCCACTGGCCCAGCAGCGGGCCCACGCTGGACTCCTCGGCCAGGGCAATGAATTCGGCGGGCGGCACCATGCCACGGGTGGCGTGGTTCCAGCGCAGCAGGGCTTCGGCACCAATCGGCTGACCATGGACATTGACCTGGAACTGGTACAGCAGCATGAACTCCTGGCGCGCCAGGCCGCGGCGCATGTCATGCTCCAGCGCGGCGTGCGCCGTGACCGATGCCTGCATCGCGGGATCGAAAAAACGCACCGTGTTGCGCCCGGCCGCCTTGGCCTGGTACATGGCGATATCGGCTTTCTTGAGCAGGCTGTCGGTGTGCTCCTGGTCGCCCGAGAAGACCACGATGCCGACGCTGGGTGTGCTGTCGTAGCCGTGGCCGCGCAACTGGTAGGGTTGTCCCAGTGCGGTCAGGATTTTGTGGGCCACGCCTTCGGCGCGGGCCGCGCTCTCAACGATGGGCGGGTTCAGGCCTTCCAGCAGCACGACGAATTCATCGCCGCCCAGGCGCGCCACGGTGTCGCCCTCGCGCACGCAGGTTTTGAGCCGGGCGGCCACCTGCTTGAGCAGTTCATCGCCTATGTCGTGGCCCAGGGTGTCGTTGAGTAGCTTGAAGTAGTCCAGGTCCAGGAACATCAGCGCGCCGTATTGGCCGGTGCGTGCCGAGTTCATCAGTGCCTGTTGCAGCCGGTCCAGCAGCAGGCGCCGGTTGGGCAACTGGGTCAGCGGGTCGTAGAAGGCCAGGCGCTGGATTTCTTCCTCGTTCTGGCGGCGCTGCGTGATGTCGCGGATGACGCCGACAAAGGTCGGCCGCCCGGAGCGTGCAATCTTGGACACCGACAGGCTGATCGGGAAGATGCTGCCGTCCTTGCGCTGGCCCAGCATCTCGCGTGGCTGTCCAATCAAATTCTTGGCCCCGGTCAGCGCGTGGCGGTGCAGGTGACCATCGTGCTCGTCGCGCCCGGATGCGGGCACGAGCATGCCCACGCTGCGCCCCAGCACCTCATCAGCGTGATAGCCAAAGATGGAGCAGGCCGCCTTGTTGAAGGACTCGATGGCGCCATGCCTGTCGATGGTGACCACGCCATCGAGCATGCTGTCCAGGATGGCGAGGGTGTGCAGCGCGGCTTCGCGCAGCGATTCCGGATCGGCCAGGCGCTGGAGGTCCGGCGAGGACGCGCGACTGCGTCTCATCGCTTACGGACAGTCACGCAACACATTGGCATGCAGATACCCCCGAACCAGACCGGACACCATCTGGCATCAGACCACGGATCGGGCCATTTGTATATCCCCCGAATGGGGGATGGGCCGCCTGGAACGCCCCGAATGCGGTTGAAGGTGTTGCTGCAACATTTCGATGCATATGAAATGCTCTTTATGCACAAAACTTGTGCCAAGAGGCGCTGGAAATGCAAACAATGCCCACCTTGTGCGCGGTTTTTGGCGAATAATTTTCGGATTCAAAACCCATTTGAGAAGCACCCCACGATGATCACCCCTTATGAGCAAAACTTTGGCGCCGACTACCAGCGCTCCATGGTCAACCTGGGTCAGGCTATGCGCCAGATCATCAAGCACTTTGGCGTGGACCGGCTGTATGGCGTGGGCGGTGACTTCGCCGCCAACCTGATCGCCGCACTGGACCAGGACGGCCTGGCGGTGGAGCCGTCCAGCAACGAGATGCATGCCGGTTTTTGCGCCTGCGCCCAGGCCGAGATGGATGGCATCGGCTTTTGCCTGACCACCTACACGGTCGGCTCGCTGCCCTGCGTGACGGCCGCAGCCCTGGCCAAGACCGAGGGGCTGCCGGTGGTGTTCATTTCCGGCGCACCCGGTGAGGACGAGGTGCACCAGTCGGGCATCCACCACATGGTGCAGCCCAGCAATAGCTGGCGTGCCGAGTACGACGCCGCGCTGCACGCCTTTGCCGCCATCGGCATCCGCGCCGAGCGCCTGCAGGGCGACCGCTCCCGTGGGCAGCCCAACATCTCGGCTTTTCGTTTCTTTGAGCTGGTCAAGCACGCCTGGCTGCACCGCGAGCCGGTCTTCATCGAGGTGCCGCGCAACCTGGTGTTTGCACTAACGCAACCCCTGTCACTGCCCGCGCTGGACCACCTGCAAGGGCTGGAGCTGGTGTTTGCCGGGCTGGAAGCGGTGCTGGGCACCATCGTCAGCAAGCTGAAGCAGGCTCGCGCGCCGCTGGTGTACTTTGGCGTGCAGGTGCGTCGCAACCCGGAGCTGACCAAGCTGATGCATGCGTTTTGCCATCGCTTCCAGATCCCCTATGTCAGCGACTGGTTTGCCAAGGGCGGCGTGGACGAAACCGACCCGCTGTGCCTGGGCACCTACAACGGCGCCTTTAGCGACCCGGCCACGCGTGGCTACATTGAGTCGCGTGCGGACTATGTGCTGGACCTGGGCTCCAGCATCATTCCGCAGGACACGGCCAGTGCTTTCCACACTGGTACCCACTTCATTGCCGACTTTGCCAACCGCACGGTGGTCAAGTCCACGGTGCCGCGTGAGGCGGAACTGATCCGCATCCTGCAAGGGCTGCTGGCGGCGGATCTGCCGACCTACGGCTGCGAATTGCCAGAGCGCCAGCCACCGGTGCTGGAGGCCAGCGCCAAGTTCGATTTCCATGTGCTGGTCGATGTCATCAACCAGGTGCAGGAGCAGCAGGGGTTCGGCACGGTGTTTGTGCCCGAAGTGGGTAATTCTTTTTTCGCCAGCTTTGGCTTGCGGCCCCGGGCCACCGAGACCGGCATCAACTGGCTGGCCAATCCCTGGTATGCGGCCATGGGCACCTCGCTGCCCTATGCGCGAGTGGTGGCGGAGACGATCCGGCGCAAAGAGTTGTCGGATCGCACGGTGGTCATCACCGGGGACGGCGGCTTCCACTTCCAGCTCAACGAGCTGATTCACTTCCAGAAGCAGGCTTTGGCGGTGACCATCATCTACATGCGCAACGACATCTTCCACCTGGGCAAGAGCGGCGACGGCCCGATTTACCACTGCTCGACCGGCCAGTTCGACGTGCTGCAGTTGGTGCGTGCCTACGGTGGCGATGGCAAGCGCTGCGAAACCATCGGGGAGTTTTCCGAGTACTACAGCCGCTGTCTGGCCGAGAACACCGGCATCCGCCTGATCGAGGTGCCGTGCCAGCAGGAGCAGCAGTACCAGTGCCGCGAGATTGCGCTGCTGAACCTCTACATCCAGTCCCGCAACGGCAACCCCGAGGCCCAGCAGCAGTGGCAGGAGCGGGTCAGCCGAGTTCGTTGACTGACGCGCATTCATGCGGCATGATGGCATGAAGATCGATCAGTGAGGGTTCATCATGCTCAAGGAAGTCGGTGCCAGCGGCCAGATATCGCTGGGTAAGAAATATGCGGGGCAGCTGTTTGACCTGACGTTGCAGGAAGATGGCAGCATCGTCATGCGGCCGGTCCGAGTCGTTCCCCTCGTGCCCAGCGTGCAGGAGCACCCCGCAGCGTACAAAGTGAATTCCGGCGACCAAACAGGTGATGGCTGGCTGACCTCTGAGCGCTTGGCCCGCCGCACCGCTGCCGCTGCGCGCACTCCGGCAGAAGTTGAAACCGCCCGCAAGCAATGGGAAGAAGAGAACAAAACGGCTATTGAAGCCTTCAACACCCGCATGCGCAAGATCGGCTCCATGGGCCGCCGGGTCCACGAATGGCGCAAGGCCAAAGCGCAAGGATCATGAATGGCCCAGTTCGATGTTTACCCGCATCCGCTGGAAGATTTGCGCGACATTCACCCCTACGTGCTCCAGATCCAAAGTGACTTCATCCGCTCCCCCGAAGCCCGCGTGACCATTCCCTTGGCGCGACCGCAAGCGGATACCCCACCCATGTCGCGCCTCAACCCAGAGTTAATCATTGCCGGCGAGCCCTTGATGCTCGATACGCTGCACATCGTCTCCTTCGAACCCAGCGACCTGCGCCGCCCCGTCGCCAACGTGCAAAGCCAGGCCCAGGTGATTTGGGATGCTCTGGAATACGCCCTGCACGGCTACTGAAACTCACGGATGACTGCCAACCTCAAGACCAGTTTCCAAGGTGCCTCCAAAAAGGCCAAGTTCGAAATTGATGCGCAGTTGGCACGCGAGTGGCTGCGCCGCCCAACCCGCATGGCCGGCCCAACAGCGATGTACTCAAACCCTGGGCGAACGGATTCGAGTTAAGCCGTGGGCCACAGCACCAGTGGATCATTGACTTTGGTAATGACCTGTCCGAGACGGAAGCTGCACTCTATGAGCGTCCTTTTGCTGACGTAGTTGCGCATGGCATTCAAGCCGCTTCAGCGATTCATTGCAACCGTCGCACACTCCAAGCATCGCTTCTTCGTGTGGCTTCCCGTGACGACCTCACCGGATCAAGCGCTGATCACAGTCGCCCGTGCCGACGACACCACGCTCGGCCTACTACACAGCCGCTTCCACGAACTCTGGTCGCTGCGTATGGGAACCTCCATCGGCGTGGGTAACGACCCGCGCTACACCCCTACAACCTGCTTCGAAACCTTCCCATTCCCGGCAGGCCTGACCCCTGCCGACACGGCCCACCAGCGCACGGAGACGCTGGAAGGCGGCGCAGTCATTTCTGCAGGTCTTTCAGAGCCAAATCAGCCTTAAGCCCTCGTAGAATATACGTATGTAGCTACAAAAAGCGTAGCAAAAACCACCGTCATCCAGGCCGGGCGCGCGCAACCACGCAATTGCCATCGCCCAAGCCGCCAAACGCCTCAGTGACCTGCGCGACAACTGGCTCAACCCACCCGAATGGACGGACCGCGTGCCCGAGGTCACCCCGCTGGGCATGGACCACAGCCCTTACCCCGACCGCATCCTGCCCAAACCCGGCAATGAGAAAGACCTCGCCGAGCGCACGCTGACTAAGCTCTACAACTTGTCGCCCAGCCTGGCTGGATGCCGCGCACAAGGCGCTGGACATGGCAGTTGCTCAGGCCTACGGCTGGAGCGACTACACCGCCGACATGGCGGATGAAGAAATCCTCAAACGCCTGTTGGCGCTGAATATCGAGCGCGTCAGCCCAGTTCGCTGAATGAGCGCAGGGGTTTGAGTGCCGGGAAGTCACCGGCGCGCTTGCCTTTCATCGCGACTACGGCTTCCATCACGTGGCGGTTGCTCCAGATGGCGCCCTGCAGCCAGCCCATTTGCTTGAGGGATTCGTCCACCGAGTGGTCGCGTGCGTAGTGAATGGCCTGCTTGGTGCCCCAGATGGCGACCGGGGGCTTGGAGGCGATTTCGGCAGCGCATTGCAGTGCGGCTTCCAGCATGGCTTCCTCGGTGTCGAACACGGCGTTGACCAGTCCGTATTGCAGGGCCTTGTCGGCGGGCAGACGGCGGCCGGTGTAGGCCAGCTCCTTGACCACGGCCAGTGGGATCAGCTTGGGCAGGCGTTGCAGCGTGCCCACGTCGGCCACCATGCCGATGTTGATTTCCTGGATGCAGAAGAAGGTCTGCGGTGTGGCGTAGCGGATGCAGCAGGCGGTGACCATGTCCACCGCGCCGCCGATGCAACCGCCCTGGATGGCCGCAATCACCGGAATGCGCAGCGTCTCCAGCTTGGTGAAGGTGGCCTGCATGTCGCCCAGCACGTCCAGCACCGCAGCGCGGCCTTCGGGCGTCTGGTCGTCCAGCGGATTGGCGGCAAAGGTCTCCAGCGCCATGCCGGCGCTGAAGTGCTTGCCGGTGCTGCTGATCACCAACGCGCGGGCGTTGCCTTCGCGGTGCAGGTGGGTGAGCACTTCGTCCAGCTCGCGCCAGAACGTGGGGTGCATGGTGTTCATCGCTTCGGGCTTGTTCAGCACCAGGTGGGCGATGTGGTTGTTGACGTTGAGGGTGAAACAGGTGGGAGTGGGGGTGGAGGTAGTCATGGGGGCAGACTGTAATCCAGTTCCCCCGCGCGGTCGTGTCGCGCCGGGCAACCGGTTTAGGGCGGCCCGTCTAGGCGCGGGGCAGGGTGATCCAGTCGCAACGCAGGCGGTTGCGCAGATGCGCCTGCGTGCGCCAGCCGATGTACAGGCTGGGCGCCAGCATGCCCAGCACGCACGGCGCGCTGGCCCACCACGCGTCCAGCACCCAGGTCGGCAGCCAGCCGACCCAGCCCATGAACCAGGTGGTCATCACCGCGTCCCACAGGTGGTGTTCGACCGGGTGGTCCAGGGCATGCTCCTCGCACCACTGTTTGATGCGGTGCAGCTCGGAGAACGAAACGGCTGGTGCAAGCCACGTGATCATTGCAATCTCCCCGTATGAGATATCAATGTAAGTTTTGCGTAAGTGAAATTCAAGGTAAATCACCGAAACCTAGTGAAAACCCTAGGTATGGTCGTGCATAGGCTCAGAACAACTGATCGCTGCCCACTATGAAATGGATAGCACCTTGTCCAGTATTGGCGAGGGCTAAGGCCACATTTTTATCCAAAGCATCGGCGCTGGAGCCCTTGCGCAGGGCGCCAACGCGCACACCCAGCAGGCGCAGGCGCCGCGTCAGGTCCACGCGCTTGAGGCACTGGCCGGCGGCGTGGCGGATTTCCTTTGCGTCGGCTGTGTAGTGGTCTATGGTCAGGTCGCGGGTCACGCTCTTGAAATCGTCATAGCGCAGCTTGATGCCGATGGTCTTGCCGGCATACCCCTTGCGTTGCAGGTCGGCCGCTACCTGCTCGCACAACCGGGTGAAGATGGTGCCCAGTTCGACCTTGTCGCGCACGGCGTGCAGGTCGCGCTCGAAGGTGGTCTCGCGACTCATGCTCACCGGTTCGCTGTCCAGCACCACCGCTCGGTCGTCGCGTCCATGGGCGGCGTCATGCAGCCAGGCGCCGGTCCGCGGGCCAAAGGTCTGTATCAGCCAGGCCAGCTCGCGCTGGGCCAGTTGGCCAATGGTTTCAATGCCAAAGCCCTTGAGCTTTGCATCCGCCTTGGGGCCGATGCCATTGATCTTGCGACAGGCCAGCGGCCAGATCAATGTTTCCAGATCACTCTCATGCACGATGGCAATGCCGTTGGGTTTGTTGAACTCGCTGGCCATCTTGGCCAGCAGCTTGTTGGGCGCGACACCGACCGAGCAGGTCAGGCCGGTGGCCTCGAAGACGCTCTTCTGGATGAGGCGCGCCAGCACGCGACCGCCCTCGCGCTGGCCACCCGGCACGTCGGTGAAGTCGATATAGACCTCGTCCACGCCGCGGTCCTCCATCAGCGGGGCAATGTCGGTGATGATGGCCTTGAAGCGGCGCGAGTACTTGCGGTATTCCTCAAAGTCCACCGGCAGCAAAATGGCCTGCGGGCACAGCTTGGCGGCCTTCATCAGCCCCATGGCCGAGCCCACGCCGAACTGGCGCGCCGCATAGGTGGCGGTGGTGATAACGCCGCGCCCGGTGTAGCTGGAGAGGCGTGCAAAGGCATCAAGCGGAATGCGTCGGAGTGCGGCGCGCTGCGCTGCCTCATCCCACGGCGGCTCGGGCTCTGCGGGGTCGGCGTTGTCCAGGTCGGCGGCGTGCAGCGCCTCCAGTGCAGCGTGGATGGCGCGCCGGCCCCCGCCGATGACGACGGGCAGGCCCTTCAACTGGGGGTAGCGCAACAGTTCCACCGACGCGTAGAACGCGTCCATGTCCAGGTGCGCAATGCGCCTCACAGGGCCTTCTGGATCACCGATCCCTTGAACAAATAGGGCAGGCGTGGGCCATTGCCGGGACGGGCGCCGCCCTTTTCTTCGACGCTGATGGCCAGCGTCGTGGCGCTGGCAAAGTCGCGTTCGGTGGTGGGCAGGCGCAGGGTCTTGGCCTTGCTCCCGATGACGCCGAGCGAGCGCACAGGGTCGCCGTCGGACATCGCCCACAGTTGCATGCTGTCTTCACGGCCCTCGGCCACGGCGTTCAGGCGCTGGATCTGCATTTCGCTGTCCTGCAGGTTCATGGTGACCAGCATCGCGGGGGCTTGCTTGTCATCAAAAAGCACCGCGATGTACTTCACCTGTGCCGTAGCCTTGAGCTGGGACTGGACGTGCTCGATTTGCGCCTGGAATTGCGCGAACATGCTGGCACTTGCTGCGGCGGCAATGCTCGCCAGGACCAGCAACGCAATGGTGGCCGCGCGCCACCAGCCGGAAACACCTTGTCGTTCTTCAGCCATCGGAATTGATCTGGTTAATAAGAGCGCCCAGCACGTCATCGGCCTGCTCGTTCTCGACCTGGCAGGTGCCGGCCGCGTTGTGGCCACCGCCGCCGTACTGCAGCATCAGCTCGCCCACATTGGTCTTGCTGCCGCGGTCCAGTATGGACTTGCCGGTGGCAAACACGGTGTTCTGCTTCTGCACGCCCCACAGCACGTGGATGGAGATATTGCACTGCGGGAACAGCGCATAAATCAGGAAGCGGTTGGCGGCGAAGATGGTTTCCTCGTTGCGCAGGTCCAGCACCACCAGGTTCTTGTGCACGGTGGCGCAGCGCTCGATCTGTTCGCGGGCACGTGCGGAGTGGTCAAAATACAGGTCCACACGCTCGATCACGTCGGGCAACTGCAGGATTTCGTCAATGCCGTGGTTGCGACAGTATTTGATGAGGTCCATCATCAGCTGGTAGTTGCTGACGCGGAACTCCCGGAAACGCCCCAGACCGGTGCGCGAGTCCATCAGGTAGTTCAGCAGCACCCAATCGGTGGGTTCCAGAATTTCTTCGTGGCTGAACTGGGCCGAGTCGGCCTTGTCCACGGCCAGCATCATGTCGTTGCTGATATTCGGAAAGGCCTTGGCGCCGCCGTAGTAGTCATACACCACGCGGGCCGCTGAAGGGGCATGGGCCGAAATGATGTGGTTGGGGCGCTCGCCGGTGTTGCGAATGGTCTCGGACTCGTGGTGGTCAAAGGCCAGGTGCGCGGCCGCCACATAGGGCAGGTTGGTGGTGATGTCGCGGCTGGTAATGTCGACTTTGCCGTCCTGCATGTCCTTGGGATGGACAAACTTGATGTCATCGATCAGGTCCAGCTCATTGAGCAGCACCGCGCAGACCAAACCGTCGAAGTCGCTGCGGGTCACCAGACGGAATTTGCTTGGGCTCATGGATTGGGTCCTTTGCTTGGCTGGGCAATAAAAAAAGGTCTGCGACACAGCTGCCGCAGACCTTTTCATCCTAACGCAAAAAGAAGTCGCTTTGTTTGATCCAGTTGGAATTCGGGCCTGTTGCGGCGAGCTTCAGGTCGGGTAGCTGCCAGGCAGCAGAATACTCTTGTCGATTTGCTCGATGCGGGTCTTGCCGCACAGGGCCATGGTGACGTCCATTTCCTTGTGGATGATCTCCAGTGCCTTGGTGACACCGGCCTCGCCCATGGCGCCCAGGCCGTAGACGAAGGGCCTGCCAATGTAGACGCCCTTGGCCCCCAGGGCCACGGCCTTGAGCACGTCCTGGCCGCTGCGCACGCCGCCGTCCATGTGCACCTCGATCTGCTTGCCCACCGCGTCTACCACCGCGGGCAAGGCGTTGATGGAGGATTCGGCGCCATCCAACTGGCGGCCACCGTGGTTGGAGACGATCAGCGCATCGGCGCCGCTGTCCACGGCCAGGCGCGCGTCTTCCACGTCCTGAATGCCCTTCAGGATCAGCTTGCCGCCCCAGCGTTTCTTGATCCACTCCACATCGGCCCAGTTCAGGGTCGGGTCGAACTGCTGCGTGGTCCAGGCGGATAGGTTGCTCGGGTCGGTGATGCCGTCGACGTGGCCAATGATGTTGCCAAAGCCGCGCCTTGGCGTGCCCAGCATGCCCATGCCCCAGCGCCACTTGGTTGCCAGGTTGATCAGGTTGGACAGGGTCGGCTTGGGCGGGGCCGAGAGACCGTTCTTCAGGTCCTTGTGGCGCTGGCCGATGATTTGCAGGTCCAGCGTCAGCACCAGGGCCGAGCAGTTGGCGGCCTTGGCACGTTCGATCAGGCGCTCGATGAAGCCGCGGTCACGGATCACATAGACCTGGAACCAGAATGGGTGGTTTCCAGTGCCGGCGGCCACGTCCTCGATGGAGCAGATGCTCATGGTTGAGAGCGTGAACGGCACGCCAAACTTCTTGGCCGCATTCGCCGCCTTGATCTCGCCGTCGGCATGCTGCATGCCGGTCAGGCCCACCGGGGCCAGCGCCACCGGCATGGCAACCTGCTGGCCGATCATGGTGCTGGCAGTGCTGCGGTTGTCCATGTTGATGGCCACGCGCTGGCGCAGCTTGATCTTCTGGAAGTCGGACGCGTTGGCGCGGTAGGTGCCCTCGGTCCACGAGCCGGAGTCGGCGTAGTCGTAGAACATGCGGGGCACGCGCTTCTTGGCCAGGATGCGCAGGTCTTCGATGTTGGTGATGACGGTCATGGTGTCTCCTGATGTTGGCCCAAATGGTAGCCGCACGGCACGGGCGACGGTGTGAAATCCGCCTCTTCCACTTTGAAATTATTTGGCGACATGGGCTAGACTGCCCCGGGCGATGCGGCAAGTCCGGGAAACGGACCGATTCAATCAGGGGGAACAACGCATGGTGATGTGGGGCGCAATTTGGGGGGCCATACTGGGCTACTTCGCGGACCGGCATGGTGCCGGTTTTGGGCTGATAGTGGGTGCGCTGCTGGGAGCCTTTGCCGGCAAGACCCTGCGCAATGAAATCCGCAAGGAGGCTCGCGCCGAGGCGCTCAAGACGCTGGCGGAGCACGCTGCCACCGCCCCACCGGAGCACAGCGCGCCGGTCGCTCCTGCCGGCAGGGCTCACCCGGTCGCGGCGCCCGTGCTACAGCCGGTTGCCCCAGTCCCCATTCAACGCTTGGTGGTGGAGCAACCCGATTTCACGGACACCCTGCCTGCCGCCCCGCCGCCCGTGGGCCACGCGCAAGAGATGCCCGAGTTCCCGGCCGCCCTGCAACCGGATTGGGTCGCACGCGCCGTGGGCCAGGCCCGCGACTGGCTGCTGGGTGGCAACACCATCGTCCGCATGGGGGTGCTGGTGCTGTTTGTGGGCCTGGCGTTTCTGGCCAAGTACGCCATCGACAATTCCATGCTGCCACCCGAGTTGCGGCTGGCCGCCATTGGCATCGCCGGTATTGCACTGTTTGTGTTTGGCTGGAAGCTGCATGCGCGCCAGCCGGAACGCACGGCCTATGCACTCACCCTGCAAGGCGCCGGTGTGGGGGTGCTGTACCTGACCGTGTTTGCGGCCTTCCGCCTGTACCAGTTTCTGCCGGCCAGTGCGGCCTTTGTGGTGCTGGGTCTGGTGTGTGCGTTCTCCACGGCGATTGCGCTGCTGCAAAACGCCATGCCCATGGCCTTCATCGGCTTTGCTGGCGCGTTTGCGGCGCCCATCTTGTTGTCCACCGGGCAGGGCGACCATGTGGGGCTGTTCAGCTACTACCTGTTGCTGGGTGTGGCCATTGTGGCGGTGGCCTGGAAGCGCGCTTGGCGGGCCTTGAATCTGCTGGGTTTTCTGGCCACCTTTGGCGTGGCCACGCTGTGGGGCGTGCTCAAGTACCAGCCCGAGCACCTGGCAACGACCGAACCTTTCCTGCTGGCCTTTTTCGCGCTGTATCTGCTGGCCAGCCTGCTGTATGCCACGCGCCATGGCCTGGAGCCCAAACAGGCGGTGGACGCGACGCTGATCTTTGGCCTGCCGCTGGCGGCCTTCACGCTGCAGGTGGGGCTGGTGCGCAACGTGGAATATGCCAGCGCGTTTTCATCACTGGCGCTGGGCGCCATCTACCTGGGCCTGGGCTGGTGGGCGGCCAAACGGCGCGACGCGGGCGTGGGCCAGTGGCTGGCCGAATGCTTTGCAGCGCTGGGCCTGGGCTTTGTGACGCTGGCCGTGCCGCTGGCGCTGGACGCGCGCTGGACCAGCGCCGTCTGGGCGGCCGAGGGCGCCGCCGTGTACTGGATGGGCCAGCGCCAGGGGCGCTGGCTGGCGCGACTGGCGGGGCTGGTGTTGCAGGGGCTTGCGGCCATGAGTTATCTGCGTTCCTTCGACCAGGTGCAGACTGCGCTGTGGCCAGTGGCCAATCCGGCATTCATCGGCGCGCTGCTGCTGGCCGCATCGGCGCTGGCGATTGCACACTGGTCGCGCACGGCCAGTGCGACCCGCGACGGCGAAGCCCTGTTTGCCCAGCAGTTTGCGGCGCTGGAGCAAAGCCTGTCGCCCGCGCTGTTCTGGGTGGGTTTCCTGTGGTGGCAGTTTGCGCTGGGACATGAAATTGGGCGCAGAACCTTCACGGCCGACGGCTATTGGGCACCGGTCTTGAGCCATGCCCAGCAGTCGTATCTGCACATGCTGGCCTGGGTGGCCAGCGCCTGGGTGGCGCACCGCTGGGCCCTGCCCGAGCGGTCCAAACCCTGGTCCGTGGCGGCCACGCCGGCCTGGTTCTCGCTGCCCATCATGGCACTGGTGGCCTTGCAGGGGGTCATGGAATTGCGCCATGTGTTCGAAGCCTGGGGACTTGTCATCTGGCCGCTGGTGCTGGCGCTGCATGTGCTGACCCTGCGCCGGCTCGACGGCACGGCACCGCAAGCGTGGTGGGCGTGGGTGCACAGCGGTGGTGTGTGGCTGCTGGTGCTGCTGGCGGGAAACCTGCTGGTGTGGGCGGTGCAGCAGGCGCATTTGCAGGGCACGGCCTGGGCCAGCGTGATCTTCCTGGTGGCCGGTGTGGCGGTTCTGCTGGTGCTGACACGGCGCTTGCTGTACGAGCCTGACAGCGCGGCACGCCAGCGCTGGCCGCTGGACCGGTTTGCGCAGGCCTATTTGTGGCGTGCCGCAGTGCCGCTGGTGTTGGCCGTGGCACTGGGTGCGATGCTGGTGGCCGTGCACTCAAACGGCAACGCACAGCCACTGCCCTACTTGCCGCTGCTGAACCCGACCGATATCTGCGTGGCGCTGGCGCTGGGCACGCTGGCGCTGTGGCTGAGCCGTGTGCGCGGCAGTGACCTGGATGTGCCACAGGGCATTCACGATGCGCGCTGGGTATTGCTGCTGTCCGGCATGGCGTTTGTCGCCGTCAACACCGTGTGGCTGCGGGCGGTGCACCACTACGCCGACGTGCCCTGGGTGGCGGGGCGCCTGTATGCCTCCTTCCTGGTGCAGGCAGGCTACTCCATCCTGTGGACGCTGCTGGCGCTGGGCCTGATGCTGTTGGCCCACCGCCGCCATGCGCGACCGGTATGGATGGGAGGTGCGGCGCTACTGGGCCTGACCGTGGCCAAGCTGTTCCTGGTGGACCTGTCCAACCGTGGCGGGTCCGAGCGCATCGTGGCCTTTATTGCGGTGGGTGCGCTGATGCTGGTGGTCGGCTACTTTGCGCCGATTCCGCCGGCTGACCAGCCCGAGGACGCCGAACTGAACGAGGAGGCCGCATGAGTGTTTTCTCCCAGGCCATTGCATCCGTTCTGGTGCTTGCCAGCCTGTCGGTTGGCGCGGGTGCCAGCGACGCACCGCCGCCCAACGAGTTTGCATGGCGCGGCACCCTGGCCCTGCCGGCCGGTGCCAGCCTGGTGCGGGTCGATGTTCCGGTGCAGGCACTCATGCAACTGCAAAGCAGCAGCGCGCACGACCTGCGCGTGTTCAACGCCGCCGGTGCCGTCGTGCCCTATGCCTTGCTGGGGCGCGCAGACCTGAGCCATGCGGCGCCACAGGTGCAAACCCCGGCCTATCCCGCTTACCCGCTGTTTGCCGCCAGTGCTGGCAAGCCCGTGCGCGGCGCCGTGCAGGTGCAGGTGCAGGTGGACAGCGGCGGCAACCACAGCAGCGCGTGGGTGCGGTGGGACAACGCGGCCCCTGAAGCATCGACCGACGCCACGGCGCAGCCGCTGCAGGCGGCCCTGTTCGATCTGCGCGGCGAGCCGCAGACGCTGGACGCGCTGCACCTGAACCTGGAGCTGCCGCACAACGCCCTGGTGCCCCTGACCGTGTCCACCAGCGCCGATTTGAAGGACTGGACCGCAGTGGCCACCAAGGGCCCGGTGTTCCAGTTTGATGGCATGGACGCGCCCAGCAACTCCACGCTGGAGCTGCGCCAGCCCTTGAGCATGAAGGGGCGCTACCTGCGCCTGGCCTGGGCCGGGCAGAGCGGTGTGAAGGTGGTGTCGCTGACCGGCCGCGTGGCGGCCACGCAAACCATGCCCGAATCGTTGCGTGCGCCGTTGCCACCGGGCACGCTGGACGGCAACAGCCTGAGTTGGACGCTGCCCTTTGCCACGCCCATCGCCGCCCTGCACCTGCAGGCGCCGCAGAACAACACGCTGTTGCCGGTGCGCATCCTGGGGCGCTCGGATGCCGCACAGCCGTGGCGCACGCTGGCGTCCTCCGTTGTGTACCGCCTGGATACCGTGGGCCCTGGCACCAGCAACCCGTCCACGCCGCTGCACGGCGCCTCGGTGCGTGCGCTGCGGGTGGAGGCCGGCAAGGGCCAAGCCCTGCCCGAAGGCGGCTTGCAGGCCACGCTGGAGTTTGCGCAGCTGCAGGTGGCGTTTCTGGCTTCCGGTGCAGGCCCGTTTACCCTGGCGGCTGGGCGTGCGCAAACGCCCTCCGCAGCGGTGGATGCCAGCCTGCTGGGCTCGGTGGCTCCGGCCAAGCTGGCCGAACTGCCGGTCGCCACCGTGGCGGCCGTGCAGGTGCAGGCCCCGGGTGGGCTGGACCGCAGCGCGCCGGCCTGGCTGGCGCAAGGGGTGCCGGTGCGCACCGTGCTGCTGTGGCTGGTGCTGGGTATCGGCGTGCTGTCACTGGGTGGCGTCGCCTACGCGCTGATGCGCCAGCTCCAATCCCCCAAGTAGTTTTGAGTCATTTAGGCCTCTAGCCCTCGTGTAATAAGCGTAAGTAGCTCCTGAATTGATAGCGTTTTTTTGTCAATCCAGGGTGCGGATGCATGCTTCAGGCCAGCAGAAGGGCGGCCAGCGCCAGCACCGCCGGCACGGTTTGCACATACAGAATGCGCACCTTCACGGTGACTGCGCCCCAGATGCCGGCTACCGCGACACAAATCAGGCCATAGATGGTGAATGCCTGTGCCGTGGCCGGATCGGGCAGCAGGAAGCCGCAGGCCAGGGCGGCAGCCAGGAAGCCGTTGTAGCAACCCTGGTTGGACATCGCGGCGGACATGGTGGCCGCCTGCTCCTGGCTCAGGCCAAAGACCTTGCGCCCCCGCGTCTGGAACAGCACGGTTTCCAGCAGGAAGATATAGACGTGGATGAATAGAACCAGGGCGGCGAGAACTTTGGCGGCGATCAGCATGGTGGGTTACCTCGGTGGGGGATACAATTGAAAGCCGAAGAATACATAATTACGTTATGTAATGGAGTCACAAATGCGACAATCATCGGGCGGTGCGCGAAAGGCATCGCCAAACCAGGCGCACCAGGCCGAGCCGGTAGCCGATGGCCGCAAGACCAACGCGGCATCCACACAGGCGGCGCTGCGCGCGGCGGGACGCACGCTGTTTGGTCAATTGGGCTACGAGGCCACGTCCCTGGGTGCCATCTGTGAGGCCGCCGGCGTGACCACTGGGGCGGTGTACCACCACTTCGGCGACAAGAAGGGCCTGTTCGCCGCCGTGGCGGAGGACCTGGATGCCGGCCTGGTTGCGCTCACGGCCCAAGTCCGCGCGCAGGCGCTGGCTGGCGGTGCGGATGCGTGGCAGGCGTTTCTGGCGGCCATCGACGTATTTTTGCAGGCCGGTCTGAACCCCGAGGGCCGGCGCATCGGCCTGGTGGATGCGCCGGCCGTGCTGGGCACGCAGGCTTGGGCTGAGATTCGCGAGCGCCACGGCATGGGTGCCACCATGCAGAACGTGCGGGCGCTGCAGTCCCTGGGCTTTGTGCCCGAGGGCAATGTGCGCCTGCAGGCGCGACTGATTCTGGGCCTGCTCTACGGTGCGATCGAGGCGCTGGCGCAGCAGCCGGATGACCCGAATGTGGCGCTGACCAATGCCCGCGCGCTGGTGCATGCCATGCTGGACGGCCTGCGCGCCACGGCGTCAACCGTTTCCGCTGGCGGTCCCAAGTGACGTAGCATCACCATCGAACAGACCGGGACCATTGAACTGCGCATGTTCAATCAGCAATAGCGCCAGCTTGGTGGTGACGCCGCCATTGGCCGAGAAGCCTCCGGGCCCCGCGTTGGCCGCCAGAATGCGGTGGCACGGCACGACCGGCGCAAACGGATTGGCACCCAGCGCCTGACCTACCGCGCGGGCCGCACCGGGTTCACCCAGTTGCCGGGCCAGTTCGCCATAGGTGCAGGTTGTGCCCGGTTGCAAGCCCCGCGCCAGCGCATACACGCGCTGGTGAAAGGGCGGCACGCCATCCAGGTCCAGCACGATGTCGCCAAGGTCGGCGGGTTCCTTCGGTGATCCCTGAAGCAGGGCCACCACGGCGTCCATGGCCTGGCGCACGGTGGGTGGCGGCTCACCTTCCGTGCAATGGGGAAAGCGGTGCGCCATGCGTGCGCGGGTTGCGGCCTCGTCGGCTTCTGGCAATTGCACGCCGGTCAGGCCGGCTTCGCTCCAGGCGATGCCGCAGTGGCCAATCGGCGTGGCAAACAGCGCGAAGGCCAGGGTTTGCATGCCAGGCCAGCGTGCGCTCAGTGTCTAGCCGGCGAGGCCGACGTACACGTTTTGCACGTCGTCGTTGCCGTCGATGGCGGCCAGAAAGGCTTCGACCTCTTCCAGGGCTTCCGCGCTCAGGCTGGCCGGGTCGATGGGGTTCTTGGGCTTGTAGCCCAGCTTGGCCGACAGCACGGTGAAACCGTGGGTGGGCAGGGCGCGGCTGACCAGATCCAGGTCGGTGGCATCGGTGATGAACAGCGTGGTGCCTTCTTCCTCGCCGACCTCAAAGTCCTGGGCGCCGGCTTCGATGGCGGCCACTTCCGCGTCGGCACCGGCGGCTGCGGGTTCGGCTTCGATCATGCCCACGTGGTCAAAGTCCCAGGACACGGAGCCGGACGTGCCCAACTGGCCCTTGCGGAACAGCACCCGCATTTCGGGTGCGGTGCGGTTCACGTTGTCGGTCAGGCACTCCACCATGACGGCGACGCGGTGCGGGGCAAAGCCTTCGTAGATGACGTGCTCGAAGTGCACGGCCTCGCTGCCGATGCCAGCGCCCTTCTTGATGGCGCGGTCCACGGTGTCCTTGGGCATGGACACCTTGCGGGCCTGTTCCAGCACCAGGCGCAGGCGGGAGTTGCCAGCCGGGTCGGCACCGTTGCGTGCCGCCACCATGATGTCCTTGGACAAACGTCCAAACAGTTTGCCCCTGGCATTTGCCGCGAGTTCCTTGCCTTTTGCTTTCCACTGTGCGCCCATAGTGCGTATTCCTTATTGATCGGGGGCTTGGTTATACACCCAATGCAGGCGCAAAAAGACGCCGGTCGCTGTGTCTAGTACTGACGAGCGCTGATGGCGCGCTGGCGCACCGTGGCCCACACGCTTTCGCCATTCTTCGGCTTTTCGTGCAGCACGGCGGTGCGCCCCAGCCCGCCAATGTGGCGCAGCATCGCATCCAGCACCCAGCCGTGGGTGATGACCAGCACCTGCTCGCCCGGGTGCTCGGAACCGATGTCCACACAGGCGGCAAACAGACGGTCGGCAAACTCGTCCATGGATTCACCGCCGACAAAACTGGCCTGGGGGTTGCGCCGCAGAATCTGCTCCAGCAGCACCGGGTTCAGCTCGGCCAGCTCGCTTTTGGGAATGCCCTGGATTGCGCCGAAATGTCGCTCCTTGAGTCCTTCATGACTTTGTGGTGTGGGTAGCCCCAGACGCTCGGCGATGATGGCCGCCGTCTCCTGCGCACGCGCCAGCGGACTGGACCACACGGCAGAAAAACCGGCGGCAGCGAAATGCGCCGCCATGGCATGGGCCTGCTCGCGGCCGTGGTCGTTGATGGGCACATCCAGCCAGCCCTGCAGGACGCCGCGCTTGTTCCAGTCGGTCTCGCCGTGGCGGGTGAGGCAGATGTGGGCGCGGTCCATGCCTTGGGTTGGGGTGCGGTGCGGGTTGTCGGTGGCTAGAGCGGCCAGTCGGCCTCGGGCTGCTGCGTGTACTGCGCGTGGCGCTTTTCCAGGAATGCGGCAATGCCCTCTTGCCCGTCGGGCAGCAGCGCGGCGGTTGCCATGCGCTCCACCGCAAAGTCATAGGCCTGGCCCTGCGGCAGGTCCACCTGGCGGTAAAAGCCCTGCTTTCCCAGCGCCTTGGACAGTGCGCTGCCGCGCGTGGCGCGCTGGATCAGGTCCAGCGTGACAGCCTCCAGTTGGTCGGGCGGCACGGCCTTGTTGATCAGGCCCCAGTCGGCGGCGGTAGCGGCGTCGATGGCGTCGCCGGTCAGTGCCAACTCCAGTGCCCGTTTGCGGCCCACATTGCGGGCAATGGCGACCAGCGGTGTGTGGCAGAACAGCCCGGCCTTGCCACCGGGAATGGCAAAGGACGCGGTGTCCGCCGCCACCGCCAGATCGCAACTGGCCACCAGTTGGCAGCCGCCCGCTGTGGCCAGCGCATGCACCCGGGCCACCACCGGTTGCGGCAGGGCCTGGAGGGTGTTCATCATCGTGGTACAGACGTCGAACAGCTCGCGCGCCTGTTCCAGATTGGCGCCGGCCATGTCGGCAAAGTTGTGCCCGGCGCTGAACACCGGGCCATTGGCCGCCAGGATGACGCCGCGTGCGTCGGTGTGGGCGATGGCGCGCAGGGCTACGGTGAGCTCGCGCATCACGTTGAGCGCCAGCGCGTTGCGCTTGTCGGCGCGGTTCAGTGTGACGGTGGTGATGGGGCCGTCGGTGGTCACCAGCAGGTGTTCGTAGTGCATGGTTCATTCTGCCACCCGATCCGCGTAATATGAGGGCGTGTAAACCCCACATCAGGAGACAAAGCAATGGGAACCATGGTCAGCTTTCAGCGCCCGGATGGGCAAACCGTGCAGGGTTACCTGGCAGAGCCAGCGCAGGTCAAAAATGCGCCGGCCATCGTCGTGATCCAGGAGTGGTGGGGCCTGAACGCCCAGATCCGCGGCGTGGCTGACCGCCTGGCCGCAGCCGGCTACCAGGCTCTGGTGCCGGACCTGTACCGCGGCCAATCCACCGTAGAGGCTGAGGAGGCGAACCACCTGATGACGGGTCTGAACTTTGGCGAGGCCGCGTCACAGGACATCCGGGGCGCGGTGCAATACCTGAAGACCCGTGCGCCCAAGGTCGGCATCACCGGCTTTTGCATGGGCGGCGCGCTAACACTGCTTTCGCTGTGCCAATCCCCCGAGCTTGACGCCGGGGTGGTCTGGTATGGCTGCCCGCCGCTGGAATACATCGACGCCAGCCAGATCCGCGTGCCGGTCATGGGCCACTGGGCCGTGCAGGACGAGTTCTTCAAGATCGAGACGGTGGACGCCCTGGAAACCAAATTGCGCGAAGCCGGTGTGTCGTTTGAATTTCACCGCTACCTGGCCCACCACGCCTTTGCCAATGAGACGGCCGTCGGTCCAGGGCGCATTCCGGCCACGCAGTTTGATGCGGTGTGGGCGCAGCAGGCGTGGGACAGAACGTTGCGTTTTTTCGGGCGCACGCTGGGCTAAGACGAGTGGAGGCGCTGCTCAACGGATGTCCAACGGACGCTGGTCGCGCTTTCAGGAAGCGATGATTGGTACCGAGTAGGCGTGCTGCCAATAGACGCCGTGTTCAAAGTCGGGTTGTGCGAAGACTTCTACCGTGGCAAATCCGGCATCACGCAGATGCCGTTCCAGGTCATTCAGTGCAAAGTGGCGCAACTCCAATGTCTCCCCGGGGCCTCCGTGGAAGACCAGGTTGTCGAAATGCTCAACCCGCCCGTCTTGGGTTCGATTGACCAAGGTGCGTTTACCCTCTTGCTCTTGGATGCGATAGTCGTAGAGGTTCGGAAAGTGTTCCGTCGTGCGGTCAGATGCATTGCACGGCACCGTTAACAAGAGAAAGCCGCCGGGGCGAATAATATTGCGCATGCCATCAAAGGCCCGTTGCACCGGGGAGCTCACATGCTCCAGCACGTCTGAGCAGATCAGAACATCACAACTGGACACGTCGCCGGGTGCCGGCGACGTCACATCCAGCCGAGGTGCCTGGTGGTAGAAGGTGTTTTGGTAATCCAGCTTTTGCGACAGTGCGTTGGCCACCAGGTCCGCGTCACTGACGCCTTTCACATGAAGGCTTGGGATATTCGCCCAATCGTCCAACTTGAATGACTTGCCATCGAAGAGCTTGCGCGACAGGGCGGTGATCAGGCCGCGCTGTCGCAGTGTGCTGCCGCAACCGAGGCAGGTCCGTTCATCCCTTGCCATGTTGCATAGATCGACGGCATTGTTTCGGCCGCAGATATTGCAGGCATAGTGCAGCGTTCCCGGAGTTTCGCCGTTGGCCCTTGGTAGACTCGAAAGATGCCGCAATTGCTGAATGATCCGACCCAGTCGTAGCGTCATTTCGCTGCGGGTGGAAAGTAATTTTTTCACGTCATCCTCCCTTGGCATGAGTGCCAAGCGCGGAGGATTTTATTAGTGTTTGCCAACCACCCCCGCACCCCGCACCTCCAGCCGCACTTCATCCAGCATCTGTCCCCGGGAATCGGTGATCTGCACCACATGCCGGCCCGGCCAGGGCAGCCACAGTGCGGACGCGCCCTTGGCAAAAGGTTTGCCGTCCAGCAGCCAGCGCACGCCCGTCCCTGTAGCCTGGAAGCTCACGCGCTGGCGGTTGGGCGGAATGTCCGGGTCCAGCGCAATGATGGTTCCGGTGGTGGGGCTGGTGATGCGTTCTGGGGGGCTCTGGCCAGATGACTTTTTGCTGTTTTGGCCTCCAGCCCTCGTGGAATATGCTGTTGTAGCTACTGAATCAATAGCAAACGAAGCCTGCTGCGTGCCCTGCAGGAACCACTCCATGCGCGGTGCCTCGGTCGCCGCAAACTGCACCGGCGCCTGCACCACGCCGGCTGGGGCCTTGGGTGCACGGCTGGTTTGCCGGGTGTGCAGGAACTGCATCACCGCGGCCCAGATCGGCGCCGCACCCGTGGTGCCGCTCACGTCCCACATTGGGGCGCCGCTGGCATTGCCCACCCACACGCCCACCGTGTAGCGCTGCGACCAGCCCACAGCCCAGTTGTCGCGCATGTCCTTGCTGGTGCCGGTCTTCACCGCCGTCCAGAAACGCGTGGCCAGTATGCTGTCGGTGCCGAAGGTGCGGGCGCGGGCGTTGGCGTCGCTCAGGATGTTGCCGACGATGAAGGCGGCGCGCGGGTCCAGTGCCGTGCGCCAGACCGGTTTGGTGGAGAGGGTCAGTGTGGTCGGGCTGGTGCGCCCGCCATTGGCCAGCGCACGGTAGGCGTTGGTCAGGTTCAGCAGTGACACCTCGGCGCTGCCCAGTGCCAGGCTGTAACCGTAGTAGTCGCCCGTCTCCCTGAGCTGCAGCCCCAATTGCACCAGTTGTTTGTGGAAGGCGTCGGGCGACACCATGACCAGCGTGCGCACGGCGGGCACATTCAGTGACGCGCCCAGTGCGGTGCGGGCGGACACCCAGCCCTTGAACTGGTGGTCGTAGTTCTGCGGAATGTAGAGGCCGCCGGTGGTCTGGATCTGCGTGCCCGAGTCCTCAATCAGCGACGCCGCCGTGATGCGCCGTTGGGCGATGGCCTGGGCGTAGAGAAAGGGCTTGAGCGTGGAGCCCGGTTGGCGCAGCGCAGTGACGCCATCGACCTCAGCCGCGTTGCTCAGGCTGCCGGATGAGCCGACCCAGGCCAGCACCTCGCCGGTGGCGTTGTCCAGCACCACCAGCGCGCCGTCTTCGACATGGCGGCCTGCCAACTCGCGTAGGTGTTGCTGCAGTGTTTGCACGGCAAAGCGTTGCAAAGGGGCATGCAGCGTGGTTCGGATGGCAACGGTCTTGGCGTTGCGCGCCACTTGTTGCGCCACATGCGGCGCAATGCCGTCGCTGGCCGCATAGTCGCGGTGCTGCAGCGCTGCGCTGGCGAACAGGTCCAGCGCCTCGCAATCCGCGCCAACGGCCTGCAGGCTCTTGAGCACGCTGCAGGCACGCTGCGCTACCTGCGGCGCGCTGGCATTGGGCGCGCGCACCAGCGCGGCAGCCACGGCAGACTCACGTGCGTCCAATCCATGGGCGGCCTTGCCAAACAGCGTGCGACTGAGGGCGTCGATGCCCACCAGCTCCCCCCTGAACGGCACCAGGTTCAGGTAGGCCTCCAGAATCTGGTCCTTGCGCCAGCTGCGCTCCAGCATCTGTGCCGACACGGTTTGCCCCAGCTTCTGCACCACGCTGCGCCCGCCGCTGCCACGTTTCAAATCCTCGTCCAGCAGCCCAGCCAGTTGCATGGTGATGGTGGAGGCGCCACGCGTCTTGCGGTTCCACAGGTTGGCCCATGCGGCGGCGCTGACGGCTTGCCAGTCCACGCCGCTGTGTTCGTAAAAGCGCTTGTCCTCGGACAGCACCAGCGCCGAGCGCAGGGCAGGGGACACGTCCGCCAGCGCGACCCACTGGCCCCGGCGCACCGTGCTGTTGGTGCGCAGGCGGTGCAGCTCTTCGCCATGGCGGTCCAGGATCAGGGTGTCGGAAGGCTGGTAGCTGGAGCGTACTTCTGTGAATGTGGCGGCGTTCAGCGCGGCATGGAAAAACCCTGCCATGAGGAAAACCACCACGCCCGGGAGTTTGGTCACAACGAGCCTTTGGGAATTACGCGGTCCTTCAGGCTTTCTGGCGGTTGCAAGTCTCTAGCGAACGGTCAATCCTTGCGACGTGCCGGTACGCTGCTGGTTGGTGAAGCGGTAGCGTGTGCTGCTTTCCTGCCACCAGGGCTGGCCAGTGACAGAGCTGAGCGTGGCGTCAGGAGTCAGCGTATAGGCATTGCCTCCCACCACAGTACTTGCGGTGGAGTCGAGCTGGATGTTCATGCTGGCGCTGGCATCCATGCTCTGCAGCACGCCGAGCAGTGTCTGCGGCTCCGCGAACGCTGGGTACAGGGTCTGGTTGTTGCCTTGTGCATCAATGAAGTGGTAGTAGCCGTCACTGCCCATTTCAACGCGTGCGCTTCCCGTTGCCGTTTCACGAGTGACGGACGCTCCAGGGCGCAGTACATAGTTGACACTGTTCACATTGGCTGTAATGACACCGGAGTCGCTGACCTTGGCGCTCACGCCACCTAGCAGCGTCTCCAATTGATCCAGATGAACCACAGAGGGTGCGATCACCACCGACTGACCATTGATCACGACGGCATATTGGCCAGTGCTTTCGGGGTAGATGCCGTTACCACGGCTGTCACTGGATTTGAAGGTGTGTGCCATGTAAGACAGGTAGCCGCCGTTGTAGCCGCTCAGTGTCACATTGCCGGTCGAGTTTTGTTCAACAAACTGCAGTTGCTGGCCCAAGGTGTTCGACAAAAGGGTCACGAGATTGGCCGAGAATGCCGGTCCGTCGCCCACACGGAAGTTCACGATCGAGGGCAGGCTGGTCACCCCGGTGATGGCGATGGACTGTGGCGGGATCGCTGTGGGTGTCACCGCATTGGATGCGCTAGACGCGGCGCTGGTACCGTAGGCGTTGGTGGCCGTGACGGTGAAGGTGTAACTGGTGTTGTTGCTCAGACCCGTGATGGTGCGTGTCAGCGACGTGGCTCCAGCCCCACTGTCAACGCCGCCAGCGGGGTTGGATGTCACGGTGTAGCCGGTGATGGTGCCGCCATTGGCGGGAGCGGCAACAAGGGTCACGGTCGCTTCCAGGTACCCTGGCACTGCTGTCGGAGCCGAAGGCTGCCCTGGTGCAGACACAGGTGTGACGCTGTTGGATGCAGCGGATGCAGCGCTGGTTCCTACGGCATTGGTAGCGGTGACCTTGAAGGTGTAAGCAATTCCGTTGGTCAGCCCGGTGATGGTGTGGCTCAACGAGGTGGTTCCCGCGTTGCTGTCCACGCCGCCTGCCGGAGTGGATGTCACCGTGTAGCCGGTGATCGGGCTGCCATTGGCTGCAGGAGCCACAAAGGTCACCGTGGCCTGACCAGCGGCAGCCACTGCCGTGGGTGCGGCGGGTGTGCTGGGAATCGATGCAGCACTGAAGGTGACTGTGGCAGCGCCATTCAAAGCGCTATCCGCTGCAAAGCTGGTCCAGTTGGTGCATGAGTTATTGGTAACGACACTGCAGCTACCGAATCCCGCCACCACAACCGATGGAGTCAGGCTCAGGAAATTGGCCTGCGAAGAGACAACACCGGGTACTGGCTGAGTGAGCTTGATCTGAAAACTGGTCAGTGCACCAGTGCCATCAGTGGACACAGAGAAGTAGGAGCCATCACCACCGGAAACGGAAGAGTTGGATTGTGTGTAGATATAGACGCCGTCACTGAACGTGTAGGCGGTAACCTGGTTGGTGCCTCCAGTTCCGCTGGCAATTGCCACATTGCTCAGATTCGCCGCCAGCGGGGCCGCCGTATAGAAACTGCCTGTGACCCCGGTCGTGGCTGCGTAGCCGCCAGCAGTGGCACTGTAGGTGGCACCGGCCAGCGTATAGGTGGTGGTCTGGGCACCCGCCGATGCCATGGCCAATACAGCTAAAACCAGTGTGAATAGTCTTTTCATGGTTCCCTATCCTTTGCGTGACAAACTTTGCTGTCCATTCTCCCACGGAAGCGAGCGAATGACGTGCTCACCTCAAAGCCTCAACCTTTACCATGGCATTCGGCGCCTCGCCAAACATCTCCGGCGCATACATGGCCTCCACACGGGAAGGCGGCAGTGCAAAGTCGCCCACGTTGTTCAGCCGTATCGTGTACTCCATCTTCACCATGCCCTTGGGCAGGTACTGGTAGTAGCTGCGGAAGGACTCGAAGCTGCGCTCCTCGAATGCCGCCCAGCCATAACCTTCCCTCTTCTCGCCCTGCGTGGCAATCTCGCTGTCGCTCCCCAGGCCACTGCCCAAGATGGTTGCGCCGCCGGGCACCGGGTCGGTGATGACGGCCCAGGTCATGTCGGCGCTGGCGTTGACCTCCAGCGTGATGCGCAGCACGTCGCCCCGCGTGTAGGTGTTGGCTGGCAGGGACTTGTTGGTCTGCTCGACGGGTTGAATAGTCTTCTTGATCTGGTAGCCCGCATTGAAGGGTTCCTTCAACTGGATGGCGGCGACCGATTGCAGAGTCAGCCAGGGCTTGCCGGGGCCCTGGTGCGTCACGTTCAGGGTGTCCTTGGGCAAAGTTTTGCTCCAGGGCAGGAACATGCTGTTGTTGCGCAGGTTGCCGGGAGATGCGGGTGCACCAAACCAGGTGGTCTGGTGCGCGGCGCCCGATGCATCGGTGGTCTTGATGCGCTCGACCTTGCTCCAATCCACGGATGCAGTTCCCGTGCTCATCGAAGCTTTGGTCGATCCGGCCACGGCGACGGCTTCAAATTTGGCCGAAAACTTCTCCAGCGCCAATCCGCCCCACAAATTGGCCGTGGTGGTGTGCCAGGCGCCATGCTGCTGGCGGCCGATGAAACCGTTGGCCAGGCGGCCCATGTCGTCCTTCCAGGCCGGGTCGTCCATCACGCTCAACATCAGCCGCGCGGTGTTGACGTCGCCGTTTTGCATCAGCCACCACCAGTAGTCATCGCGCTCGGTGCTGAAAATCATCTTGGTGCCCTGGTAGCTGACGCGGCTGCGCAGGATCTGGTTGGCCTCCGCGATGCGCTTGTCACGCTCCGGCGCGTCCTGCACACGCTTGAGGATGTTGAGCCAGTCGATGACCGCATGGGTGGGCCACTGGTTGGGCGCAATGGTGATGGAGCCCAGCATGCGGCCCTGCGCCTTGCCATAGCGCGACAGGGCTTCCAGCGCGGCGAGCTTGCGGATGTCCAGATCCTTGCGCGGGCTCCAGAAATCACGCTGGATGCGGCCTTCCACAAACGCGATTAGGCCGCGCTCCATCGGCGCGCGCACCGCGTCATCCAACGCAAACGCCGGGTTGATGCTGGCGGCCTCGTGCGTGGCGGACAGCAAATAGGCGGTCAACGTGTCGCTGCCGTGGTTGGCCTCGCCATCGCGCGGTGGGAAGTAGTTGGCCAGGCCGTCGCTGTCCAGGTAGTTGGGGATTTGCGCGGCCACGGTCTGCCACAGCTTGCCGTCGCGCAGGCCCACGCTCTTGCTGGTCTTTTGCTCCAGGCAGGCAAAGGGGTAGTTGGCAAACCAGTCGCGCACGCCGGGCAGGCCCTCGGCCAGCTTGGGTTGCAGCGACATCTTCAGTCCACCGCGGCCGGGGATCGCATCGGCGGGTGGATTCACGTCCAGGCTGAACGGGCCGTCGATCTGGACCAGTGTGGCCTGTTGTACCGTCAGCGGTACGGCGGGAATGATGCGTTGGCGCGCCTTCAGGGCATCGCGCGCTCCGGTGATCGTGTCCTTGGCTTCGATTTCCCACAGGATGGCCTCGGAGCGTAACTGGGCGAGTTGCGCCGGCGCTGTCACCATCCACGCCACCTCGCGCGCGTCGCCAGCCGGGATGTCCACGGTCTGCGGTTTGAGATCGAGCAGTGTGGCCCGTGGCGTCACCTCCACCTTCATCGCCTGTTTGGTGGTGTTGCGCAGCGTCAGTTGCGCGCGGAACTGGTCGTCTTCGCGCACCAGCGGGGGCAGGCCGCTGATGATTTGCAGATCCTGCGTGGCGCGGATGCTGGTCGAGCCGGTGCCAAACAGGCCGGTGGATGCATCGGCCACCGCGACTATTCGGAAGGTGGTCAGTGCGTCGTTCAGCGGCACCGTGACCACGGCCTGGCCATTGGCATCCAGCTTCACAGAAGGGTTCCACAGCAGCAGGGTTTCCAGCAACTCACGCGCGCCGCTCTTGCCACCGCCACCACCGGCGGGCACCGCCTTGCGGCCATAGTGCCTGCGACCAATGATCTCCATTTGCGCGGTCGATGTTTCCACGCCCCAGGCGCGGCGTTGCAGCATGGCGTCGAGCAGATTCCAACTGGTGTTGGGCATCAGTTCCAGCAGGGCCTGGTCCACGGCGGCCAGGGCCACTTCCGCGTTCGCCGCGGGCTGGCCGTTGGGCAGCTTGACGGTGATGGTGACCTTGGCCTGGCTGCGCACGGCGTAGCTTTCCTTGTCGGCCTTGACGCTCACATCCAACTGGTGGGCCTTGGTGCCGACACGGACTTCGGCCACTCCGAGGCGGAAGGCGGGCTTGCTTAAATCCACCAGCGCGGTGGGGGCCACGTATTCGCGGCCCTCGTACCAGAACGTCGTCCACCACTCGCGTGGCGCCTTGTAGCCCCAGGTGAAGAAGCTGTACCACGGCACCTCGCGCAGGCGCCCACGCAGGGCCAACACGCTGACATAGACATTGGGCCCCCAGTCGTCCTTGATCTTCAGGTTGATCGTCGGGTCCTGGCCGTTGAGTTGCACCACTTCCGTCTCGATGATGCCCTCGCGCTCCACCGCCACCAGAGCCGTGGCGAAGCGGAACGGCATGCGTACCTGGAACTTGGCAGTCTCGCCCGGCTGGTAGCTCTTCTTCTCCGGCAGCAGGTCGATGCGGTCATGGTTTTCGCCACCAAACCACAGTTCCCCCTGCTTGGTCACATACACGCTGGAAGCAGCCTGGATGCTGTTGCCGGATGCATCCCGGGCGGTGACGACCAGTTCGACCTCTCCTGCCTCATTCAGGCTGGTCTCGCACAGCAACAGGCCTCTGGAGTCGCTCTTGCCGCTGCACACCGTGCCGAGTTCCTTGACCGTGGTCTTGTTGTCATAGGTGTAGAAGCCGCCCACCATGCGCTTGCGGGTGGTGGTGACGATGCGGGCCGTGGCCTTGACCTCCAGCGCCACATCGGCCTGCGGCTTGCCACTCAGATCCAAAGCCAGGGCCTGGAACTTGATGGCCTGGCTGCTGGACACCCAGCCCTCGGTCTTGATGCCTGCCACCACCGCAGCGGGCCACAGGGTCTGTGTGCTGCGGATGGTCTGCACCTCGCCATTCGGGTCGGAGTAGGTGGCTTCCAGCAACAGGTCTTGGGGCTGGCGGCTGGCGGGTAGCTTGTCCACGGTGACCTTGCCGGCACCGTTCTTGTCCAGCGTGAGGGGCAGCTTGTCGGCAATGACACGGGCATCAAGCGTGGCGTCGGCTTCCTCTTCGCCGTCCGTGCGGCTGTCGCGGTTGCCGCGCGGTGCCTGGAAGTTGAACTCAGAGAAATCCGCGTAGTTCAGGTATTTGCCGCGCACCAGGGCCGACACCCGCACCGGCAGGTTGGCCGCGCCGCCGCCGGAGACGTAGTTGATCTGCACGTCCACCCGCACGGCCTTCACATTCACCAGCGCTTTCTTCTCGGCCGGCGTGACGCGGCCTTCCAGCACCGGCAGGCGGAATTCCTCGACCCGGAACTGTCCGGTGAAATAGCTGTTGCGCCGGGAATCCGTGCCGCGCAGTTCTACCTGGTAGAAGCCCAGCTTGGCTGCGGGTGGAATGGAAAACGTGCTCTCTGCACTCTGGCCGCCGGTAGCGGTCTTGCGCCAGGCCAAAGCTTGTGTGTACTGCTGGCCGCTACCCACATGCGTGACCACCAGCGTGCCGGGCGTGGTGCTCGTCAGGCCAAAGCCTTTGCTGGTTTCGCTGCGCAGGATGTGCTTCATGGACACGGTTTCACCGGCGCGCAACAGCGTGCGGTCAAAGATGGTGTGGGCGCGCTCATCGGGTTGCGGCTCGCGGCTGGTGGGCAGGTTGAAGCGCCAGGGCTCGATGCCGCGGTTCCAGTCGCTCCAGGTGAAGGCCATGTCGTTGACCGTGCCCTTGCCGTCACCGGCGGGCTGCACGGCGCGGGCGCTCACGAAATAGGCCTGGTTGTAGTTGCCCTCACCACTGCAAGTGGGTGCCTGGGGCGAGATGCCACCCAGGTTCGCGATGCCCTGGGCGTTGGTCTTGGCGGTGGCAATTTCCTTGCCCCGGCAATCTGACACCCGAACCTGTGCGTTCGCCACTGGCGCGCCCTTGTCCAGTGTGGTGACCCAGGCCACGGCGTTCTCACGCCCGAGCTTGAAGTGCACGCCCAGGTTTGTGACCAGGGCCGAGGTGCGCACGACCATGCTGCGGTTCTTTCCGTGTCGCTCGTCCAGCAGGCTGCTGCCTAGCTTTTGCGACGTGATTTCCAGCACATGGAAGCCCGCATCCAGCGGAATGCCGACCACCTCAAACGGGCGCGGGTCACCACTGGCGGGTTGTGGCAGCTCCAGCGTCTTGACGCCGGTCTGGCCCTGCAGCAGCGACACCATGCGCGACTGCACCTGGTTGCGATCCAACTCGTCCACGGACTTGGGCAGAGTGCCTTTGATGTCCCGCGCGGCGGTGCTGCGCGAGACGGCGAAGTTGTCATAGCGCTGCACCTTGAAGTACCAGGCAATGATGTCGGCATCGGTGGTGGGCTGCAGGGTGTTGACCTTGCCAGCCATCGCGGTCTCCACATTGCGCAGCGTCACCGGCAGCAGCGCCACGCCGTTGGGTTCGGCAAACCGCTCGACCACGCCGAACGGTGCGGCGGCAAATTTGGCCAGCGGGGGCATCAGCCCGGTGGAGACCTTCAGCGGAAAGCTGTCGGCATTGCGCAGGCTGCGCCCGGAGGCGTCCTTGAAGCCCTTGGGCAGTTCCAGCGTGAAGGCGGTCTGCTCGGGGAAGATGCCCTTGAAGGTGACGCTGTTGACCACATGGTCGTCCTCCATGGCCGCGTCACCGTCGCCCTCGGCGGCGGGCTTGAACGTGTCCTTGCCGGACTTGAGGCGGATCTCGGCCAGCAGCTTGGCCGGCACCGGCGCGTTGAAGCCCAGGCGCATGGGGCGGATCGGCAGGCAGGCACTTTGCGCGTTCTCGCGCTCGCAGCTGAAGCTGGCGGCAAAGGGTTCGCGCACCTGGTAGCTGAAGCGTTTTTCCACCGTGTTGGCCACGCCATTGGCATTGGCGCCCGTGGCAGGGGTGGCAACGCCTTTGCCAAATACCAGTTGCACCTTGGCCGATGGACTCAGGGCCCGGTTGCAGGCCAGTGTCTGAATGCTGAGCGGATCCTTGGCGGCTGCGGCTTCCAGCCCCTGCGACTTGAGCAGCGCGGCGCGGTCCTTGCCATCGATCAGGCGCACGGCCACCCGCTCGCCCAGGCCTTCGACCGAACACCATACGTTGGCCTGCACGCTGACCAGCGTGGCGGGTCCGTTCAGGCGCAGCGTGAAGAACTGTTCCTCATCAATGCGGTTGCCGGAATAGGGCTGGATGTTTTGCACAAACGGCCCGCCGGTGTTGAACTTGAAGCTGGCACCACCGGTGAGCTCAGCCCCCTTGGGCGATTTGAAGCCTGCGCGCACATGCAGGGTGCAGGACACGCCGGGCGGCAGGTCGTTCTCGAACTCAAAGGCCCAACTGCGGTCGGTGACCCAGCGGCCCGCCCCCTTGGTGACCTGGGCGTCGCTGCAACTCAAGCTCAGCGGTGCCTCGGCCTTGGGGTCGCCAAAGTTGACGGCGCTGTCGTCAAACTTGGCCAGCACCTGGCGGACCCGGGCCACCTCACCCTGGGGTGAGACACTGACGATCTGGAATGCGTGTGCCTGAATGGTCGCAGTCGCCAATAGCGCCGCGCAGGTCTTGAGAATGGTTTTATGGCCCACAATCGCTCCTCCTTGGAACCGGCGAGGGTAGCCGATTTGGGAGCTACTGGACGACTTTTTCCATTCCGTAGCGCTTGAAAATTTTCTCCAGCGTGCCGTTGGTGCGGATGGTTTCCAACCCCTTGTTGAACGCGTTGATGATTTCCTGGGCTTTCGGGTTTTGCAGCCCCGCCGTCACGTATAGCGGGTTGACGGACAGCGGTGTCTTGACGAATTCAATGTGGTCGAGGGCCTGCGGGTCTTCGGCGCTGATCACGGAGCGGGCCACGATTTCGTCCTCCAGCGTCAGGTCCAAGCGGTCGCGCAGCAGCTTCTTGATGTTGGTCATCAGGTCATTGCTGGCTTCGCGGACAAAGGCCGGTGAATTGGCAAACGCATCGCCATAGCCATAACCCCGCACCGTGCCGACGCGTTTGCCGCCCAGGCTCTCCAGGCCGTTGAATTCAAACGGATCACCCTTGCGCTTGATGAAGCGCACATTGCCCACGGCGTAGGGGCTGCTGAACAGCAGCACCTTGGCCCGCGCCTCGGTGCGCCAGGTGTAGGGCACGATGTCGTAGCTGCCGTTCTTGACACCGGCCTCGGCCCGCGCCCAGGGCACGAACTCCATGCTGATCTCATGGCCTTGGGTTTTGTAGGCAGCGCGGATGATCTCAATGGCCAGCCCACCGGTGGGGTTCTTCGGATCGCCAAACGGGGGATAGGGGTCGCCAGCGATGGAGAACGTATCGGCGTGGCAGAGCATGCCCAGGCACATCAGGCACGCCGCCATCGCACGGATTGGTAAGTTCATCGGCTGCTCCGCTCTGTGCGCAAACTCTCGCAGCATCGCTTTGCCCTGTCAATGGGGAAAGCCTGACGGTCTGGAGCGCACACCCGCTGGCGGCCAAACGACTTTGTATCGAATTGGCCGCTAGCCCTCGTGGAATAAGCCTAATACGCTACCAAATGGATAGCGTATTTGGACTACTGTTGCCGTGCGGACTCGGTGGCTTCCTGCGGTGTCTCGTAGATGTGGGCGGCCAGACCCCGGCTTTCCAGCGCCGCGCCGAGTTTCAGACGCATGAAGGCGCTGGTGGTGTAGCGCGAGACGTCGGTGTAGTACTTGTCGCTCAGATCCTTGACCATGGCCGAGTAGTCGTCCACCACGGCTTCGTCGATCTGGAAGTTGTCGTAGTTGACCACCACCAGAGTCTTCTTGCCGATGGGCTTGAACAGGTCTTCCGCAGCATGGCGGATGTCCTCCACATCCTTGGTGCTGTGCACGTGCAGACCCTGAAAGTTGTAATACGCAGTGCCTTTGCTCTCGTCGTACTGCATGCGGTCCACCAGGCTGATGGAGAGCAGGGTGTCGCTAAGTTGCATGGCTTCGGGCAGGAAGATGCGTGCATCCATGGGTTGCGGGTTGTTGATGATGGGCTTGAAGTCCATCTGCGCCAGGATGTCCTTGTCGATGTCGATGCCGGGGGCCACTTCAATCAGTTCCAGCCCGCCGGGGGATAGCTTGAACACGCAGCGCTCCGTCACGTAGAACACGTTCTGCCCGGTGCTGGCCGCATAGGGGCCGCTGAACGTGACCTGCTCGATCTGCTTGACGAACTTGCGCGCACGACCCTCCTGCAGGATGTGGACCTTGCCACCCTCGATCTTCACTTTCAGGCCACCGGCGGTAAAGGTTCCCACGAACACCACGGTGCGGCTGTTCTGCGTGATGTTGATGAAGCCACCGGCACCGGCGAGCTTGGGGCCGAAGCGACTGACGTTGATGCTGCCGGCCGGATCGCACTCTGCCAGGCCCAGGCAGGCCAGGTCCAGGCCGCCGCCGTCGTAGAAGTCGAATTGCTGGTTCATGTCCACCACCGCATCGGGGTTCGTGGCCGCGCCAAAGTTGACGCCGGAGGCCGGCACCCCGCCAATGACGCCGGGCTCCGCCGTGAGCGTCATGTATTTGAGGATTTTTTCCTCATTGGCCACGCCGGCCACGCCTTCGGGCATGCCAATGCCCAGGTTGACCACCGAGTTGGGCAGCAACTCGAAAGCGGCACGCCGCGCAATCACCTTGCGCTCATCCAGTGGCATGGGCACCAAGGCGTCCAGCGGGATGCGCACTTCGGCGGAGAACGCGGGGTTGTACTGGCCGTTGAGGTTCTGCGGATGGTTCTCGGGCTGGGCCACCACCACGCAGTCCACCAGAATGCCCGGCACCTTGACGCGCCGCGCGTTGAGCGTGCTGCGCTCGACAATGCGCTCCACCTGGGCAATCACAAAGCCGCCGCTGTTCTTGGTGGCCGTGGCAATGGCCAGCATGTCCTGTGTCAGCGTCTCGCGCTCCATCGTGATATTGCCTTCGGCGTCGGCACTGGTGCCGCGGATGAAGGCTACCGAGATCGGCATGGTCTTGTAGTACAGCAGCTCCTTGCCACCGAGCTGGATCACGCTGACCAGGTCTTCCGTGGTCTTGGTGCCAATCTTGCCGCCCTCCAGGCGCGGGTCCACAAAGGTCCCCAGGCCCACCTTGGAGGCGGTGCCGGGCAGGCCGCAGGCAATGTCGCGGAACAGGTGGGAGATCACGCCCAGCGGCAGGTTATAGGCCTCCACCTTGCTCTCCAGCGCCAGCTTGCCGATCTGCGGCACCAGGCCGTAGTGGCCGCCAATCACGCGTTTGAGCATGCCTTCGTGACCCAGGTGGTTGGCTCCACCCGTGCCACCGTCGCCGGGGCCGCCGCCGAACAGCAGCGTCAGGTCACGCGGGGTTCCGGTTTCGAGAAAACGCTTTTCCAGCGCCAGGATCAACTCCACGGGCACGCCGTTGCTGCCAAAACCGGCACAGCACAGGGTGTCTCCGTCACGCAGGATGGCAATGGCTTCGGCTGCGGATACGACTTTTTTTCTCATGGAATTCCCCTGTGCAATGTGAATATGGGTAGGTGTGTGCAGTTCATGCTAGCACCGGTAGATGGTTAAAAGCTTGAGTTCGGTCAAGGCAAAATGAATCCATGCACGCGTTTTACAGCGACCAGTTTGTCTTGCCCCTGCCGGAAGGCCACCGTTTTCCCATGGCCAAGTACCGCCTGCTGCGTGAGCAACTGGCCCTGCAGCTGCCGGCCGTGCAGTTCTTCCAGGCGCCACGCGCCACCGATGGCGAGCTGGCATACGCCCACAGCCCCGCCTACATTGACGCCATCGCCCAGGGCACGGCCAGCGCCGCCGTGCTGCGCGAGATAGGTTTCCCCTGGAGCGAGGCCATGGCCGAGCGGGCGCGCCGCTCGGTGGGCGCCACCGTCGCGGCCGCCCGCACGGCGCTGGTGCAGGGCGTGTCTGCCAACCTGGCGGGCGGTACCCACCATGCCTACGCCGACAAGGGCGGGGGCTTTTGCGTGTTCAACGACGTGGCCGTGGCCAGCCGGGTGGTGCAGGCCGAGTGGGGTCGCACGCAAGCACGCGGTGCCGCGCCCTTGCACGTGGCGGTCATCGACCTGGATGTGCATCAGGGCAACGGCACGGCACACATCTTCCAGGGCGACGACAGCGTGTTCACGCTGTCACTGCACGGCGACAAGAATTTTCCATTCCGCAAGGAAGCCAGCGACCTGGATGTGCCGCTGCCCGATGGCTGTGGTGACGCGGACTACCTGGCCGCGCTGGACACGGCCCTGGCAGAGTTGGATAACCGATTCACACCCGGCCTGGTGATGTACCTCGCTGGCGCTGACCCCTTCGAAGGCGACCGCCTGGGCCGCCTGAAACTCTCGGTGCAAGGTATGCAGGAGCGCGACCAGCGCGTGTTCGACTGGTGCCACGCGCGCCGCCTGCCGCTGGTGCTGCTGATGGCCGGGGGCTATGGCGTGCGGATTGAGGAGACGGTGGCGGTACAGGTGAACACGTATCGGGTGGCGCTGGATTCCTGGCTGCGCTGGGGTCCTGCTTAACTGTGTTTGTGTTGCGCTGTTGGGCGTGCGCGGCTGGCGGACCAGGCATCCGTTCCCTGGCCCACGCTCGCGGTCGGGCGCCTCGGGTTTGCTGACGTTGAATCGTCAACGCCTTGGCTGGTGCGCCTGCGTTGTGGTGACCGCGAATGGGGCCGACGAACGGACGCCCGGTCCGCCAGCCGGTGGCGGTGTGGATGAGGCGGGTATAGTGCACTCCACATTAAGTTAGCCCACTGATCATGATCGCTGAACTCGTCCTTGCCGCTATCGGAGGTGCTGGGGCTGCACTCGGAATTGCAGCGTATCTATCTCGTGCGTTCCTAAAACTCCAGGCAGACAAAATTCTTGCGCGACATACACAAGCGTTGGCTCTGGAAAAAGATCGACTTGCGCACGACCTCGCAATTGAATTTCATCAGAAGTCAATAGCAATTTCTCGCCGAGAGCAGGACAGGACAGAGGCCCTGAAGGTGCTATATGCCGTTATCGTTGAGTTAGGGGCGGCGGTTACCAAATTGCGATCACTTGCGAACATCGATAAGCAGAAAAATTTCAGGGCTGCATATTTCACGGCTTTGTCTGCAATTTTCACTGAACTGTCCCGCACTTTTAATCGAATTGCTGAGGCACACAAGGCCATAGAGCTAAATGCCATTTACGTTGATGTATCCACCGAGGAGCAAATGCAACAGATGTTGGTCGCTGTCCAAAGGTATTACGATCAAGTCCTCGCCAAGTGCAATGCAGTTTTGGCCGAGTCGCAAGCACTCGGTGCGTCACTTTCAGAAATTACTCAACCGAAAGAACTGGTTGCTCTCTGTTTGGAGATTGAGAAGAACTGGGTACTCATCATTGAACCCAGCAAGGTTGTATTAAAAAATGCAGTACGTCATTCACTTGTTGCCTAAACATTTGGTGAGAGGACGTCAACTCGCAATCTGGGCGCCGCCTCTCCTTTGAAGTGATGTGACTTTTTTGAGCTTTGCGGAAGCATCGCGTCTGAATCGGAAGTTCGCCAATTTCGCTTCCCAACCACCCCCGAAGGCGGGCGGCGTGGCTTGTGGGCGCAGGCTCCATTCGCGGTTGTCTCGGCGTCGGCATTCGCTCGGCAGTGTTGAGGCCACAGCCTCCGCAAACCCGCACAATCGCGCCCGCGAGCGTGAGCCGGAGAACGCAAGCCACGCCGCCCGCCTGGAGCACCTTTTAGCCAAATCGTTTGCAGTCATTTTGGCCTGTAGCCCTCGTGGAATATGCGCGAGTAGCTATCAAATAGGTAGCATATTCCCACGAGAGACGGCAGTGCAGTGCCGCTTACTGCGATTCCGATTCGCGAATTTTCTTGCGGATGAAGGCGTGAAAGCCTGCGGCCAGGCCCAGGGATATGACCGTGACGGCCAGTGCAACCAGCCCGTAGTCGGTGGTGAACAGATCCAGAAACAGTTGCATGAACGCTCGCGTGGTTGGGGAGTGGTCAAATTCTAGCGGGCACCTTGCATGCCCTGTAGGTCTATAAAATCAAACGCAACCGCTGCACCACCTCGATGCCAGCGCAACCCCGCATTGGAGTGCCCATGACCCCCGAGCAGCAGCAATTTCACGAAAAGACCCGCTGGCTTCGGCCCTACACGCGGTGGGCTGCCGGGTTTTCGATTTCCACGGCGGGGTGGCTGCCGGCGGTGATTCGCAATTTTCCTCTGAAAGTCGTCAAGCAGATACTGGTGCGTTACCAGAAGAACAGCCATTCCGGTTGCAAGGGCTGCTAGGGCTATGCGCGCACCGACTCTGGCCCTGGCGTTGGCCGCTTCCTGCTGGCTGGCCGGGTGCACCGGGCTTGCGGCCAGTGCTGCGCTGGCGGACTGCCAAGCGCAGTTGAAACACGTGGTGCCGCCCGAAAAAGATGTCGATCTGCAGTTCCATCTGATTCTGGAGACCGCCGACCACCAGCGGATGGACGTGCGTGGTAACCAGAGTTGCCACTACGTGGGCTTGAGCGAGGAGTGCCGCTTCAGCACACGCGGAAGCAATCCCACTGCCGTCTGGAAAGACGGCCCGCATCTGGCGCCGCATCGCTTCACGGTGAAGGGCCGAACCTTCACGCTGGAGTTTCCGGACTGCAAGACCGCTTTGGCGTGGCGCCTGCCGGCAGATCGGGCCTTGCCCAATTCGGTGGAAGACGTCAACGGCGGGGATGGCTTCTGGAAGCAGCGCATGGGCAGCATTGCCTACCGCTTTGTGATCCGGGACGAGAGCGGCAAGGCCCTGGAGGGCACGCCGATGTCTGACTATGTGATGGCGAACTATGGGTTCAAGGTGGTGTGGGCCACCATCCGGTAGTGGATTCGCCGCAATGGACAATACGGCAATGGCCAAAAAAGAACACGTTTCCGAGACCCCCGCCACCCAGATGCTCAAGGCAAACAAGGTGGCGTTCACCGAGCACCCCTACGAATACCTGGAGCACGGCGGCGCCCAGCACAGCGCCCAGGTGCTGGGCTATGACCCGTTTGCTGTCGTCAAGACGCTGGTGATGCAGGACCAGGACGCCAAGCCGCTGCTGGTGCTGATGCATGGCAACCGCAAGGTGTCCACCAAGAACCTGGCGCGCCAGATTGGCGCCAAGTCGGTGGAGCCCTGCGCGCCCGAGGTGGCCAACCGGCACAGCGGCTATCTGGTGGGCGGCACCTCGCCGTTTGGCACACGCCGGGCGATGCCGGTCTATATCGAAGAAAGCATCCTCAGCCTGCCCAAAATCCTGATCAATGGCGGGCGGCGCGGCTATCTGGTAGGCATTGACCCGGCGGTGTGCGTGCAGTTGCTCGCGGCAAAGCAGGTACAGTGCGCGTTGGCTGATTGATCTCAGGAGAACTGGTTTTGGATTCCCTCGTTGCTTTTTACCCGCTGCTGGCCGTCGTTGCCGCGTACCTGGTGGGCTCACTCTCGTTTGCCGTCATCGTCAGCCGCAGCATGGGCCTGAACGATCCGCGCACCTATGGCAGCAAGAACCCCGGTGCCACCAATGTGCTGCGCTCGGGCAGCAAGGCCGCCGCCGTGGTCACGCTGCTGCTGGATGCGTTCAAGGGCTGGCTGCCGGTGATGCTGGTGAAGTGGTTCGGCCAACCCTATGGCCTGGGCGATGGAACCATGGCCATGGTGGGGCTGGCGGCTTTTCTGGGACATTTGTTCCCGGTGTTCTTCCGCTTTGTGGGCGGCAAGGGCGTGGCCACGGCCTTGGGTGTGCTGCTGGCCATCAACTGGATTCTGGGTGTGGCAACCCTGGTGACCTGGGTGCTGATTGCATTTTTCTTCCGCTACTCGTCGCTGGCCTCGCTGCTTGCCGCGCTGTTTGCACCGCTGTACTACATCCTGGGCGATGGGGTGGTGTGGGCCATGGACAAGAGCGTGGTGCTGACCACCGCCGTGATGTCGCTGTTCCTGATCTGGCGCCATGCCGAAAACATCGGGCGCCTGGTCAAGGGCAACGAGTCCAAGCTGGGCAAGAAGAAGCACTGAGGCGGCGGCGCTTATTGCGCTGTCTGCTGTGCCGCGTAGGCACCCAACTGCAAGATGTGAAAGTGGTTCAGGCGCGCACGCACCGCCGAGGCGGGTAGCGCCGAGCGGATGCGTGGGCTGCGCTCGGCCGTGCAGTGCAGGCGTGGCGTGTGCACCAGTTCGCCATTGGGCGTGGCGATGATGGCCACATACGGATGGTTGTGCTGGTCGCTGCGGCGCAGCACCACGGCCAGCTCGTCGTTGTCCAGGCGCACATAGGTTCCGGGTGGGCACAGGCCCACGGCGCGCACCAGCGCGTGGCCGATTTCGTCCGTCTTGGCCGAGGCGTTGGCCAGAATCGAGCGGGCCGACTCGGTGGCGCTGCGGCCGGCACGCGACATCCGCGGGCTGATCATGGCGGCGTAGCGGTCCACCACCTTGAGGATGCGGGTTAATCGCGTGGCCGGTGGCGCCTGCCGGAAATCCGCCGTGTCGATAGCGTCATCGTGGTGCCTTGACACAATGTCCAGCCACAGCGCGTCCGTCACGCAGAGGTTGGACAGCGTCAGCCCGCTTTTGACCGCGTGTGCCCGAATGGCATCCTGCTGTTCCGGGCTGGGCTTTTCGACCTGGGTGGCCAGCACATCCTGCAAGGCCGTCATCGCAATGTTCATGGTCAGGGCCGCGTGGACCAGGCTGTCGCGCTCCGGTTTGGCAATGCCCAGTTCGGCGGCAATCAGGTGGCACAGCACGGCACACACCAGGGAGTGCGAGGCGCTGTAGCCCACCGGTGAATTGCTGGCCAGCTGGAACAGCAAATACAGGCCCACATCCGGGTCGCGCTGCAGCAGGCCCTGCATCCAGCGGTCATACTGCAGCACCCGGTGTGCAAACTCCTGCGTGCTATCCGGGCTGCCCAGGATCACGCCCAGGCCGGACTCCAGGTCTGACCACAGGGACAGCAGGTCTTCGTAGGCGAATTCGCTCTGGCTGTTGACGGTGGCCATCAGTAGCGTTTTTCAAGCACCATCTGGTCGTTGGCGCGGGTCATCTGAAAGTGGGTCAAAAAGCTGTTGCCCAGCAGCACATAGGGCATGGACCCCGAGGATACGACGGCATCCACGCCGTGCACCGAGACGTCGCCTACGCGAACCGAACTGAGCTTGATCAGCCAGCCAGGGATGACTCCGTTGGCCGTGCTCATCTGTATCATCTGTCCGGACTTGAAGTCGATACCCATGCGTTGGGCCTCGCTCATGCTGATCGACACCGAAGTGGCGCCGGTGTCCACCACCATCTGGGTGGTCTTGCCGTTGATCTGGCCCAGCGTGAAAAAATGTCCGCCATTGCCGGCAGTCAGCACAACGCGGTTGCCGCCACCGCCACCGCCGCCACCCCCCACGCTGGCCGGCGCATCGCCCACGCGCAGCGCATGCTGCTTGCCGTTGATTTCAATGATGGCCTGGTCACCCTGGGTGGAGACCACCTTGACGCCCTTGAAGGTGTCGCCCACAGCCACCGTCTTGGGCGCGCCACCATCGACAATCAACAGCGCCTTGCCGCCCAACATGCCCGACAGGCCCACGGTCTGTGCCAGGGCCGCAGGGGCCAGGCCGCAGACCAGGGTCAGGGCAAGCAGGGCGCGGCGCATCAGTCGCGGAAGTTGTTGAAGCTCAGGGGCAGGTCGGCAATGTCCTTGCGGATCAGCGCCATGGCGGCCTGCAGGTCGTCGCGCTTGGTGCCGGTGACGCGTACCGCATCGCCCTGGATGGCGGCCTGCACCTTGATCTTGCTGTCCTTGATCAGGCGCTGGATCTTCTTGGAGACTTCGGTTTCGATGCCGTTGCGCACCTTGATGACGAGCTTGACCTTGTCGCCGCCCATCTTCTGCACGTCGCCCACGTCGAGGAAGCGCACATCCACCTCTTGTTTGGTCAGCTTGTTGCGCAGCACGTCCTGGATCTGGTCGAGCTGGAATTCGGCATCGCCGATGAGGGTGATTTCCTTGTCCTTGAGGCTGATGGCCGCCGCCGTGCCCTTGAAATCAAAGCGGGTGGCAATTTCCTTGGAGCTGTTTTCCACTCCGTTTTTGACCTTGACCAGGTCGGCTTCGCAAACGGTATCAAATGAAGGCATAGGGGTACCCAAAAACGCAGTGAGACAATCCTCTCATGTTAGTCGAGAAAAACACGTCACTCCAGCCCTTTAACACCTTCCGCATCGTTGCGCGGGCCCAGGCGCTGGCGCGCATCACGGGCGAGGCCGATGTGCGGGCCCTGCTGGGCGACCCCGAATGGGCCGATCAACCCAAATTTGTGCTTGGCGGGGGCAGCAATGTGGTGTTTACCGGCGACGTGAAGCCCCTGGTTCTGAAGGTGGAGATTGCCGGCAAGCGCCTGGTTGGCGAAACCGCCAAGGCTTTCATTGTGGAAGCCGGCGCCGGAGAGGTCTGGCATGACTTTGTGGCCTGGACCCTGCAGCAGGGCTGGCCCGGGCTGGAGAACATGGCGCTGATTCCTGGCACGGTGGGGGCATCCCCGGTGCAAAACGTCGGCGCCTATGGCGTGGAGCTGCAGGACCGGTTTGATTCCCTGGACGCCATCGACCTGCAGACCGGCCAGGTGTTCACGCTGAATGCCGCCCAATGCGCCTTTGGCTACCGTGATTCGGTGTTCAAGCACGGCGGCACCGTGACCACCGGCGGGCAACAGACGCTGGGCCTGAAGGACCGCGCCCTGATCCTGCGTGTGCGCTTTGCTCTGCCCAAAGCCTGGAAGCCTGTGCTGGGCTATGCCGATATCGAAAAAAAGATGGCCGAGCACCAGTGCCCGGATCCCACCGCGCAGCAGATATTCGACTGGGTCTGCGCCATTCGCCGCGCCAAGCTGCCCGACCCGGCCGTGATTGGCAACGCCGGCAGTTTTTTCAAGAACCCCACGGTGACACCCGAGCAGTGTGCCGACATCATCGCCCGCGACCCCAAGGTGGTGCACTACCACCTGGCCGATGGCTCGGTCAAACTCGCCGCCGGCTGGCTGATCGACTCCTGTGGCTGGAAAGGCAAGTCCGTGGGGCAGGCCGGTGTCTACGAGAAGCAGGCCCTGGTTCTGGTGAACCGCGGCGCCGGTGTGGACGGCGTTGGTGCCACCGGCGGCGAGGTCATGACGCTGGCCAAGGCGATCCAGACCAGCGTGTACGAGCGCTTTGGCATTCTGCTGGAGCCCGAGCCGGTCGTGCTCTGATCCACGCATGGCCCGATTGCGCCGATAGGCGTACAGTGGGTCCATGAAAAACACCGTTCTGGTTTTGGGGGGTGCAGGCTTTGTCGGCTCCCACGTCTGCGAGAAACTGGTACGCCAGGGCTGGAATGTGACACTGCCCACACGACGGCGCAGCAATGCCCGCCACCTGCAGCATCTGGAAGCCGTCAATGTGGTGGAACTGGATGTGCACGATGAGGCAGCCCTGACCCGCGCAGTCCAGGGCCATGAAGCCGTCGTGAATTTGATTGCCATCCTGCACGGCGACGCCGCCGCGTTCGACCGGGTGCATGTGGTGCTGCCGCAAAAGCTGGCACGCGCCTGCCAGACCCAGGATGTGCAGCATCTGGTGCACATCAGTGCGCTGGGTGTGAGTGATGCCCGCCCAGGCGGGGCTCCGTCCGAGTACCTGCGCAGCAAGGGCCGGGGCGAAGCGGTGCTGCTGCGTGCAGTGGCGGAATCCGATCTGGAGCTGACCATCTTGCGCCCCAGTGTGATCTTCGGCGCGGAAGACCAATTCCTCAATATGTTTGCCAGCCTGCAGAAGATATTTCCGTTCATGCCGCTGGCCGGTGCCAATGCTCGCTTTCAGCCGGTGTGGGTGGAGGACGTGGCAACTGCCGTGGTGCGTAGCCTGGAGCAGGGCGTGCGCCACACCCCCACCGGGGCGGTGCAGATTCTGGAGGCCTGCGGCCCCCAGGTGTTTACCTTGCGGGAACTGGTGCAACTGTCGGCGCAGCTCAGCGGCATCAATGGGGGGCAGGGCCGGCCTGTCATCGGTCTGCCAGACTGGCTGGGCCGCATGCAGGCCTGGCTGATGGAGCATGCACCTGGCACGCCGCTTATGAGCCGCGACAACCTGGACTCCATGCAGGTGGACAACGTGGCCACCGGCCAGTTGCCCGGCCTGCAGGCGCTGGGCATCACGCCCTCGGCGCTCAAACCCATTGCACAGGAGTATCTGCGCTATCTGCGCGCCGACTACGGCCTGCAGGGCATGCGCAAGCGCGCCTGCGGTGGGTGAGCTCATTTCCTGGAAGTGTCGACAGGCAGAAACGCCTGCACCGCGCCAGTCGCAACCAAGGCCTGCTTGTGGTGCGCTGGATCGTGGGTTAATGTTCTTGAAATTGAAACTTGGCGACATGAATTCGATATGTGTCGCTATTTTGTAAAAATAAGAACACGTTCGGTTGATATGTCGTTGGCGGCGCCATAGGACTACCGGCAAGATCGCCGCCATCCGCACCCTGGCCGAACACACCACCGAACATGTCCGCACCCGCCTGCCCAAGATCTACACCCGCGAGCTGGTGGACGTCATCTTTGAGCAGCCCTATTGCCGCATTGGCAACCTGGTGGACAAAGGCATTGCCCAGCGCCAGGCCGCATCACGTTACCTGCACGACCTCGCCGATCTGGGCGTGCTGCGTGAAATGCCCTTCGGCAAAGAAAAGCTCTTTATCCACCCCAAGCTGATGCAGCTGTTCAGTCGGGACAACAACCAATTCCTGCCTTACGCCTGACAGCGTCATCCATGAGCACCGCCAACGATATCGCTTGTTTGAAATGCTGCCCATGACGCCACGCTCTACGATGTATCGGTGCCAGCCATCAGCCAGCATTTGAAGTGCATCTATGCGGATAACGAGTTAGAGCGCGAGGCAACTGTTAAGCAGTACTTAATAGTTCAACCCGAGGGCGTTTGAGAGCGACTTTGACCGCATGGTTAAGCAGCTTCCCCGCGCGTCGGGCGATTGAACTGCACAGTTCGCTCTGCCTATGCTCCCTCAGCCGGTGGGCCCACTTCCCTCGGGTACAGTCTAGGAAGAAAAATTCCGAAAGGGGAGGGGAGCATGTTGATCAAATCGGCGGACGACAAGTCCAAACGCCTAGCCTTGCTGCAAGATTTGCAGCAATCCCCCATGCTGGATGCACGCCAAAAAGAATGGTTGCGTGACGAATTGCGCCGCTGCAAAGCGGGCATGGAGGGAGAACGCGCCGCAGCTTTCTACCTGGACGGCCACTACAAAGATGCCCAAAACAACGTGCTGCTGCACGACCTGCGCCTGGTGGTGGATGACGAAGTGGCACAGATCGACCACCTGGTCATCAACCGCACCGGCTACATGGTGCTGATCGAAACCAAGAACTACTCAGGCGATCTGGAAGTCAACGCCCATGGCGAATTCACCGTGCGCTATGGCAAAGAACGCTATGGCATTCCATCCCCCTACGAGCAAAGCCGCCGCCATGCGCGCATTTTGGGCAAGCTGCTGGAGCGGCTGGAGATCGGCACCCGCACCGACAAGCTGCCCGAGTTTCACAACGTGGTCATGATGCACCCTAAAGCCATCATCCAGCGGCCCGACCCCAAGGCCTTTGACACCAGCTTTCTCATCAAGGCAGACCAGTTTCCGGCATGGCATAACAAGCTTGTGGATGGCATTGGTACGGGCGGTGTGCTCAAGGCACTGTTCAATATGCGTAGCTCGGACACCATCAAGGAGTGGGGCGAAAAGCTCAAGCGCGAGCACCGGCCGGCGGACTTGCTGACCCTGCCTGAGTTTATGCAGCCCAAACCGAATTTGGTTCAGGCAGCGCTGGCACCCAAGCCCGCTGTGCCTGCGCCCGCTTCTGCCGCAGCCACAGCGCCCTCAGAGCCCGGTGCCTCTTTGTCCAAAAAGCTCATTTGTGCCCAATGTCGTGCAAAGATCAGCTTTCCCGAAGGCAAGTTTTGCTGGAACAACGCCAAGCGCTTTGGCGGGTTGCAGTATTGCCGGGAGCATCAGGGCTTATACGCATGAACGCTGTTTGCAGTAGCGACTTGCGGCAATTCGAATGGAGTTGACGTGGGAGCATCAGACATCAGACAGGAGCTTGCTGAATACCATAGTTATTTGACGCTCGTTTGCGCGCTTTTGCCACAGTCAGCCATTCGCTCTTCACCGCTCACAGCTCTTTTGAGAGAGGTTTCGGACTTCATCCAGAACGCAACCTCCAAAGACATCAAGAATCGCGGAAAAGACTTGCTGCAAGTGCTAAAAGTCACTGTTGATGCTCATGGAAAAGTCCTACCCCGGAAACAAACCGCTCGTACGATTGGGAGAGACTTCCACACACTAGGAAGCGAAAGCGACTTACCGCGATTTGGCATACCTTTAGGCTGGTTACAAGAGCGCTTTGATGCTCAAAAGTTAAAAATCGCACCAGACTTGCCCCCACATGCAAGGGTCGGTATCGGCATTCATGCTGGACGAGCGAGTGTCGAAGAAGAGTTTCTTCTTGAAGATACTTATTTACTAGTTGCTCGAGCCGAAGCCGCTTTCTCTCGCATGAATGCAGCAGCAGATTCGTTGCGTGGGCTGCGGTCAAAAAAATTTGAAGATAGTGACTACAGAGCACTGACTTTTCTCAACAGGGAAGTTGCAACTCTTTCTCGTCTATGTGTGGTGAGTGCTGCCGCTTTTGTCGAAGCATTTGTTAACAGCATCGGATGGGCTGAATCGGCTCGAAGAAGTGACATTAGCGATGAAACCCGGGACCAACTGAAAGGTAAGGTCAAAGGGCGTTATTTGTCGCTCGAAGCGAAATTGGAGAAACTTCCCAAGCTTATTCGCGCGGATGGATTGACGCCAATCATCCTCTCGGACGAGCGGCAGGCAAAGGAGCCTTTTGTAAGTTTCTTCGCCGAAACAAGAGAACTCCGGGATGCGAGCATGCACTATGCGCCAGGGAAAGCAATGATTTGGCATCCGCCTCAAACATGGATCGCCTCGGCTCAAAAATCAACGGAATATGCAACGAGAGTTGCTGGAGTTTTCTGGAGTGCTTGCTACCCTGACAAAAATCCACCTGAATATCTGGATGGACTAAATCATGAGCGATATCTTGAGCGCGCTCGTGAATACATCAAAAGCGCTGATGGCTTAACGCGCGATGGCGCCTAGCTGCGGATAGTTTGTCTATTTGCAGTAGCAGCGCAGTGGCGTGTATTCCTGAAAAGGACAAAGCCCGCCAGGCTCCCACCTTGCGGGCTTTGTCTTTGGTGCTTGAACCGACTACTTCCCCAACTTCAAGAAGTCAGCCCCCTTGCCAAGCTCCAGCATTCCGGCATTGGAATAGATCCCCAGCTTGGCGCGCGTGTCGGTGATGTCCAGGTTGCGCATGGTCAGCTGACCGATGCGGTCCAGCGGCGAGAACGGCGCGTCTTCCACCTTCTCCATGGAGAGGCGCTCGGGCGCGTAGGTCAGGTTGGGGGACTCGGTGTTCAGCAGGCTGTAGTCGTTGCCACGGCGCAGCTCGATAGTCACGGTGCCGGTGATGGCGCTGGCCACCCAGCGCTGGGCGGTCTCGCGCAGCATGATGGCCTGGCTGTCGAACCAGCGGCCCTGGTACAGCAGGCGGCCCAGTTTGCGGCCGTTGTCGCGATACTGCTCGATGGTGTCTTCGTTGTGGATGCCGGTCACCAGGCGCTCGTAGGCGATGAACAGCAGTGCCAGGCCGGGGGCTTCGTAGATGCCGCGGCTCTTGGCTTCGATGATGCGGTTCTCGATCTGGTCGCTCATGCCCAGGCCGTGGCGGCCACCGATGCGGTTGGCTTCCAGAATCAGGCTGACCAGGTCGGGGTATTCGACACCGTTCAGCGCGACGGGGCGGCCTTCTTCAAAGCGCACCGACACCTCTTCGGCCTTCACGACGCAGTCTTCCTTCCAGAACGGTACGCCCATGATGGGGTTCACGATCTTCATGCCGCTGTTCAAGAACTCCAGGTCTTTCGCCTCGTGCGTGGCGCCCAGCATGTTGCTGTCGGTGCTGTAGGCCTTCTCGGCGCTCATCTTGTAGCCAAAGCCGTTGGCGGTCATGAAGGCGCTCATCTCGGCGCGGCCACCCAGTTCGTCGATGAACTGCTGGTCCAGCCAGGGCTTGTAGATCTTGAGTGCGGGGTTGGTCAACAGGCCGTAGCGGTAGAAGCGCTCGATGTCATTGCCCTTGAAGGTGGAGCCGTCGCCCCAGATGTTGACGTCGTCTTCCTTCATCGCGCTCACCAGCATGGTGCCGGTCACGGCGCGGCCCAGTGGTGTGGTGTTGAAGTAAGTCTGGCCGGCGGTGGTGATGTGGAAGGCACCAGCCTGCAACGCGGCAATGCCTTCGGCAGCCAACTGCGGGCGGCAATCCACCAACCTAGCCTTCTCGGCGCCGTATTCCATGGCCTTACGTGGGATTTCGTCGTAGTCGGCCTCGTCGGGCTGGCCCAGGTTGGCGGTGTAGGCGTAGGGCAGGGCGCCCTTTTTCTTCATCCAGTGCAGCGCGGCGCTGGTGTCCAGGCCGCCGGAGAAGGCGATGCCGACCTTTTGGCCGACGGGGATGTTTTGCAGGATGGTATTTGACATTTTTGGCCTCTAGCCCTCGTGGAATCTACGTGGGCTGCTATTGAATTAGGAGTGAACTGCGCTCGGGATCAACCGAAGTGGCAGATGTAGTGGTAGGCGTCAAAGCCATCGGTCACGCGGATCTGGAACTTGGCGTTGCCGGGCACGCTGAATCGCTCGCCTTCATTGGAGCGCACCCAAGTGTCGCTGCCGTCGAGCTTGTATTCGCAGCTACCGCCCACGCATTCCATGATCTCGGGCGCGCCGGTGTTGAAGGTCAGCGTGGCGGGCAGGATCACGCCTACGGATTTTTTGGTGCCGTCGGCCTGGGTGAAGCCGTGGCTCACGCACTTGCCGTCGAAGTACACATTGGCTTTGGTGGTGACGGAAACGCTGTCGATTTGGGTAGTGATGGTGCTCATGGGGTTTGCTCGGTTGCAGTGGCGCCAATTTTAGGGCACTGCCAAGGCAGAGCCTTCCCAGCGCCGCTCCTGCGCCTTTTCACCGGGAATGCGATACTCGTTTCGATGCTTCTCCACACCCCGATTGCGGCACTGAGATCCCTCTCCGATGACTACTTCCGGCACCTGACGCCCGAGCTCAAGCGCCTGGCGCAGGACAACGTCTCCATGGGCGTGGAGGACATCACGCCCCGCCTGGAAGCGATGGAAAAGACCCATGGCAAGGCGCAGCTCAAGCTCGACGTGGGCGGTGGGCCGTGGACGCTGGTGGCCAGCGTCATGCGCGCAACCCGGCCCCAGTTCTGGCGCACGCTCATCTACATGACCATTGCCACGGTGGCCACGGCCGCACCGGCGCTGCTGATCGAGCAGTTCATGACCCGGTTCGACGCCATCAAGGCAGCACCCCTGGAGTTGGCCCACCTGGCCTTCCTGTTGTGTTTTCCGCTGGTCATCTACCTGACCAACGTCAGTTTCCAGCGCTACTTGCAGGCCTTTGCCCACGCGCACCTGTTGCAGAGGAGCGCGCTGATGCAGGCCTTTGCAGCCAAGTGGTTCCGGCTCTCCCCCAATGTTCGCCACGGCCTGCCGCAGGGCAGCATGCAGAACCTGATGCAGGTCGATGTGCCGGCCGTGAGCCACTGCGTGGAACGCATGGTCGATGGCCTGATGGTGGTGGTGCACATCGGCATCGCCGCCATTCTGCTGTGGCGCTATCTGGGCTCCACGGCCATTGCGGGCCTGGCGTTCATGGCGCTGAGTGTGCCGCTGCTCAAGATCATCGTGCGCGAGACCTCCAAGCGCCAGGGCGAGTTGCTGCGCACGCGCGACCAGCGGCTGGACCTGCTGTCGCAAATCCTCTCGGCCATCAAGGTGATCAAGCTCTCCGGCTGGTCCTCGCTGTTCCTGGCCAAGGCGCGGCGCACGCGCAGTGCGGAGGTGGATCGCCTGATCGACGTGATGCTGCTGCAAACCCGGGCCTCGCTGTTGTTTTCATGCGCCGGTCTGGTCGTGGCCACCTTTACCTATGGCATCCATATTTTGCGCGGCGGGGAGTTGCACGCGGCCATGCTGCTGCCCACGCTGCTGATCTTCCAGGGGCTGGAATTCCCGTTCATGGTGGTCAGCGATGTGGCCAGCACGCTGGCACAGACCGAGGTCTCGGCGCGGCGCTTGCTGGAGTACTTCAAGTTGCCGGACGAGCCAGCGGTCCCAGGCGCAGCCGCAGAGCGTGCACCTGCTGGCGCCAAGGCACTCACCGTCAGCCAGCTTGCGTTTGAGGTCCAGCCCGGTGCGGACATCCTGCGCGACATTTCCTTTGCGCTGGATGCGGGCCAGAGCCTGGCCATTGTGGGGCCGATTGGCTCCGGCAAGACCGTGCTGCTGCGCATGCTGCTGGGCGAGTATTCACCCACCGCGGGTGGCATCACCTGGGGCAACGCGCCGCGTTTTGCCTACTGCCCACAGGAGACGTTTGTTGCCAGCGGCACGCTGCGCGACAACCTCACGCTGTTTGGCAAGCGGGATGAATGGCCGGACGTCGCACTGCACCGCGCCCTGGAGCTGGCCAACCTGTCGCAGGACGTGGCGCAGTGGCCCGGCGGTCTGGATACCGAAATCGGGGAGCGCGGGCTCAACCTCTCCGGCGGGCAACGGCAGCGCCTCTCGCTGGCGCGGGCCGCCTTGCATCCGGCCGACGTCATCCTCCTGGACGATCCGTTTTCGGCGCTCGATGTCGGCACCGAGGCACGCGTGGCCGACGAGTTGGTCTTTGGCCAGTGGCGGGGCAGCCTGCGCATCTGCGTCACGCACCGGCTGGCCCAGCTGGAGCGGTTCGATCGCATCCTGTTTCTGGATGCCGATGGCGCATCGCAGTTCGGCACGCTGGCCGAGCTGCTGGCGGGTAGCCCGCGTTTTGCCAAATTTCTGCGCATTGAACGAGAAGGCCACTCCGACCAGCACCAGGTGGCCCACCAGCTTGGCGCCAACGCCCGAGATGGCGCGGGCAAGGAGGAGGTCCTCACCACGACCGAGACGCAGGCCGTGGGCCGGGTGCGCGGCTCGCTGTGGAAGAACCTGCTGCTGACGCTGGGTGACAGCAACTGGGCAGGGCGGGCTGCTGCTGGGGCCGTGGCGATGCTGGCGCTGATGCTGGCCGCCAGTGTGTTGCCGATGTCGCAGCAGGTGCTGATGTCGCGCATGGACGGGGCCGATGCGATGCGGCCCACAGTCTTCTTCCTGGCTTTCTCCATGCTCACGCTGCTGACCGTGGTGGTGAGCTACGTTGCGCAGGCCCGGTTTCGCAAGGCGTGTGCCCACACGGCACAGAAGGCGCACGACCGCATGCTGGGTGGCGTCATGCAGTCGCCGCTGCGCTTCTTTGAGACCACGCCCTCGGGGCGCATCCTGAACCGCTTCTCGGCGGACATCCAGCAGCTCGATGTGGAACTGGCGGGCCGCGGCTTTCGCTTCACGCAGGGCGTCAGCGCGGCGGTGGCGGCGGCGGTTGGCATTGTTGGCGTGGCCGCTGCGGCCATCGTGCCATTTTCGATTGCCACCTTCGTGTCGATCCGCGTGTCCCGCCTGTATGGCGCGGCGGTGCGGGAGACTGCGCGCCTGGGGTCGATCACCCGCTCGCCGGTGTTTTCGCTGTTCAACGACGCCTTGCGCGGCCACTCCACGCTGCGCTCCTTTGGGCGCGAGCCGTATCTGCTGGCCCAGTTTGAAACCGCCACGCTGCTGAGCCTGAATACCGAGTTGCGGCGCTGGGATCTGGTGTTCTGGCTGTCGATGCGGCTGACCGTCGTTTCCTGCGCGGTCATGGTGTGTCTGCTGGTTCCGCTGGTGCTGGGCGGCGGGCACGCGCTGCTGCCGGAGTTGGGCATGGGCGCGGCCGGCTTGCTGCTGGCGCTCACCTTCGGCCTGCTCACCCGCATCGAGCGGCTGTGCCGCGACTTTTTTGCGCTGGCCACCGTGCTGGTGCCCTGGGAGCGCTGCCAGCAATGGGCCGAACTGGGGCCCGAAGAAGACGTTTCAGAAGTGGACGACATTCCCGCGGACTGGCCGCAACAAGGTGCCATCGCGTTTCGCGGTGCCAGCCTGCGCTATGCGCCGGAGCTGCCGGTCATCGTGCAGGACGCCACCTTTGACGTCGCGCCGCGCAGCCACGTGGCCCTGCTGGGGCGCACCGGTGCCGGCAAGTCCACGATCCTGCTCGCCTTGTTGCGCACGCTGCATGTCGGCGGTGGCCAGATACTGATTGATGGGGTGGACATTGCCCGGGTGCCGCCATCGCGGCTGCGCCGCGCCATGGCCTATGTGCCGCAGGACCCGGTGCTGTTTCTCGGGCCGTTGCGGGAGTCGATTGATGTGGAAGGGGTCTACAGCGACGCCGACATTGCAGCGGCATTGGCGCAGATTGGACTGGCGGGCTTTCTGGACAGCCTGCCCCTGGGGCTGGCCACGCCGCTGGAGGAGGGTGGCCGCAACATCAGTGCCGGTCAGCGCCAGCTGATCTGTCTGGCGCGTGCGCTGCTATCCAAGGCCAGGATCATCCTGATGGACGAGGCCACCGCCAGTGTGGATGTGGAAACCGATGCGCTGATCCGCGCGGCCATCCAGAAGCACCTGCGCAACACCACCATTGTGCTGATTGCGCACCGCCCCAGTTCACTGGCCCTGTGCGACCAGTGGATTCACGTGGAGAACGCGCGCACCCACGTGGCGGACCGCACGGCCACGGTCAGCCCGGATGTGATTGCTTGACGCGCTGCGCGAACAATTCGTCGTTGAAGCCAACCGTGACGCTGCCATCCGCCCACGCTACCAGCGGGCGCTTGATGACGCTGGAATTCGCCACGATCACCGCCGTGGCGGACGCGGCGTCCACCACGCTGGCCTGGGTGGCGGGGTCGAGCTTGCGCCAGGTCGGGCCCTTGCGGTTGATCAGCGTGTCCAGGCCCACCGCGGCTATCCAGCCGGGCAGCAGGTCGGTGGGTACGCCCTGTTTCTTGAAATCGTGGAACGTGTAGTCCACGCCGTGGTCCGTCAGCCAGGTGCGGGCCTTCTTGACGGTGTCGCAGTTGGGGATGCCATAAAGGGTGATCATGGTGGCCATTTTGTCATAATAACTTTGATTCAAATTGGCAGTCAGCCCTCGTCAATAGTGCGCAGACCGCTATCAAATTCATAGTGAAGGAGTTTCCGGTGAGCCCTGTTGCCCGTAGCCTGTATCCGCCCATTGAGCCTTTCCAGACCGGACAGCTGGACACCGGCGAGGGCCACACGCTGTACTGGGAGCTGTGCGGCAACCCGCAGGGCCAGCCGGCCGTGTTCCTGCATGGCGGGCCTGGCTCCGGCTGCACGGCCGACCACCGCCGCCTGTTTGATCCAGAAAAGTACTGCGTGCTGCTGTTCGACCAGCGCGGCTGTGGCTGCTCCAAGCCGCACGCGAGCCTGGAGGCCAACACCACCTGGCATTTGGTGGCCGACATCGAGCGCCTGCGCAAGCTGTTGAATGTGGACCGCTGGCTGGTGTTTGGCGGCTCTTGGGGCAGCGCACTGGCGCTGGCCTACGCCGAGACGCATCCGCAGGCGGTGTCCGCACTGGTGGTGCGTGGCATCTTCACGCTGCGCCGCGCAGAGTTGCTCTGGTACTACCAGGAGGGCGCCTCCTGGCTGTTCCCTGACCTATGGGAGAACTACCTGGCGCCGATTCCACTGGAGGAGCGCGGCGACCTGATGGCCGCGTATCGCAAGCGCCTGGTGGGTGCGGACCGCTCTGCGCAGCTGGCGGCGGCCAAGGCCTGGAGCGTATGGGAAGGCCAGACCATCCGCCTGCTGCCCGATGCCGCCAACAAGGCCAAGCACGAGGCTGACGACTACGCCCTGGCCTTTGCCCGCATCGAAAACCACTATTTCGTCCACGCCGGCTGGTTGGAAGAGGGGCAGTTGATCCGCGACGCCCACAAGCTGGCCGGTATTCCCGGTGTCATCGTGCAGGGCCGCTACGACGTGGCTACCCCTGCCAAAACGGCCTGGGATCTGCACCGGGCCTGGCCGCAGGCGGATTTCCGGCTGGTGGATGACGCGGGGCATGCGTTCAATGAGCCGGGGATTCTGGCGGAGCTGCTGGCGGCGACGGACCGGTTCGCCGGGTGAGCCTCTTTATTGAACCCGCAGCGGGGATGGGGTGGGCACCGCCGTTCGTGTCCCCCGGCCTTCGGCCTCCTCCTTGACCTCACTTTGGTGCCCACCCCATCCCCGCTGCTAGACGCTGGTGGCTGTTGGCAGGCGCACTGAAGCGGTGGCGGATCAGTTGGGTCGGGCGTTTTGCGCAGGTAAAGGAGGAGCCCGAAGGGCGGGGGACACGGAGCAAAACGCCCGACCCACCTGATCCTGCGTTGGCCCTGAAAATGTCGGGACCAAACGGGTCGGCGACAATCCCCAGCAGTATGGATACCCTGAACACCCTCGACGACTGGCTGGCGTATTGCGAGCGCCTGCACCACACCACCATTGACATGGGCCTGGAGCGCGTGCGCACCGTGGCCCAGCGCATGGCCATCCGCTTTGACTGCCCGGTGATCACCGTGGCCGGCACCAACGGCAAGGGCTCCACCTGCGCCATGCTGGAGTCCATCCTGGGGCAGGCGGGCTACCGTACTGGCCTGTTCACCTCGCCGCACCTGGTGCACTTCGAGGAACGCCTACGCCTCCTGGGTCAGTCCGTGAATGCTACGGATTTGGTAGCAGGCTTCGCAGCCGTGGAGAGGGCCAGAGCCCAGAATGGCGAAGTGATCTCGCTGAGCTACTTCGAGTTCTCCATGCTGGCCATCTTCGACGTGATGATGCGCAGCGGTCTGGATGTGGTGATTTTGGAAGTGGGGCTGGGTGGCCGGCTGGATTCCACCAACATCATCGACGCCGATTGCGCCATCATCACCAGCATTGACCTGGACCACATGGAAATCCTGGGCCCGGACCGCGAAAGCATTGGCCGGGAGAAGGCCGGCATCATGCGCACCGGCCGCCCGGTCATCGTCAGTGACCCCGTGCCACCACAAAGCGTGCTGGACCATGCGCTGGAGGTCGGTGCCGACCTGTGGCGCGTGGGTGCGGATTTCAACGTGGCCGGCGACCCGCAGCAATGGGGTTGGGCCGGGCGCGGGCGGCGCTACAGTGGCCTGGCGTATCCGGCGCTGCGCGGTGCCAACCAGTTGGTCAACGCGGCCGGCGTGCTGGCGGCGCTGACCGCTCTGCGCGAGCGCCTGCCGGTTACTGCGCAGGCGGTGCGCAATGGCCTGGCGTTTGTCGAGCTGCCGGGGCGGTTCCAGATCATTCCGGGCCAGCCCACGCTGGTGCTGGATGTGGCGCACAACCCGCATTCGGTGGCTGCGCTGGCGGCCAATCTGGATGCCATGGGCTTCTTTCCGACCACGCACGCCGTGTTTGGCGCCATGGCCGACAAGGATCTGGGGCCGATGCTGGCCAAGGTCAGCCCGATGCTGGACCGCTGGTACTTCACCGATTTGCCCACCGCGCGGGCGGCCAAGGCCGACGCGCTGCTGGCGCAGTGGCAGGCCCAGAACACCCGCAAGGACACCTCGGCCAGCACCCATGCCGACCCCATGCAGGCGCTGCAGGCCGCCGTGGCCGCAGCCGACCCCGCTGATAGAATCGTCGTCTTTGGATCGTTCTACACCGTGGGTGGTGTACTCGCACAGGGCGTGCCCCGCTTGCATGCCAAACACCTGAACTCCTGAATCACCAAATCCATGGCCTTTTTCAAATTTCGCAAAGGCGGCGATGAAACTCCCGCCCCGGCTCCGGCAGTTGAGAGCGTAGAGGCCATGCGCACCCGCGCCCGGCACCGCCTGATTGGTGCCTCGGTGCTGGTGCTGCTGGGGGTGATTGGCTTCCCCTTGCTGTTTGACAGCCAGCCGCGGCCCATTTCGGTGGACATTCCGATCGAAATCCCTGACAAAAACACCGTCAAACCGCTGGCCGTGCCACCAACTGGCAAGCCCGCTCCCGATATCGTGGTCGAGTCCGACGCTGGCAAGCCGGTGGCACCCGCGCCCGTGGCTGCACCTGCACCCAAACCGGCCGCAGCACCCGCCGTTGCGCCATCGCGTGCTTCCACCGGTTCCGTTGCGAGCCCTGCGCCGGTGGCTGCGCCCAAACCGGCGGCGAAGGTGGAAGCCAAACCCGAAACCAAGCCGGTTGAAAAGCCTGCCGACAAGCCGGCCGAAAAGCCGGCCCCGCGAGCTGATGACGGTGCCAAGGCCCGCGCCCTGCTGGACGGCAAGACGGAAGAGAAGCCGGCTACCGCTGCAGCGGCCAGCAGCCGCTTTGTGGTGCAGATAGGTGCCTATTCGGATGGGGCCAAGGCGCATGAGGCCCGCGTTAAGCTGGAAAAGGCCGGCCTGAAGACCTATACCCAGGTGGTGCAGCCCAAGGAAGGCAAGCGCATCCGGGTGCGGGTGGGGCCGTTTGAATCCAAGGCTGAGGCCGACAAGGTGGCCGAAAAAATCCGTAAGCTGGACCTGCCCGCTGCCATTCTGGAGCTCTAGGAGTCCGGCGCCGACATGCCCACGCTGGACTGGATATTTGTGGCCGTGCTGTGCATTTCGCTGGTGGTTGGCGTGTGGCGCGGTCTGGTGTACGAAATCTTGTCGGTGCTGAACTGGATTGCGGCCTTTGTGCTGGCCCAGTGGTTTGCGCCCACCGCCGCGCAGTGGCTGCCGTTGACGGGCGCAACGGAGGTCGTACGCTATGCCGCCGGGTTCGTGCTGGTGTTTGTATTGAGTTTTTTTGCAGGCGGCCTGTTGGCCTTTCTGATCCGCAAGCTGGTGGCCGCCGTGGGCCTGCGCCCGGTGGACCGGGTGATGGGGGCCGCGTTTGGCCTGGTGCGTGGTGTGGTCATCCTGCTGGTGCTGACGGTTGTCGTCGGCATGACGCCGCTGGTCAAGGCCGCGTGGTGGCAGGAGTCCACCGGCGCCCAGGTGAGCACCGTGGTGTTGCAGGGCCTGAAGCCCGTGCTGCCGGAAGAATTTGGAAAATACCTACCTTGATGAAGTGAGAACAATCTATGTGCGGAATCGTTGGTGTTGTCAGTAACGCACCCGTCAATCAACTGATCTATGACGCCCTGCTGCTCTTGCAGCACCGCGGCCAGGATGCGGCCGGCATCGTCACGCAGCAGGAACGCAAGTTCTTTATGCACAAGGCCAAGGGCATGGTGCGCGACGTGTTTCGCACCCGCAACATGCGATCGCTGCCGGGCAACTGCGGCCTGGGCCAGGTGCGCTACCCAACAGCGGGCAACGCGTTCAGCGAGGAAGAGGCGCAGCCCTTCTACGTCAACGCACCGTTCGGCATCGTGCTGGTGCACAACGGCAACCTGACCAATGCGCACGCGCTGAAGGCCGAGCTGTTCAACACCGACCACCGCCATATCAATACCGAGAGCGACTCCGAGGTGCTGCTCAATGTGCTGGCCCATGAAATCGAAGTGGCCACCCGTGGCCTGCCCTTGCAGGCGCAGGATCTGTTTGCTGCGGTGGCACGCGTGCACCGTCGCATCAAGGGTTCCTACGCGGTGATTTGCCACATCGCCGGCCATGGTCTGCTGGCCTTTCGTGATCCCTTTGGCATCCGCCCCCTGTGCATGGGAGTTGGCGCGGATGGCACGCGCATGCTGGCCAGTGAATCGGTGGCGCTGGAAGGCACCAGCCACCAGCTTGAGCGCAATATCGATCCGGGCGAAGCGGTCTTCATTGACTTGCAAGGCAAGGTCTATGCGCAGCAGTGCGCCGACGCGCCGCAACTGCACCCCTGCATTTTTGAGTTCGTGTACCTTGCGCGCCCCGATTCCGTCATGGACAACATCTCGGTCTACCAGGCACGCTTGAATCTGGGTGAATCCCTGGCCAAGCGCGTGATCTCCACCGTGCCGCCCAACGAGATCGATGTGGTCATTCCCATCCCCGAATCCAGCCGCCCAAGTGCCGCGCAACTGGCGCAACTGCTGGGCCTGCCCTACCGCGAAGGTTTTGTGAAGAACCGTTATGTCGGCCGCACCTTCATCATGCCGGGCCAGTCGGTACGCAAGAAATCCGTGCGCCAGAAGCTCAATGTGATCGCCAGCGAATTCAAGGGCCGCAATGTGCTGCTGGTGGATGACTCCATTGTGCGCGGCACCACCTCCAAAGAGATTGTGCAGATGGCACGCGACGCCGGCGCCCGCAAGGTCTACCTGGCCAGCGCGGCACCACCCGTGCGCTACCCCAATGTCTACGGCATCGATATGCCCACCAGCAGCGAACTGGTGGCGCACAACCGCACGGTGGAAGAGATTCGCCAGATCATTGGTTGCGACGCGCTGATTTACCAGGACGTGGACGGCATGAAGAAGGCCATCGGTTCGCTGAACGTCAAGATCTCCGGCTTTGATGCGTCGTGCTTTGACGGTGTGTATGTCACCGGTGACATCACCTCCGACGACATCAGCCGCTTGAATGCAAGCCGCGTGGGTGGCGAAGAAAACCAGGAGGACACCTCCCGGCTGGCTCTGCCCAACCCTGCCGCCGATTGATTGTTGGACATAGCGATGACGACACCCAAGACCTTACCCGAGGGCCTGCACCCCGACACGCTGGCCGTGCGCGCCGCCCTGGAGAAGAGCCAGTACGGCGAAAACTCCGAGGCGCTGTTCCTGACCAGCAGCTTTGTCCAACCCAATGCCGAGACGGCCGCGCGCCGCTTTGCGATGGAGGAAGACGGCTACACCTACACCCGCGTCGGCAACCCCACGGTCAGCAGCATGGAAATGCGCCTGGCCGCGATGGAAGGCACCGAGGCGGCCATTGCCACATCCACCGGAATGGCCGCAATCCTGCTGCTGGGCATGGGCCTGCTCAAGACGGGTGACCATGTGGTGTGCTCGCAGTCGGTGTTTGGCTCCACGATCCGTTTGTTCGCCGGTGAGTTTTCCAAGTTTGGCATCAGCACCAGCTTTGTCTCGCAGACCAACGTGGATGAGTGGAAGGCCGCCATCCGCCCTAACACAAAGTTGCTGTTTGCCGAAACGCCGACCAATCCGCTGACCGATATTTGCGACATCCAGGCGCTGGCCGACGTGGCCCACAATGCCGGCGCTTTGCTGGCCGTGGACAACTGCTTTTGCAGCCCCGCGCTGCAACAGCCCAAGCGCTTTGGTGCAGACTTCATCATCCATTCCGGCACCAAGTACCTGGATGGCCAGGGCCGTGTCATGGCCGGCGCCATCTGCTGCGACCGCAAGTACGTGGACGACGTGTTTTTGCCCATCACCCGCACGGCCGGCATGGTGCTGTCGCCCTTCAATGCCTGGGTCGTGCTCAAGGGCATGGAGACGCTGGGCATCCGCATGCAGGCGCAAAGCGAACGCGCGCTGGCGCTGGCCACCTGGCTGGAATCGCATCCCGCCGTCAAGCGGGTGTATTACCCCGGTCTGGCCAGTCATCCGCAACACGCACTGGCCATGCGCCAGCAGTCGGCCAGCGGCAGGGGCGTGGGTGCGGCCGTGCTGTCATTTGACGTGCATGGCGCCACACCGCAAGAGATGCGCCGCAATGCCTTTGCCGCTATCGACGCGGTGCGGGTGTGTTCCATCACCACCAACCTGGGCGATGTGAAGACCACCATCAGCCATCCCGCCAGCACCTCGCACGGGCGTTTGACCGAAGACCAGCGCCAAGCCGCCGGCATTGGCCAGGGCCTGATCCGCGTCGCGGTCGGCCTGGAACATATTGAAGACTTGAAGACCGACATTGCGCTCGGTCTGGATACCCTGACATGACCGCCACCATTCGTACCCGCATCGCTCCATCACCCACCGGCTTTCTGCACCTGGGCACCGCCCGCACCGCCCTGTATTCCTGGGCCTATGCCCGCCACTTTGGTGGCAAGTTTGTGCTGCGCATTGAAGATACCGACGTGGCCCGCTCCACGCAGGATTCGGTGGACCAGATTCTGGAGTCCATGCGCTGGCTGGGTCTGGAATATGACGAAGGCCCGATCTACCAGATGCAGCGCCTGGATCGCTACAAGGAAGTGCTGGACCAATTGATCGCCCAGGGCAAGGCCTACTACTGCTACAGCACGCCCGAGGAACTCGACGCCGTACGCGAGGCCAAGAAGGCACGCGGCGAGAAGGCCTTGTACGACGGCCGCTGGCGCCCAGCCCCTGGCAAGACCCTGCCACCCATTCCCGAGGGCGTGAAGCCGGTGATCCGCTTCTGCAATCCGCCCGATGGTGACGTGACCTGGGACGATCTGGTGAAGGGCCCCATCACCATCAGCAACCGCGAGATCGACGACCTGATCATCGCCCGCACCGATGGCATTCCCACCTACAACTTTGCCGTGGTGGTCGACGATTGGGACATGCAGATCAGTCATGTGTTTCGTGGTGACGAGCACATCAACAACACGCCGTGGCAGATCAACATCTTCAACGCGCTGGGTGCGCCACTGCCCCAGTTCGGCCACTGCCCGGTGATCCTGGGTGACGATGGGCAAAAACTCTCCAAGCGCCGCGGTGCCGTCAGCGTGACGGCGTACGAGGAAGGCGGCTATCTGCCCGAGGCCATGCTCAACTACCTAGCCCGTCTGGGCTGGAGCCATGGCGACGAAGAACTTTTCAGTCGCGAACAGCTGGTGAGTTGGTTCGACGGCACGCACCTGAACAAGAGCCCCGCGCAGTGGGACCCGGTCAAGCTGCTGTGGGTCAATGCGCAGTACATCAAACAGGCGGACAACAGCCGGCTGGCTGCTCTGGTGGCGCAGCAATTGACGAAGCAGGGCGTTATCCTGGAGCACGCTGTGGTGGAGAGCCACCTGCCGCAGGTGTGCGCCCTGTTCAAGGACCGCTGCGACACCACCATCGCGCTGGCACAGTGGGCCACCAAGTTCTATGGTGATGTGACGCCCGATGCCGCAGAGTTGGCACAGCATGTGACCGATGCGGTGCGTCCTGCTGTCGCAATGCTGGCCGAGAAGTTGTCGGCGTGCAATTGGGACAAGGCTTCCATCGCCGCTGCCATCAAGGAAGTATTGACCGCGCACGGCCTGAAGATGCCGCAACTGGCCATGCCGGTGCGCGTGCTGGTGATGGGTACGGCGCAGACGCCCTCGCTGGATTCGGTGCTGGAAATCTGCGGAAGAGAAAAAGTATTTGCAAGACTTGGCAAAGCATAAAAAATAGCGCTATAATTTGAGGCTCGGAAATTGAGAATGATTGTTAAGTTAATCGTCTCAGGATACTGTGAAGAAATATCGCAGTAGTAGGGGGTATAGCTCAGCTGGGAGAGCGCTTGCATGGCATGCAAGAGGTCAGCGGTTCGATCCCGCTTACCTCCACCAAAGTTTTCGAGAACGGATACGTCCAAGGTTTTGACCCCATCGTCTAGAGGCCTAGGACACTACCCTTTCACGGTAGGTACCGGGGTTCGAATCCCCGGGGGGTCGCCAAGTTTTTAGCGCAAGCTGAAACGGCACAAGTTGGTAACAGCTTTCGCAAGAAAGCGACTTGGCTCGAAAGAGCGAATGGTTACAGCTACCGGGAGCGGTAGTTCAGATGGTTAGAATACCGGCCTGTCACGCAGGGGGTCGCGGGTTCGAGTCCCGTCCGCTCCGCCAAAATTGAAAAGCCACCTGTCGAAAGATCGGTGGCTTTTTCTATTCTTGCTTCATCCCACTGTTGCAGCAAGACGCCACAGCGATGTGACTTCGGCTGCGCGCGCCGCGTGCAACGGGTCTGTTGCGTCCCGGGCCTTGGGGTGCAGAGGTTTGGCATCCAGCCGTGCGACTACCGTCAAACCAGCATTGCCAATTGCTGCAAGCAGTTCAGCGCGCGAGCGCAGGCCCAAGTGCTCGGCCAAATCCGACATGATCAACCAGCCTTCTCCGCCCGGTGATAAGTGTGACGCCAAGCCATTCAGAAACCCCAGCAACATATGGCTGCCTTCGTCGTACACAGCATATTCAATGGGAGAACTGGGGCGCGCCGGCAGCCAGGGGGGGTTGCAAACAATCAGTTGCGCATGCCCTTCGGGGAACAAATTGCACTGCACAACCTGAACGTGGTCAGCAACGCCCAGCCGGTTGAGATTGTCTTGTGCGCAAGCCAGTGCGCGTGGGTCTTGGTCAGTGGCTATTACCTTTGTGATGCCGCTGCGCGCCAAAACTGCCGCTAGCACTCCGCTACCCGTGCCGACATCAAATGCGGTGTCAACGGCAGTTTTTTTGGCTGTGCCCTTGGTGTTCGGGGCAGCCTTCAACGCGGTTGCGACCAAGTCGACATACTCTCCGCGTACTGGTGAGAAAACGCCGTAGTGGGGGTGGATCCGGTTATTGGGCGCTGCGCCCAGCGCAGACACTTCAACGCCCTTTT
>JBBQLM010000002.1:0-211335 GCA_038327925.1 Burkholderiales bacterium | reverse complement strand
TTTATGGGTGACTGCAAGTACAGCGCATTCTTATCTGCCTATTGCCGGGAATAAAGAGGCGTTAGGTTGCACTTTTGCCATAGTTGGGCCGCAGTGTGATGTGGTTTGGCCCAGCAAGGGGAAGGTCGCGGCATTGACAGGCCTTGGCGCGCTACCACCCGAAAGGCGCTGGCTTGCGTGCATGTGGCGCAGTTGGCAGGGTCAATTTAGCCGGCGAACCCGTTTTGCCGCCAGGCTTCAAACACCGTTACCGCCACGGCGTTGGACAGGTTAAGGCTGCGTTGCCCCGCCCGCATGGGCAGCTTGAGGCACTGTGCGGGTGGGAAGCTGGCGCGTACCGCATCTGGCAAGCCCTTGGTCTCGGAGCCGAACACCAGCCAGTCGCCTGGCCGAAACACCGTGCCATGTACCTGGCCCGTGCCTTTGGTGGTCAAGGCAAATAGGCGGTCTGCGGCGGGACACTCGGCTGCCAAAAACGCATCCCAGTCGGCGTGTTTGCGCAGGGTTGCGTACTCGTGGTAGTCCAGCCCGGCGCGGCGCATGTGCTTGTCGTCCATGGAAAAACCCAGGGGCTCGATCAGGTGTAGCGTGCAGCCGGTGTTGGCGGCCAGGCGGATGACGTTGCCCGTGTTGGGCGGGATCTCGGGTTCGACCAGGACAATATGAAACATGTCGGCTATTGTCGCTTGAAGCCAAATCGGTCGCTAGCCCTCGCGGATATTGCGCTAGCCGCTATTTAATTGATAGCGATTTGACAGGCATCACTCAGTGCGGGCCAGCACCAGCGCCGTAATGTGCGCGGCACCTGCCTGCCGCAATGCCAGTGCAGCGGCATGGAGTGATGCTCCGCTGGTCATCACGTCATCCACCAGCAGGACGTGCTGGTTCCTGAGACGGTGGGCCTGCAGGGGCTCTACCGCAAAGGCCTGCTGGACGCTGCGCAGCCGCTCACTGCGGGGAAGGGTGCGTTGCGGTGGCGTGTCCACCACACGCAGCAGTATGTCGCTGGCCACCTTGGACGCCTCCAGCGCCCGGGCCAGCAGCAAGGCCTGGTTGTAGCCACGCTCCTGCAGCCGTTGGCGGGACAGCGGCATGGGGATCAGCGCGTCCGCAGCATCAATGGCCGGCTCCACCCACGGGGTGGCGCGCATCAGCTGGGCGAAGCTGGCGGCCCAGGCGGGATGCTGGCGGAACTTGAAGTCGGCCACCAGGTTGGACCAGGGGTAGGCGTACGCCACGGCAGCCAGGCAGCCATCCAGGAGCGGGGGGCGCAAGACACAGGCGTCGCACTGGCGCACCCCATGGGGGATGGTGCAGGCGCAGGTGGCACAACGGTTGACGGGTTGGGCAAATGCGCCCACGCAGGCCTCGCACACCGGATGTGCGGGCCAGGCATGGCAAACCGCGCACTGGCTGGGCAGGCGCCGGGAAATCCCTTGTAGTAATTGGCGAAACACCGAGTCAATATACTCGTCTGCAACCTTCTATCCCTGCGGAACCGACACCGCAGCACCCCACGCATGCGCTCCGAGTTGCCCCCCACCATCGCCCCCAACGCCGCCGCCCGTTGGGACTCCCTCCTGCCCGCTGCTTCACCGTGGCTGCATGAAGAGGTGGCGCGGCGCATGGAGGAGCGCCTGGAGTGGATGACCATGCAGCCCCAGAGCTGGCTGCATTGGGAGCCCCTGCGTGGTGGCCTGCAGGCGCATGCATTGCTGAGCGCCCGATACCCCCAGGCGGCGTGCCATGTGGTGCACGCCCATGCAGCCCACGCGCAGGCCGCGGCTGTGGCGCTGACGCCTTCGAGGTGGAGTCTGGCGCGCTGGACCGGGCCGCGTGTGCAATGGGGCGCACCCGAACAACCGGTCCAGATGCTGTGGGCCAATATGGCCCTGCACATGGCGGCCGATCCGCAGGCCCTGCTGGCCCAATGGCACCGCTTGCTGGAGCCCAAGGGGTTTTTGATGTTTTCCTGTCTGGGGCCGGACACGGTGCGCGAACTGCGCGCCCTGTATGCCGCGCAAGGCTGGCCGCCGGCCTCGCATGCCTTTACCGACATGCACGACTGGGGCGACATGCTGGTGCAGTCCGGTTTTTCCGAGCCGGTCATGGACCAGGAGCGCATCACGCTGACGTTTGCCACGCCGCAGCGGCTGCTGCAGGAGTTGCGGGAGTTGGGGCGCAACCTGCACCCCCAGCGGTTTGGCGGGCTGCGAGGTCGTGCCTGGTATGGGCAACTGCTGCAGGCCCTGGCAAAGCTGGCCCGACCCGGCAGTGACGGCCAATTGCAACTGACCTTTGAGGTGGTCTACGGCCACGCCTTCAAGGCACCTCCGCGTATGACGGTTGCAGCGGAAACTAGGGTTTCTCTGGATGAAATGCGCACGAATTTGCGTTATGTCAAAAAAAATGTCAAACCCGATTGATTTCGGGGCTTGACACCAAAGTCAGAATCTGATTTTCATTTTCTTTGCTGGGCTACAATAACTCGCTCACCGAGTTCTGGCCTTCCCTTATCTGTTTGCTGCCGCAGGCACAAACGGGGCATGGTTTTGGCACTGTTTAATCTGATTCGACGAAAAAATGACCAAGATGAAGAGCATTTTCAAAACCCTGGCCACGCTGCTGCTTGCAGCCAGCACCTGGGCAGGCACGGCGGCATTCACATTGGCGCATGCGGTCAACGATTTGCCCGGTGGTCCCGCGGTGAACCAGTTGAACCTGCATCCGCCGGTAACCCGGATTGCGGAAGAACAGCACTGGCTGCACTGGTTCATGCTGATCGTGTGTTCCATCATCTTTGTCGCCGTGTTCGCGGTGATGTTCTATTCCATCTGGAAGCACCGCAAGTCGCGTGGCCACAAGGCCGCCACCTTCCACGAATCCGTGGTGGTGGAAGTGGTGTGGACCATCATCCCCTTCATCATCGTGATCCTGATGGCGTTGCCGGCCACCAAGGTGGTGGTGGCCATGAAGGACACCACCAACGCTGACCTCACCATCAAGGTGACCGGCATGCAGTGGAAGTGGGGCTATGACTACATCAAGGGTGAAGGCGAAGGCATCGGCTTTGTCTCCACGCTGGATAACGCGCACCGCGTCATGTCGGATGCGGGCGGCCCCAAGAAGGGTGAGAGCGTGGATGACTACCTGTTGAAGGTGGACAACCCCCTGGTGGTGCCGGTTGGCAAGAAGATCCGCATCATCACCACCGCCACCGACGTGATTCACGCCTTTGCGGTGCCGTCCTTTGGCATCAAGCAGGATGCCATTCCCGGCTTTGTGCGCGACACCTGGTTCCGTGCCGAATCGGTGGGCGATTTCCACGGCCAGTGCATGGAACTGTGCGGCAAAGAGCACGCCTACATGCCCATCCACGTGAAGGTAGTGTCCGCCGCCGACTACTCGACATGGGTTGCCGGTGAGCAGAAAAAGCTGGCAGCCAAGGCGGATGACCCCGCCAAGGTGTGGGCGCTGGCAGATATCGTCAAGCGCGGTGAGAAGGTCTATGCCGCCAATTGCGCTGCCTGCCACCAGGCCAACGGCAAGGGCGCCGGCCCGATCAAGGCGCTGGATGCATCGCCCGTGGTGCTGGATGCAGACAAGACCAAGCAAATCGCGCTGGTTCTCAATGGCCGAACCGTTGCGCTGCCCGGTGGGCAAAGCAATGTGATGCCGCCCTGGAAGCAGCTCAGTGATACCGATCTCGCTGCCGTGATCAGCTACACCAAGAACAGCTGGTCCAACAAGACCGGGCAGGTCGTGCAGCCCGCCGATGTGCTGGCCCTGCGCAAGTAAGCGCGGCGGCTGTAGCACCCGAACGAATTGAGTGAATTGAGAAGGAAACCAGGATGAGTGCCGTTCTAGACCACCACGACCATGCCCATGACGACCACCATGACCACCACGCCCCCACGGGCTGGCAGCGCTGGGTCTACGCCACCAACCACAAGGACATTGGCACGCTGTACCTGCTGTTCGCCTTCACCATGCTGATGGTGGGTGGCGTGCTGGCGCTGATCATCCGCGCCGAGCTGTTCCAGCCGGGTCTGCAACTGGTCAACCCCGAACTGTTCAACCAGCTCACCACGATGCACGGCCTGATCATGGTGTTCGGCGCCATCATGCCGGCCTTTGTGGGTTTTGCGAACTGGATGATTCCGCTGCAGATCGGTGCCGGTGACATGGCTTTCGCCCGCATGAATAATTTTTCATTCTGGCTGATGATTCCGGCCGGTCTGATGCTGGTGGGCTCCTTCTTCATGCCCGGTGGCGCACCTGCTGCTGGCTGGACACTGTACGCGCCCCTGACCCTGCAGATGGGACCCTCCATGGACGCCGGCATTTTTGCCATGCACATCCTGGGCGCCAGCTCCATCATGGGCTCGATCAACATCATCGTCACCATCCTGAACATGCGCGCGCCCGGCATGACGCTGATGAAGATGCCGATGTTCTGCTGGACCTGGCTGATCACTGCCTACCTGCTGATCGCCGTGATGCCTGTGCTGGCCGGCGCTATCACCATGACGCTGACCGATCGCCACTTTGGCACCAGCTTCTTCAACCCCGCCGGTGGCGGTGACCCGGTGATGTACCAGCACATCTTCTGGTTCTTCGGTCACCCCGAGGTCTACATCATGATCTTGCCGGCCTTCGGCATCATCAGCCAGGTGGTTCCCGCGTTTGCCCGCAAGAAGCTGTTCGGCTACGCCTCCATGGTTTATGCCACATCGAGCATTGCCATCCTGTCCTTCATCGTCTGGGCGCACCATATGTTCACCACCGGCATGCCGGTGACGGGACAGTTGTTCTTCATGTACGCCACCATGCTGATCGCCGTGCCCACGGCCGTGAAGATCTTCAACTGGATCGCCACCATGTGGCAGGGCTCCATGACGTTTGAAACCCCCATGCTCTTTGCCGTGGGCTTCATCTTTGTCTTCACCATCGGCGGCTTCACCGGCCTGATGCCGGCGGTTGCGCCCATCGACATCCAGCTTCAGGACACGTATTACATCGTCGCCCACTTCCACTATGTGCTGGTGGCGGGTTCCCTGTTTGCCATGTTTTCCGGCTTCTACTACTGGGCACCCAAGTGGACTGGCGTGATGTACAGCGAGACACGCGGTCGCATTCACTTCTGGTGGTCCATCATTGCCTTCAACGTGACATTCTTCCCCATGCACTTCCTGGGTCTGGCTGGCATGCCGCGCCGCTATGCTGACTACCCCATGCAGTTTGCCGACTTCAACGCCATCGCCTCGGTGGGTGGCTTCTTCTTCGGCTTTGCACAGGTCTATTTCTTCTTCTTTATCGTGCTGCCCGCCATGCAGGGTAAGGGCGAGAAGGCGGTGCAAAAGCCCTGGGAAGCGGCCGAAGGTCTGGAATGGGAAGTGCCGTCACCGGCTCCCTTCCATACCTTCGAGACCCCACCCAAGCTGGACGCGACCGCGACCAAGGTTATTGGGTGATCAGCATGATGACGCCTGAACAAAAGAAAGCCAACGCCCGTACCGGCCTGATCCTGGCCTCCATCGCGGTGATCTTCTTTGTCGGTTTCATGGCCCGCATGGTCCTGCTGGGGAAATAGACCATGCGTTTGCAGCGCGAAAACTTCCGTATGGTGCGCAAGCTGGCGGTGATTACTGTCGGCATGTTCGCCTTCGGCTACGCGCTGGTGCCCATCTACAAGTCGATCTGCGAGATGACGGGCATCAACATATTGGCGCTGGGGGACCGCAACATACCGGGTGCCACACCGACCATGGCGGCCAACACACAGGTTGATACAAGCCGTAGCATCACGGTGGAGTTCGACGCCAATGCCCGCGGTCCCTGGGAATTCAAGCCGGCGCAGCGCTCGGTGGTGGTGCACCCGGGTGAATTGACCACGGTGATGTACGAATTCCAGAACACGCAGAACCGGCGCATGTCGGCGCAGGCGATTCCCAGCTATGCACCGCAACAGGCATCCGCGCACTTCAACAAACTGGAGTGCTTCTGTTTCAACCAGTACACACTGGAGCCGGGTGAGAAAAAGTCATGGCCGGTCGCATTTGTGATCGATCCCAAGCTGTCCAGGGATGTGACGACCATCACGTTGTCCTACACCTTCTTCGAGGTGGGCGGCAAGACACCGCCCGCGCCGGTGGCGAACGCGCAGGTTCCTGTGGCCAATGGGAGCCGGACATGACCGCCCCCGTGGAGAAGACAGCGGCACCTGCGCAGTCAGCCTGGCACAGCGTGCGGCTGGTGGCCTGGTCGTTTTTGGGTATTCGCAGCAAGGCGGCCTACCAGGATGACCTGACCAAGGTCAACCCGATGCACGTGGTGGCGGTGGGTCTGGTGGGCGTGCTGTTGCTGGTGGTGGGGCTGATCAGCTTGGTGAATTGGGTCGTTGCAAAATAATTGGAAAAACTTGTGGGTCAGACCACTTTGCGAAGCAAATGTGCTCTGACCCCAACTTACTAGATAGACAGGAGATACGTATGAGTTCAACAACACACGGGGCAACACCGTACTACTTTATCCCCGGTCCCTCGCGCCATCCGGCCATGGCGGCCCTGGGCCTGTTCTTTGTCATCCTGGGTGCAGGCCAATGGATCAATGGTGCAGAGTGGGGCAAGTACGCTCTGGCGCTGGGCATGGTCTGGTGGCTGTTTGTTTTGTACCAATGGTTCAGCGATTCCATCGCCGAGAGTCAGAGCGGTCAATACGGGCACAAGATTGACTTGTCCTACCGCTGGAGCATGACCTGGTTCATCTTCTCCGAGGTCATGTTCTTCGGCGCATTTTTCACCGCACTGTGGTGGGCGCGCGCGCACTCCGTGCCGGCACTGGGCAGCCTGGACAATGCTCTGTTGTGGCCCAGTTTCAAGGCCGTGTGGCCCAGCCTTGCTGCGGGTGTAACCGCTTCGCCGGCGGGCATCATCGAGCCCTTCACCACCATGGGTCCGTTCTGGTTGCCCACCATCAACACGGCCCTGCTGCTGTCCTCGGGTGTCACTCTGACGGTTGCCCACCATGCACTGATCCAGGGTCAGCGCGCCAAGACGCTGGGCTTCATGTGGGTCACGGTTCTGTTGGGCCTGACTTTCCTGTTTGTGCAGGGCTATGAGTACTACCATGCCTACGCCGAACTCAACCTCAAGTTGACATCCGGCATCTACGGTTCCACCTTCTTCATGTTGACCGGTTTTCACGGCTTCCACGTGTTTGTCGGCATGCTGATGCTGTTCTTTATCACGTTGCGTCTGCAAAAAGGCCATTTCACCGCCGAGCGCCATTTTGGCTTTGAGGGTGCGGCCTGGTACTGGCACTTTGTGGACGTGGTCTGGCTGGGTCTGTACATTCTGGTGTACTGGCTCTGACATCCCGTGCACACAAAAAGGCACCGCTTGCGGTGCCTTTTTGATGGTGGGTACGATCAATCTATTTGCCCAGTGGGATTCCGGTGGGCTGGATATAGCCCAGTTTCCATGCCAGCAGCAGACAGGCGAAGAGCAGGATGGACAATCCCACCCGGGCGCCCAACGCCCAAGCCATCTTGCGTGAGCCTTCACTGCCGCTGCGGCCACCCCGCATCATGAAGAACAGGGCGGTGGCCAGGCTGGCGAGAATGGCAACGAATGCAATGATTACAAGGCTTGTCATGCACAAGATTATCCGGTGAATGCCCGTTTGAAGTTTGTCCTGATCACGTTGGCCACCCTGGTGGCCGTGGTCATTACTGGCAGCCTGGGACTGTGGCAGTTGTCCCGTGCCGCCGAGAAGCAGGCACGCCAGGCTGCCATGGATGCCCAGAGTGCCAAGTCTCCGCTCACGGCCTTTACCGTGCGCGCGGCGGCTGACCCCATGGCTCTGCTGCACCAGCGCGCGCGCCTGCGCGGCACCTGGGCCGCCAATGCCCTGATATTTCTGGAAAATCGGCCCATGGATGGCCGCGTGGGCTTTCTGGTGCTGATGCCTTTGGTGCTGGAGGGCGAGGGCGCAGGCGCCCTGGTGGTGCAGCGCGGCTGGGTACCGCGCGGTTTTGAGGACCGCACCCTGCTACCCCACATCGAAACTCCGGCTGGGGTGGTCGAGATTGAAGGCCGCATGGCCCTGCCACCCTCCGACCTGTATGCCCTTGGTGGCCCTACGGGTGGCGCAATCCGGCAAAATCTCGACCTGCCACAATGGAGAGTTGAAACCGGGTTGCCGCTGATGCCCATCACCCTGCAGCAAACAGGCGCGAACGCTGAGGGGTTGGTGCGTGATTGGCCGGTCGTGAACCTGGGTGTGGAAAAGAACTTTGGCTACGCCGTTCAATGGTTCGGTCTGGCCACACTGTTCGTCGTGCTGTATCTCTGGTTTCAAGTTGTCCGCCGTTTTTTTATTCGCCCCAAGAGCACACCATCCGATGTCTAGCGCCCCGATTCCTCACGCACAGCCCCTGGGTCTGACCGTGCACAACCTGCCTGATGTAGCCAGCCTGGCCGGCGAGCGCACGCGCGCTGGCCGATGGAAAATGCTGACGGTGTTGCTGGTGTGTGCCGCGCCGGTGATTGCGTCCTATCTGACCTACTACGTGGTGCGCCCAGAAGGGCGGCGCAATTTCGGGGAACTGGTGGAGCCTCAGCGTGCCCTGCCGGATATGGTGGGAACCACGCTGGACGGCAAGCCTGTGCATCTGCGCACGCTCAAGGATCAGTGGTTGCTGGTCAGTGTGGCGCGTGGTGCCTGCGATGCGCAATGCGCCAGTCACCTCTACCTGCAACGCCAATTGCGCGAAGGCCTGGGCAAAGACAAGGACCGCCTGGACTGGGTCTGGCTGGTCAGCGATGCTGCGCCGGTGGCCGACTCCCTGCAGCCCGCTCTCAAGGAGGCTACGGTGATCCGCCTGGCCGAAGCCGATCTGGCGAACTGGTTGCAGCCCCAACCGGGTCATGTGTTGCAGGACCATTTGTACCTGGTTGACCCGCTGGGCAACTGGATGATGCGCTTTCCGCCCCAGATCGACACCCAAGGGGCGGTCAAGGTTCGCCGCGATCTGGACCGCCTGCTGCGGGCATCCGTTTCCTGGGACAAGGCCGGCCGTTCAGCGCCAGGAATGAACTGACCATGCACGCCACCCTCTACGACTTTTCTCCCGTGGTCCGCATGCTGCTGATGGGTGTGCTGTTGGCATCCGGCCCGCTGCTGATGGTGTATCTGCGCAACCGCCGTCAATCACCTCTGGGGCGCATGCACGCGCTCACCCTGGTCACCCTGTTCCTGACCTTTGACCTGGTGCTGTTTGGCGCATTTACCCGGCTGACCGACTCCGGCCTGGGTTGCCCCGACTGGCCAGGCTGCTATGGCAATGCCAGCCCGTTGGGAGCCAGCGAGCATATTGATGCCGCGCAGCAGGCCATGCCCACCGGTCCGGTGACGCCGGGCAAAGCCTGGGTGGAAATGGTGCACCGCTACCTGGCCATGGGGGTGGGCGTGCTGATCACCGTGCTGGCCGTGGCGGCCTGGCTGGGGCGCAAGTCGGGCGACGGGCGAGCGGCCATCAGCCCCTGGTGGGCGACGGTCACCTGGGTGTGGGTGTGCATCCAAGGGGCGTTTGGCGCGCTGACGGTCACCATGAAGCTGTTCCCCGCCATCGTGACCCTGCACCTGCTGGGCGGCTATGTGCTGCTGGCCCTGCTGACCGTGCTGGGTGTGCAACTGGCCCAGCAGCAGGGTCTGCAAGCCGTCAGTGCCGTCACGCCGCGGCTGCGCCTGGCAGTGGTGCTGGCCCTGGCCTTGTTGTTTTTGCAAGCGGCGTCCGGTGCCTGGGTAAGTACCAATTACGCTGTGCTGGCCTGTACCGAATTCCCAAGCTGCCAGGGCAGCTGGTGGCCGGACATGGATTTTGCCCACGGCTTTGAAATCTGGCGCCCCCTGGGCTATGGCCAGGACGGCGCCCATATCAGCTTCCAGTCGCTGACCGCCATTCATTTCACGCACCGGCTGATGGCCCTGGTGACACTGCTGCTGTTGGCCGTCCTTGCTGCCGCTCTGTGGCGGGTGCCGGCCCTGCTGAAGCCGGCGCGGGCCCTGGCCGGCTTGCTGCTGCTGCAACTGGCCACCGGCATGAGCAATGTGGTGCTGGACTGGCCCCTGGTGGCAGCCGTCCTGCACACCGGTGGCGCAGGCGCCATGGTGGTGGTGTTGGTCAGGATTCTGGTGTCCACCCGCGCCAAGGCGCCCAGTGCTGCGGCGCAGGGCAACTCCAATGGGTTGAGCGCATGAACAGCACCACCGCTGTGGCCACACCGTCGGTGTTTCGCCAGTTCTATGCGCTGACCAAGCCGCGCGTCATCCAGTTGATCGTGTTCTGCGCCCTGATTGGCATGGTCCTGGCCGTGCCTGGCGCGCCCACGCTGGCGCAGACAGGTCTGGCGGCGGTCGCCTGCCTGGGCATCTGGCTGGTGGCGGCAGCGGCAGCGGCCTTCAACTGCATCGTCGAGCAGGGTATTGACGCCAAGATGAAGCGCACCGCTTGGCGGCCCACCGCCCGTGGCGAGCTGAGCAATACGCAAACGCTGATCTTCTCCGCCGTGCTGTGTGTTGCGGGCTCGGTGCTGCTGTATGTGTGGGTCAACCCGTTGACCATGTGGCTGACCTTTGCCACCTTTGTTGGCTATGCCGTCATTTACACCGTCATTCTCAAACCGCTGACGCCGCAGAATATTGTCATTGGTGGCGCGTCGGGGGCCATGCCGCCGGTGCTGGGTTGGGCCGCCATGACCGGGGACGTTGGCCCCGAGGCCATGATTCTGTTCCTGATCATCTTCCTGTGGACGCCGCCGCACTTCTGGGCCCTGGCTTTGTACCGGGTGGAGGACTACCGCAAGTCCGGTCTGCCCATGCTGCCAGTCACGCACGGCAGCGAGTTCACCCGGCTGCAAATCCTGCTCTACACCTTTGTGCTGTTTGCTGCCTGCCTGCTACCCTTCGTCTACGGCATGAGCCGTTGGCTGTATCTGGCGGCCGCCGTGGTGCTGGGAGTGGGGTTTTGCCTGTATGCCTGGTGGCTGTGGCGTGACTACTCCGACGCCCTGGCGCGCAAGACCTTCCGGTTTTCGCTGATCCACCTGAGCCTGCTGTTTGCCGCGCTGCTGCTGGACCACTACATTCTTTGATTTTTCGAGCCCACACGTTACCATGAAAAAACGCACTGCTATTCAATTCATAGCTCAATACGCACTGTTTGCGGGGGCTGCAGGCCTGATAGCTGCCTGTTCACCGCAGCAGGCCGCATTCTCATCGGTGGATGTGACCGGCGCCGAATATGCCAAGGGCTTCGAGCTGACCGACCACAACGGCCAGGTGCGCCACTTGACGGACTTTGCCGGCAAGGTGGTCGTCATGTTCTTTGGCTACACCCAGTGCCCGGATGTGTGTCCCACCACCATGACCGAACTGGCCGGGATCAAAAAGGCGCTGGGCAAGGATGGGGACCGCCTGCAGGCACTGTTTGTGTCGATTGATCCGCACCGCGATACGCCGGATGTGCTGAAGGGCTACATGGCCAACTTTGACCCGTCCTTCCTGGCGCTGACAGCATCGCCAGACAAGCTGGCCGAGCTGGCCAAGGAATACAAGATCTACTACAAGAAGGTGGATGGCAAGACCCCGAGCAGCTACACCATGGATCATTCGGCCGGCAGCTATGTCTACGACACCAAGGGCCAGTTGCGCCTGTTCACCCGCTATGGCAGCGACCCCAAGGGCCTGACCGAGGATGTGCGCATCCTGCTCAAACAGGCTTCATAGCCAAATTGGCCGCTATCCCTCGTGGATATTGAGAGACGCGCTACTAAAAATGTAGCGCATCGGACCCGAGGCAGACTTAGGCGTAGTCGAGCAGAGCGGTCTTCATCTTTTTCATGGCCGCCACCTCGATCTGGCGGATGCGCTCGGCGCTGACGCCGTACTCGGCGGCCAGCTCGTGCAGGGTCATGCCGCCCGAGTTGTCGTCATTGACCTTGAGCCAGCGCTCTTCCACGATGCGGCGGCTGCGGGCATCCAGGGCGTTCAGGGCGGCGGCAATGCCATCGGTGGCCAGCACGTCGCGCTGGTGCGCCTCGATCATGGCGATCGGCTCATGGCTGGTGTCGGTCAGGTAGGCAATGGGGCCAAACGCATCTTCGCCGTCGTCCGATGGACTGGGGTCTAGCAGCACGTCACCGCCGGACATGCGGGTTTCCATCTCGATCACTTCTTCAGGCTTGACCTTCAACTCGCGCGCCATGGCGTCGATCTGCTCCGGGTTTAGCGTGTCCCGGTGGGTGCCCAGGTCGGCTGCGGCGTCATCGCTCTTGAAGCGCTGCTTCATGGAGCGCAGATTGAAGAACAGCTTGCGCTGGGCCTTGGTAGTGGCCACTTTGACCATGCGCCAGTTCTTCAGAATGTATTCGTGGATTTCGGCCTTGATCCAGTGCAGCGCGTAGCTCACCAAGCGCACGCCCTGGTCGGGGTCAAAGCGTTTGACGGCCTTCATCAGGCCCACATTGCCTTCCTGGATCAGGTCGCCATGGGGCAGGCCGTAGCCCAGGTATTGGCGCGAAACCGATACCACCAGGCGCAAGTGAGAGAGCACTAACTTACCGGCGGCTTCCAGGTCATTCTCGGTCTTGAACTTGCGTGCGAACTCCTGCTCTTCTTCCAGCGTGAGCATGGGCAGTCGGTTGGCCGCAGAAATATAGGCATCCAGATTGCCCAGCGACGGAACCACCGACCAGGGGTTGGCCAGAGCCAGCGCGGGGGTTGCAGATCCAATGGTGTGGGACATACCAGAACTCCTTGTGTGTCTGATGCAATATTAGCACTCTCTATGAGCGAGTGCTAATAAAGAAGTTCAATGTCCCCGGTTAAATATAGGGTGGCATTTCGTACGGTGTGCCAGAGCACGATCCCCGTGTGTCAAACTGCTTGGCCCGGAGGGCTGTATCGCGCCGCCTTCCCCATTCATTCCTGAAGCGAGACGGACGACGTTATGAGTTTGCACGCCTGGTGGCTGTTTGTATTGATGACGTTTGTGGTGTCCGCCACGCCAGGCCCGAATATGCTGCTGGTGTTGAGCATGAGCGCCCGCCACGGATTGCGCCCGGCGTTGGCAACCATGCTGGGCTGCATGACTTCGCTGCTGGCCATGATGAGCATTTCGGCGGCTGGCCTTGGGGCCTTGCTGCAGATGTTCCCTGCCGTGTTTGATGCTCTGCGCCTGGCAGGGGCTGCTTACCTGGCCTATCTGGGTGTCAAGTGCTGGCGTGCGCCGGTCCAGGATACGGTCGGAGATGCCGCGCCAGGCGCTGGACCCGTGGTCAGCGCGGGCGCGTTGTACCGCCAGGGCATGCTGGTGGCCGCCAGCAACCCCAAGGCCATCCTGTTCGCCGTGGCCTTTTTTCCGCAGTTCATCAACCCCGAGGCAGCTCAGGCGATGCAGTTCGGGATTCTGCTGCTGACTTTCTCTGTAATAGAGGTGGGATGGTATTTTGTTTATGCCCTCAGCGGCAACCGCCTGGCCAGCTACTTGCAGCGCGCCAGCGTGCTCAAGGCCTTCAATCGCCTGACCGGTGGTGCTTTCATCGGTTTTGCCGCCATGATGGCCATGGTCCGGGAGTAAATGCGGGTCATACGCACACGGCGTGTGGGGGTATCGGACCTCTGTATTCTTGATGCAGATTATTGAAATTTCTGTCGCCATCGATAGACTCCGCCAGCGGCATCGCGCCAGTCGGGGCGGGGATGTGGAACAGGTCGATGCGCGAAGTTTTCGTGGCGAACCCATGTGGCCGGGCAGAGATGCCGATGTGTCGTCGGCAAGATCGTTGATTCTCGACTAAGAGGGAAAAGTCATGGGCTCATTCATTCGCAACCTGCGGTTTGCACACAAGTTTCTGTTCATCTCGGTATTGGCCGCATTGATGCTGGCCGTGCCCACGGTGATTTTCGTGCGGAGCAACCTGCAGCACATCGCTACGGCCAAACGGGAGGTCAGCGGTCTGGCGCCGATCCAGGACGTGATGAAGCTCACGCAGTTGTCCCAGCAACACCGGGGCATGTCGGCCGTGCTGCTGGCCGGCAACGAGGCACAGGCCCCCGCCCGCCAGGCCAAGGAATCGGAAGTCGGTCAGGCCCTGGGCAAGGTGCAGACCTCGGTGGCGGTGTTGGGCGCACCCAAGTTGATTGAGCTGGCCACCAAGATCGGCAACGACTGGAAGGCCCTGTCTGCCGCCGTGGCATCCAAGTCCATTGCCGGGCCCGAGAGCTTTGCCCGCCACACAGCCCTGATTGCCGAGCAGTTGGCACTGTCGGAAGACATCGTCAACGTCTCGGGCATTGCTCTGGACCCCACCGCCGCCGGCTACTACCTGCAACTGGCCGTGTTGCAGCACATGCCACGGGTAACCGAAGGTCTGGGACAGATTCGCGCGCGCGGCGCTGCACTGCTGGTCCGTGGCAGTGCAGCGCCCGAGGACAAGGTCCGCATTGAGGGGCTGGGGGCCAACATTCGCTCCAGCATGGCGGCGGCCCGCAAATCCATTGATCTGGCCGCTGCCGCCAACCCGGCGTTGAAAGGCGCAGTGGGTGATGCGTTGGGCAAGGCAGTCGCCGCAACGGACGAAGGTCTGCGTCTGGTCGATGAAAAAATCGTGCGCGCCGAGGCGCTTAACCACCCATCGGCGGAGTACTTTGCCGCCATGACCAAAACCATTGACGTACAGTTTGAGTTAATCAATGCGGCCTTCGAGGCCCTGCGCAAGCAACTGGCCACCACGGTGGCTGACGCACAGCGCGAGCTGTGGCTGGGCAGTGCCGTTGTGGCGGTCTTTTCGGCTCTGGCGGTGTGGATCATGGTGCTGATCACGCGCACCACCACGGCATCGGTGAATCGCGCGCTGGAATTGGCCCGCGGGGTCGCCGCTGGCGATTTGAGCCACATCATCGTGCCCCAGGGGCGCGATGAAATGGGGGATCTGTTGACCGCGCTGGCGGCCATGCAGACCAGTCTGGCCAAGGTGGTGACCATGGTGCGCCGCGACTCCGATGGCGTGGCCACGGCCAGTGCCGAAATTGCCCAGGGCAACAACGACATGTCGGCCCGCACGGAAAGCCAGGCCAGCGCCCTGGAGCAGACCGCGGCCAGCATGGAAGAGCTGAGTGGCACTGTCCGGCAGAACGCCGACAGCGCACGCCAGGCCAACCAGTTGGCCCAGAGTGCCAGTGCGGTGGCCGTGAAAGGCGGCGAGGTGGTGGCCCAGGTGGTGGACACCATGAAGGGCATCAACGACTCCTCGCACAAGATTTCCGAAATCATCCAGGTCATTGACGGCATTGCTTTTCAGACCAACATCCTGGCCCTGAATGCCGCCGTGGAAGCCGCCCGCGCGGGTGAGCAGGGCCGCGGCTTTGCGGTGGTGGCATCCGAAGTGCGGTCTTTGGCCGGGCGCAGCGCCGATGCAGCCAAGGAAATCAAGATGCTGATCAACGCCAGCGTGGAGCGCGTCGAGCATGGCACCACCCTGGTGGATCAGGCCGGTGTCACCATGACCGAGGTGGTTACCAGCATCCGGCGCGTGACCGACATCATGGGCGAAATCAGCGCTGCCAGCAATGAGCAGGCCCTGGGCGTGGCCCAGGTGGGTGAGGCGGTCAAGCAGATGGATGAGGTCACCCAGCAGAATGCCGCGCTGGTCGAAGAAATGGCCGCCGCCGCCAGCAGCTTGAAAAACCAGGCCAATGACTTGGTCCAGGCGGTCAGTGTGTTCAAGCTCTCCGCAGAAACCCGCCCGTCCAAGACGTTGGAACTTCGCTAGCTGACTCTAGGGACTTACCCTGCATCCTCAAAAAGGATAGCGGGTAAGCCATATCGCACGAGGCTGTTGGCTTGATTTCTTAATGTGAAATTTGACGCGCGGTCGCATCCGCGCAACCCCGTGTCTTGGGCGCGGGCGACACCGTTCTGCAGCCCCTTTGATGCACCACAAAAAGATGTGTGACCGGGTCCTCTCGGGCCCAGGATGGGTGGGTGAATCGGGCACAATGCGCCATTGCCTTTGGGCTGCCAGGTATCCAGTGCGACCTGTTCTGCAGCCCAAATTTCGGCCCTTTCCGCAGGAGATAACTATATGAAGCGTGACCCTATTTCCCCGCCCCACGGTGACATCATCATCCAACCCATCAGCCACGATGTGCTGGCGGAAAAGTACCTCAAACCGGGCGAAACCGGGGTTGACGACCTGTTCCAGCGCGTGGCGCGCGCCCTGGCTTCGGTCGAAGCTGAAGCCGATCGCCCCAAATACGAAGCCATCTTCCTGGAAAACCTGTATGCCGGCGCCATTGGCGCGGGCCGCATCATGAGTGCCGCCGGCACCTCCATCCAGGCCACGCTGATCAACTGCTTCGTGCAGCCGGTGGGCGATTGCATCCAGGGCGTGGACGACGATGGCTACCCCGGCATTTACGAAGCCCTGCGCGAAGCCGCCGAAACCATGCGCCGCGGTGGCGGTGTGGGCTACGATTTTTCCCGCATCCGCCCGCGCGGCGCGGCGGTCAAGGGCACGGCCTCCATGGCGTCCGGCCCGTGCAGCTACATCAATGTGTTTGACCAGTCCTGCTCCACCGTAGAAAGCGCCGGAGCACGCCGTGGCGCACAGATGGGCGTGCTGCGCATCGACCACCCCGATGTGCAGGAATTCATCACCGCCAAGCGCACGCCTGGCCGCTGGAACAACTTCAATGTCTCGGTCGGGGTCAGTGATGCCTTCATGCAGGCCGTGGCGGACGACAAGGCCTGGGAGCTGGTGCACCCGGCCAAGCCCGGCGCCACGCTGATGGACAAGGGCGCCTACCAGCGCGACGACGGTAAATGGGTCTACCAGACCCTGCCGGCGCGCACGCTGTGGGACACCATCATGAAGTCCACCTACGACTTCGCCGAGCCCGGCATCCTGTTCCTGGATCACATCAACAAGGACAACAACCTCAGCTATTGCGAGTCCATCTCCGCCACCAACCCGTGTGGCGAGCAGCCGCTGCCACCCTATGGCTGCTGCGACCTTGGGCCCATCATCCTGACGCGCTTCATCAAGCATCCGTTTGGTTTCGACGGTGTGCCGGCCTTTGACTTCGAGGCTTTCGAGAAGTCCGTGGCCATTCAGGTGCGCGCGCTGGACAACGTGCTGGACGTGACCTTCTGGCCGTTGCCGCAACAGCGTGATGAATCCTCCGCCAAGCGCCGCATCGGAGTCGGCTTCACCGGCATGGGCAATGCGCTGGCCATGCTGTGCCTGCGCTACGACGCCGCGGAAGGCCGCGAGATGGCCCAGCGCATCGCCACCAGCATGCGCGATGCGGCCTATACGGCATCGGTCGCCCTGGCGCAGGAAAAGGGCGCTTTCCCCAAGTTCGATGCCGATGGCTATCTGGCCAGCGGCACCTTTGCCAGCCGTCTGCCGGCGGCCATCCAGCAGTCCATCCGCAAGCATGGCATCCGCAACAGCCATTTGCTCTCCATCGCGCCCACCGGCACGGTGAGCCTGGCCTTTGCCGACAACGCCTCCAACGGCATCGAACCGGCGTTCTCGTGGATGTACAAGCGCAAAAAGCGCGAGGCCGACGGCAGCAGCAGCGAATATGCGGTGGAAGACCACGCCTGGCGCGTGTACCGCGAACTCGGTGGTGACGTCAACAAGCTGCCCGACTATTTTGTGTCGGCGCTGGACATGTCGGCCACCAACCACATTGCGATGATGGAAGCGGTGCAACCCTTTGTGGACACCGCCATTTCCAAGACGGTGAACGTGCCGGCCGACTACCCATACGACGACTTCAAGAGCCTGTACCAGCAGGCCTGGGCCGCGCGCCTCAAGGGCCTGGCCACTTACCGCCCCAACGCCATCCTCGGTTCGGTGCTGCATGTGGATGCGCCCAAGGCCGAGGCCCCCAAGCCGGCTCCGGCGCCTGTGGTGGACCCGATGCGCACCGTGATTGAGCGTCGTCCCAAGGGTGCGCTGTCGGCTGTCGCCGAAAAGATCGATTACTGGACTCAGGAAGGCCACAAGACGCTGTACCTGCTGGTCTCCTTCCTGCCCGTGCCCACGGCCGACGGCAAAGGCACTATCGACCGCGCCATCGAGTTCTTCATGCCGGTGGGCCAGAGCGGTGAATCACAGCAGTGGATCACCTCCAGCATGCGTCTGCTGTCGCTGGCAGCACGCGGCGGCTTCCTGGAGCGTGCGCTCTCTGACATGCGCAAGGTGGCCTGGGACCGCGGCCCCGTGCGCCTGGGTACCCACCAGAAAGAAGACGGCACGCAGGTTCCCATGTGGCACGACTCCGAAGTGGCAGCCGTGGCCTACGCCATCCAGAATATCCAGGCCCAGCGCAACAGCGCACAGGCCAGGGACGGTCGTCGCGTGACTGACGCCCAGACTGAATCCGATGGCCTGCTGCCGCGCCAGGAGAGCGCCTTGGCCACCGCGCCGCTGCCGGTGATGGCTGGCAAGAAGTGTGCGGAATGCGGCGCCCATGCCGTGATCCGCAAGGACGGTTGCGACTACTGCACGCAATGCGGGCACGTGGGTAGTTGTGGATGACACCTGGGAGGCCCTCGGATGAGGTGCTGGCCGCGCTGGATCGCCATTGGCGCGCCCGCTACCTGCTGCTAGCGCCCCACCGGCTGGGCTTCTTCCTGGCCATGGTGGTGCTGGTTGGCTCCGGGGCCTGGTGGGCACTGGTGCAGATGGACCGGGTCAGCGTCTCCGTGGCGTTGCCCTATGTGCTGTCGCCCACGCTGGTGCACGCGGCGGTCATGACCTTCGGGTTCACACCGCTGTTCTTCTCGGGATTTTTGTTTACTGCCGTGCCCAAGTGGCTGCGCGTGGAGCCGATTGAAGCGCCCATCCTGCTGATGCCCCTGCTCATGCAGGCCTGCGGCTGGTTGCTGTGGGTAAGCGGTATCCACGTGCACATGTTCATGGCGCTGGCCGGCCTGGCGCTGGCCTGGAGCGGCCTGACGCGCATCACCTGGTTGTTCTGGCGCCTGGTCTGGCGCAGCCAGGAAACGGACCGCCTGCATGCCCGCACCATCGGCGTGGCCTGTCTGGTGGGCTGCATCAGCCTGGGGGGGCTGCTGGCCAATCTGGTGGTGGGTGCCACCGCCGTGGCCCTGGCCAGTGTGTTGACAGGTCTGTGGGGCTTTGTCGTGGTGGTGTTCCTGACCGTGGCGCACCGCATGATTCCATTTTTTACCTCCAGTGCCATGCCCTTCATCAACGCCTGGCGTCCGTTCTGGGCCCTGGGTCTGATGCTGACAGCGGCCGTCTTTGAAGGCGTGGCCGTGTGGGTGGAGATTGACGGCCCCCTTCACGGGCCCATGGCGCCAGTCTGGATGCTGGCACGTGGTGCCTTCGAGTTGCTGGCCGGCGGCATCCTGTTGTGGCTGGCCCAGGTTTGGGGGCTGATGCAAAGCCTCAAGAATCGCCTGCTAGCCATGCTGCACATCGGATTCCTGTGGTTGGGTCTGGCACTGGTACTGGGTGGGGCGGCGCAGCTTTTAGGGTTGTTGCAGGACACCCCGGTGCTGAGCCTGGGCTCCCTGCATGCGCTGACCATGGGGTGCCTGTCATCACTGATGCTGGCCATGGTGACGCGTGTCTCGTGTGGTCATAGCGGGCGCGCCCAGGTGGCCGACCGCATCGCTTGGACACTGTTCTGGCTGGTCCAGCTGACCACGCTGTTGCGGATCACCGCTGCAGCCCAAAGCGGCTGGGCCAGTTGGTTGCTGCTGCCCACGGCCCTGCTCTGGGCGGGAACCATGGGCGTGTGGGGCGTGCGCCTGGCCAACTGGTACGGCCGCTTGCGTCCCGACGGGCGCCCTGGTTGAAGAGGAAGTCTTCCATGCCCGACACCGAACTGGTTTCCACCATTGCGACACTGATGCAGTCGCGTCAGACCATATTGCCCAAGCGCCTGATGGCGCCCGGCCCCGATGACGGGCAACTCCAGCAGATTCTGGAGGCCTCCTCCTCCGCGCCCGATCACGGACAGTTGTTGCCCTGGCGCTTCATCCTGGTGCCCACTGGCGCACGGGCCGCGCTGGCCGGGGTCTTTGGTGCCGCTCTGCTGGAGCGCGACCCGCTGGCCACACCCGAGCAGGTGCAGCAGGCGCAGGAAAAGGCGCACCGCTCCCCCTGCCTGTTGCTGATGGTGGTGGATGCCCTGCGTGGCGATCCCGACGTGGATGTGTCTGAACGCATTGTTTCCAGCGGCTGTGCGGTGCAGAACCTGTTGCTGATGGCCACAGCTCTGGGCTTTGGCTCGGCCCTGACCAGCGGCAAGGCGCTGAAGTCTGCAGCGCTGCGTGCGCTGTTTGGCCTGAAGGAGGGGGAGCAGGCCCTGTGCTTTGTCAGTGTGGGCACGGTCCAGTCGAGCCGGCCCGGGCGTTTGCGGCCTGCCATGCAGGACTACGTCAGCACACTGGATCTGCCAGCTGGTTCTGCCTAGTCGGCGCGCTGCGGTTGCAATAACGCATCGCAATACCGAATGGCCGTTGCGAAGTCCAGGCTGTCGATAGCCGCACCAAGCGCGGCGACGTCTGACGGCAGCGCTGCACCATGGGCGCTGCGCAGTTGAGCGAAGGCTTCCAGTGCCAACATGTCCGAACCTTCCAGCAGCCTGCGTAATACCTGAATGTCGGCGGAGAACCGGGTCCGGTCCAGCGGGTGGTCCGCGTCCCTGGTTCCGGGCGTGGCTGTGTCGGCTGGTTGTGCGTAGCGCGCCATGGCAGTCTGGAGCCCGTGTCCGGTTGTAGTCACCACGTCCTGCAATTGCCGCACCAGTTCGGTTGCGTCCTGGGCCGTCACACCGCCAGCGAGCCGGCCTTCGATGTGGCTCGCCGTCTCGGCCAGTGCTCTGGCGCCCAGGGTGGCGGCCAGGCCCTTGAGGGTGTGCATGGCGCGGCCAGCGTCGGCAAATTGGGTGTGCTCCAGCAACTCTTGCAGTTGCTGTGGCGCTGATGGAAGGTCGCCGGCAAAGCGGCGCAATGCGCTGGACAGCAGCGCTGCATTGCCATCAAATCGCTGCAAGGCCGCTTCCACATCCAGCATCCCTGTGCTTGTCTGCGGCGGTGGCGTGGAGGCAGTTACAGGTGTCTGCGCAGTGGGTGTCTGCGCGTCACGCCCCGTGTGCTGCAACAGCAGAGCCACCAGATGGTCCAATTCAAAGGGTTTGCCGACATGGTCGTTCATGCCGGCTTCCAGGCAGGCGGCCCGGTCGCTGGCCATGGCATTGGCTGTCATGGCAATCACCGGCAAGCTGGTCAACCCCAGATCCTGGCGAATGATCCGCGTGGCGGTGTAGCCGTCCATTACCGGCATTTGCACATCCATCAGCACGGCATCAAAGCCCGGCTGGTCATTCGTCACAGCGTTCACTCCGAGCTGGCCGTTATCTGCCAGAACAACCTCCGCGCCTTCCTGGGTCAACAGGCCTTGCGCCACCATCTGGTTGATCTTGTTGTCCTCCACCACCAGCAGGCGCATGCCGAGCAGGCGCTTGGCCTTCGCCGCCGCACGGGGCTTTTCGGGCGCCGGGGTGGGGGCCGCCTGCGCCAATGCAAAGTCGAGCTGGAAATAGAAATTGCTGCCCTGGCCCAGGGTGCTGTCCAGCCGCAGGTCACCGCCCATCAGGTCCACGAGGCGCTTGGAAATGGACAGGCCCAGACCGGTGCCGCCATAGCGCCGCGTGGTGCTGGATTCGGCCTGCGAGAAGCCGTCAAACACATGGGCCAGTTTCTCGGGCGCAATGCCAATGCCACTGTCACGCACCGAGAACTCCAGCCGTACGCCTTGCGCAACCCGTTCGACCAGGCGGATCGCGATGACCACTTCTCCCTCGCTGGTGAACTTGATGGCGTTGCCCCCCAGATTGACCAACACCTGCTGCAGGCGCATGTCATCACCCACCAGCCGGCGTGGCACGTCGGGGTCCACGTCAAAGCGCATCGCGATCTTCTTGCCATCCAGGCTGGTGGAAAACATCACTGACAGGTCGCGCAGCACTTTGTCCAGATCAAACGGGCGTGGGTCCAGCGTCATCTTGCCGGCCTCCACCTTGGAGAAGTCCAGGATGTCGTTGAGCAGGCCCAGAAGCGAGCGGGCCGCATCCTTGGCATTGGATGCATAGTCACGCTGGCGGCTATCCAGTTCCGTGTTCTGCAGCAGCTTGAGCATGCCCAGAATGGCATTCATCGGGGTGCGGATTTCATGGCTCATATTGGCCAGGAATTCGCTCTTGGCGCGGCTGGCGGCCTCGGCCGATTCGCGCGCATTCTTCAGCTCGGTAATGTCCACCCGAAAGCCCACGGTCTGGCCCAGCGTGGTCTTGCGCTCCATGATGCGCAGCCAGCGGCCATCGCTCAAGCGCTGTTCGATCTGGCGGTTGCCCTTCTGGTGTTCGGCCAGACGCTGGGCAATCCATGCTTCCTCGCAGCCCACGGCATCGGGATACTGGCCCTGCGCGACGCCATGGCGCACGATCGTCTCAAACGTGACGCCGGGTGCAATGATGTTCGACGACGCCCGGTAGATGTCGCGGTATTTCTCGTTGAAAAACAGCAGGCGGTCGCTGGCATCAAAGACCGCAAAGGCCTCGTCCAGTGCGTCCATGGCTGCCAGCAACATGGTCTGGGTGGCGTCGCGCTCCACCTCCGCAATCAACAGCTCGCTGGCACTTTCGCGCTGGGCATTCAGCGACAGCAGGTGCTTGTTGTAGCCCTCTACCAGTTGGCCGATTTCGTCCTGGGTGTCAAGCACCGGCAGGGGCGCATGGTTCTCAGCGGGGGCGTCCTGCAGGCGGCGAAATCCGGCGGAAACCGCCCGGATGGGCGCCACCACCGTGTTCGCATAGCGCCACGTCAGTGCCAGCACACCCAGCAGACACAGTGTCAGCAGCACCACCGTGGCCAGCGTGAGTTGTGCCACGCGCCCGGTGACCAGCTGGCGCGGCGTCATGATGGCCAGAAAGCCATGGCTACGGTCCGCCACATTCACATCAAGCAGCATGTCCTGGCCATCCACGGCGAGCTGTTGGGTGCCGCGCTGGCTGCGGAACACGTCCATCAGCGCCGGCGAGAGCAACTGGCCCACCATACGGCCATCCGAATGCAAGGCAACCCGGCCGGCGGCGTCCACCAGCATCAGCATCTGGCCCTGTGGCAACGGCACCCGCCGCAGGTACTCCTGCATGATCTCGTCCGACAGGCTGATGACCAGTACACCCACGGTTTCTGTGGTGCCCGACAGGGCAGAAAAGTGCCGGATGGCGCGCACCACGCTGGTGACTTGCGGGTAGCGCGAACTGGTGTTGATGTTGGGCCCCATGCCGCGCCACAGTGACGGCGAAGCCGCCTGCGAGGCCTGATCGAGCAGGGAGCGCGCCATGTCCTTGTCCACGGCGCTAGAGCGCAGGGTTTCGCCCACATGGAAATGGGTGCCTCCGGGGGTCAAAAGATCCAGCGATACCAGGCCCTTGACCCGCACATAGCTGTTCAGCGTGTAGCCGATCTGGGCCCGTACATTGAGGGCGTCATAGCTGCTGCTGGCCGGGTCATCAGCACTGCGCAGGGCGCCGCCTATGGCCTCGTTGCCGGCGATATTGGTCGCCAGGTCCTCGATCTGGTCCTGGTACAGCGACAGGTAAGAGGCAAAGCCGCCCAGCACGCGCAGGTTCTCCGTCTGCGCCTGGTCCAGCACAATGCGCTTGGAAATTTCCAGCGCGCTGAAACCCAACACCACCAGCGGCACGATACCGGCCACCAGGAGGTAGCCCAGCAACTTGACAGTGATGTTGAAACGCCACTTCACGGTTCGGCAGCCGGCTCTGGGTTATGGCAGGCTGCTGGCCGTCACCAGGCGGGTGTCTACCAGCGTATTGGCGGGTACTTCTTTGCCCTGGATCAGGCGCAACGCCAACGCCACGCCCTGGTAGCCCTGTTCTGCTGCCTGCTGATCCACGGTGGCGGCCATGCGGCCGCTGCGAATCTCGGTGACGGCTTCGGCCAGCGCGTCATAGCCCACCACTCGCACGGAGGTCTTGCCGGCTTCCTGCAGGTACTTGATGGCGCCCATGGCCATCATGTCGTTGGCGGCAAACAGCAGCCGCACGTCGGGGTGTTTCTTGAACAGGGCCTTGCTCACGTCATAGGCTTCGTCGATCTTCCAGTTGGCGGTCTCGGACGCCACCAACTTGATGTTCTTGTTCTCGGCCAGCGCCCGTTTGGCACCCTCCATGCGCTGGCGCGCATTGTCCGCACTGCGGATGCCTTCCAGCATGGCGGCCTGGGTGGGTTGGGTCACGGGGTCAGCCAGGAACTTCCCGGCCTTGTAGGCACCGGCTTCGTTGTCCACGCTGACAAAGGGAACACTTCCCATTCCGGCCTGCTTCAGGGTCTCGGGGTCCAGCCGGTTGTCGATATTGACGATCCGGATGCCGGCATCCGCGGCCTTCTTAAGTATGGGCACGAGGCTTTGGGAGTCTCCGGGTGCGATGACAATCGCCTCCACCTTGGCGGCAATCAGGTCGTTGACCAGCTGGATCTGCTGCTCGATTGATGTTTCCTGCGCGGCGGTCTTGACGATCAGGGTCACCCCCAAGTCCTTTTCCGCCTTGCGCGCACCCTTTTCCATTTCAATGAAGAAGGGATTGGTCAGGGTCTTCATGACCAGGCCGATCGGGTGCGTTGGCGCCGCGCTCGCGCTCGCTGCAGAGGCTGGTTTGGCGGCCTCTGCCAGGCTGCTGACACTGGGGCCGCTGGATTGGCCACAGGCGACCAGGCCCCAGCCGCACAGCGCGGAAAAAATCAGGCGGGAAAATTGCATGGAGAGCCCCTCGCTAACATGTCTTTTCTGATTCCCGCATCGTAGCGCATGGCAAAGCCCTGACCGGCTGCCACATTGTGCATAGCCGTGTTCCAATAGCCCGATGAACCCCGACGCACACAAACTCTGGCAGGCACCGCTATGGGCTTTTTCGGTCCTGCTGGCCTTGTTGGGCATGCTCGGCCCTTTCTCCATTGACACCTATTTGCCGGCCTTTGCCGGCATTGCCCAGTCGCTGGACGCATCGCCCGTGCAGATGCAGCAGACCCTGTCGGCCTACCTGTTTGGCTTTGCTTTCATGAGCCTGTTCCACGGTGCGATTTCCGACAGCTTTGGTCGCCGTCCGGTGGTGCTGTGGGGGCTGGTGGTTTTTACCGTGGCATCAGCCGGCTGCGCGCTGTCGCAGAGCATCGGCCAGCTGATCCTGTTTCGGGCCATGCAGGGCCTGTCGACCGGTGCCGGCATCGTGGTCTCGCGCGCGGTGATCCGCGACATGTTCCCGCCGTCACAGGCGCAGAAAGTCATGAGCCAGGTCACCATCTTCTTTGGTGTGGCGCCTGCGATTGCGCCCATGGTGGGGGGCTGGATGCTGGTGCACGTGAGCTGGCATGGCATCTTCTGGTTCTTGACCGGCGTGGGCGTGGTGTTGTGGGTGGCCATTTTCCGGCTGCTGCCGGAAACCCTGCATGCCACGCAGCGCCAGCATTTCCATCCCCGTAACCTGATGGCCGGCTACTGGCAACTGGGCTCCGATCCCCGGTTCTTCCTGCTGGCCCTGGCCAGTGGCATTCCTTTTAATGGCATGTTCCTGTACATCCTGAGCGCGCCGGTCTTTCTGGGCGAGCACCTGCAACTGGCGCCGCAGCAGTTCTTCTGGTGCTTTTTGATCACCATTGGCGGCATCATGGGCGGCGCCCTGGTGAGCGGGCGTGTAGCGGGCAAGATCACGCCCAAGCGTCAGATCCGCATGGGCTTTTCCATCATGCTGGTCATTGCGGTGGTCAACCTCATTGCCAACCTGCTGTTCCCGGCGCATGTCAGTTGGGCTCTGCTGCCTCTGGGCATCTTTTCCTTTGGCTGGGCGCTGATGGTGCCGGTGGTGACCCTGCTGGTGCTGGACCTGCACCCGGAGCGCCGCGGCATGGCGTCGAGTCTGCAGATGTTTGTGGGCTCCACCGCCAACGGGCTGGTGGCGGGCGTGATTTCGCCACTGGTCATGCACTCCACCGTGGCCCTGGCCACCGCGTCCCTGCTCATGCTGTGCATCGGCCTGCTGGCATGGACCTATATCCGACACCAGTGGCCATATATTGGCAATACCATAACGCATGGTTAAAGCGACCTGGTTGCTTTTCGGCATACTGGCCGTGTCCCTGGTGTGGCACGGGGAGGCGGGCGCCCAGAGTGACACACTGGAGCGCATGATGAAGCCCCTCACTGAAAGAGACTAGGTGTGCATCACTCCGGAGTACACAAACACGCCGTAAAACCCGATCAGTACGGCGCCAATCGGTCGTGGTAACCGTCCCATGAATGCAATGCACAGGAAGTTCAGGGCTGCAGCGCCAAGAAGGATGTAGATTCCCATTTGAAAGAAACCGGGGATCGTTATCTTGTCGAATAACGCAAAGAGCCCAATGCACATCGGGATGCAGATATGGCCATCACCGACTTGAGAACTGACGACGATGTCCTGCCGGCCGATAAACCCATAGTAGACGGCGATGAAGGCGTTTGGCAGAACCATGAGCGCGCCGCTGAGCCAGCCGAGGTCTTTCACGCCGATATAGGCACTTTTCACATGGGACAACCAGTCAACGAGGTAATCCACGCTGTAGTAAACACCGAAAGCACCTAGTCCAATAAGGGCCAGGTCCAGCAGGATGGACCAGTGAAAACCCCGGTTCTTGCGGACGTTGTTTTTGAGGATTTCAAAGACATGCAGCACCTGCCAAAAGAGAAACAGACCGACAAGGACGGTGCCGTCATAGAAATCAATCACACGGTCCTTGGCCAGTGCCCACAGTGTTCCTGTGAACAGGAACAGGGCCACCAACGTCAGCAGCAACTCCAGTCGGTACAACTGATGCGCCTGGGTTGGCGCCTTCCGTTTTGCGCTCATCTTGCCCTGGGCTGGCGTTGCGCCAAAGAAGATGGCGGACAGCCCAAGAATCAAGGTCAGGTTGGTGACATTGTTGACCAGGCAATTCTCGATGACGGCTTGACCTTTGCCTCCAATGCGGCTCATCTCAAAGGCAAAGACCAGGTTCGCAAATCCCGAGCAATACGGCATGATCAAGGTGCCCAGCACAGTCCCTTCAAACCCCTTGCTCTCAATGGCTTGAAGCCGCCAGATCATGAGGGCAGAAGCAAGCATGAACAGGCCTATCTGCGCGATCGGATTGGAAAGAAATGCGGATAGCTGATGGATGGCGCTGGGCACGGGAACTTGGTGATGGCAGGAATAGCGGCCTAGGATAAGCGCATTCCCATTGCGGATGGGTTCGAGAGAGATAGTTGGGTACACTTTTCCTTTTTGGAAGAAATGCATTCATGTCTATCGCGACAACTCTCAACGGTGACGCTTCTGCTGAACGCATCGTGCGCCACTTCCAGTCGGCTGGTTTTCCCGGCATCACGGAAGCTTTGTTGGTCCGAATTCGCCTGAAAAAGGGTGATAAGCCGGAAGTGGATGCCGCATTTGACCTCGCAATGGAGCGTGAGGTAACGCCGCCTGTCCACGACTATTTTGAGATCCGGACCTACGGATTTTTCTCCGAGATTCGAACACTCACGGTCGCAAAGGCCGCATTCACCGTCGACTTTGGACGCGCCTTGCGACATGCACTGCCAGATATCTACTTTGAAGATGCGCCCGTTGTCGTCGATGATGCATTGGCTACAGGGACCAAATATGACGCCATGCTGAAGCTTGGCAACAATGTCGGTGATCAAGCCATTGCCATCTTGTTGAATGATCCGAATTCTTCGTTCTTTGAGTATTTGGACTCCAATTTGGGATACGACTGGCAAAAAATCGTCGGCACACTGGATGCCGCCGTGACGTCTTTCAACTCGGACGAAGAGTTGCAGTAATTCGGAAGGGACGGAAATTGCCAGCAACCGAAATCCAATGCAAAACAGCCGGAGTCGTTGCTGGCAAGGAAATGCTCATCCCAACAGGCGTGGAGGGTGGCCTCATTCCCCACATTCAGGATTGGGTTACCGCCCAGCTGAAGGCCAAAAAGCCTGTCAAGGACATCAGCAACCAGGTGCTGGTGAAGGGCATCAAGCAATGGGCGGCATTTGAAGCCAAAAGCGGTTCCTCCAAAGTGCGAACTGTCTTCAAGATTACCTAGACCGGAACCCGGTTCTGTACAGCGCAGGCATGGCGGCATATACTGTATGTAAATACAGTTACTTCAAAGCCATGCCATGTCCGCCTCTGTTTCCCCGCTGTCCCGGATCGGCGTCCACGCCGACGTCTGGCAGGCCGATGCGCTGGCCGGGGCCCCGGCGCGGGTGCTGGCCACGGGCGATGCCCTGCTAGACGCCCAGTTGCCCGGCGGCGGCTGGCCGCTGGGGGCGCTGACCGAGGTTTTGCAGCCGAACGGTGTGCACAGCGAATGGCGTCTGCTGCTGCCGGCCCTGGCGCGCAGCGGCAGCGGCGCCGTGGTGCTGGTGGGTGCGCCGCAGCAGCCGTTTGGACCGGCCCTGGGCGCGCAGGGCCTGGCGCCCCAGCGCCTGCTGTGGGTGGATGCGCAAGTGCCCGCGCAGCGCCTATGGGCCACCGAGCAGGCCCTGCGCTGCGCCGATGTGGACGCCGTGCTGGCCTGGCTGGTGCAAGTGCGCCCCGAGCAGTTGCGCCGTTTGCAGATCGCCGCTGCCGAGTTCGGCAAGCTGCTGTTTGTGCTGCGACCGGAAGCAGCCCAGGCCGAATCCTCGCCCGCTGCGCTGCGCCTGTGGGCCGGCCCGGCGTCACCCGAGCGGAACGACGCGCTGGAGGTGCGCGCCCTCAAGCGCCGCGGGCCACCGCTGGTGCAGCCGCTGCACCTGGCAGCCCGTCCGTCGCTCCTGGCGCGGCTGCTGGCAGCCAGCAATGCGGCTCCCACGCTTGTCGCTGAGCGTACTGCGCTGCCCCCCACGGGGGCCGTCGTCGCCTTGGGGCGGCCCGGCGGCGACGGAGGTGACCATGCATTGGATCGCACTGCTGCCTGCGCCTGATGGCGCTGCGGGCGCGGCTGCGGATGCGCCGCTGGCCGACGCAGCCACCGCCTGGGCCTGGTGGGCGTTGCAGTTCACGCCCCTGGTCGCGCGCCTGGAAGACGCGCTCTTGCTGGAGGTCTCCGCCAGCGAGCGCCTGTTTGGCGGTCGGCAGCCGCTGCTGGACCAGCTCCTCAAGCCAAAATGGCCGCTAGCCCTCGTGGAATATGCACAAGGCGCTACATCTTTAATAGCGTTTTCCCGATTGCAGTGTGCCGGCGATGGCGCGGGTGATGTGTTGCCTGCCGACGCCTTGCCCCTGCCCACCCTGGTGGCCGCGCGCGCGCACCTGCCCACGCTGAACCGCCTGGGCCTGTCCACCTGGGGGCAGTTGCGTGCGCTGCCGCGCGGCGGGCTGGTGCGCCGCTTTGGCGCAGGCCTGGTGGATGCGCTGGACTGCGCCTACGGCCAGCGCGCCGAGGTCTATCCCTGGCTGACCCTGCCCGAGGTGTTTGACGCCCCGCTGGAGCTGCTCTCCAGTGTGGAGTCGGCACCGGCCCTGTTGTTTGGCGCACGCCGCCTGCTGGCCCAGCTGCAGGTGTGGCTGCGCGCCCGCCAGCGCGGCGTGCTGGCGCTGGAGCTGCTGTGGGAGCTGGATGCGCGGCGCTCCAACGCCCTGCACGTGGATGCCCACCACGTTGGCGGCTCGCTGGGCCGGCTGGAACTGCGCACGGCCCAGCCCACGCAGGACATGGCCCACCTTGCGCGCCTGCTGGCCGAGCAGCTGGAGCGTGTGACCCTGCCGGCACCGGTGCTGCACCTGCGCATGCGCTCGCTGCAAACGGAAGGGCTGACCGGCGAGAGCGCGAGCCTGCTGCCCGAGGACGTGCGCCACGGCGACAGCCTGCACCAGTTGCTGGAGCGCCTGAGCGCCCGCCTGGGCGCAGACCAGGTGCGAGGCGTCCAGCTACAGGCCGATCACCGGCCCGAACGTATGCAGCGCTGGGGTGCGGCGTCAGGAAATGCTATCAAATCAAGAGCTACTCAAGCATATTTCACGAGGGCTGTATGCCAAAATGATGCCAAAGAACTTGGCCAGGGCGCGGTCTACCCCACCTGGCTGCTGGCCACGCCGCAGCGCCTGAGCGTGCACCAGGGCAGCCCGCACTACCAGGGTCCTTTGACCCTGCTGGTCGGGCCACAGCGCCTGGAGGCCGGCTGGCTGGAGGGAGCCGCCGCCCTGCGTGATTACTACGTGGCGCGCAGCGCAACCGCCGGCCTGGTCTGGGTGTATTGCGACCGTCTGGGGTCACCGGGCATAGATACATCGGCGACCACCAGGCCCGCAGCGCGCTGGTACCTGCATGGGCTGTTTGCCTAGCAAGGCTTTTCGCCATGCACACCGACACGCAGCAGGCAAACCCAAATCTAAGCTCTACAGCCCGCGCCATCCTGAGCGAATTCTTCAGTACCAAACCACCGCAGCCGAATACTTCGAGACCTGGCTTGCGGCAACCAGCACCGGTTGTATCGTGTTGCGCAGCGGTTCCGGGGAGGCGTTTTAAGGTGCGATACTCGGCCGCATGCGGTTGAATTCCTATCCGTCGTCTTTCTGGTTGATTCATACGAGACACCCGATTCATGCGCATTCTGTTTATCTGCAATTCCAGGGTCGCTGCGGCGCAGACCATCGAATTTTTAAGCGAACGCAGCCATAGCGTGACCCATGTCATGGATGAGCAGGCCGCTGTGACGGCCTTCCAGGCAGCGCGGCCGGACCTGGTTTTTGTCGACGTGTTGCGTCCCGAAATGGATGGCATCCAGACCACGCGCCAGATCAAGGCACTGGCCGGGGCGCCCCAGGTGCCGCTGATACTGATGATCGAGGAGGCCGCCACTGCAGACCTAGCGGCCGGTCTGGATGCGGGTGCCGATGACTACCTGATTCGACCCATGGTCTTCAAGATACTCGAGGCCCGGCTTCATTCCATCGAATTTCTGGCGCTGACCCAAACGCAGCTGCAGCTGACCCGGCAGGTGATGGAGCGCTGTCGGCAGGCGGTGGTGTTCACCGATGCCGATAACATCATCCGCGAGGTTAACCCGGCCTACGTCACCATGACCGGCTTCAGTCGTGCCGAGGCAATCGGGCAGAAACCGTCGATTGGCAAATCCGGGCGCCATACCCCGGCTTTTTACCAGCAAATGTGGGATACGCTGGCGCAGGACAATTACTGGGAAGGCGAGATCTGGGATCGGCGCCAAAATGGGCAGGCCTATCCGAAATACCTGTCGATCAGCCGTATCCTGGACGGGTTGGGTCAAGTTTCTAGCCATGTGGCGATGTTCGAGGACTTGACGGCGCAAAAAGCGGTGGAGTCCGAGCTGGAGCGGCACACCCACTTTGACTCACTGACCGGGCTGGCCAACAAGGTGCTATTTCGCAACCGCCTGGAGCATGAGTTTTCCGTGGCAGATCGGCGCAAATCCAATGTCGGCATTTTGCTGCTGAACCTGGATCGTTTTCGCCAGGTCAATGAAAACCTGGGTTACCTGGCGGGCGATCAGTTGCTGCAGGACGTGGCGGCCCGGCTGGTGGGCAATGCACGCAAGTCGGACCTTGTTGCGCGTCAGAACAACGTGGAGGAACGATCGGCCGACACGATTTCCCGGTTTGGCGGCGACGAGTTCACGTTTATTCTGTCGGATCTGGTAACGCCCGAGAACGCCGCCATTGCGGCACGCCGGATTAACGACTCATTCACCGAGCCCTTCACGCTCGATGGCCAGGATATCTATCTGTCGGTCTCCATTGGCATCGCCGTCTATCCGCAGAACGCCAATACGCTGGATGGCATTTTGCATTGCCTTGAAAAGTCCTTGGAATACGCGCGGCAAGCCGGTGGCAATACTTTCCGCTTCTACAGCGACACGATGAACGTGACCAGCAGCAACCGTTTTCACATTGAAAGCGAAATGCGCCGGGCCATCACGGCCGCGCGTTTTACGCTCCTCTATCAGCCCAAAATTGATCTCCGATCAGGCACTGTCACCGGGGTCGAAGCGCTGGTCCGGTGGCCGCGCGAAGATGGCAGCATGGTGTCGCCGCTCGATTTCATTCCCCTGGCCGAAGAAACCGGTTTGATCCTGCCGCTTGGCGCGTGGATTCTCGAGACCGCGTGCCGCGATGTGCACGGCATCAACCAACGACTCGGCCTGGCACTGTCGGTCGCGGTCAACCTCTCGGCCCGTCAGTTTCAGTATGGCAAAGTGCCGCAACTGGTGGATCATGTGTTGGCATCCACCGGGTTACCGGCCCACCTTCTGGAACTGGAAATTACCGAGAGCATGGCCATGCGCGATGTCGAGCAGGTCATTGCCACCATGCGCTCGCTGCGTGAACGTGGTGTGACCCTGGCGATTGACGATTTTGGAACCGGCTACTCGTCATTGGCCTATTTGAAACTGTTTCCCATCAATACGCTCAAGATCGACCGATCCTTTGTCATGGACATCGAAACCAACCCCAGCGATGCAGAGATCTGCGATGTCACCGTCCTGCTGGCGCACAAGCTGGGCATGGAGGTGGTGGCCGAAGGGGTCGAGACCGAGGGGCAACTCAAATACCTGCTTTCCATCGGTTGCGAAACGATTCAGGGTTACCTGTTCAGCAAACCGTTGCCGCTGGAGCAGGTCGAGAGTTTCATTTGTCACCGGCTGGCGATGCCAGGGTTGGGAACGGTGGACGTATGGTCCAGTAGCGAAGCGGTGTAACGCTACGCCAACGCCCGGCATGTCGACGCACCCCGCCGGCCGCGTAGCGGCAGACGACACGGATCCCGATGTTCAGGTCGACCAGCGCATGCGCATCAAGGTGTTGTCGCGTTTGATGTAATGGTGAAACAGGGCGGCCACAGCATGGGCACCGATCAAAAAGTAGCCCAGTTCTCCAACCAGCTCGTGGACTTGCTTGAGCTGGCCGGCCAGCGCTTTGTCGGGGCCAATCAGCGCCGGCAGTTCCAGTCCGAAAAAGGGAATCGGTTTGCCCGCGGCACTGAGCAGCAACCAGCCCATCAGCGGCATACCGATCATGATGGCATACAGGGCGAAGTGAGCGGCCTTGGCCGCTGCCTCTTGCCAAGCCGGTGGCGCAGGCGTAATGCCAGGGGCGGCGTGTTTGATGCGCATGGACAGACGCAGCCACACCAGGGCAAACATCAGCAGTCCCAACATGAAATGCAGGCTTTTCAGGGCCTCGCGCGGTGCGCTGCCTTTGTCAAACAGCTCACGCAAATTGATGCTGGCATACACCCCGATGAACAAAGCCAGCATCAGCCAATGCATCGCAACGGATGACAGGTGGTAGCGGTCGGTCGTATTTTTGAACGTCATCTTTGAGTCCCAATGTTGAAGATGACGAACTATAAAAAGCGGGCTTTAACCCAGTCTTAAGAGCAGGTGCATTTGCCGGCGACAGCCTGCACCAGTCAATTTAGAAAGTCTCCCAATCCGATTCGCTGGTGGCCGCCGCTGCCTTGGGTGCTGCCGGTGCAGCCAGCGGTGCTGGTGGTTTGGTGGGTGCTGCTGCGGTCTGACCAGGTGCACTGTGACCCCGTGCTGCCGCCCCTTTGGGTACACCACCGACGCGGCGGTCTGGGCCTTTGACGTTGCTGGCTTTGGCCGGGTGGGCGCGCACTTTGGCCCGTGGCAGGGCGCTCAGGCCGCCCGAGTCTCCCGCTCCCAGTTTGAAGACCGCCACGGTTTGGACCAGGTCTTGCGCCTGGGATTTGAGGCTGCTGGCTGCGGCTGCCATTTCTTCGACCAGGGCCGCGTTTTGTTGGGTGGCTTGGTCCATTTGTGTCACCGCTTCTCCAACTTGGCTGACACCCAGGCTTTGTTCGTTGCTGGCCGCGCTAATTTCTCCCATGATGTCGGTGACGCGTTTGATGGAGGTGACCACTTCGGTCATCGTGACACCCGCCTGGTCAACCAGGGTGGTGCCTTGTTCGACCCGCTCGACGCTGGTGCTGATAAGGCTCTTGATTTCTTTGGCGGCTTCGGCGCTGCGCCCGGCTAGCGATCGCACTTCGCTGGCGACCACGGCAAAACCGCGGCCCTGTTCACCGGCGCGTGCGGCTTCGACCGCAGCGTTCAAGGCCAGGATGTTGGTCTGGAAGGCGATGCCGTCGATCACGCTGATGATGTCGCTGATTTTGCGGCTGGCTTCGTTGATGCCCTTCATGGTGTCCACCACTTGGGCCACCACCTCGCCGCCTTGCACCGCGACGGTGCTGGCGTTCCTGGCCAGTTGGTTGGCCTGGCGAGCGTTGTCAGCGTTTTGTTTGACGGTGGAGGAGAGTTCTTCCATGGAAGCCGCGGTTTGCTGTAGCGCGCTGGCCTGGCTTTCGGTGCGGCTGGACAGGTCGTTGTTGCCTTGGGCGATTTCGGCACTGGCGGTGGCGACCGACTCCGATCCCTGGCGGACACGCTGGACCACACCAACCAGGCTGGCTTGCATTCGGGCCAGGGCTTGCAGCAGGTGGGCGATTTCATCCTTGCCGTCTTGGGGCAAGGCCTGGCTCAGATCACCTTCACCAAACCGCTGAGCGGCGTTGCTGGCCAGGTCAATGCCGTTGGCAATGCCGCGTGAGATGCTCCAACTGGCGAACACAGCAATGCCGATGCACAAGGCCAGTAGCACGCCGCCCACCAGGTAGAGCTGGCTGAAAAGCGCGTCAATGGCTGCGCGGGTGTTGCGGACGTTGGTGAGTTGGCCGTCCACCAAGGCTTGGGTAACGCGAATGTAGTCCGCCGTGGCGGGCACCAGCTTGTCACGCACCAGCGCCTGGGTGGCGGCTTCGTCGCCCGTAGCTTTCAATGCGTTGGCCTGTTCGCGGATCGCCAACCAGGCCTTGCGGACCTCACCCACCGCTTGGGCGCGCTGGAGAGACGCTTCATTTTTTGCCAATTCCAGGAATTTCTTCTGTGTCGCCGTGGTCTCGACACTGGTGGCCGTCATGTCGGCTTTGAAAAACTCAAACATGGCGGGGCCTGGTGAATACGCCGCAGCCAACGAACGCGCGGAGTTCTGGCGAACGTCAGCCTGCCATTTTTCTGCCAAGTCCAGCAGCACCATCTCGGTTTCCATCATTGCGGTGGCCTGCGACACCTGTTGTATCCGCCATCCGGTGAAGGCGGACAACACCAGAAAAGCAAAGGTGATGACAAAAAAACCAAGACTCAAGCGGGTGGATATCTTGAGGGAATTCATGGCGTACTCCAGCAAAGGGGGCGTCCATATCATAAATGCAAAAATATTCCGAACAGTAGGGCTAATACCGGTTGCGCAGCCATCTGAGCTTAGCGGTGGGGCTGCCGCAGCGCCTGGACGCTCGCTGGTATTTGCACGGAATTTTTGCGTGAGATCGCTTGTCACAAGACTTGATGCGTATCAATATGTCTAACCTAAACTTAGACAATAATCACGGTTTCCAGCGCTTGCTATGTGCTGGCCTCCGGTATCGACAGGCACTCCATGATCACTATTGGCGCGGTTTCCAGGCAAACCGGCATTCCCGCAGCAACGCTGAGAAAGTGGGAGGAGCGCTATGGATTTCCGGTCCCCCTGCGCACACAGGGCGGTCAACGGGCCTTTAGTGCCCAGGACCTGGATGCCCTGGTCGAAATCTCGCGGCGCATCGCCGCCGGGCAGCGCGCCGGCTCTGCGATACGGGCCGTCAGGGTGCCCATACAGACGCATGGGGCCGCACACACGACAGACCGGGCTACCGAGCCCGAGGTTGCAAAGGCCCTGGATCTGTTGCAACACAACGAACTGGGGCAACTGGAGCGCCTGATTGCCAGCCAGCTCGCCGCCTCCGATGTGTGGAGGTTCTCTCGCGATTTCGCCATACCCCTGATCGAGGCCGTCGGCTGCCGATGGCAGCAGGGCAGTCTGGCGGTTTACAAGGAGCATCTCTTTACCAGCACCTTCCAGGGCGTTCTGAGTCAGGCCTTGCCGCGCCTGACACGTGCCCCGTCCGGCAGGCTGCGGGTGCTGCTGGCCTCACCGGCTGGAGAGATGCACACCCTGGCACTGGTGTTGATCAACGCCTTGCTGTGTGAAGCCGGTATCGCCACCACTTTTTTGCAGGGTAGCCTGCCAGCCGCAGAGATCGCCAACGCCGTCCAGTCGCTGGGCGTCCATGTCGTGGCCCTGTCGGCCAGCGTGGCCTGTCCGCCCAAATTGCTGAAGGCGGAACTTGAAAGCCTGCGCGCGCAAATTGACCCCGGTGTGCGGGTCTGGGTGGGTGGTGGTGGCGCGCGGCGCATTTCGTCGTGCATGGCGGGCATCGAGGTCATGCCGTCCATTGCCGACGCACTGCAGCAGCTCAAAACAATGGACAACCATGTCCTCACGATCGTTGGAACGCAGAAGGAAACAAGAATATGACTGACAGCCCACCCGAACAACCCGACCTGCCCCTGGCGCAGGCCGTTGTCCCATTTGACGGTCACGTGGTGTGCATCGGCGCCTCCGCGGGCGGCCTGGATGCGCTGGAGCGCTTCTTTGGTGCCTGCCCCGTCGACACCGGTGCGGCGTTTGTTGTGGTGCAGCATCTCTCGCCGGACCACAAGAGCATGATGAACACGCTGCTCTCGCGCCACACGCAGATGCCGGTCATCATGGTCGAGGAAGACATGGTGCTGCAAGCCAATCAGGTCTACCTCATCCCGCCGGGCAGCGTCATGCATGTGTCGCCCGGGCGCCTGCACCTCAAACCGAAGAAGCCCCAGGTTCTGACGCTGCCTATCGACATCTTCTATGCATCGCTGGCCGAGGTGTACCGCGAGAAGGCCGTGGGCATCATCCTGTCGGGAACCGGCACGGACGGAACCCGCGGCGCCGTGGCTATCCACGATGCCGGTGGCTTCCTGATGGCGCAGGAGCCCGAGTCATCCAAATTTGACGGCATGCCGCGCAGCGCCGTGGCCACCGGGGTGATGGGCGCGGTCTTGCCGGCCGAAGAGTTGCCGCTCCGGTTGCTTGCGCATATCCGCAACGAACCTTACGACGACCATCGCCCCGTCTTGCCGGTCACGCCGCTGTCGGCGTTGACCAACGATGACGTCTTCGCCGAAATTTTGCAGTTGCTTTATCAACTGGGCGGCATCGATTTTTCCGACTACAAGCCGGCCACCATCATGCGCAGACTGGAGCGGCGCATGCAGGCGCGCCATACGCCGGAGCTGCACCAGTACCTGGCACTCCTGGAGACCAACCGGGAGGAAATGCTGACGCTGCGCAAGGAGATGCTGATTTCCGTGACCAGCTTCTTCCGCGACCCGGAGGCCTTTGATCTGCTGGCGGAAAAGGCGATTGCGCCGCTGGTGGATGCCACCGACAGTGGGGACACCATCCGCGTCTGGATAGCCGGTGTTGCCACGGGCGAGGAGGCTTACTCCATTGCCATGCTGTTCCTGGAAGCGTTCGCGGAAAAGAAGCGCTGGCCAACCCTCAAGATCTTTGCCACCGATGTGGACCACCATGCCATTGAGAAGGCCGGTGTGGGTGTCTACCGCGAAACCATCGCGGCCGAGATTTCACAGGACCGGCTGGAGCGTTTCTTTGTCAGCCGGGGTGACACGTATGTGATCAAGAACGAGCTGCGGCAGTGCATCGTTTTCGCTCGCCAGAATCTGCTCTCGGACCCGCCGTTTACCAAGATGGATCTGGTGGTGTGCCGCAATACCCTGATCTACTTCAAGCCGGCGGCACAGGAACGCGTGCTGCACGCACTGCTGTATGCGCTCAACAGCGGCGGCACCCTGTTCCTGGGCTCCAGTGAGTCGGTGGCCATGATGACCGACGCGCTCCAGGTGGTCAGCGCCAAACACAAGCTGTTTCGCCGCACGGCGGACCGCATCCTGCCCCTGCTGGAGAGCCGCGGCAAGGCCGGTAGTGGTCGTGCCCGCAGGGTCTTGCCGGAAGCACGCAGGAAGCTGCCCATCCAGTCAGCGCCGGTGAATGCGGCCGATACCGGCATTGCCACCTTGCTTGCTCAGTACGCACCACCCTCCATCATCTTCAACGAGACGCATGAAGCGGTGCACCTGTTTGGCGATGTCAATCCCTTCATCCAGGCCAAGGAAGGCTCGGCCAGCCTGATCGTCAACCGGTTGTTGCTCGATCCGCTGGTGCCCATTGCATCGGCCCTGTTGTACAAGTCCATCAAGGACCAGAGTTCGTTGCTGTCCGACCCGATTGAAGTGACCATGCGCAACGGCGAGGTGCGCTCGGTGCGCATGTCTGCCCACACCCTGAAGAACGAAGGGGTGGAGCGGCTGACCATGCTGTGCTTTGAGGCCGAAGCCGTCACCCTCAAGGATGCCCGCAAGCCCGTGGACGTGGGTGCGGAAACCATGACGCGCATCACCAGCCTGGAGCGCGAACTGGGCGCCACCCGCGACAGCCTGCAGGCCACCATTGAAGAGCTGGAAACCTCCAACGAAGAGCTGCAGGCCACCAACGAAGAGCTGATGGCCTCCAACGAGGAGCTGCAAAGTTCCAATGAAGAGCTGCAGTCGGTCAACGAAGAGCTGAATACGGTCAACGCGGAATACCAGGAAAAGATGCTGTTGCTCAACAAGGTCAACGCCGACCTGGAGAGCATGGGCAAGGCCACCGGCGTGGCCACCGTGTTTGTGGATTCAGACATGAATATCACCCGGTTCAGTCCGGACGCCGCCACCATCTTCAAGCTGCGCCCGACCGATATCGGACGGCCGCTGGACGATATATCCCACTGCCTGCGCTACCCCGGTCTCATGGAAGACCTGGCATTGACGCTCAAGACCAACCGGGTGATTGAGCGCGAGGTTGCCAGCAGCGAAGGCGAAAAAATGCTGTTTGTGCGCATACTGCCCTATGCGATCCCGTCGAGTACCGGGCGTGGCGCCGTCACCTCGTTTGTTGATGTCAGCGCCTATCACGATGCCAAGCGCCTCCAGGCGATCCTGGATGGCTTGCCCGAGCATGTTGCGGTGCTGGAACCCGACGGCACGATTCGCATGGTCAATGCCGCGTGGAAGCGGTTTGCCATGGCCAATGGCGACCCCGACCTCACGACGTCCGGGCCTGGATGCAATTACCTAACTGCCTGCGTGGTGGACTCGCAGGATGACGGCAACACCGCCGCTGCGGCCCTGCGTGGCCTGCGCGCGGTGCTGGACGGAACCTTGCCCGGTTTCTCCATTGAGTATCCCTGCCATGCGCCCAATGAGCCCCGCTGGTTTGTGATGAATGTGGCACCGATCCAGGGACCCGCCTTCGGCGCGGTGGTGAGCCACATCAATGTGACGGCCTGGTCACAGCGGAGTGCACGATGAAATCGCTGAACCAGGAAATTGAGTTGCTGCGTCAGCGTGCGCAGGCAGCATTGGAGCATGCGCCGGACGTTGCCGAAAAGCCACCCGAGGGCATCGCCGATGCGCTGCGGCTGGTTGAGGAATTGCGGGTCTACCAGACCGAACTGGAAATCCAGAACCAGGATCTCAAGGCTGCACAGCTACAGACCGAAGTGGCGATGCGCAAGTACAAGCGCCTGTTTGAGAACCTGCCGCTGGAGGGGTTGATTGTGGATGCGCAGGGCTTCATCGTGGAAGCCAATGCGGTGGCCCGAAAGCGCTTTTCCTTACGCCAGCAAACGGCCCTGCAACGCCGCTCGGTCTACCAGATATTCTCGATGGACAGCCGCCAGGCCCTGCACTCGGCACTCACCACCCAGCGTGAATTGGCGCGTGCATCGCAATGCCAGTTGGCCGCCAGCCCGCTGGCTGAAGCCACGGAGGTGGATGCCCACATCATTGTTCTCGATCCGCAATCGTTTGGCCGCGATGAGCGCCTGATGGTGCTGGTGGACCGAACCTTCGAGCGCCAACTGGCAGTCAAGCATGACGAGGTGTCGCGTAGCGAAGAGCGATACCGTGCGTTGTTCGACAAGTCCAAGGTGCCGATGCTGTTGATAGACCCCGCAGATGGCCGGATCGTGCGCTGCAACGGCGCCGCACAGAATTTCTATGGCTATGGGGTGGACGTGTTGCAGGGCATGCGCATTGCCGATATCAATAGCCTCACGCCGGCGCAAACGCGTGCGGAAATGCAGCGGGCACAGGCGGAGCTGCGCGAACACTTTTTCTTTGTCCATCGGCTGGCCGATGGTCGCACGGTTGATGTGGAAGTGCATTCTGGTCCAATCGAGATTGATGGCCGGACCCTGCTGTATTCGATCATCCATGACATCTCCGCACGCGTCAGGGCGCAGGAGCTGGCCGATGCCACCCACAAGCTGTTGACGAATCTGGCAGCCCAGATTCCAGGCGTGATCTACCAGTACCAGGTGTTCCCGGACGGACGCGCGTGCTTTCCATTTGCCAGCCAGGGGATTGAGGAAATCTATGAAGTCTCGCCCGAGCAGGTGCGCCAGGACGCTTCGGCCGTATTTGCCGTCATCCATCCGCAGGACGTGGATCTGGTCGCGCAGTCCATCGCCCAGTCTGCGGCGGAACTGACCCCCTGGATCTGCGAGTACCGCGTGGTGCTGAAGCGCCAGGGCCAGCGCTGGCGCAGGGGCATTGCCAGGCCTTCGCGTCAGGACGACGGCAGCACCCTTTGGCACGGTTTCATTTCCGACATCACGCAGGAGCACCGTGTCCAGACTGCGCTGTTGGAGAATGAGCGGATCTTGCGCACGTCTATCGAGGCCCTGGACGAAGGGTTTGTTTTGTACGATCCCCAGGACCGTCTGGTGTTCTGCAATGAAAAGTACCTGGACCTGTACGCCACATCGGCCGATTTGATTGTTCCGGGCGCATCGTTTGAGCACATTCTGCGGGTGGGCGCACAGCGAGGGCAGTATGTTGAGGCGGTGGGGCGCATCGAGGAGTGGCTTGCGCAGCGACTCGCCGCGCACCGTTTGAGCAGTCAGGCCTTTACCCAACCAATAGACAACGGCCGGGTGTTGCGCATTCTGGAACGGCGTACTTCCGACGGGTACACGGTTGGGTTCCGGGTTGACGTGACGGCCTTTGTGCGCGCGACTGAAGCCGCGCAACTAGCCAATCTGCAGCACCAGAATCTGTTATCCGCCGCGTCGGAGGTGTCCATCATCTCCACGGATGCGAGTGGAGTTGTTCAGGTGTTCAATCGGGGTGCCGAACGCATGCTGGGCTATGGCGCGAGTGAGGTGGTTCAGAAGATGTCGGCGTCGGCGTTTCACCTGGATGACGAAATTGCGCAGCGCGGCGCTGCGTTGACTGGCGAGCTGGGTTACCCGGTCACTGGTTTCAGGGTGTTTACCGCCAAAGCAGACATGGACGGACAGGACCACCGTGAATGGACCTATGTGCGCAAGAACGGCGAGCACATTCATGTGTCACTGGTGGTCACGGCGGTCAGGGCCAGTGGTGGCGAGATCACCGGCTACCTGGGCATTGCCCAGGACATCACCAAGCGTCGCCAGGCAGAAGCCAGCACCCGCATGGCCGCCAGTGTCTTTACCCATGCGCGTGAGGGCATTCTGATCGCCGATGCGCACGGTCTGATTGTGGAAGTCAATGACGCATTCACCCGCATCACCGGCTATGAGCGGGCCGATGTGGTGGGAAAGAATCCGCGCATCCTCAAGTCCGGGCGGCAAGGCCCCGAGTTTTACGCGGCCATGTGGCAGTCTCTGGAAAGCCTGGGGCATTGGGAAGGTGAGGTCTGGAACCGTCGCAAGGACGGCGAGATTTATGCCGAATTGCTGAGCATCAGCGTGGTGCGTGATGGAGCCGGTCGGGCAATGAATTTTGTTGCGCTGCTGTCGGATATCAGCCCGCAGAAGAAGCACGAGCAGGAGCTTGAGCACATCGCCCGTTACGACGTCCTGACCGGGCTGCCCAATCGCGCCTTGCTGGCCGACCGGATGCAGCAGGAAATGGCGCACTGTGTGCGACGGCGCAAGCAGCTGGCCGTGTTGTTCATCGACCTGGACGGCTTCAAGCAGGTCAACGATCTGCATGGGCATACCGTGGGTGACGAGCTGCTGATTGCGCTTTCACAGCGCATGAAGGCGGCCCTGCGCGACGGCGACACACTGGCGCGCATGGGCGGGGATGAGTTCGTCGCGGTTCTGACGGGACTGGATCAGCCCAAGGATTGCGAAGTGGTGCTGTCGCGCCTGTTGAAGTCGGCTGCCGAGCCTGTCGACGCGGGCGGGATTTCGCTGCGCGTGTCGGCCAGTGTGGGTGTCACGGTCTTTCCGCAGGATGCAGTGAGTGCCGATCAACTGCTGCGCCACGCCGACCATGCCATGTACCAGGCCAAGCAGTCCGGCAAGAACCGCTTCCATTACTTCGACGTGAAAGACGACGCGGAAGTCAAAACCCACCGCGAGATGCTGGAGGAGATCAGCAGTGCGCTGGATCGACAGGAGTTTGTGCTGCACTACCAGCCCAAGGTCAACATGAAGACCGGCAGGGTGGTGGGTATGGAGGCGTTGATCCGTTGGCAGCATCCGTTGCACGGGCTGCTGCTTCCTGGCGCATTCCTTCCGGCCATCAAGGAGCACCCGATCAGCATCAAACTGGGGGATTGGGTGCTCTGCTCGGCCGTTGCGCAGATTGCGACCTGGAAAGCCGAGCAGCTGGATGTGTCGGTCAGCGTCAATATCGATGCCATGCACCTTCAGCACGGCAGCTTTGTTGCCCGGCTCACGGACATACTGGCGCAGCACCCGGATGTGGAGCCCGGTCAGCTCGATCTGGAGGTGCTCGAAACCAGCGCGCTGGAGGATATGGTGCACGTTAGCGTCACCATGCAGGAGTGCTGCGCGCTGGGCGTGGGCTTTTCGTTGGACGATTTTGGGACCGGTTATTCGTCCTTGACCTACCTCAAGCGCCTGCCGGCAAACCTCATGAAGATCGACCAGAGTTTTGTCATCGGAATGGTGGAGGACTCGGATGACTTTGTGATCGTGGAAGGCGTGGTCGGCCTGGCCAAGGCATTTGGGCGTGCGGTGCTGGCGGAAGGGGTCGAAACCCTGGGCCACGGTGAGCTATTGCTGGCGTTGGGGTGCGAGTTGGGGCAGGGCTATGGCATTGCCCGCGCCATGCCCGCCGACGCCGTGGCAGCATGGGTGCAGGAGTGGCGGCCTGATCCGAGTTGGGTGTTGTGGAACGAGCCCCGTTGGATTCAAAACAGCCGCGACCTGGTGTTGGCCAATATCAAGCACAGGCACTGGATTCGCGATGTGCAGAACTACGTGACAGGCACCAGTGAAACACCGCCACCGCTCGATGTATGGGGCTGCCCGCTGGGCGCCTGGCTGGCGGATCAGGGGCATGTCCGCTACCACCACCATCCCGCATTTTTGACACTGCTGGACGCGCACGACAGGGTGCATGCGGTTGCCAGGAGTCTGGTGGCTTGCATCGATGCTGGCGACAGGGATCTGGCCGTCGGTGGCCTGACGCAACTCCATCTTTTGCGGGACGAATTGATCAACATTGTTGGTCAACTGGGTGAGCAGACCTGAGCCAGTTGCGTGGAACTGTCTTGATGCAAATCAATGGTTATGAATGGTCTGGTCGGTGCCAGCGTGCCACGCTGTACCGAAAGGTCCATACTTAAACCGGCTGCATCGCACCCTTGGCGATGACTACAACTTTCAGAAAGCCTATATGAGTAGCTGGATGATGAACCTGTTGGTTGGCCTGTTTGTCCTGTTGGCATTGACCGGCCTTTTCTTCTTTGTGCTGACCCGGGGGGCCCTGCTGGTGCGCGGACTGTCATCCGCGCAGAACAGCGCCAAGTCCCATGTCTACCCGCTGTATTCCGACATGCGGTTGATCAAGCTGGTGGACTTTCAGCCTGTCATCGCCGCCATACTGTTGTTCCAGTACAGCACCTTGGTCTCCAAGATCGTTGCCGGCCTGGGCGGCACCAACCTGAAAAACAAGAAGGTGCTGATCACCTCCTGCGCCTTTGGCAACGTGATTCCGCGCGTGGTCGATGCGGCCGTGCGCTCGGGCGCCGAGCAGGTGGTGATTGCCGACATCATCGGCAACGAACTGGAGCATGCCCGGGGCAAGCTGGCCCAGTTTGACGGCAAGATTGCCTACGTGGAAGACAACGCCACCGCGATGACGCGCCCGGCAGGCGGGGCGGATGCCAACATCATCTTCTTCCTGCTGCACGAGTTGCCGCACCCGCTGAAGATCAAGGCCCTGAGCGAGGCCGGCCGCATGCTGGCACCGGGCGGCAAGCTGTACCTGGCCGAGTTCCATCGTCCGGAAGTTCCGCTGCTGCGGCTGCTGAGCTGGACCTACTTCAAGGTATTCGAGCCGTTTGGCCTGGCGCTATGGGACACGCACGACCCGGTCAACTGCCTGACCGAAATGGGCGGCTGGAGCTGCGAGCGCAGCACCTATTTCTTTGGCAACTTCCAGGTGGTTACCGCGACCAAGCTTTGACAGCTGGGGCCGCCGGGCGCGGCTGTGTGGCGGGTTCGATCTTGACCGAGCCGACATAAAAGCCGTCGTCCACCACCGGGGCAGGCACCGTGACCGGGCGTGCCGCGGGAACGACAGCGGCCGGGGCTTGAACGGGAATGGGCGTGTCGGCAATGCCGATGTCGATGGTACTCATGGGTAATCCTCCGTTGCCTGTTGTTTGACGTTTGCTTCTGTGAGCAAGCTGTCTCCTGGGAAGAATTACAGCGCATCTGGCGCCATTTGGCGCGTCAAGAAGCTTGATTTACGGCAATAAACCAGCATTTCGTGATGAATTGCCGCCAATGTCACTGGAGTTATGCGGCTGGTCTCAAACAGACTCAGCCCGGTCGACAGCAAGGCAATCTTGGCCGAAACTGCCAGACATAAGGCGGGCTGGTGGAACAACGCAGCTGCATTGCCCGCTTTCAGTGCAATCACCATGTCTATAGCCCCGTGGGCCTATTGCGGAATACGATGGGGTATTAGACTGACAACCCGCGCTTTTCCTCTTTCTGCCGTGAAATGCCAGGCAACACCCCAATGAAGTTCACCCGTCTGTACCAACCGCGCAATCCACTTTTTTGGATCATGCTGGCCCTGAACCTGCTGTCATTGGTTCTGGGGTGGATAACCCGCAGCTATGCCCTGACGACCATGGGCAGCTTACTGGTGACAGCCTTTGCTGTTGGCAACGCGTTGCTGGGAACCTACCTGGCATGGCGACTGATACGCTCTTGATCTGACCGCACAATGTGGGCTTATGACAACGACACCCGCACCCCAACCCCGCAACCCCTTGCACGGCAAAACGCTGGAAGCCATCGTCACCGAGCTGGCCGCGCACTATGGCTGGGACGGCCTGGGCGAGCGCATTCCGGTGCGCTGCTTCACGCAGGACCCCAGCGTGGCCTCCAGCCTGAAGTTTTTGCGCAAGACGCCCTGGGCGCGCGACAAGGTGGAGGGGCTCTACCTCTTCATGCTGCGCGAAGCCCGCCGCCAGGGACAATAGGCGCATGCAAGCACCCGACACCACCGACCAGCGCCTGACCGAGCTGGAAATCAAAGTCAGCTTCCAGGAAGACCTGCTGGACCAGCTCAATACGATCATCGTGCGCCAGCAGCAGGAGATTGACCTGCTGATGCGCGAGGTGCGCCAATTGCGCCAGCAAGTGCCCGAGGGTGCGGGACCGGCCTTTAGCCGCGCCAGCGAAGAACTGCCACCGCACTACTGACCACCATGCAAGCCCTGTTGAACGCCATTGCGGCGATGGATATGCCCACCGACGCGCAGCGCATTTTCCATGGCCGGGGCGGCCTGTTTCCCGGCTGCGAGCACTGGGTGCTGGATGCCTACCCGCCGGTCTGGGTGCTGACCAGCTTTCAGGCTGTCACCGACGATGCGTTGGCGGCCGTGCATGCGGCACTGTCCGCGCGGGTGCAGCAGCTGGCCCCCGACCAGCCGCTGAACTGGGTTTTCCAGTGCCGGCTGGAGGGGCGTAGCGAAACCCGCCTGATGGCCGGCAGCGTGCCCGAGCCGCATGTGGTGACCGAGAGCGGGGCGCGCTTTCGGGTGCATGTGCTCAAGGGGCAGAACCATGGCCTGTTTCTCGACATGGCAGAAGGCCGGCGCTGGGTGCGCGAGCATGTGGCCGCCCACGCGCCGCGCAAGGTGCTCAACCTGTTTGCCTACACCTGCGCCTTCTCCGTGGTGGCGCGCCAGGCCGGTGCCCGGCATGTGCTCAATGTGGACATGAGCCACGGCGCGCTGGCCACCGGGCAGCAGAACCACCAGCTCAATGGCATCACCACCGGGGCGGGCTTTATGCCGCACGACATCTTCTCCACCTGGGGCAAGATCTCGCGTGGCGGCCCCTATGACCTGATCATTCTCGACCCTCCGAGCTACCAGAAGGGCAGCTTCGTCGCCACCAAGGACTACGCGCGCCTGATGCGCCGTTTGCCCGACTTGCTGGAAGCCGGCGGGTACGCGCTGCTGTGCCTGAACGCACCCGAACTGGGTGTCGCCTTTCTGCGGGACCAGATGCAGGAGCTGGCCCCGGACCTGGCCTTTGTGCAGCGTGTGGCCAACCCTGCAGTATTTGCTGACGTGTCGGACGAGCGCTCGCTGAAGGTGTTGGTCTACAAGGGGCCGGAAGGGCCGACGTTACTTGCGCACAATCGTATTGCCTGAATTGCGCACCCAATCGCCTACCTGCAGGCCTGGGTCGGTGGTGAATTCAAAGCTGGTCTTACTGTCGTTGGGGTAGTGCACGGTCACGGTCCAGACGGTGTGGGTTTTCATCTTTTCCTCGATGATCTTGCCGGCATAGGCGCCGCCCGCTGCACCGGCCAGTGTGGCCAGGTCCTTGCCAAAGCCACCACCCACCTGGTTGCCCAGCACCGTACCAATGGCGCCGCCGGCCTGCAAGGCGAGGGCGCTGAGAAGCGCCAAAACGAGGTGGGATGGGTTTTGGGTTGGAGTGGGTGTCATGGCTGAAAATGAATCAAAGCAGATGATGATTCCACTATAGGCCTGCAGCAAGAATGTGACATTCGCAGTGCGGCAACAGGCGTAAGATTGACTGTGACACAGCAACGTCAGCGCAGGCCCGCATGCAAGGGTTGGCACAACAGAAAAGGGTGAGGTCACTATGTTGATTCAGGGGAAGGCTGTGCCACGCAAACGCCATGCCGTGGTCTGTGGCTTGGCAGGCCTGCTGGCTTGCCTGGTGGCGATGGCGCCGCTCAGCGCATCGGCCCAGGACAAAAAAATGGTGCGGGTGGGCGTTGCCAAGATCGTCTCCCATGCCGCGCTGGATGCCGATGAAAAAGGCTTTGAAGCCGCACTGGCCAGTGCCGGTTTCAAGGAAGGCGTCAATCTCACCTATGACCGCCAGAATGCCCAGGGCGACCCCGCCAGGGCTGCCGCCATCGCGCAAAAATTCAGTGACGACCAACTGGACCTGATCCACAGCATTGCCACCCCGTCCACTCAGGCAGTGCTCAAGCGGGTCAGCCGCACACCCGTGGTGTTTTCCTCGATTACCGATCCGGTGGGCGCTGGCATTGTTGGCAAGGACAGTGCGCCGGGCAAGAAGACGGGTAGCAATGTCACCGGCGTCAGCGACCTGTGGCCGGTGCACCTGCAGATGGAGACCTATGCCAAGTTTGTCCCCGCTGCCCGCAAGTGGGGCACCATCTTCAACCCTGCCGAGGCCAATTCCGTCACCCATGTGCGCGCCATGCGCGAGGCGGCCAAGTCACTGGGCCTGGAACTGGTGGAGGTCACGGTGGCCAATGGCAGTGAGGTGGAGCGTGCCGCCCAGTCCCTGGTCGGCAAGGTGCAGGCGATCACCATTACCTCCGACAACACCACGGTGGCCAGTTTTGATGCCATTGCCCGTGTCTGCGACAAGCACAAGATCGCCCTGTTTGCGGGGGATGTGGACAGCGTTCCACGGGGTGCGATTGCCGCCTACGGCATGGACTACTTCCTGGTGGGCTACTCGGCGGGAAAGAAGGCTGCGCTGATTCTCAAGGGCGTCAAGCCGGGCGAGATTCCCTGGGGCCCGGTGGAGAAGTTCAGCCTGGTCATCAACCTGAAGGCCGCCAGGGCACAGGGTGTGACGGTCGCGCCGGAACTGCTCAAGCGCGCGGACAAGGTGATTCAATGAGGTGTAGGCGGCATGGGCGCACGCACGGGGCACGCTGAATCGATGCGATCTGCCAGCAGTATCTATGTGGCTGTTCTGACCCTGGTCCTGACCATGGGTGCCGGTGCCTATGTGGACATCGAAAGCGATGCCATGCACGCCCGCCACCTGGAGGTCAGCAAGGGGCTGGAGCGCATGGTCCGGCTGAACCAGGAGCTGACCAATATGCTGGTCATCGCCGTGCTGGAGCAGAACACCTTGCGCACCGCCAGCTATGACACGCTGGACCAGGACCTGGAGGCCACCATCAAGTCGGTGAGCAATCTGACTCGCAAGCTAGCCTTGTCGGAAGATGTGTCTGCCCTGAGTGTGGAGCGGGACAAACTGCACGTGACCGAGGAGGCCGCACTGCGGCTGATGCGCCAGGACCGCTGGAAAGATGCGCAGCAACTGCTGTTTGCCGACACCTACGTCATGGCCAAGAAGATCTACGAGATCAACAGCGAAACGGCGGTTGGTGCGTTGACCGGCGAACTGTCCAAGAGCGCGGCCTACTTCGACCGTATCCGTCTGGCCGCGCAGGTCACGCGCGTGGGGGCGTTGCTGCTGCTGCTGTGGGTTGGCACCATGTTCTCGCGCCGCCTGCGTCTTGAGATGGCCGAGCAGACCCGCCTGCAGAACGAAATCACTGCGGCCAATCTGGCCCTGGAGGAAAAGGTGTTGCAACGCACGGCGGAATTGGAAGCCGTGAATCGCCAGTTGCATGCCCTGAGTGCCACGGATGGCCTCACCGGTCTGGCCAACCGCCGCAAGTTTGACCAGGAGTGGGAGCTGGAATGGGCCCGTGCCGTGCGCCAGGGCCTGCCGCTGGCCGTGGCCATGGTCGACGTGGATCAGTTCAAGGCCTACAACGACCACTACGGCCACCAGTCGGGCGATGTCTGCCTGAAGGTGGTGGCCCAGACCCTGAGCCAAACCGTGCAACGCTCGGGCGAACTGGCCGCACGCTATGGCGGTGAAGAGTTTGTGGTCATCCTGCCCGGCCTGGATGCGGCCGAGGCCGCCGCTGTCATGGAGCGCGTGCGCGCTGCGGTGCAGGGCTTGGGCCTGCCGCATGCCAGGGCGGCGTTGGCCGGTGTGGTCACCATCAGCGCCGGTGTGGCCGCTTGCGTGCCCGTGCCGGGTGCGGACTCCGCCAGCCTGGTGCAGGCGGCCGATGCGGCAATGTACCGCGCCAAGGCCGCCGGACGCAACCGTGTGGAGGTAGGATAGCCCTCGTCGCAGCTGCGTGAGCTGCTATCAAAATGAAAGCGAATCGTTCCTTGACGTCCTCTTTTTTCAGTCCCGTGGTGGAGCGGCTTGTGCCCTACGTGCCGGGTGAGCAACCCAAGATCGACAAACTGGTCAAGCTCAACACCAACGAAAACCCGTACCCACCCTCACCTCGCGTGGTGGCCGCCATCCACGTGGCGGCGCAGCAGGGTCTGCAGCTGTACCCCGATCCCGAATCCACCGCGCTGCGCCAGGCCATTGCCGCGCACCATGGGCTGGCAACCAGCCAGGTGTTCCTGGGCAACGGCTCCGACGAGGTGCTGGCCCACGCCTTCTTTGCCTTCTTCCAGCACGGCTGCCCACTGCTGATGCCCGACATCAGCTACAGCTTTTACCAGGTGTATTGCGGCCTGTATGGCATCCCGGTCGAGCGCGTGCCGCTGACCGACGGCATGCGCATTGCCGTGGCGGACTACGCGCGCGCCGACGGTGATAGCGTGGCCGGTGTCGTCATCGCCAACCCCAATGCGCCCACCGGGGTCGGTCTGCCCTTGCAGGACGTGGAGCACCTGCTGCGCCAGCATCCCAACCGGGTGGTGCTGGTCGATGAAGCCTATGTGGATTTCGGTGGCGACAGCGCCATCCCGCTGATCGCCCAATACCCCAATCTGCTGGTGGTGCACACGCTGTCCAAGTCGCGCAGCTTGGCCGGCCTGCGCATCGGCTTTGCCTGCGGCCAGCCGCACCTGATTGCCGCGCTGGACCGCGTGAAAAACAGTTTCAACTCCTATCCGCTGGACCGCCTGGCCATCGCCGGCGGCGTGGCCGCGTTCGAAGACCACGACTATTTCGAGCAGACCCGCCACGCGGTGATGGGCAGCCGTGAAGGCCTGGTGCTGGCGCTGGAGGACCTGGGCTTTGCGGTGTTGCCGTCGCAGGCCAACTTCGTGTTCGCGCGCCATCCCCGGCATGACGCTGCCGCGCTGGCTGCGGCACTGCGCGCGCAGGGCGTGCTGGTGCGGCACTTCCGCCAGCCGCGCATTGAACAGTATTTGCGCATCAGTATTGGGACGCCGGCGCAGTGCGATGCGCTGCTGCAGGCTCTGGGTGTGGTAATTCTTCCCCGCTCCCCCCAGCCCCCTCACCCCGCCGGGTGAGGGGGAGTTTTAACAGCCCTATTTGGCCGCGTGTTTGAAGGGGGCACGTTCAACGTGCGAGAGGGGGAGGCAAGGCTGAACCGTGCGTGGTGCTGAAGCGCAACGAAAACCACTGCCTCTCTTTTCGGATCGTTGGCAGTTGGACGTGTACGTCCTTTGTTCAAAGACAAGCCCAAATAGGGCTGTTCAAGGCTCCCCCTCGCCCGGCGGGGCGAGGGGGCTGGGGGGAGTGGGGATATGTGCTGTATATAAAAACAGTATCATGAGCCTCTTGCGCCATGAATCCCCACGAACCCACCGCCGCACCGGCCTATGCCGAGCTGCACTGCCTCTCCAACTTCAGCTTCCAGCGCGGCGCCTCCCAGCCGGAAGAACTGGTGGAGCGCGCCGCCGCGCTGGGCTATACCGCGCTGGCCATCACCGACGAATGCTCGGTGGCGGGCGTGGTGCGCGCCCATGTGCAGGCCAAGGCGAGCGGGCTCAAGCTGCTACTGGGGGCGGAGTTTTGGGTGCCCCTGGGAACGGGCGCAGGGGAGTCGGCCCATGGCTTCACGGCCGTGGTGCTGGCGCACAACCTGCGGGGCTGGGGCAATCTGTGCCAGTTCATCACCGCGGCGCGCCGGGCGGCGCCCAAGGGGCAGTACCAGGTGGGCTGGCATGGCGCGCACGACCAGGCCTTGTGGGCGCAACTCACGGACTGTGAAATTCTGCTGGTGTTCCCGGATGCTATCAATATGGAAGCGGCCTACGCAATATCCACGAGGGCTAGAGGCCTGTTTGGCTTGAATGTTTGGCTGGCGGCGGAGTTGCGCTTGGGGCGGGACGATGCGCTCTATCGGGTGCGCCTGCAGCAGCTCGCGCAGTGCACGGGCCTGCCCCTGGTGGCGGCGGGCAATGTGCGCATGCACGTGCGGTCGCGCAAGCCCCTGCACGATGTGCTGACCGCCGTGCGCTTAGGGATGCCGGTGGCGCAGTGCGGCTTTGCCTTGCAGCCCAATGCCGAGCTGCATTTGCGTTCGCGGGCGCGGCTGGCGGCGCTCTACCCGGCGCAGTGGCTGGCCAACACCCAGGTGGTAGCCGGCAAGTGCAGCTTTGACCTGCAGGAAATCGCTTTTCAGTACCCGATGGAGGCCCTGCTGCCCGGCGCCACACCGGCCCAGACCCTGCGCCACTACTGCGAGGAGGGCGCCCTCGAACGCTATCCACAAGGCGTGCCTGCAGAGGTGTTACCCAAGCTGGAGCACGAGCTGGCCCTGATCGCTGATCTGAAGTATGAGATGTATTTCCTCACCGTGCACGACATCGTGCGCTTTGCCCGCAGCCAGGACATCCTGTGCCAGGGGCGCGGCTCGGCGGCGAATTCGGTGGTGTGTTATTTGTTGCACGTGACCGAGGTGGACCCGATGAAGGGTCACATGATGTTCGAGCGCTTTGTCTCCAGAGAGCGCAACGAGCCGCCCGACATCGACGTAGATTTTGAACACCAGCGGCGCGAAGAAGTCATCCAGTACATCTATGCAAAGTATGGTCGGGAGCGCGCCGCCATTGCCGCCACCGTCATCAGCTACCGCCCACGCAGCGCGCTGCGCGACGTGGGCCATGCGCTGGAGATTCCCGAGGATCTGATCGTTGCGCTGTCCAAGGAGCACCCTGGCATGTACGACCGCGAGGTGCTGGTGGAGCGGCTGCAATCTGCTATTGAAAAAGTAGCTGGTGACGCAGATTCCACGAGGGCTACTGGCCAATTTCCTTCAGAACAACGGCTGCAGCAATGGCTGGCGCTGGCCATCCAGCTGCAGCGCTTTCCTCGCCACCTGAGCCAGCACGTGGGAGGTTTTGTGCTGACGCACGGGCCACTGACCCGGCTGGTGCCGGTGGAAAACGCCGCCATGCCAGATCGCTCCATCATCCAGTGGGACAAGGACGATCTGGACGCAGTCGGTCTGATGAAGGTCGATGTGCTGGCCCTGGGCATGCTCAGCGCGATACGCCGCTGTCTGGCCCTGGTGACGCAGTGGCGCGGCCTGCTAAAGCCCATGCGTCTGCAGGACGTGCCGCGCGAGGATGCCGCGACCTACGAGATGATCTGCAAGGCCGACACGGTGGGCGTGTTCCAGATCGAAAGCCGGGCGCAGATGAGCATGCTGCCGCGCCTGCAACCGCGCGAGTTTTACGACCTGGTGGTGGAGGTGGCCATTGTGCGGCCCGGGCCGATTCAGGGCGGCATGGTGCATCCGTATTTGAAGGCGCGCAAGAATCCTGAAGCCTATGCCTCGCCCTACCCGGACTTGCGCAAGGCGCTGGAGCGCACGCACGGCATTCCCATCTTCCAGGAGCAGGTGATGCAGATCGCGGTGATCGCGGCCGGCTTCACGCCCGGCGAGGCCGACGGGCTGCGCCGTTCCATGGCCGCCTGGAAGCGCCACGGCAACGTTAGCAAATACCACGACCGCCTGGTGGGCGGCATGCTGGAGCGCGGCTACCCGCAAGACTTTGCCGAGGCCATCTTCAAGCAGATGGAAGGCTTTGGCGAATACGGCTTCCCCGAGAGCCACGCCGCCAGCTTCGCCATCCTGGTCTATATCAGCTGTTGGCTGAAAAAGCACGAGCCCGCCTGCTTCCTCGCCGCCATGCTCAACAGCCAGCCGCTGGGCTTCTACGGCCCGGCGCAACTGGTGCAGGACGCGCGCCGCCATGGTGTAGAGGTGTTGCCGGTCGACGTGTCGCACAGCGACTGGGATTGCGCGCTGGCCGCGCCGGCCATCCGGCTCGGCCTGCGCTTGGTCAGCGGCCTGCGCCAGCAGGTGGGCGAGCGCATCGCCGCCGAGCGCGCCCAAGGCGCCTTCACCAGTACCCAGGATCTGGCCCTTCGCTGCGATTTGAACGAGGCCGATCTCAAGGCCCTGGCCAGCGGCGATGCCCTGTTGTCTCTCTCGGGCCACCGGCGCCAGCAGGTCTGGGATGCGGCGGCGCTCAAACCCGCGCCGCCGTTGCTGGCCGGTGTGCCGGTTGCGGAAGATGCCCTGCAATTGCCCGCAGCGGGCGAGGGGGAGGAGGTGGTGTTCGACTACGCCGCGCTGGGCCTGACCCTGCGCAGCCATCCGCTGGCCCTGCTACGACCCCAGCTTGCGCCCCGGCGGATAGTGACCGCGGCGCAGATGGCCGACTACCCCAGCGGCCGCCTGGTGCGCGCCTGCGGCATCGTCACCATGCGCCAGCGCCCGCAGACCGCCAAGGGCGTGATCTTTGTCACGCTGGAGGATGAGACCGGCAGCGTCAACGTGATCGTGTGGAAGGCGATCAAGGAGCGCTTTCGCCAGGTGGTCTACCAGTCGCGTCTGCTGGCGGTGTATGGCACCTGGCAGCGCGATGAGGATAGTGGCGGCCAGGTGTGCCACGTGATCGCCGGACATTTGATCGATTTGACCCACCTGCTGGGCGACCTGAGCACCACCAGCCGGGACTTTCACTGAGGTGGCGTGGTTGCCGCCAAAATGCCTATCCTTTACCGGCCGAACGGAGACCCGGGGGCACGGCTATGGCGGGAGACCGGCAGTGCTGAGTTGACGCGATTGCGCCCGGCCGCCTTGGCCGCGTACAGCGCGTGGTCGGCGGCGGCGATCAGCGCATCGGCGCTGGCACCATCGCGTGGAAAGATGGCGACTCCAAATGAAGCGGTGACCGTGATCAGCGTGTCGGCAAAAGGTACGGCGGCGTTCGCCATTGCGCTGCGCAACTGCTCGGCCCGTTCGACCGCAGGGCCCTGCGTCATGTGCGGCAGCACCAGCAGGAACTCTTCACCGCCATAACGGCAGTAAATATCGCTGCCGCGCGCATGCTGTTTCATCAGGTTACCAAAGGCCCGCAACACCGCGTCTCCAGCCAGGTGGCCATGGCAGTCATTGACATGCTTGAAATGGTCGAGGTCGCCCATGATCACGCTGACGGGATGACCATGGCGCTGGGCCGCGATCAGCTCCCGGCCCAGCGCGGCCTCCAGGTAGCGGCGGTTGTAGAGACCGGTCAGCGGGTCGTGTATGGACAGCTCGCGCAACTCTTCCTGCAAGGCCCGCAGGGTACGGTTGATTTTTTCGTTTTCGCGCAAGGCGACTTCCAGTTCTGCAGTGCGGCTGCGCACCCGCTCCTCCAGCATGATCGCGGTCTGGAACAGACTGAAGTCTGAGCCCTGGACACCGGCGCTGCGTTCCGCGCGGTCCATCAGCGCACGCACGACCTTGTTCAGCCGGGCGATTTCTCCCTGCAAGGCCTGCTCACCCGGGCTGGCGGTCGCAGATCCGGGCTCAGGCATCGTGCGTCTCCGGTGCGTCGGCACCAATGGCAATGCCGACGAAAGTCTGGTTGACGTGGACGCCATGAAACTGTTCGCCGTAGGTGTTGAAGCCGACGACCTTGTTGTGCATCATGATCTCGCCCACGCGCTGCGCCAGATGTTTTTGCTCAATTTCCAGTTTGCGCAGAATGCAGTCGCAGCCCAAGACGAGCTGCAGCGGACCGATTTCCGCACGCACCTGGGCAAAGGCTTGGGTGAGGTTTTTCAGCAGGTCCACGCCCTTCGCCAACCGAAGCACCAGGCCTTCCTCAATGGCGCAGGAAAAAGTCAGGCTGTCATCCGGGTTGACTTTCTGGATCGAGCGCACGTAGTTCGCGCCGTCGATGATTACCACCAACGGAGAGGCGGCGAAACGCGTGGGATTGAGGTCGCTTGCATCAACACCCAGGATGCGCGCGTACTCCCGGGCTGCGGGCAACCCGTTGATTTCCGTGACAATGCGACGGCTGACGTCGGCCTCGGTGACCACCAGCCTTTCATCGGTGGCGACAAAATGCTGCGTCTTGAAGAGTTTGAACGGCAGTCGGGTGCTGACCAGAATCAGGATGGCGCTGTCGGGATGGAAGTGGCCCTCGAAATAGACATGCGTGGTGCCTAAACTCATGTCATCGGCGGCGGAACCTCCGGCCAGCGGCAGTCCGCCCAGAGCGTTCTGCAAGGCGCGCGTGACCGGTTCCTCGCGCACCGACAAACCATCGATCAGTAACAACGCAAAGCTGTTGCTGGCGTCGGCATACGGCGCTTGTCGTTCGAGGCTTTGCAACAGTTCTTGGGCGAATGCCTGACCGGTGGCAATCTGGAATTGTTGCAAGTGGTCGATGCAACCGCTGACGGCATTGAAGCTGCCTGCGGCGAAGCTCGCGCCGCTCAGGCTGTGTTCGCGGTAACCGGCGGGGCCGAATTCTCCAGCTGTGGTGCAGCCCACGACTTGTACCTCGCCAAACAAATGCCGCATCTCGCCAGCCAGCGCGTCGAGATCGTAGACGCTGGAGCAGAAGAAAATTACCAAGACCATGTCGGCTTGCACCACAGCGGCGTGGAATTCGCGCGCGGCCTCACGCGCGCCAATGGCACACGATTGCGCCCTGCGGATGCAGGTGTGATTTTCCATTTTTGTATCCTTCCGCTTCCGCCAAGCACCCAACATCAAAGGCCCGGGGGGCAAACGCGCCAGCGCGCTCCTGTTAGCAATTGCATGGTGATTCCTTGCGAAAGAGTTCGCTCATTGAGCACCCTAACGCCTGCCAGGCGCGTCGTCCGTTCGCTAGTACACGACGAAGTCCGAGCGCTGCAGCATCCTGCAGATGGAAGGCTGTGAAAGAGCGCTTTCGCCAGGAGGTCTACCAGTCCCGGCTGCTGGCCGTGTACGGCGTTGACCACCCCATCCATCAGGCGTGCACGTTGTCACGCAGCAGGGGTTCTACCGCTGCGGCTGCCAAGGGCCGGCTGAACAAATAGCCCTGCGCCTGATCGCAACCATATTGGGTCAGGAAGGCCAGTTGCCTATCGGTTTCGACTCCTTCGGCAATCACCGTCAGCTGCAGGGTGTGGCCCAACTGGACAATGGCTCGCACGATGGCGGCGTCCTCGGTGTCAGTTGCTAGGTCGCGCACAAAGGATTGGTCAATCTTGAGCTTGTCCACGGCCAAGCGCTTCAGATAGGACAGGCTGGAGTAGCCGGTGCCGAAATCATCGATGGACAATTGCACACCCAGATCCTTGAGGCTATGCAGGGTCGTTATGGCCGCGCCAACATCCTGTAGCAGGATGGATTCGGTCAATTCGAGTTCAAGGCAATGGGCCGGCAGGCCGGAACGGGCCAAGGCCGTTTTGGTCGTCTCCAGGATGTTGCCGCGGCGGAACTGCAGGGCAGAGAGGTTGACTGCCATGATGATGGGCGGCAAACCGGCCGCCTGCCAGGCTGCGGCCTGGCGACAGGCTTCGTTCAGTACCCACTCGCCGATGGCAATGATCAGGCCGCTTTGCTCTGCGGCCGGTATGAAGTTGCCCGGTGGCACCAGGCCGTCTGGCTGCTGCCAGCGCAGCAGGGCTTCGACACCGATGATGCGACCGCTGCCGATGTCGAACTGCGGCTGGTAATGCAGCAGGAACTCCCCATTCTTGAGCGCCAGGCGCAGATTGCCCTGCAATTGCATTTGTGCAAGCGCATCGACATTCATCTCAGAGGAGAAGAAACTGAAGGTGTTCTTGCCCTCGTCCTTGGCGTGGTACAGCGCCAGGTCCGCATTCTTGGACAGTGCGTCGAAATCGCTGGCGTCGTCCGGGTACAGGCCAATGCCGATGCTCAGCGAGGTGATCAGCGTGTGGCCGGCTATCTCGAATGGCTCGGCAACGGCATCCAGAATCTCTTGCGCCACCCGGGCAACGACACCCACCTCAGTGAGACCCCCCATCATGATGATGAACTCGTCGCCACCCTGGCGACAGATGGTGTCGCTTTCGCGAACACAATGGCCCAGCCGTTCGGCCAGGGTCACCAGCAATTGGTCGCCCATGGAGTGTCCCAGGCTATCGTTGATCTGTTTGAAATTGTCCAGATCAAGAAAGAGGATTGCCACCTTGCCGTGGTCGCGTTCGGCCTGTGCCACGGCGTAATCAAAACGGTCGCGCAACAGCATCCGATTGGGCAGGCCGGTCAGCACGTCGTGGTGGGCGAGAAAGGTCAGTTTTTCTTCGGCAATCTCGCGCTGCGCACGTGCACGCAGGGCCTCGATGCCATAGGCCAGATCGCCGGCCAGTTCCTGCAGCAGCGTCACTTCATCGGGGATGAAGCCGTCGGGCTCTGCGGAATAGATGGTCAGCGCACCAAACGTGCGGGATTTGGACTGCAAGGGCAAGCCAATGCTGGAGCGAAATCCGTGTGCCAGGGCCGCGTCACGCCAGGTGGCAACGGCCGGATTGCTGGCGAAATCCCGATTGACCTGGACTTGCCCGCTGCGAATGGCAACGCCGGTCGGTCCGATGCCCGTCGCGGTTTCACACCAGGTGATCCGCGCCGTATCCAGATACTCGGTTCCTGCCCCTGCCTTGGCGACGATGCGGATGGTCTGCTCGGCGTCGTCTTGCGCATAGCCCACCCAGGCCATGCGATAGCCGCCCTGTTCCACGACCAACTGGCAAATTTGCTCAAGCAGACTTTGCTCTCGCTCGGCATGAACCAGGGCCGTGTTGCAATCGCTCAGGAGTCGCAGGGCGCGATTGAGACGCAGGCGGCTGGCCTCTGCCCACTTCTGTTGGGTGATGACATCGAATACGGCAACAAAGCAATCCGCTTCGGCGTGGTAGGCAGACAGCGAGAACCAGTGATCAAGGCCTGGCACATGGATCTCAACCTTTTCGGGCGCGCCACCCATCGCAACGCGGCCATAAATGGCCAGTAGATCTGCGTTGGTTTGCGCAAAGCCTGGAATCAGTGCGCTGACCCGCTTGCCCACTGCATCTTCCAACCCGGTCAGGCGGGCAAAGGAGGCATTGACTTCGAGATAGATGAAGTCCACCGGCTTGCCATTTTCGAAGATCATGCGGCAGTAGGCGAATCCCTCCAGCATGTGGTCAAAGAGCGAGCGGAACCGGGCCTCGCTGCTGCGCACGGCTTCTGCGGCTTGCTTGCGTGTCGTGACGTCGCGCAGGAAGACCAGCGAACCATCTGCATCATTGAAGCGAAAGGGAACAGCGGAGGACTCGACTTCAACCGGCGTTCCATCCAGCCTGAGGTAGGTGAGTTCGATGGTTGGAACGCTGTTGCACTGTTCGTTCAATTGGTGCATGCGCTGGGTCACCCTGTCTTGGGAGCCGGGATGGACCAGGCTGATGACGGTGCGTCCCAGCAGATCCTGCGTGTCTTTGGCGCCCAGGAGGGTTAGTGCGGCGCCATTGGCATAGGTATAACACCCATTTGTCTGAATGAAGATGGCGTCGGGCGCCTGTTCAACCACCAGGCGAAAACGCCGTTCACTGTCCGCGAGTGCGGCCTCAAATTGCTGGCGGTCGGCCACCAGTTGGTTGAAGTGGCGGACCATGCGACCGACCTCGTCGTGCCGCACCACCGCAATGGGCGTCAGTGCGGTCGGTCCGCCTGCCATCTGCTGCATGGCATGGCTGGCCGCCTCAAGGGGCCCCAACACGCGACGCACCATCAACCAGATCATCAGTGCGGCCACCAGTGTCAGCAGGCTGGCAGCTGCGTAGAGGTAGTTTTGCAGTGTGCGTATGGGCCCAAAGGCGATCTCGGTCGGCAGCGCCTGCAGGACCAACCAATTGGTGGTTGGAACGCGCACGCCGGAGTAGAGCTTGCTGATGCCCTCGGAACTCATCCCCACGCCCGAACCTTCGAACCCGTCCACCATCCGGTCGAATATCCGGTTTTGCCCACGTGCTGAATACGGCTGCATGGCCCGCTTGGTGTCGGTGGCGGCGATGAACATCTGATCGCGTAGCGATATGACGAAGTACTCTCCACGCCCAATCTGCGCAGCATCCGATACGAATCCGAGAAAGTTGGGCGCATTCAAATCGGTGTATGCGGTCATCACGGCGCGCACATGGCCATTGGTATCCAGCACTGGAACTGCCGTGGGAAGCACAGTCCGCTGCAGCGCCCTGCCGATGATGGGCTTGCCGATGTACGGCTGACCGGTTTCAACCACCTTGCGAAAGTAGTCGCGGTCGCCAATGTAGCGGCCACGTCGCCCGGGAAGCTCAGGGTAGTCGGCCAGCGTGATGCCGTCCAACCCGGTAACCACAACGCCAGCAGAAAATATGACCTGCATGTAAGGGTGCTGGGCCAACGGAGGTCCCAGCGCTTCGTGGCGCAAATCACGTGGCAGCCCGGCAGCCGCGTAGGTCATTCCGCTGATGTTTTCCTTGAGCTTGGCATCCACCTGCGCTGCTACGCGGCGGGTGTTGGCCAGTTGTTGATCGGCGAGCAGTGTTTCGAGTTGCGAGTGCAACACGGTGGACGACAGGACCGCCAGCACCCAGATGAACACGACAAAGAGCGCGGCCGTCATGGCGATCAGCCGGGTCTTGAGAGACGTTCCATGGAGCCTAGGGGTCATCCGGTGAAGCGCGGCCGCGATACTGTTGGTCACTACTGCTTTCTTGGATAGGCTATTGCAAGTGGCTGTGCGAGCAGCGGTCGGGAACAAGGTTATCAGCATTTACTGACACCGCCCAAACAAACGTTGAGCAGGTCCTATTCCTGCTTGAGGGCCGGCCTGTCCCAGACGCGGACGCGAATGGACACCACCCAGGCGTATGAAGGAGCCCTAGCGGAACACCAGCACCGGAATCTTGGTGTGGGTCAGCACCTTGTGGGTTTCGCTGCCCATGACCAGTGCACGCATGCCACGGCGGCCGTGCGATGCCTGGAAGATCACGTCACAGCCCTGCTCCTGCGCGGTCTTGACGATTTCCTCATAGGGGTGCTCGCTGACACGGTGCACCAGCTCGCACGCCACGCCCGCGGCGCTGGCAGCATCCCGGATGACCTGGAGGTTGCGCAGAGCCAGGGCCTTGGAGTCTTGCTCGTACTGTTCGGCCGTGTCAGAGACCTGCATGCCATCCACCGCAAAGAAATGGAATGGCATGGTGACCGTCAGGCCAGTGACTTTGGCGTTGATTTCCTTGGCCAGTTTGATGCCCTGGGTAACAGCCACAATCGATAGCTCGGAGCCATCGGTGGGGATAAGGATATGTTTGAACATGACGACCTCCTTTCGCCGGTGCCATTGGTGTCCACAACACCGCCACCATGCGATGCCTTCATTATCGGGATGCGCTGGGTCAAATACAAATCAGATTGCACCGGCGATCATCGCGGCGCAGCCCCCGGAAAGTCGTAGACTTTGCCGGGTACCCATGGATCACGAACAACACGACCTACCTCGAACGGTGACACACACATGAAAACACATTGGCTGACCCGCACTCTCTTTGCCGCAGCAGGCGCCCTGTTGCTCAGCGCCTGCATGGAAACCGCGCCCCGCACCGCGGAGGCACCCGCCACACCACCGCCCGCCGGGGCGTCCACCACCGGGCCCACCTTTGGCAACCCGTCTCCCACATCCGGCAGCTCCACCTCGGCCAAGGCCAATGCGGCGGCCGATGCCGCAGCCTACAAGGAGGTGGCCTACAAGAACGTGAAGAAGAAGGGACCGGCCCTGATCGTCATCCCCGGTGACATCAAGAGCAGCAACGCCAGCTTCACCCAGCGTTTCCTGCCCAACAACATTGCCGACTTTGCCGAGCTGGAACTCTCGCAAGCCAACTTCACGGTGCTGGAGCGCGCCAACCTGGGGCCGTTGCTCAATGAGATCACACTGGCTTACAACCTGGGCAATGTGGCCAGCGCGCGCAAGACCATGCAGATGGGCAAGCTCAAGACCACCAAGTGGATTCTGAAGTTCGACATTCTCAAGGCCGAGCAGATTGCCGAGAACAAGAAGGGCTTTGACGGCCGCGCCGTGGGCGGGCTGATCAGCCAGCTCTCCGGCAGCCGGGGTGGTGCCGCAGCGGGTACCGTGGTGGGTTCGGTGCAGACCGGTGACGCCACCGGCGTGTGGCTGATTGGCATGCGCTACAAGATCATGAATGCCAACACCACCGAGCAGGTGGCACAGGGCTACAAGGAGCTGAAGATGGAAGTCGGCGCCACGTCCACCAGCGTCATGGGTGTGTCCGAGAGCGCCAAGGGCGGCGTGGGCCTGGACACCATGGTGCAGCGCCTGGTGCAAACGGCCGTCTGGGACATCGACGCCAAGTACAAGTAGGCGGCCTGCAGCGCTACTTCTTGGTCTGGGAGATCTTGACCGGCGAGGCCGCGTACTTGCGCACGATGGCATCGACCTTGCCGTCGTGTCGCAGCTTGTCCAGCGCGGCATCCAGCTTCTGCGCAAGCACGGGGTCCGACTCCTTGTTCAGCGCGAAGTAATAGGCGCCTTCCTCGCTGAGCTTCATCAGCCGGGTCACGGCGTTGGGCGCCACGGCGGCGCGGCGCAGGTTCCATTGCATGCCCACTTCGGTATCGACCATGGCGTCCACCATGGATCCCAGCAGCATGCGCAGCACATCGGCATTCGAGGCCTGCAGCACCATGGCCGACTCGGGCACGCCGGCTGCCACCAGGTCCTGCAGGGACGCTTCGTCGCGAACCACACCCACGCGGTGGCGGGCCAGGTCGGCCATTTCGCGAATCTCCTTTTCCTGGCCCTGGCGGGCATAGACCCAGGTCGAGCGCGGCAGGATGGGGCCGATCCAGAGAAATTCGTGCTCGCGGGCGGGCTTGCGTGCGGTGGTGTAGACCAGGGTGTTGGCCTTGCTGGAGGCGGTGCGGTAGGCGCGGGCCCACGGCACCATTTTGATGTCGCATTGCAGCTTGGCCGACTCGCACATCGCCCGCAGGATGTCGGTGGAAATGCCCTTGATGGCATCCCCCTCGGAGTAGTTGTAGGGTGCCCATTCCTCGGTGTAGGCGGTCAGGTCTGCGCTGCGAGCGGGCGCGGCGCACAGCAGCCCCACACTGGCCACCAGAGGAATCGCCCACCGTGCCGGGCGCAGCGCCATGGTCAAAATCTGCAACATCGAATGCCTGCCTGCGATCAATTGCGCCAGGAAAGGCCCTGGCAGCCCACCATCCTACCCGACGTATATCGCCGTTTGGTGCGGCTGTGCTGCCGTCTAGCGGGATTTCGCCAGGGTCTGCAGCTTGCGGTACAGCGAGCGTTCGCTGATGCCCAACTGCGCCGCCAGCTCGGCGCGGCTGCCGGTGTGGTTCGCCACGATGTGCTGCAGGGCCTGGTCCTGCAGGCGTTGCAGGGAAGCGGGTGCGGCGCTGGCCGGCGCTGGTGCCGGGCTGGCTTTGCGACCGGATTGCAGCGCCTGCTGCACATGGGTTTCGCTGATCACCGGGCCATCGCACAGCAGCGCGGCGCGCTCCAGCAGGTTGCGCAGCTCGCGCACATTGCCGGGGAAGTCGCAACCCTGTAGCACGGCCAGTGCCTCGGCGGCCAGGTGCAGTGATCGCTTGGGGGCCACCCTCATCAGCAGGGCACCGGCCAGCAGGGCAATATCGTCGCGTCGTTCGCGCAGGGCCGGCAGGTGGATGGGGAAGGTGCTGATGCGGTAGTACAGGTCTTCGCGGAAACGGCCGTCGGCCACCATGCGGTCCAGGTCGCGGTGCGTGGCGGCCACCACGCGGATGTCGGCGTGGCGCAGCTCGGTGCTGCCCACGCGACGGTAGGTGCCGCTCTCCAGCAGGCGCAACAGCTTGACCTGCATGCTCAAGGGGATGTCGCCCACCTCGTCCAGAAACAACGTGCCGCCACTGGCGGCCTCCACCAGGCCGCCCTTGGCGGCGGTGGCGCCGGTGAAGGCGCCGCGCTCGTGGCCGAAAAGTTCGGATTCGAACAGGTTCTCCGGCAGGCTGGAGCAGTCCACCGCCACCAGGGCCCGGTTGGCGCGCGGACTGGCCTCGTGCACCGCCTTGGCCACCAGTTCCTTGCCGGTGCCCGACTCGCCCAGCAGCAGCACCGAGGCCTGGGCTGGCGCCACCCGGGCCACCAGCGCCAGCATGCGCTGAAACGCCGGCGCCCGCCCGATCAGGCTTTGCGCCTCGGGCTGGCCGTGGGCCACCTGCAGCGGCTCCATGCGTTCGACAAAAAAGGCCTGCTCACCACTGGCGTCGCGCAGCGGTGAGAGTTCGATGTTGACGTATTCCTCGCCCTTGGGCGTGTGGTGCAGGTGCAGCACGCGCTCGCGCTGGCCAGACTCCCGGGCCTGCACCAGCGGGCAGGACTCGCCGGCCTGGTCGCAGGGCACATGGAAGTGGTGCGACACCTCGTAGCAGGTGCGCCCCAGCACGCTGCGCTCGGGGCTGAACTGGCGCCGGTAGGCCGCGTTGGCGGCCAGGATGCGGTAGCGCGCGTCAAACAGGATGTGCGGCTCGGCCAACCCTTCCAGGTAGGACACCAGTTCCGGCAGGGGTTGGGCAATGGCATCGGTCATGGATGCCAGTGTAGGCCAATACTGCCAAATTGTCTGCCAAAACTGCCATCAAACTGCCAAATTTGGCAGTCATGCCGGTGCAACCCAAACGGCTGCGGTATCCAGGGTTGTGTAAGTCCTTGATTTGAAATGAAATTGATCCACAGCAAGGGTGGCATGGTTCTTGTAAATAGACGTTGCGACCACTCCTGTTTCACACTCCATGTATTTCCGCATCCTGCACGACGAATCCAGTGGTGAGCTGAGTTACCTGCTTGCCGATGCCGATGCCCGCGAGGCGGTGCTGGTGGACCCGCGTGCGCGCGATTTGCCGCTATTGCAGTCCCTGCTGGCCGAGCGCGGCTTGCGCCTGCGCTGGGTGCTGCGAACCCACCACCATGATGCCGATATGCCGCAGGAGCCTGCGCTGCTGGCGCGCCTGGGCGCCCCGGTGGTGCAGGGGCATGGTGGTAGCGCCGCGCAGGCGGCGGGGCATGGCGATGTGCTGGCCTTTGGGAGCGAAATGGTGGTGGTGTTGGCCACACCGGGGCATACCGGGGGCTGCCGCAGTTTTGCCTGGCGCGACCGGTTGTTCTGTGGTGGTCTGCTGGCGGTGGATGCCTGTCCGCACCAGCCCTACCCGGCCGAGCCCGAGGCGTTGTGGGACAGCGTGCGCCAGCAGGTTTTCACGTTGCCCGATGAGACCCTGTTGTTTGCCGGCCACGCGCGCAGTGCGCGGGCCGTCACCACCGTGCTGGAGCAACGCCGCTGGCATCCGTACTTTGCCGGCCTGTCGCGCGACGAATTTTTGACCCGCGCCGCGGCCCTGCGCCAGAGCGCGCTGGCCCCCCAATTTGACAATGCAACACACTGATATGACCACTGCAACCGCTACTCCTCCCACCCGTGTCACCCCCTACGAGCAACTGGGCGGGGCCGAGGGTGTTCGACGCCTGGTGCAGCGCTTCTACGCGTTGATGGACGAACTGCCCGAGGCCTATCGCGTGCGCCGCCTGCACCCGGACGACCTGAATGGCAGTGCCGACAGCCTGTTCGAGTTTCTGTCGGGCTGGTTTGGCGGCCCGGACCTGTATGTGCAGAAAAAAGGTCACCCCCGCCTGCGCATGCGCCACAACCCCTATGCAGTCGGCCCCGCCGAACGCAATGAGTGGATGCTGTGCATGGGCCAGGCGCTGAGCGAACAGGTGGCCGATGAGGCGTTCCGCACCCACCTGATCACCACCTTCTCCCAGATTGCCGACCACATGGTCAACACACCCGGCCAGGGTGTTTGCTGAATCACATGACACATAAGGAAACCACCGTGAACAACTCCACCGAAAAAGGTCGGGTCATCATTCCCATCGTCGAATCCAAGGACAAGAGCCCGATCGAGCCGCCGCCGGGCGCCGATGCGGAACTGGTGTCGCTGTACCAGGCACACCAGAAGATCTATCCGCGCAGCGTGACCGGACTGTTTTCCAAATGGCGCTGGATCATGGTCTGGGTCACGCAGATCATCTTCTACGGTCTGCCCTGGCTAGAGTGGGGCCAGCGCCAGGCCGTGTTGTTTGACCTGGGTGTGCGGCGCTTTTACATCTTCGGTCTGGTGCTGTATCCGCAGGACTTTATTTATCTGACCGGCATCCTGGTGATTTCGGCCTATTCACTGTTCCTGTTCACGGCGGTGGCCGGGCGTCTATGGTGCGGTTATGCCTGCCCGCAGACGGTGTACACGGAAATTTTCCTGTGGCTGGAGAAGCTGGCCGAAGGCGACCGCGCGGCCCGCATGCGTCGGGATGCCGGTCCCTGGAACGCCGAGAAGATCGGCCGCAAGGCAGGCAAGCACGCCATGTGGCTGGGCGTGGCCCTGGTCACCGGGTTCACCTTTGTGGGCTACTTCACCCCGATCCAGCAACTGGCCGGCGAGTTCGTCCGCTGGGAACTGAGTTCGTGGGAAATGTTCTGGACCTTCTTCTATGGCTTTGCCACCTACGGCATGGCCGGCTTCATGCGTGAGCAGGTCTGCAAGTACATGTGCCCGTATGCCCGTTTCCAGAGCGCCATGTTCGACAAGGACACGCTCATCGTGTCGTATGACGTCGAACGCGGTGAGCCGCGTGGTGCCCGCTCCAAGAAGGCCGACCCAGTGGCACTGGGCCTGGGCGCCTGCGTGGACTGCAGCCTGTGCGTGCAGGTCTGCCCCACCGGCATCGATATTCGCAAGGGTTTGCAGTACGAGTGCATTGGCTGCGGCGCCTGCGCCGACGTGTGCGACACCGTGATGGACAAGGTCGGCTACGCCCGCGGTCTGGTTAAGTACTCCACGCAAAACGCCATGAACCAGCATTGGACCCAGGCGCAGACCCTGCGCCACGTGTTGCGGCCCCGCGTGCTGGTGTACACCGCCATTCTGGGTGTGGTGGTCACTGCCATGGCGGTGAGCCTGACGCTGCGCATCCCCTTCAAGGTGGACGTGGTGCGTGACCGTGGCGCTCTGGCCCGCATTGCCGATGGTGGACAGATCGAAAACGTGTTCCGCCTGCAAATCATGAATGCCACCGAGGCCACCCAGCAGTTCCACATTTCCGTGACGGGCATGCCAGGTTTGCAGGTGGTGTCCGAGAATGACATCGAGATTGCGTCCACCCAGGCACGCTGGGTCGCCGTGCGGGTGCAGGGGCCGATGGAGGGCGCGCAGCCGGGCTCCCACACCATCCATTTCGAGATTGTCGCGAAGAGCGGCATCGGCAAGCTGGTCGAGAAGGCCGCCTTCATCGTGCCACGCTGACCCACTACCATCGCACACATGAACCTCTGGGACCAGCGCTTTGCAGAGCCGGGCTACAAATACGGACTTGAGCCCAATGCTTTCCTGCGCGACCAGGCGACGCGTCTGGCCCCGATCAGCCGCGTCCTGGTGCCGGGCGATGGCGAGGGGCGCAACGGCGTCTGGCTGGCCGAACAGGGCCACAGCGTCATGTCCGTGGACTATTCCGCCGTGGGCTTGCAGAAGGCCCAGGCGCTGGCCGCCAGCCGCGGCGTGGCATTGACCACCGAGCTGCTCGATCTGGCAGACTGGGCGCCAGCATCCGAAACGTTTGATGCCGTGGTGCTGATCTACACCCACCTGCCCAATGCCATCCGCCAGCCAGCGCACCGGCGCCTGGCGCAGTGCCTGCGCCCGGGTGGCTGGCTGCTGCTGGAGGCCTTTCACCCGGAGCAACTCGCCCACAGCAGCGGTGGCCCCAAGGATGTGGATATGCTGTATGCGCCCGAACTGCTGGATGCAGACTTTACCGGGCTGCTGCGCTCTGAATTGTCCTGGCATGGCGAGGTTCAGCTGGCCGAAGGGCCGGGCCACCGGGGGCTGGCCCACGTGACCCGCTGGCTGGGTCAGCGCTTATGAATCAAACAGGCCGTTAGCCCTCGTCGAATAAGCCTCAGCAGCTATCAATTCAGTAGTAAATCAACAAGGAACATCGCATGAAAACAGCCCACGACCTCGTCACCATCGCCAAGTCGCGCGTCCACGAGGTGAGCCTGGACAACGCCGAACAGGCCATTCGTGACGCCGATGTGCTGGTCGACGTGCGCGAGGCCGATGAGTACGCGGCCGGTCACCTGACCGGAGCGGTGCACATTTCGCGCGGATTGCTGGAGTTCAAGTTCAGCGCCAATCCGGCCCTGGAGTCGCGCAATACCAAGGTGGTTTTGTATTGCAAGACCAGTGGTCGTGCCGCTCTGGCGGGAGCCGCGCTGCTGGACATGGGTTACATCAATGTGCAGTCCATTGCCGGTGGCTTTGACGCCTGGGCGGCTGCAGGTAAACCGGTGGTGAAGCCGGACGAAACACCGTTCGAATAAGCGGTGGCTCCTGGGGCTAGCGGGCGTGGCTGGAGGTGGATGCCAGCCAGCATGCAGCGCACCGAGCCACCGGCCAGCTCGATGGTGGGTACCTCCAGCGGCAGCAGTTGCACACTGCTCTCCAGGGTCGCGATTTGCATTCGATTGAGCGCCCGCAGCGCCCGCGCAGACAGCGCCAGAACACGTCCCTGAGCACCCTGCAACTCCAGCGCGTTGCCGGCGAATTCGCCAATCTGTGCCTCACTCAGCTCCACCAGCGCGCGGCCGTTTTCCGCCAGGCGTTCGCGCACTTCCTGGCGCCGGCGTGCATCAGTGATCATGCCGAAGCCGGCCATTGCAAAGTCAGTGCCAATGCACATCAGCACATTGGTGTGGTAGACCGCACGGCCTTCCGCATCGGCCGCATCGAGCAGCATGGGTTCGAAGTTGAAGTGGGTGCAAAAGCGCTCCAGCGCCAGCGGATCGGCCCGGTTGGAGCGCACCGCATAGGCCACGCGGTCGATGTGGTCCAACACCATGGCGCCGGTACCCTCCAGGTACACGTGGTCCTGCTCCAGGCCCGAGTAGTCGATGACGTCCTGCACCCGGTAGCGCGCTTTCAGCAGGTCGATCACGTCCCCGCGGCGCTCCTGCTGGCGGCTGGCTGCGGCCATGGGAAAGATTGCCACGTGGCCGCCGGCGTGCGTGGAGAACCAGTTGTTGGGGAACACCGAGTCCGGCGTGCGCTGGCTGCGGTCTTCAAACAAATGCACCGTGACACCGGCGGCCTGCAGTTGCTCGGCCATGGTGCTGACCTCGCGGTAGGCGGCCTCGGAAACTGCGGTCGTGGAGGTCGTGGCTCCGCCCTGCTGGAAGGCGTTGTCGCCCAGCGTGTCCGGGTTGGAGCGAAACGCATGCGGGCGCACCATGACCACGGCGGCAGGGGCCTGGGGCGAGTGGCGCAAGTGCGCGTGGATAGTCATTCCACGGCTTCCAGCAGGGCGTGGGCGCTGGTCATCGGGTTGCCCCCAGCGTGCCGAGCGCCGGGCTGGCCGGGTTTGATCAACTGGTACAGGTCCTTGGGATCGTCCAGCGCCGGGATCAGCGCTACATCGGAGCCCAGGAACAGCGCCTGGGCCCGGTCGAGCACGTAGCGCAGGGCGGAGAAATCTTCCAGCGCAAAGCCCACCGAATCAAACAGCGTGATCTGCTCGGCGTGGTCGCGGCCCGTGGCCTGGTCGTCCAGCACGCGCCACAGCTCGGTCACGCCGAAGCCGGCGTCCATCTGTTGCAGGTCACCTTCGATGCGGGTCTGCGGCTCAAACTCCACGAACACTTTTGAAGCGTGCAGCACGTCGGCGTGCAGTTCGGTCTTGCCGGGGCAGTCACCGCCCACTCCATTGATGTGCATGCCGGGCTGCAGCATGTCGGTTGTCAGGATGGTGGCGTTGGTCTTGTCGGCGGTGACCGTGGTCACGATGTCGGCTCCGCGCACCGCGTCTACCGTGCTGGCACACGCCGTCAGGCGCAGGCCGGCGGCGTCGGGGTTGGCCTGCAGGTTGCGCACCAGCTTGGCGGTGGCCAGCGGGTCCACGTCAAACAGGCGGATGTCGGTGATACCGACCAGATGGTGGAAGGCCAGGGCCTGGAACTCGCTCTGCGCGCCGTTGCCGATGAGTGCCATGACGCGGCTGTCGGGCCGGGCCAGCGTGCGCGCCGCCAGTGCCGAGGTGGCGGCGGTGCGCAGCGCGGTGGTCAGTGTCAGCTCGCTGACCAGCAGGGGAAAGCCGCTGGCCACATCGGCCAGCACGCCAAAGGCCATGACCGTGGGCAGACCGCGGGCGGTGTTTTTGGGGTGGCCGTTGACGTACTTGAAGGTGTAGGTCTGGGCGTCGGCGATCGGCATCAGCTCGATCACGCCGTCCGGCGAGTGAGCCGCCAGCCGGGCAGACTTGTCGAAGTCGCTCCAGCGCAGAAAGTCCTGCTGCAGGTAGTCGGCCATGCCGCGCAGCGTGGCGGCCAAGCTGGTGCGCCGGATGATGGCGGCCACATCCTGGGGGCTCAGAAACAGGGTGCTGGGGCGGGTGGAAATGGGCGGCGTATTCATGGTGTCTCCTGGCGGGTTGCAAGGGGTTGCAACCGATGAAGAGAAGTGTCGTCACCCGTCCAAACAATAACAATCGGCAGTTATGTATAAATAATGGTAAATATTTGCCGAAATGGCATGATAAATTGCCACTATGGATGAAATTGACCAAAAACTGATTTCGCTGCTGCGCCAGGATGCGCGCCTGACCGTGGCCACGTTGGCGACCAAATTGCAAGTCTCGCGCGGCACGGTGACCAACCGCATCCGCCGCCTCGAAGACGACGGCGTCATCGTCGGCTATACCGTGCGCCTGCGTCCGGATGTGCGCCACAACGAGATCAAGGCCTGGATGAGCATCGCCGTGGATGGCAACCAGACCCGCGCCGTGATTGCCAGCCTGCTGGGCGAGCCCGGCGTGGCCACGCTGCACGACACCAATGGCCGCTGGGACTTGCTGGCCGAGTTGCGCGCCGAGACCCTGCAGGACCTGGCCTCGGTGCTGGAGCGCATCCGCCTGATCAAGGGCATCAGCAACACGGAAACCAGTATCCATTTGGAAACTTTCCGCATGTCCTGATCTGAGAACTGTGGCCCCCACGCTCCCCACTGCGTGTGGTTCGCTGCCCCCCAAGGGGGCGCGTTTCACCTTGGGGCGGCCCGGCGGCGAAACCGGTCGCGCGGGTAATCCCCAGTTGTGTCCGGGAGACGCCTTGGAGAAACTGGCGCACCCCAAAAGCTGAACCCAGATTCAAGGAGACACCCATGCGTTTCGTGAAACCCCTGCTGGTCTTGTTGCTCTGCATCGCCGGTGGCGTCTATGCCACCAATTACTCCCTGTGGATCAACGGCCGCTCCAACACGGCGCAACCGGGCAACCATGCCGACTTCACGTATTGGGGCCCGGCCACGACGGCTGCCGGGGTCAACAAAAAGTCGGTCAACTGGGACGGTTTCAACCGCATCTCCGATCAGAACTACCGCATCCGTGACGCGCTGGATTGCTACTGCACCGGTACCAACTGGTGTTACATCGCTGCCCACAGCGCGGGCAATCTGCAGATCGGCTATGCGTTGTCGATGTATGGTGGCAGCGCCCGCAGCAAGAAGAACGCCACGCCCAATGCCTCCGGCATCTGTGGCAACACCGATGGCACCACGCAGACCGGCTGGAACATCAAATGGGTGGATGTGGCCGCCGGTGCCGGCGGCGGCAGCGAGCTGGCCAACGTGGGCAGCTGGGCGGTGTCCGATCCGCTGACGTCCGACCTGAAAACCGCCACGGCCCGTGCTTTGTATGACCACAACCAGACCCGCTCCAAGTGGTTTTATATGTACGCCGGCTCCAAGGGCACGCTGTACTCCGCCGTGCTGCCCGGGCAGGACGATGAGGCCGTGGCCTACCACTCCGCTGGTGGTGTGTCGGGCAGTGGCGGCGCGGGCTTCTGCAATCCGTCCGACTGGTTCTGCAACGACCTGACCCTGGGCACCGCAGCCAACGAGGGTGGCACCGCCAAGTGGGCTTACCACACGGTGGCCTTCCGGGATGACACCGAATCCTTCAACCACTACACCAACGGCAACTGGGGTGGCGTGGTGTCCAAGGTGCGCGCTGACATGGCGGCCAACGCGAACTGATCCGCTTGCATACCGTTTTGCGCAGGATTCGTTGAAACGTGAGCCGGCGTCGGGCTATCTGGCTGGGCGGCATGGTGGCCGCCGTGGCTGCGCTGGGCTGGTACGCCTGGGGCGCTGACTCTGCGGCGAATTCGGCTGACGTGCAGAGTTTTTCGGCCACGTCGATGCGTGGCAGCACCGCACGGGACAACCCCCTGTCGGGTGCCAGCGTCGGTGGTCAGCCCTCGGATGCGCCCTACAGCCTCGCCGGTCTGCAGTTCCGCCAGGAGCAGTTGGTCTTGTGGCGCGGCCGCTACGAGCGCGCCGAGCAGACCTACGCCAGCTACCGCGATGCCACCCGCTATCCCTACGATTCGCGTCCGATTGCCGAGCATCCGGATCAGGTGCGTCCATTTGCGCCGATTGCCGAAGACTTGAAACTGCGCGGGGCCAATGGTGAGCCGGTCAAGGGCATCAACCTGCGCACCACGCAGGAGCGGGTCTTCCTGAGCGGTGCGGAAAGCGTGAAGCTCACGATTGCCGCGGTGGATGACAGCGGCAAGCCCTTGCCGCTGATCATCCGCAATGCGTCGGCCCAGTCCATCCCGGATTCGCGCACGCCCATCAAGGTGGTGCAGACCGCAGTGGCTTTTACCGATGATGGCGCAGCCGCCGATGATCGGCCGGGTGATGGCGTCTACTCCGCGCGGCTGACGCCCGCCACCCAGGGCTTTGCCGCCTATGGGGGCACCATCCGGCTGCTGGCCGAGGTCGCCAGCGAAGCGCAGCAGGGCGTGGCCCACTTTGACGTGGTTTACACCCCCGATGTGCCGGCCACCTGGGCCGGTGTGCGCGAGGCGCTGGAGGGTGGTTCGTTAAATTTCTACCTCAAGGCCAACGTGCGTCAGGCAGGCCGCTACGTGGTCAGTGCTCGGGTGGATGATGCCAATGGTGCGCCATTTGCACTTTTGCAATTCAATGACGAGGTGGCCGCTGGCAGCCGTGAATTCAGGTTACAAGTGTTTGGCGCGCTGGTGCTGGACAAGAGCCCGGCCTTTCCGTTGCGCCTGCGTGATGTGGATGGATTTTTGCTGATACCCGACAAGTTCCCCGACCGCGCCACCATGGCGCGCCAGGTCGGTGTGGTGCACACCAGCGCACGCTATGCGCGAGACCGCTTCACGTCCGCCGAATGGACCAGCGAAGAGCGCACGCGTTATCTGGCGGAATACGGCAAGGACGCCGAAACCGCTCGGCGCCAGGTGGAAGATTTGTCAGGCAAGTAAGCGTCAGCCAATGGCGGCCTGCGCAGCTGCGAGGCGGGCGATGGGCACGCGGTAGGGCGAGCAGCTCACATAGTCCAGACCGGCCTGGTGGAAGAACACCACCGATGCCGGGTCACCCCCGTGTTCACCACAGACGCCGACCTCGATATCGGGGCGCACACTGCGACCCTTCTCCACCGCCATCCGCACCAGCATGCCCACGCCCTTCTGGTCGATGGAGCGGAACGGGTCGTGCTCGTAGATGCCGCGCTTGAGGTAGTCGGGCAGGAACTTGCCGGCATCGTCGCGTGAGAAGCCCAGCGTCATCTGGGTCAGATCGTTGGTGCCAAACGAGAAGAACTCGGCCTGCTTGCCAATGCTGTCGGCAATCAGCGCGGCGCGCGGTGTTTCGATCATCGTGCCCAGCAGGTAGTCCAGTGTTTCACCGCGTTCGGCAAACACCGCCGCAGCCGTGCGCCGGATGACATCAGCCTGGGCATTAAACTCGCGCACCGTGCCCACCAGCGGCACCATGATTTCGGCCTTGACGTGGATGCCCAGCGTGCGCACGTTCAGCGCCGCCTCGATCACCGCGCGGGTCTGCATCTCGGTGATCTCGGGATAGCTGATACCCAGGCGGCAACCGCGGTGGCCCATCATGGGGTTGAACTCGTGCAACTCTTCCACCCGCATCTTGATCTTACCCAGCGGCACCTTCATCTCGGCGGCCATCACACGCTGGTTGGCGTCGTCGTGCGGCAGGAATTCGTGCAAGGGTGGGTCCAGCAGTCGGATGGTCACGGGCAGGTCGTGCATCTCGCGAAACAGCCCTTCAAAGTCGCCGCGCTGCATGGGCAGCAGTTTGGCCAGCGCCTTGCGCCGCCCGGCCTCGTTGTCGGCCAGAATCATTTCGCGCACCGCCAGAATGCGCTCACCCTCGAAGAACATGTGCTCGGTGCGGCACAGGCCGATGCCGGCGGCACCAAAATTGTGGGCCACTTTGGCATCCGCCGGGCTGTCGGCATTGGCGCGGATTTCAAGACGTTTGTACTTGTCAGTCAAGGCCATCAGCGCGCCAAATTCGCCGCTCAGTTCTGCATCCTTGGTGTCAATCTTGCCCACATACACCTCGCCGGTGGAGCCGTTCAGCGAGATCCAGTCGCCCTCGTTGTAGACCACTTCGCCAACAGTCATGGTGCGCGCCTTCAGGTCCACATGCACTGCGCCCGCACCCGACACGCAGCACTTGCCCATGCCGCGCGCCACCACGGCGGCGTGGGATGTCATGCCGCCGCGCGCCGTGAGAATGCCCTTGGCCACGCTCATGCCGCGCAGGTCCTCGGGCGATGTTTCCTGGCGCACCAGGATCACGTCCTTGCCCGCCTTGAACCAGGTCTCTGCCTCATCGGCAAAGAACACAATCTGTCCGGTGGCCGCACCCGGCGAGGCGGGCAGGCCGCGCGCTATGGGCGTGGCGGCGGTCAGCGCCTTGGGGTCAAAAATGGGGTGCAACAGCTCGTTGAGGCGATCCGGTGCCACGCGCAGCAGCGCCGTCTTTTCGTCGATCATGCCCTGCTTCAACATCTCCATGGCAATGCGCACCATGGCGGCGCCGGTGCGCTTGCCGTTGCGGGTCTGCAGCATCCACAGCTTGCCCTCCTGGATGGTGAACTCCATGTCCTGCATGTCCTTGAAATGGTTTTCCAGCAGGGTTTCAAATGCCAGGAGCTGCTGGTAGAGCTGCGGCATGAGTTCTTCCAGCGACGGGAACTGGCTGGCCCGCACGTCTTCGCTGACAAGGGCCAGTTCAGCCCAGCGGCGTGAGCCCACTAGTGACACCTGTTGGGGTGTGCGGATGCCCGCCACCACGTCTTCACCCTGGGCGTTGACCAGGAATTCGCCATTGAACAGGTCCTCGCCCGTACCGGCGTCGCGCGAGAAGGCCACGCCGGTGGCGCTGCTGTCGCCCAGATTGCCAAACACCATGGCCTGCACGTTCACTGCCGTGCCCCAGGATGCGGGAATGTCATTGAGTTCGCGGTAGACGCAAGCGCGCTCGTTATTCCAGCTCTCAAACACGGCCCACACCGCTCCCCACAGTTGGTCCCACGGGTCGGTGGGAAAGTCGCGACCGATGCGCGCGCGGATCAGCGACTTGAAGCGCTGCACCAGTTCCTGCAGGTCTTCGGCGTTCAACTCGGTGTCCAGCTTGACGCCCCTTTGCTCCTTGAGCATGTCAATAATGACTTCGAAGGGGTCGTGTTCTTCCTTGGATACGGGCTTGAGGCCCATCACCACGTCGCCATACATCTGGATGAAGCGGCGGTAGGAGTCCCAGGCAAAACGTTCGTTGTTCGCCTTGCGCGCCAGGCCGATGACAGCTTCGTCGTTGAGCCCCAGGTTCAGGATGGTGTCCATCATTCCGGGCATCGAGGCGCGCGCCCCCGAGCGCACCGAGAGCAGCATGGGGTCATTGGCATCGCCAAACTTCTTGCCCATTTCGGTCTCAACGAACTGCACACCGGCCAGCACTTCCGACTGGATCAGTTGGAAAACCGCCTCGCGCCCTTGCTCGGTAAAGGCCGTACAGGCTTCGGTACTGATGGTGAATCCGGATGGCACGGTGATGCCCAGGCGGCACATTTCAGCCAGATTGGCCCCTTTGCCGCCGAGCAGGTTTTTCATGCCGGCAGCACCCTCTGTGCGACCACTGCCGAAGACGTAGACGAATTTGGTGGTTGTGTTCATGGCTGTAGAAGGGAAGTGAAAATGCGCGTTGCAAAATGCAAAGCTGCTTATACAGCGTAGCGCTGTTCTCCGCCACCGCAGTGACCCGTATCAACGTTTTTGAAGCCCGAGACAAGCCGCAAGCCTGCCCTCCGCGCCCTGGAGTGCATCGTCAAGTGGCGGGACTTTGGTCCTGGTATTGTGCGTGCCGCCTGCCATGCGTTTAACTTCGGACCTGTGCGTTGGGAGGGGCACTACAGCTTGAATCGGGGCATCTACAACCACAACCAATAACCATGCTAAAAAACATCCAGAAAAAAACACTTTCGCTGCTCGTTCTGAGCAGCCTCATGCTCAGCGCCTGCGGCGGCGGTGGCAACAGCACCCCGGACCCGTCCAAGGTTCTGCAGGAAAGCCAGCTGTACCACCCCGACACCAATCCGGCGGGCACTGTCGAGCAACCCGGCCAGACTGCCGTCCTGGGTCTGGAGGCTAATGTCAGTGATTTGCCTCCGCCATCCGATGCCTCCAAAAAAGGTGTTGAGAACCTGTGGTTTGAGGTCAAGGACTCCCAGCGCATGCAGTTTGCGCTGGACGCCGACATACTGGCGGCCATCGACCGGGTGGAGATTCGCGACCAGGGCAATACGCTGCTGGCAACCGTCAAGGCCGCCACCCCCAGCATCACACTGAACCTTGAGCCGGGCCGGTACCAGGCACTGCTATACGCCAGCGCGGCGAGCACCACGTTGGTGCCGGTTTTTGCGCAGTATGCGGTCCCGCAAGCTGGCAATGTCCAGGCGCAGGCCACGACGGCGTTGGGACGTGTGCAGCCGCAATACAGCTTCTTGTCTGCATTCTTAATGTTCTTTGGCAAATCGTGCCCAGGATGCGCTTTGAACGACGTTGCACTTCCCGGCTGGAACTTGTCCGGGCGGGACTTTTCGTATGCCACCCTCAGTGGTGCCACCCTCAATGGTGCGAATTTCAGTTGGGCCAACTTGTCCCGGGCCCAGCTCGATGGGGCGAAGCTTTCTGGTGTCAATTTCACCAGATCCAAACTCATAAGGGCCGACTTCCATGGGGCCAATCTCAGTGGTGCCGACCTCAGCGGTGCCGACCTCTTCGATGCAAACCTCGGCGGAGCCAACCTGGGTTCGGCCAACCTCAGCGAAGCCAAGCTCTACGATGCCAACCTCGCCGGAGCTAACCTGAGTGGGGCCAACCTCAGCGGAGCCAAGCTCACCGGTGCCAACCTCACCGGAACTAACTTGATTTTGACGCAATGGGTTGATGGACGAACCTGCGGGTTTGAATCAATTGGGACCTGCCGATGACCAGGGCTATCTTGGTACTGCTCTGCGCCCTGCTGCCTGTGGTGGGCGCGCAGGCGGCAACACCAACGCCTTCGTTGTGTGAGGCCTCGGAGAAGGTCGTCCTGACCTGTGAACTCAAGGGCTCCAAGAAGATGCTGTCCCTGTGCGCAGGCGCCAGTTTCCCGGCGCCTGGTGCATCGCTGCAATACCGTTTTGGTGCGCCCGAAAAAATTGAATTGCGCTACCCCGAAGGCCATTCCAACGCCCGCAAGGCGTTCCTGTACAGCGCCACCGGGTATTCCGGTGGCGGGGAAGCGCACATCCGGTTTACCAACGGCGCCTACGACTACATCCTGTTTGAAAGAACGGTGCAGGTCGAATCCGGTGGCAAACGCAAGCCGCAGTTTTCTGCGGGGGTAATCACGCGCAAGGCGCAAAAGGTGCTCTCGGTTCGGACCTGTGCGCAAGGTGCGGCACTGCAGCTTGACGTGGCCGATCAGCTGCCGACCGAGGAATTTGAATTTATCGACGAGTTGCCTTGAATCGGCACATCCCTATCCACAACCAATATCCATGCTCAAAAACATCCAAAAAAGCGCCCATCTGCTGATCGTCCTGAGCAGCCTCATGCTCAGCGCCTGCGGCGGCGGTGGCGGCGACACCCCGGACTCGTCCAAGGTGCTGCAGGAAAGCCAGCTCTATCATCCCGTCACCAATCCGGCGGGCGCTGTTGAGCAACCTGGCCAGACTGCCGTCCTGGGGTTGGAGTCCGAAGGCAGTGATTTGCCGCCGCCGTCCGATGCCTCCCAAAAAGGTGTTGAGAACCTGTGGTTTGAGGTCAAGGACTCCCGGAGCGTGGAGTTTGCGCTGGACGCCGATACGCTGGCGTCCATAGCCCGGGTGGAGATCCGCGATGCCGGCAACATTCTGCTGGCCACCCTGTCGGCCACCACGCTCAGCACCGTGTTGGAGCTGGGCAAGGGGCGGTACCAGGCGCTGGTGGTTGCCAGCGCGGCGGCCACTGCTCCCGTGCCGGTGTTTGCGCAATACAGGGCCGCCTCCAGCGAAACTGCCCAGGTGCAGGCCGTGCAGGCACCAGGACGGGTGCAGGCACAGGCGCAGTACACCATCAACGTGACCAATACATCTCGACCTTCCAATATGTACTTCATGTACCAATGCGTGCAGTGCAATCTGCAGGGGCATTCGTTGGTCGCCTGGAAGATGAGCGGGCGGGATTTCCATGGGAGCAGCTTCAACGCCGCAAGCCTCGTCGGGACCCAATTCACAATGTCCGAGCTCGCCGACACCAACTTCACTTCCGCTTGGCTTACCAACGCCAACTTCCAAGGCGCCAACCTGGTCGGGGCCAAATTCACGGGGGCCACCTTGACAGGGGCCAATTTCACCGGGGCCAACCTGATTGGGGCCGAATTCAGCCGGGCCATTCTGACCGGAGCCAACTTCACCGGGGCCATTCTGACCCGGGCCAAGTTCAGCGGGGCCATTCTGACCAATGCAATTTGGGTGGATGGTCTGCGGCGTTGTGCGCCGGGGTCCATGGGCGTCTGTTTCTAACCCAGGCCGTGGCGGCGTAGGATGGGGCGCTCTCACTCCGAGCGCAGCGCCTCCACCGGGTCCAGCCGCGCCGCGCTGCGCGCCGGCAGCACACCGGCCAGCAGCCCAATCGCAATCGCAATGCCCTCGGCCAGCACGACAAAGGTGATGGGTGTGTGCACCGGTAGTGCCGGCACGGCCAGGTGAATGATCTGGGCCAGCCCCACACCCAGCACCAGGCCAATCACGCCGCCCAGGGCCGACAACGCCACCGCTTCACCCAGGAACAGACCCAGGATGGTCCTGCGCGGTGCGCCCAGCGCTACCAGCAGGCCGATCTCGCCAGTGCGCTCGCTCACCGCAATGGTCATGATGGTGACGATGCCCACGCCACCCACCAGCAGCGAGATGCTGCCCAGCGCACCCACCGCCATGGTCAGGATGTCTAGGATGTTGGACAGCGTGCGCAGCATGTCTTCCTGGGTGGTGATAGTGAAGTCTTCGCGGCCATGGCGTGCGTTCAGTCGGGTCTTGATGGCGGCCACCACTTGGGAGGCGGGGATGCCTTCCTCGTAGGCCAGATCGATCTTCATCAGACCATCGCGGTTGTACAACTCCAGCGCACGCGCGGTGGGGATGTAGGCCGCATCGTCCAGATCCACGCCCAGGAACTGGCCCTTGGCCTCCAGCACACCAATCACGCGGAACTGCAGGTTGCCCACCCGCACCCGCGCACCCAGGGGGTTGGCACTGCCAAACAACTCCGACTTGAGTTTGGACCCCAACACCACAAAGGCACGGGCGTTCTCCAGCGCCTCGTCGGGCAGGAACTGGCCGGTCTTGACCTTGATGCTGTAAACCTTGAGCATGTCCGCGCCCACGCCGTTGACCGTGGTGCGGCGCAGGCGGCCATTGGCGCCCACCTCGGTGTTGCCCCAGACTGTGGCTGTCATGCCGGTGACGTGGGGTAGGCTGCGCAGCACGCGCGCATCGTCCAGCGTCAGCGGGCGCACCGAGGACGGAATGCCGGTCGGCGCCGGCCCCGAGGTTTTGACCTTGCCCGGCGAGATGCTGGCAATATTGGTACCGAACTGTGTGAACTCCGCCAGCACAAAACGGTGAATACCCTCACCGATGGAGGTCAGCAGGATGACGGACGCAATGCCCACCGCTATGCCCAGCAGCGTGAGGAAGCTGCGCAGCCGCTGCGCGGTGACGGCGCGCAGGGCGAGGCGGATGGCGTCGGTGAACAACATGCCGGTTACCGTTTCGACAAGGCCTGCACCGGGTCCAACTGCGCGGCGCGGCGCGCCGGCATCACGCCAAACAGGATGCCGGTGACCAGTGCCGTGCCCAGACCGGCCAGTACGGCCCAGTCTGGCGGGTAGGCCGGGAAGGTGGGGTACAGCTGGCGAATCACCGCCGCGCCCAACTGGCCCAGCAGATAGCCTACCAGGGCGCCAGCCAGTGACAGCATGGTGGCCTCGGTCAGAAACACCATGCGAATGCCGCTGCCGGTGGCGCCCAGGGCTTTCAGCAGGCCGATCTCCGAGGTGCGCTGCGTGACCGACACGAGCATCACGTTCATGACCAGAATGCCGGCCACGGCCAGGCTGATGGCGGCAATGCCGGCAACCCCCAGTGTGAGCGCGCCCAGCAGGCGGTCAAAGGTGGCCAGAACGGCGTCCTGGGTAATCACGGTCACATCCTGTTCCCCTTCGTGGCGGACCTTGATGATCTCGGCCACCTGGGTCTTGGCCGGTTCAATGGCATCGCGTCCATTGGCTTCGATCAGGATGCGAAACAGTGTGTTGCTGTTGAACATGGCCTGCGCCAGCGCCACGGGCACGAACACCAGTTCGTCGGTGTTCATGCTCAGGCCCTGGCCGCTGACGGCCAGCACGCCGACGATGCGAAAGCGCCGGTCCCCAATGCGCACCAGTTGGCCCAGTGCGGGCTCGCTGCCAAAAATTTCGTCGCGCACCTTGGCGCCAATCACGGCCTCGCTGGCGCCACGGCGCCAGTCGCCCGGCGCCAGAAAGCGCCCCTGGGCCATGCTCATGTGGCGCACGTCCATGTACTGTGACACGGTGCCGGCGACCATCACCTCGCGTAGCTTGCCGCCAAAGCTGATTTCCGACGTGCCCACGGCCAGCGGAGCCACTTTGGCCACGGCACTGGCGCGCTGCAGCGCCTGCGCATCGTCAATCGTCAGATCGCGGGTGGTGTTGGTGATGGCGTTGCCGGGACTGAAGCCACCGGTCTGAGAACGTCCCGGCAACACGATGACCAGGTTGCTGCCCAGTGACGAGAACTCGTTCATCACGTAGCGCCGTGCGCCATCGCCCAGCGCGGTCAGGATCACCACGGCGGCCACGCCGATGGCCATGGCCAGCACCAGCAGGGTGGCGCGTAGCGGGTTGCCGGTGGCGGCGTCGCGCGCGAAGCGGATCAGGTCGGCGCTGCGCATGGTGGGGTGTTCACGGCATCCGGCGTTTGTTGGCGCTGGTCGTGCTTCAGGGCGCCGTCTTCCATCAGCAACTGGCGGTGCGCACGGGCGCCCAGGGCGGCGTCGTGGGTCACCATGATCAGGGTCACGCCCTGGGCATTCAGCCCTTCCAGCAGCCTAATGACCTCTTCGCCGGTGGCGCGGTCCAGGTTGCCGGTGGGCTCGTCGGCCAGGATCATGGCCGGCTGCATGATGGTGGCGCGCGCAATCGCCACGCGCTGGCGCTGCCCGCCGGAGAGTTCGTCGGGCCGGTGGTCGGCGCGGTGCTCCAGGCCGTAGTCCTTGAGGGCCTGCTGCACCCGTCGTGTGCGCTCCGCCGGTGCCAGTCCGGCCAGCACCATTGGCAGGGCAATGTTCTCCGCAGCGGTCAGGCGCGGCACCAGATGGAAACTCTGGAAAACAAAACCGATGCGCTGGCTGCGCACGCGGGCCTGCTCGTCGGGCGAGAGCGTCGTCACGTCGCGGCCTTCAAGGCGGTACAGACCGGTGTTGGGGCTGTCCAGCAGGCCCAGCAGGTTCAGAAGCGTGGACTTGCCCGAACCGGATGGCCCCATCACCGCCACATACTCACCGGCGCTGATGGACAGGTTCAGGTTGCGCAGCGCATGCACCTCGGAGTCGCCGAGGTGGAAGACCCGCTCAATGCCGGCCAGCTCGATTTGCGCGGGGCTGGAGGCGCTCATTTTTTGGCTTTGTCGTCAACCACATAGGCAGCGCCGGGCTTCACGCCCTCGCGCTCCAGCGAGGTCACCACCTTGTCACCGGCGGCCAGGCCTTCCAGCACCTCGGTGAATTCCCAGTTGGCCAGGCCGGGCTTGATTTTGCGTTCCTGCAGCGTGCCATCCGCGCCTGCCAGCAAGACGCGAGCGCCCTCCTGCAACGCCGAGGTCGGCACGCGCACCACGTTGTCGCGCACGGACAGCACCACTTCCACATCGGCGCTGTAGCCGACCAGCAGTTTGGGTGGAGTCTTGTCGGTGTCCAGCACCGCCTCAATGTCCACCGTGCGGGCCTGTTTCTCAACGGCCGACACATACGGTGCCACGCGTTTGACCTTGCCGGGGAAGGATTGCTTGGGCAGGGCGTCAAAGCTGATGCGCACTGGCTGGCCTGCGCTGATCTTGGGGGCATCCACCTCGTCCATGGGCGCACGCACATACAGGCAGGTGTCGTCGATCAGGTCGATGGCTGGTGGAGTGGGTACGCCAGGAGGGGAGGGCGTGGAGTATTCACCGACCTCGCCGACGATCTTGGCCACGGTGCCGGCAAAGGGTGCGTACAGCACGGTGCGCTTTTGCTCGACCTGGGTGGCGCTGACGCGGGCCTGGGCCTGGTTGACATCGGCCTTGGCGGCATCGCAACTGGCGCGGCGCGCCTGGGCCTCGGAGCGGGCCTGCTCATCACGGGAGCCGGACACAAAGCCCTGCTGGAAAAGTGCGGTCTGGCGCTTGGCCTCGGCCTCGGCATTGGCCGCCACGGTGCAAGCTTCCACCACGCGCTTGCGGGATGTCTCGACCTGCGCCTGGGCCAGCGTGCTCTGGGCCTGCTGGTCGTCGTTCCACAGCTTCATCAGCAACTGGCCCTTTTTGACCTGGTCGCCTTCCTTGACCGCCAGCACCTCGATGCGCCCACCCATGGTGGCCGAGAGCTTGGTGCGCATGCAGGCCTCCACCGTGCCGGCGCGGGTGTTGGCGATGCTGGACTCGACCTTGCCCTGGTCAATGGTGGCGACCAGCACCGCAATGGGTTTGGGGCGCTTGGCCCACCAGATGGCACCTCCCAGCAGGCAGATGACAAGCAGAGCCAGTGCGATGCGGCGAATCAGCGAAGAGGACATGCGAGCGCTTCCGGGCGTGGAGATCAATCCATTCTAGGGGCCGCCACCCTGTGGGTCTTGACTTGACGCAAGTCACGCAGGTCTGCCGGGCGCGTAAATACAATCTTCGCAATTACACCCGTGACCACTATGGATAGCGCAACTCAGGACAAGATTCTTCGTATTTGGGACCAACTATCGGATGTAGACGCCAGTCAGACCGACCACGCAGTCGCCAATTTGATGGCCGTGCTGTGTGAGGCGGTGGGTGCCTGGAACGCTACGTGGGCTGGTGCTGTTTGTATGGGCGGTGTGGAAGTGGATGATCCGTTGCGGGGCTGGCGAGTCGCCGCGATGACCACGCTGCATCCTGTTCCGCCCCACCCGGATGAGGGAATTTTCAAGGACATCCTGCGTCGTTGGGACCGGCGGGAACTGGACCCGTCCTTTTTGCTGCCCTTGCGTGAGGTCGGTACCTTTCGCTCGTACTCGTTTCGCCGTGAATTGGCGCCCGAATGGTTCGAGTCGCCGTTTTACCGGAATTTCTACGCGTCTGTCGGGACGTATGACTCGGTTTTTGTCGGTTTCCCTCTGAATAGCGATGCCGAGTCCCACTTTGGTTTTTATTCCCGCCAAGCCTTCACCGACGAGGATATCGCGCTGCTTTCCTTTGCGCTGCGCGGCATCAAATGGTTTCACCGCCAAATGTTGTTGGGCCACGGCTTGTTGATGGCCCAGACACCTCTGACACCGACCGAGCGTGAAGTGATGCAGCTGTTGCTCACGGAAGCATCCGAGAAGCAAATCGCCCACCGCTTAGACATTGCAGCGTCCACGGCCCATCAACACGTGGTCAGGCTGTTCCGCAAATTTGGGGTGCGCAGCCGGGCCGGACTGATGAGCCGCTGGTTGAGCCGCGGAACCTGAGCCTGCCCCCGCTGGTGCAGCAGACCACCCCTACTGATTAGGGGATAGGGAATTTGCGCCGGTTTCGGTATTCTGTGGCCGCCTCCCTTTGGTCATTCCCGCTCTGCGATGGCATGGTCGGCAATAGACATTGCTCCTAAAAAAATAGCGCCATACGCAGTTAAATCATGGGCCAGACGCCAAATTCATCAAGATTTATCCCCAATGTCGGAGTTGCACACAGTTATTCGGCGCTGCTGGCGGCATCGGTCGTAATCACGGCAAGCTTTTCCGCACAAGCGTTGGGCCTCAACGACACCGGGCTCGCCCAGTGTTACGACGCCAGCAACACCGCCGTGGCCTGCAGCCCCAGCGGCGTCGGTTCCGACACTGGTGCCAATCCGCGCCAGGACGCCCGTTTTGGCCGCGATGCGCTGGCTGGCGCTGGCAGATTGACCAAGACCGGCGCCGGCGCGGCGGGTTTCGACTTCAGCGCGCTCGACGCCAGCGGCAACTCCGCCGCGCCGGGCGGCCATGCCTGCGTGCGCGACCATGTCACCGGCCTGATCTGGTCCACCGAGACGCTGCCCGCCGACACTTGGACGGCTGCCACCGCGGTGGCGAATTACACCCGCTGCGGCTACGCCACCGGCTGGCGCGTGCCCAGCCGGCGTGAACTGCTCTCCATCGTCCACCACGGCCAGAGCGGCCCGGCCATCGACACCGGCTATTTCCCGGGCACCGGGAGCACCGTGTACTGGGCCAGTGAGGCCTATGGGCCCAATGCTGCGCAGGCCTGGGGCATCGACTTCCAGGACGGCAGCAGTGCCACCAGCAGCAAGGCCGCGCTGCATGCCGCGCGCATGGTGCTCGACGACGTCAACCATGCCCCCACGTTCACTCCCGGCGCCAACGTCGTGCTGTCCAGGAAAGACCGGCCCGGTCCGGTGTCGATTCCGGGCTGGGCCACCGGCATCACGCCCGGCCCCGCCAGCGAAGCCGGGCAGCACCTGACGACCACCGTGCGCCTGCTGCCTGTGGTGGGCCAGAAGGCGCTGGAGTTCGACGCCCCGCCCACGCTGGATGTGGCCACGGGCACGCTGTCCTTCACGGTCAAGCACACCATCTACCCGTACACCAACCCTTTTGGGGTGAAGATGCCCGACACCGACTCCTGGTTTTCCTCGTCCGGGCTGGCCCAGGTGGAAGTCGCGCTCAAGGACGATGGCGGCACGGCCAACGGCGGGGCTGATACCACCACGCGCACGTTCACGATCTTCCTGGACCCGGTCCCGCTGGCCGAAGACGTGAGCGTCAGAGGCAGATCGGACACTCCGTGCGTTCCGATCGTTATCCGTGGCTGGGACCCCGACACCGATGCTGGGGCCGACTGGGTTTACCCGCCGTGGCTATGGCCCACGGTCGAGCTCAAATCGTTGCCCCAAAACGGGTTTCTTGACATATGGACGGAAGGCATGGTTACTAACATATATGGGTCTTACGCCAAGGCTCTCTGCTATGTCCCGTTCCTATCCACGTTCACGGGCTTCGATTCGTTCACCTTTGCCGTCAAGGACCCGGACGGCAACGAAAGCGCACCCGCCACGGTCACCATCGAAATTTATCAACCCTGACAGGCGCTCGACATGCACCATTCACTTCGCTCAGCCCTGTGCCTGCTGGTGAGCCTGCTGGCCCTGCCCGTCTTCGCTGCTTTCTCCCCCCAGGCCGACGGCACGGTGACCGATACCACCACCGGCCTGGTGTGGGACCGTTGCGCCTGGGGATGGACCTGGAACAGCGGTACGAACGCCTGTGACGCGGGCGGCGCTGAAACCTTCGTCTGGTCGGGCGCGCTGGCGTCGGCGGTGGCAGCCAATGCCGCCCGCCACCGGGGTTACGAAGACTGGCGTTTGCCCAACAAGAACGAGCTGGAGTCTCTGGTCAACATCGATGCGACCGCCAGCCCGGCCATCGCCCCGGTCTTTCCCTGGCCGTATGCCGGTGGCGAATTCTGGTCTTCCACTACTTATGTGTCGGCTCCGGCCAGCGCCTGGCGTGTCGATTTCCTCGATGGCGCTGCCACATCCAGCGCCAAGGGCAGCCTGTTTCGGGTGCGCCTGGTGCGTGGCGGGCAAAATTTCCAGGCCAATTTCGATGCTGCCGATGTGGCAGCGCCGGTGCTTTCGGGTGTGGGTGTTTCCGGGACCACGCAGGTAGCCACAACGCTTGGGGCCACCAGCAACGAAGCCGCCTCAGGCTATTGGATGGTGGTGGCTCGCAACGCCACCGCCCCCTCTTCGGCCCAGGTGAAGGGCGGGTCGAACTACGGCGCAGTGACCGTGGTGGCCCATGGCAGCGGTGGCATGGCGGCGGGTGTGGCGGCAAGTTTTGCGGTGTCGGGCCTGTCAGCGGGCACTTCTTACGACCTCTACATGGTGGCCGAGGATGCCAGCCTCAACCTGATCGCCAGCCCGACGCGGGTGCAATTTGCTACCTTGCCCGTTACCCATACCGTGGCCGCCAGTGCAAGCACCGGCGGCACGGCCAGTTGCAGCCCCAACCCGGTCAACCACGGCAGCAGCAGCCTGTGCACGGCCACTGCCAATGCGGGCTACACTTTCAGCGGCTGGGGTGGGGATTGCGTGGGCACCAGCTTGACCTGCACCCTGAACAATGTCAGCAGCGACAAGGCCGTAACGGCGAGCTTTGTGGTCACTGGCATTGGCGAGGTGACTCCCCCAGTGCCCACACCGACCATCCCCTTGTTGGGAATGCCGGCTTCTTGCGAACTCCATGTGCGTCCCGCCATCGTCGATATGACCAATGGCGTGGGACCGGGCTTTGCCACGGACATGATGGCCATGCTTTCGAGCGCCGTCCATGAGCGTCTGACCTACCTGGAGCAAACGGTTTGTGGTGCAGTGGTTCTGGGTGGTTACAACGGCGGCAAGCTGGCCCTCATTCCCCACACTTTTCAGACTGGTGACACCCGCGCCAACGGCATCTACCCGCTGGGTGATGGTCGTTACCAGGTGGTGCGCAGCGGGCAGACGCTCACCATAGCGCCGACACTGGTGCATGCAGAGCAATTGCTTGCCGTGTTATCCGGGGCCAGTGCTGTGCAATGGAACAATGGTGTTCTGGTTGCCACCCTCAACGGGCTGACCTATGCGGTGCAGCCGGGTGTGGTGGTGCAACAGAACCCGGCCGCCGGTGCCGCGCAACTGGTGATGGGCGGCGATGGCAACTGGCACTTTATCGACGCGCTGGGCAACAACCAGATTCTGTACCCGGCATTTGCCGATCCGGCGATGCTGCGCTCTGCGTTGCAAAGTCTGGACAGCAGCGCCACGCTGGACATTCAGCTCGACGGCACGGCATCCATCGTGCTCAACGGCCAGCGTTACACGCTGGTGCCAGACATCACGCTTTCCAGCCTGCCCACCGAGGGGGTGAGCAAGTCCTGGTGGCAGGAGAACGCTCAGCGGTTCTGGGTGGCCAACGCGCAGCCACTGGGCACGGCGCAAGGCTTCACGGTGCGGCCGTGAAAACAGTTTGCTATCAATACAGTAGCTGTTCGCGTAGTGTTGACGAGGGCTTGACTCCCATTCAACTGCGGTTTGCAAGACCGTTTCAGACTGAGACGGTCGCGGCACCGGCAGCGCGGACGTTAGCGACTGGGGTCGCTATGCAAAATCTGCGACCGAGGAACGCAACGCTGTCTTCACCCTATTTCCATTGAAAAGAAACACCATGAAACACATCACTATCGATTTGGAGCGCAATGACACCGCGCAGGCGTCAAGCCGGCGCGTGGCCTGTCTGGCCGCCGCACTGCTCTCTTTTTTGGCGGCACCGGCGCTGGCCGCCTACGACGTGACCATTGCGGCCTCTGGGGCCAGCAGCGGCGGCGCCTGGGTCGGCAACACCTGGACCCCCAACTCCAGCGGATCAACCGTGCTGGCATCGGAAGTTGCCACGCACCTGGGCAACGGGGCAACGGTGATTGGCACGGCGGGCGCCGGCGCCGACAACGGCGACATCTTCGTCAATGGCGCCATCGCCTGGTCCGCCAACCTGCTGACGCTCAATGCACAGCGCCACGTTGCGATCAAGGCCAGTGCGAACGGTTCTGGCACCGCGCAACTCGCGCTGGAATACGGCCAGGGGGCTGTGGCAGCGGGCAACACCAGTACCTACACCCTGAGCGGCGGCGCGCAAGTCAGCCTCCCCGCCGGGGCCAACTTCAGCACCAAGCTCGGCAGCGACGGTGCGACCACCCCCTGGACCGTCATCACCGCATTGGGCGCGGCGGGCAGCGTCTCCACCACCGACTTGCAGGGCATGAACGGCAACAAGGCCGGCAAATACGTGCTGGGCGCCGACATCAACGCCAGCGCTACCAGCACTTGGAACGCCAGCGCGGGCTTCACGCCGGTGGGCGCTTCCGCCGCCAAATTCACCGGCAGCTTCGATGGCCTCGGCCACACCATCTCCGGGCTGACCATCAACACTCCGGGCTGGAACGTCCTGGCCAACTCTTACCAGGGGCTGTTCGGCTATAGCACCGGCAGCCTGAGCAACATCGGCCTGCTCAACAGCAGTATCAGCGGGGCGAATGTCGTCGGCGCGCTGGCGGGACGCAGCGACGGTGCCATCAGCAACAGCTATGCCGACGGCGGCAGCGTGAGCGCCTCGGTTCACCAGGCCGGCGGCCTGGTGGGCGCTCTTGGCGGCACCGGCTCCATCAGCAACAGCTACGCCAACGTCAGCGTGACCGGCACGGACTACGCTTGCTGCGGCGGAGGCGTTTCTTCCACCGCCATCGGCGGCCTAGTCGGCATGGGCGCCGCTGGCTTCAGCATCAGCAACAGCTACGCCACCGGCAGCGTCAGCGGTGGAACCGATGTGGGCGGCCTGGTCGGGCAGGCAGGAGCTGGCACCATCAGCAACAGCTATGCCACTGGTGTTGTCAGCGGGGGCACCTACGTGGGCGGATTGAGCGGCTCTAGCGGCGGTGGCGCTCAGGCTGTCGTCGTTACCAACAGTTATTGGGATACCCAGACTTCCGGGCGGGCCACCAGTTACGGCGGCACAGGCAAGACCACCGCCCAGGTGAAGCAGCTCGCCACCTTTGCCGCCTGGGGTGCCAATATCGACGACGCGGGCGGCTCGGGCAAGGTGTGGCGCATTTACGAAGGCAACAGCTATCCGTTGCTGCGCAACTTCCTCACGCCGCTCACCATCACCGCGAGCGCCGCCAGCAAGACCTACGACGGGCTGGCCTACAGCGGCGGCAATGGCGTGACGTATTCCACCCCGCCCAATGCCAACCTGCTCGGCTCCGTGAGCTATGGCAGCACCGCGCAAGGGGCGATCAACGTGGGCAGCTATGTCCTCACGCCCTCTGGGCTGTACTCCAACCAACGTGGCTACGACATCAGCTATGTCGCCGGCGCGCTGACCATCGTCACCCCTCCCGTCGTCATGCCCCCTGTCGTCGTGCCTACCATCGATACGCTGGGGATGTCATCCCAGTGCGGACTCGCCGTTCTGCCCGCCATCCTCAATATGGCCAGTGGCGAAGGCCCGGCCTTTGGCTCCGACATGACGAGCCTGCTCTCGGCCGCCGCGCTGCAACCCCTGCGCTATGTCGAGCAAACGGTCTGCGGCGTTGTGAACCTGAGCGGCTACAACGGGGGCAATCTCGCCTTCATCCCGCATAGCTTCCAGACTGCTGACCCCCGCGCCAATGGCATCTACACCGTCGGCGATGGCCGCTACCAGGTGGTGCGTAGCGGCCAGTCGCTGACCATTGCCCCGGCCCTGGTGCGGCTGGACCAATTGCTGGCCCTGTTCCCCGGCCTGAGCGTCAACCTGGGTGACAACGGCGTCATCACCGCCAACGCCAATGGGGTGATCTATGCAGTGCAGCCGGGTGTGTCGGTACAACTGGACCCTGCCACGGGCAGCGCGCGCCTGAGCTTGGACTCCGCCGGCAACTGGCACTTCATTGATGCACTGGGTAACAACCAGATTCTGTACCCCGCCTTTGCCGATGTGACCGCGCTGCACAATGCGCTGCTGAGCCAGGATGCGGTTGCCACCTTGGCCGTCCAGTTGGATGGCACGGCGTCCATCGTGTTCAAAGGCCAGCACTACACGCTGGTCCCCGACATCACGCTGAGCAGGGTGCCTGCCGAGCGGGTGGGCCAGTACTGGTGGCAAGAGAGCGCCACCCGCTTCTGGGTGGTCAACAACCAGCCACTGGGCACCGCGCAAGGCTTTACGGTAAAGCCATGACAAGCAAATTGCTATTAAAACAATAGCTGTCTACGCAATATCCACGAGGGCTAGAGGCCTATTTGGCTGAATTACATCAGGCTGATGGTCTTGTCCAGCGCGATGGCGGCGTCCAGCGTTTCCAACAACTGCTTGCGCACCTTGAGCTTGGTGCCCTTGTGCGCGCCCATGTTGAGCTTTTTCAATTGCTGGGCGACCTCGCGCGCGGTGCTGAGCAACTGATCGGGTGCCACCACCTGGTCCAGGAAGCCAGCGGCCAGCGCGCCCTGCGGTGTAAACATCTCGGCGTTGATGACCGAGCGCTGGAAGGCCGGCGTGCTCAGGCGGTCGCGCGCCAGGGTGATGCCCACGTGGTGCATGGTCATGCCGATCTTGACCTCGTTCAGGCCAATGCTGAATGGGCCTTCCACGCCAATGCGGTAGTCCGCCGACAGCAGCACAAACGCGCCCTTGGCCACCGCGTGGCCGGGGCAGGCCACGATGATGGGGAAGGGGTGGGCCAGCATGCGCCGCGCCAGCGTGGAGCCCTCGGCCACCAGGTTGATGGCGGCCTGCGGGCCGGACGTCATGACCTTGAGGTCGTAGCCACCGCTCAGGATGCCAGGCTGGCCGGTGACGATGACCACCGCAGCATCGGCCTCAGCACGGTCCAGGCCGCGGTTGAAGTCGGCAATTAGTTCATGGGAAAAGGCGTTGACCTTGCCGTTGTTCAGGGTCAGGGTGGCAATGCCGTCGTCCAGGCTGTAGGTGACGAGTTCGGTCATGGGGGTGTCCTGCAAAAAAACGAAAGAATCAGTCTAACCGCTGATAGCGTTAACCGCAGAGCGCAGGCGCTCTTCGGCGTCACCAGCGATACAGGTGGTGGGCAGGTTGGAGCGGGTCAGCGTGTCCTGAATACGCGCATGCACCGTGGCACGCATGGCCGCGCCATCGCGCTGCAGGCCGTCGGCCACCCAGGGGATGTCGGGTTCCAGCAGCAGGGTGTGGGCGTAGCGGGCGTGTAGGGCCAGGGCATGCGGGTATTGGGAATCATCGCCAAACACGCAGTCGCTGTAGACCGCGGTCAGCAGGGGTGCGGTGTCGCAGAACACCCAGGCGCAGCGCTGCTGGCGCGCCTCTTCCCGCATGGCATCATGCAGGCGCAATTGCTCTTGCAGGATGCGGGCCTGTTCGGCGTGCAGCGGCGTGCGGCCCTGCGCATGTGTGAACGCACGCAGGTACTCCGGCACCCACAGTCCACCCATCCGCGCCGCCAGGGCCTGGGCCAGCGTGGTCTTGCCGGTGCACTCGGCACCGATCAGGCAGATGAGCTGCGGCTCAGAACTCAAATGTGACCTTTGCCCGCACGGTGCGCGGTGTGGAGGGGAACAGGTAGGTGCCGCCCCAGTACTGCGTGGGGGCCTCGCGCCAGTAGCTGCGGTCCGTCAGGTTTTCCACGTTCAGGCTCCACTGCGTGAGCTTGCCGACCAGACGATTCTGGTAGCGCAGGCCGGCGTCCAGCTGCCAGGCGGGGGGCAGGGCGATGGCGCCATCGGCAGTCACGGTCTTGCCACTCTCGGAGGTCAGCAGGCCACTGATCGACAGGCCGGGCACGGTAGCAATCTTGTAGTCGGCAAACAGCGATGCCTTGGTCCTGGGCACGTTGGTCACCCGTTGGCCGACCAGGCTGGGGTCCACTGCGGCGGTGTAGGTGGCATCCAGCAGCGTCAGACTGGCCTGCACGGACAGTTGCGTGTCCACCTGGCCCACGGCACTCAGCTCCACGCCGCGGTGGCGTGCGGTCTTGCCACCGGCCACGCGCAGCGGAATGCCGCCGGCGGTGGGCTGGTCATCGGCAAAGGGTTTGTCGATGCTGAAGGCCGCCGCCGACACCAGCAGGCGCGCATTCGCTTGCCACTTCACGCCCAGTTCAGTCTGCTCGCTCTTGAGTGCGGGCAGCACCTGGCCAGCGTTGACGAACTTGGTGGGGCGGTTGGGCACCGCTTCCAGTTCCACGCCCTGGCCCCAGGATGCGTACAACATGGTGCTGGCCACGGGCGACCAGGAGAGGCCGGCCCACGGGGTGGTCACGGTCTGCTCGAAGCTGATGGCACGCGAGCCATCGCTGCGCTCGCTGGAACGGGTCAGGCGGGTGGTGCGCAGCCCGACAAAGCTCTGCACCGACGCGGTCAGGTCGCTGACCAGCGAGGCCGATGCATCAATCGCCCGCTCGCGGCTGTTGGTATTGAGGTCCAGCGCCGTGCCGTCACCCGGTAGTGCAATGGGGCGGTTGATGTTGGTGGTGCCGGCCCAGTTGTAGGCCTGTGTGGGGTTGAGTTCGGTCTTGGCGTTGCGACCGCTCAAGCCCAGGCTCACACGGTGCTGCACGCCCAGGGCGGAGAGCTTGCCGCCCAGCTTGGCATCCCAGGCCCAGGTGTTGCGCTCCTCGTTCTCGCTGCGGTAGTCGTAGACGTCCACATCACCATTGGCGCACAGGCCGGGGTAGAGGTAGGTGGGGCCGGTGCTGCAACCATCGGGGAAGGCCAGGCGGTCCTGGATGGTGGTGCGCTGAAGCCCCAGTCCCAGGCGGGCCTGCCAATTGGCGTTGATCTGGTGGTCCACGGCGAACTGGGCATTGGTGCCGGTGGCCTCAAACGGCTGCGACCAACTCTGGTTGTTCAGGTTCAGGCGCGCGTAGTTGCTGGCCGGCAGCGTGTCGGCCACGCCGTCGCCCACACCGTTTGGTTTTGTGTCCAGCAGGCCCAGGCCAGGGACAGAAGGCTGTTTCTTGTGTTGGTATTCCAGGTCGGCGGAAATTTTGGTGCCGGGTGCCACGCTGGTAGCCAGCGCCACGCTGGCAAATTCGCGCTTGCCATCGGCACGGTCAAAGACCGTGCGCAGGTCCTCGGCAGCCAGGTTGACGCGCACGCCCACGCCGCCCCAGGCGGTGTTGGCATCCATGTGCGCCTTGCTGCCGCCATTGCCATCGGCGCCCAGTGACACGGTGGTGAAGGCGTCACGCTGCGGCGTCTTGGTCACAAAGTTGACCAGGCCACCGGGTGCCGACACGCCAGACTGCAAACCGGCCACGCCCTTGAGCACTTCCACGCGTTCCTTGTTCTCCATGGCGATGGGCGCGTAGTTGGAAACGGGCAGCCCATTGCGCAGGAAGTTGGTGCCCGCATCCAGCAGGAAGCCGCGCACCGACAGGCCTTCGACGTAGCCGGTGGTGTTGTAGCTGTCGGCCAGCGAGGCATCGAGCTTGATGGCCTGTGACAGGCTGCTGCTGGCGGTGGCCGCCAGCAGGTCAGCGCCCAGCACGGTGATGCTTTGCGGCGTCTTGGCCAGGGTCTGGCCGAAGCCGCCCACATCGGCGCGGTCCACATCCAGCACCGGAGCGGCCTTGGCCGAAATGGTGACGGCACCCAGGCTCTGGGTGGGGGCTGTCTGGGCCCAGGCGGGCGCGGCAAACAGCAGGGCCAGCGCGGCTGCGCTGGGAGACAATTTCAGATTCAGACGGGTTGCCATCGAGTTGTTCCTTTGGTTCGACGGCAGGGGAGTGCAGACACGCGCAGCAACTCCCAGTGAGGGGTGCAACGGCATGTCGATCACGCTTCCCTGCGCAAGTATTACCTTGATCAAGTTCCAGGGTGTTATCTCAGCCGGTGGTCGCAAGACCCTCAGCACCCCTAGCGTTTACAGCCCGACAAACTGCCGGACTGGTGGCTGAATTGTACTCAGGTCCGGTCTATCTTCCACTCCAGCGCCACCGAGGTTGTGGTCTTCACCACCCCATCGAAGTTGCCCATCTCATCGAGCAGCGTGTTCATGCGCAGCGCGGAATCGGCCCGCAGCAGCACCACGTAATCAAACTCGCCACTCACGGCGCAGAGTTGCCGCACCTCGGGCATGCGCTCCAGCTTGCGCACCACATCGCGCCCGGCCTTGGGTTGCACGGTGATGCCGACAAAGGCCTGCAGGCCGTGGTCCAGCACGTCCTGGCCCAGGCGCACGGTGTAGCCGGCAATCACGCCCTCGCGCTCCAGGCGTGACAGGCGCGCCAGCACCGTGGTGCGCGCCGTGCCCAACTGGCGCGCCAGATCGGCGGTGGAGGCGCGGGCATTGGCCTGCAGCAGGGCCAGCAGGTCACGGTCCAACTGGTCGCGCACGCCGGCACTGTGTGCGGGCGCTGCGGCCTTGGTGGTGGTCTTCTTGGGTCGTGCGGTGCGGGTCGTTGTGGCCATATGGTCGATTTGAATGCTGTAGCGGACGAATTGTCATTTATTCAATCTGTTTCGTCAAAGCGGCTGCGCATTGTGTCCGAACCCGCGCCTAGACTTTATCCATACAAGTTACAACGAGGAGACAGTTCATGCGTGTTGTTTTGATGGGTGCCGGACATATCGGCCAGACGATTGCGACCCTGTTGTCGCGCAGTGACGACTACGAGGTCAAGGTGGTGGACCGCAGTGCCGAGGCGCTGGCCAAGTTGTCGCACCTGCCCCTGAAAGTGGTGGGCATGGACACGGCCGATGCCGCGGCCCTGCGTGCCGAACTGCGAGGTTATGACGCCGTCATCAACGCCTTGCCCTACCACCTGGCCACCATGGCCGCCACCCAGGCGCTGGAGGCCGGCTGCCACTACTTTGATCTGACCGAAGACGTGGCCGCCACGCGCGCCATCATGCGCCTGGCCGAAGGCGCCAAGACCGCCTTCATGCCCCAGTGCGGGCTGGCGCCTGGCTTCATCGGCATCGTTGCGCACCACCTGAGCAAGAAGTTCACGCAGTTGCAAGAGGTCAAGATGCGCGTCGGCGCATTGCCGGCCTTCCCCACCAACTCGCTCAAATACAACCTGACCTGGAGCGTGGACGGGTTGATCAATGAATACTGCCACCCCTGCGAGGCCATACGCAACGGCGAAATCATCGAGGTGCTGCCGCTCGAAGGCATGGAACACTTCTCGCTGGATGGCACCGAGTACGAAGCCTTCAACACCTCCGGCGGACTGGGCACGCTGTGCGAAACACTCAAGGGCCGCGTGCAAACGCTGGACTACAAGACCGTGCGCTATCCCGGCCACGGCGACATCATGAAGATGCTGCTGCAGGAGCTGGGCATGCAGTTCGACCAGGAGAACCTGAAGAACATCCTGCGCAACGCCATCCCACTGACGATGCAGGACGTGGTGCTGGTGTTTGTCACCGTCAGCGGCGAGCGCGATGGCCAACTGGTGCAGGAGGTGTTTGCCCGAAAAATATTTGCCGACCGCAACGAGGTCGCGCCTTTGAGTGCGATCCAGATCACCACCGCCGCCGGCATCTGCGGCGCAGTGGACCTGTTCCGCGAGGGGCATTTGCCCCAGTCTGGCTTCATCCGCCAGGAACAGATAGAGTTGCCCGCATTCTTGGCTAACCGTTTTGGCAGCGCCTACCAGCAGTCGCGCCAAGTCGAGTCCATTGGCTAATTTGTTGCGGAGCCACCATGTCAACCCACACTGATTCCGTCAAGGCGTTTTTCACTGCACTCAACGTGCCTGCCGCCACCTACCTTGCAGGCAACCTGCCAACCCGTTCACCCATCGATGGCTCCACCTTGGCGCTGGTGCACACCACGCCACTGGCCGAAGTCCCCAATGCCATTGCGCGTGCCCATGCCGCGCAGCAAGCCTGGCGCAGCGTGCCCGCACCCCAGCGTGGCGAGCTGGTCCGCCTGCTGGGCGAGACCCTGCGCACCCACAAGCAGGCGCTGGGCACGCTGGTGTCGCAGGAAACTGGCAAGGTCCTGTCCGAAGGCCTGGGCGAAGTGCAGGAGATGATCGACATCTGCGACTTTGCCGTAGGCCTGTCGCGACAGTTGTATGGGCTGACGATTGCGTCCGAGCGGCCCGGCCACCGCATGATGGAAACCTGGCACCCGCTGGGCGTGGTCGGCGTCATCACCGCCTTCAACTTCCCCGTGGCGGTGTGGGCCTGGAATGCCGCGTTGGCCTTGGTCTGCGGCGACACGGTGGTGTGGAAGCCATCGGAGAAGACACCGCTGTGCGCACTCGCCGTGCAGGCCATTTTTGACCAAGCCTGCAAGCGCTTTGGCGCGGACCGCACGGCCGATCTGTCGCAATTGCTGATTGGCCACGCCGATGTCGGCCAGGCCCTGGTGGACCACCCGCAGGTGGCGCTGGTGTCGGCCACCGGCAGCACCCGCATGGGCCAGGCCGTGGGGCCACGCGTGGCGGCACGGTTCGGGCGCAGCCTGCTGGAGCTGGGCGGCAACAACGCCATCATCGTCGCCCCCTCGGCCGATCTGGACATGGCCGTGCGCGCCGTGGCCTTTGCGGCTGCCGGCACCGCCGGCCAGCGCTGCACCACGGCCCGCCGCCTGATCGTGCATGCATCTGTGCATGCTGACCTGGTGGCTCGCCTCACGCGCGCCTTTGCCAGCTTCACCATCGCCTCGCCACTGGAAGACGGCACACTGGTCGGCCCGTTGATCGACCAGGCCGCCTTTGACGGCATGCAGGCCGCGCTGCGAGAGGCGCAAGAGCAGGGCGGCGTGGTCACGAGTGGCGAGCGCGTGCTGCAGGACCGCTACGCAGACGCCTACTACGTGCGCCCGGCCCTGGTGCAGATGCCGGCGCAAACGGCGGTGGTGTGCCACGAGACCTTTGCGCCCATCCTGTACGTGATGCAGTACACCGACCTGCAGGACGCCATCGCCATGAACAACGCCGTGCCCCAGGGCCTGTCGTCGTCCATCTTCACGACCGATGTGCGCGAGGCCGAGCAATTCATGTCGGCAGCGGGGTCGGACTGCGGCATTGCCAACGTGAATATCGGCACCTCGGGTGCGGAGATCGGCGGGGCGTTTGGTGGGGAGAAGCAGACCGGGGGTGGGCGCGAATCGGGGTCGGATGCCTGGAAGGCCTATATGCGCCGGGCGACGAACACCGTGAACTATTCGCGGGAGTTGCCGTTGGCTCAGGGGGTGCGGTTTGAGTTGGGGTAGGAGAGATCGAATGCGAGTTACTTAAGAGCAATAAACGCTTGTCCACGGGGTCGGTGACCACTTTATTCGCGGGTGCTTCCGTCTAGGCATCTGGTTTGTCGAACATAGACGTGAGAGGCTAGCGCAGCATTTTGCGCTGGTCCGCTCGTCTACCGGGATGGATACTTGTTCGGCATGCATTAAGCATCTCGTTTTTGAATGGCAACGAGGGTCTGTGCCGGAAGCGAACTGTAGATTCCACTAACGCGCTTAGGCATGGCAATCATGTACTCGACAATAATGTTCAATAGCTCAAACAGACTCGAAACTATTTCCGGGTTGTCGGCATCTATCTGCCCAGGGTGAACCGCATCATTTCCTGTGACACGCACGATGTCCAGTGACTGCTGCACCACGACGGGAAGTCCTTTGCCAACAAGGGAGGCAATATCATCGTTGATGTTCTTCCCCTTTTTCCCGAGGTGCTGGCACAGAAGCTGGATTGCAAGTCGAAGTAGTGCGGCTGCGGCGCGAGGTGATCGATTGAAAATGCCGGCTGCCTCCTGATAGATTTTCGCGACCTCCGCAGGCATTTCTAAATTTGGGAGAGGTGCCAATCCAGACTCTGGGTGATGCATTCGATCAAGCAACCAAAGTGTGTATTTCTTGCAATGAGTACAGAAGCCAACCCGAATTTCGTTGTCATCACTAGAGCTGTATCTACTTCCGTTGAATGAAACACTCCACCACTCCTGTTGTGCGATGGCGCCGCAATGAGGGCAGGTGTACGACTTTTTAAAGACGCTGGGGGAGATGTATTTCACAGTGGCTATCCATAGAAGTATCGAGGGCGGCTAACGCAATATAGATCATCAAAAATCCCGGCAAATCCGCCTTATCCGACAAGGTAAAAATGCATTCACCCACCCCATACGCCCAACCCTATCACGTGTCAAGGCGCATGTAGTTATGGATTTGAATGAACTGAGCCGAGAATTGAAATGCATTGCCGTCCCTATCGATGTGGCCGCCTATGCTGGCAACTTGATATGTGTCGGGTGCTGCTCTCCGCCTCAACGTGGGGAAACTATAGCCCAGCGTCGGTAGCGCATCAATGGGTTGGAGCTTGACAGGTTGGATGCCCTGCCGCGCAGTGTGCTGGCGCCGAATGGTTTGCAATGGAAATGGGCTGTAGCCCTCGTGGGTATTGCGTATATTGCTATGAAAGTAGTAGCTACTTCGTCTGCGTTGAGTCACCGCCCAACACGTCCAGCCACTGAGGCTCGCCTCCGCCAGCAGCGCCCGAAAGCCCACCACAGCACGAACAGACCAGTCGCGCTATGCTGGCGCCCTTGCCCGCGCAAGTCGCCGGCCCTTGAAGGAGTTTGCCTTTGAATCCTCGCGTTCTTTCACCCCTGGTGCTGTCGCTTCTTGCGCTGTTGAATGGCACTGTCGCCCATGCTGCCCAGCCACCCCGCACCAGCCAGGCCGACATCATCAAGAATGCCGCGCCCAGCGACTGGCGCCGCCTGGACCCCGACAACACCTTGGCTATGGAGGTGCAGGGAAAGCCCGTCATCATCGAACTGGCGCCGCGCTTTGCACCCCGCCATGTGGCCAACATCCGCACGCTGGCGCGCGAGGGCTATTACACCGGTTCGGCCATCGTGCGCGTGCAGGACAACTACGTCACGCAGTGGGCCGATCCGGCGGACGAGGAGAAGGAGAAAGACAAGCTCAAACCCCTGGGCACGGCGTTGGCGCAGTTGCCGGCCGAGTTCTCCATTGCATACAAGGGCCTGCCGCTGACCCGATTCACCGACCCGGATGGCTGGGCGCCCGTCAGCGGCTTTGTCGATGGCATGCCGGTGGCCGCCGATCCTGGCAAGAACAAGGCTTGGCTTGCCCACTGCTATGGCATGGTGGGCGCGGCGCGTAGCGCCAAGCCTGACAGCAGCAATGGCACCAGCCTGTATGCGATCAACGGCCAGGGGCCGCGCCAGCTGGATCTGAACATCACCGTGGTGGGCCGTGTGGTCAAGGGCATGGACGTGCTGTCTGCATTGCCCCGTGGTCCGGGCGCCATGGGTTTCTACGAGAAGCCGGAGCATTACGTTCCCATCACCCGTGCCCGCATGCTGGCCGACATCCCGCCGGACGAGCAACCCGCCATCGAAATCCTGCGCACCGACACCGCCACCTGGCGCCAACTGGTGGAGGCCAGCCGCCACGCCATTGGTGGATGGGCGGTGCGCAGCGCCCTGCACAGCAATATCTGTAACCGCAGCGTTCCCACACGCGACCTGACAAAGACCAACCCATGAGCACCGCAACCCTTGCCCCCCTGAACGCCACGTTCAAGCGCCTGCACCACTTCAGCCACTTGGCCTCCATCGCCAGTTGGGACCAGGCCGCCATGATGCCCACCAAGGGTAACGAGGCGCGCGCCGCCGCCATGGCCGAACTGCAGGTGCTGATGCACCAGACCCTGACCGATCCCAAGCTGCCCGCGCTGTTTGAGGCCGCGGCGGATGCCGACTTGTCCGACGCGGACCGCGCCAGCCTGGCCGAGATGCGCCGCGAGTGGGCGCTGGTGAATCGCTTGCCGCAGGACCTGGTGGAGGCGCAGAGCCTGGCCGCCGCCCGGTGTGAGCACGCCTGGCGCAGCCAGCGCAAGGCCAACGACTGGCAGGGCTTTGCGCCCAATCTGCGCGAGGTGGTTCAGCTGGCACGGCAGGAGGCCCGCTTCCTGGCCGATGCCACCGGCGCCACGCCGTACGAGGCGCTGATGGACAAGTTCGAACCCGGCATGCGCGAGAGCGCCATCACGGCATTGTTCGGTGACGTCAAGACCTGGCTGCCGGGGCTGATCGCCAAAGTGATGGAGCAGCAACAGACGCAGAGTGTGGCGGCTGCCAACGGCCCGTTCCCGGTGGAACGCCAGCGCGCCCTGGGTGAGGAGATCATGGGCCTGCTGGGTTTTGACTTTGAGGCCGGACGGCTGGACATTTCCACGCACCCGTTTTGCGGCGGTGTGCCGCAGGATGTGCGCATCACCACCCGCTACAACGAGGCTACCTTCGCCCCCAGCCTGATGGGCATCATCCACGAGACCGGCCACGCCCGCTACGAGCAGCGCCTGCCGCGCGACACGCTGCATCTGCCGGTGGGGCGTGCGCGTTCCATGGGCGTGCATGAGAGCCAGAGCCTGTCGTTCGAGATGCAATTGGCGCGTAGCCCGGCCTTCTTGCAGTTGATCGCCCCACTGGTCAAGCAGCATCTGGGCGACCAGGCGGCGTTCGAGGCTGACAATCTCGCGCAGCTTTTCACGCGCGTGAAACGTGGCTTCATCCGCGTGGATGCGGACGAGCTGACCTATCCGGCGCATGTGATCCTGCGTTTCGAGATCGAGCGGGCGCTGATTGCCGGCGAGATTGAGGTGGACGACATCCCCGCGCTGTGGGCCGAGAAGATGCGCGACTACCTGGGCGTGGATGTGGCCGGCAATTTTGAGAACGGCTGCATGCAGGACATCCACTGGCCGGCCGGCATGTTTGGCTACTTCCCCAGCTACACACTGGGCGCGATGTATGCCGCGCAGTATTTCGCCACCATTCGCCAGCAGCATCCCGATCTGGATGCGCGCATTGCAAGTGGTGACCTGTCACCAGTGATGAGCTGGCTGGACGCAAACATCTGGAGCCAGGCCAGCCGCTGGAGCACGGATGAATTGGTGACCCGCGCCACCGGCGAGCCGTTGAATGCCAGCCACTTCCGCCGGCATCTGGAATCGCGATACCTGGCGTGACCTACTTCAGGCTGGCGCAGTCGGCGCCGCCGGTCAGGCGCACCTTCAGGTCGGTGGTGGCGCCGTCCTGGTATTTGCTCCACACGCTCTCGGGCACGTTGCAGGTCCAGGTCTTTTTGCCGTTGGTCAGCACCAGCTCGTAGCGCTCGCTGCGTGGGCCCTGGCGTTCGGAGCCCAGGGCACCCACGCTGCCCCCGAGGAAGTTGGCGTTCAGGTTGCCCACACCAGGCCACATCGGTACCAGTGAATCCTGCGTGCCTGCCTTGACCGAGCGCACCGTGCGCCAGCGGTTGACCGAGTAGTTGCAGCGGTCGTCATACACCGGCACATCGCGGTAGCGAGTCGTGCACTCCTGCCGTTTCACAAAGGTGCCGTCCCCCTTGTCCACGCGCTCGGTCTGGCAGTCCTGGCCATCGGGCACCTGGCGGGTGGAGCGCTGCTCGCGGCTGCGTGAGATGCCGTAGGCGTCGCCCGGCACGCTGTCGCACCAGGCGGAATCCGACACCCGCCCCATCTGCTCGATCTGGATCTCGCGCACCCACGAACGCTGCGCCACGGTGGCCGTAGTGTCCTTGGTGCTGGTGAAGAGAAAGACCATGCCGATGACCACCAGGGCCAGGGCGGCAAAAGCCCAGCGCAGCCAGCCCAGGTTGCGTTTGGGCGGTGCGGTTGGTGGCGCCACAGTTGCCGCCGTGTCTGCCACCAGGGCTACGGGCTTGGTGCCGTCCTGTCCGGCGCCACAGTTGGTGCAATGCGCGGCGGCGCGCGAGTTGGGCGAGCTGCAGTAGGCGCAACGCCAGTCCGCACCGACGAACTGATGGTTCTTGGCCTCCACCTCTTCGCCTTCCTTGGGGAAGTAGCGCTTGGTCGGGTCCTGCGCCGCGCCGCAGGTCGGGCAATGCCGGTGGCTGTCGCCCAGCAGGCCCTTGGTGTTGCACTGGGGGCAGTCCCAGAGCATTTCGTAGTAAATCTCTTGTTCGGCCATGGATTGCTATGAAAAAAGTAGCTATCTACACATATTTCACGAGGGCAGGAAGCCGATTTGATCGAAAACCACTCCGGCTACCTGCCCCTGTCGGCAGCCAGAGCGTTGTATTCCATCAGTACTGGTACACGCCACGCCCGGTCTTGCGACCCAGGCGACCAGCGGCCACCATTTCGCGCAGCAGCGGGCAGGGGCGGTATTTGCTGTCGCCGAATTCGGCCAGGTAGACCTCCATCACGGCCAGGCACACGTCCAGACCGACCATGTCGGCCAGGGCCAGCGGGCCGATGGGCTGGTTGCAGCCCAGCTTCATGCCGGCGTCAATGTCTTCGGGCGTAGCCAGGCCTTCATACAGAACAAAGAAGGCCTCGTTGATCATGGGCACCAGGATGCGGTTCACCACGAAGCCAGGGGCGTTCTTCACGGTGATGGGAGTCTTGCCCAGGGTCTTGGCCATGGCCTGCACGGCGCCGTGGGTGTCGTCACTGGTTTGCAGGCCGCGGATGATCTCCACCAGCGCCATCATGGGCACGGGGTTGAAGAAGTGCATGCCGATGAAGTGGTCGGGGCGGCTGGTCACGGCGGCCAGCTTGGTGATGGAGATCGACGAGGTGTTGGATGCGATGATCACATTGGTGCCAACAATGGCGTCAATCTGCTTGAGGATCTTGACCTTGAGATCAAAATTCTCGGTGGCCGCCTCGATCACCAGTTGGGCGCTCTTCAGGTCGTCGTAGCTGGTGCTGCCCTGGATGCGGGCCAGTGCGGCCTCCTTGTCGGCGGCGGTGATCTTTTCCTTCTTGACCAGCCGGTCCAGGCTGCCGGAGACGGTGCTGATGCCCTTGGCCACGGCGGCTTCGGAAATGTCGACCATCACGATGTTGATGCCCGATGTGGCACACGCCTGCGCGATGCCGTTGCCCATGGTGCCCGCGCCGATGATGCCTACTGTTGTGATGCTCATGATGTCAAGAAACTCCGGTTAGTAAAGAAAAAACAATGCATGGCGGTATCGTAATGCCATGCGTCACCCGCCTGACACCGGCGAGGCCAGACGGATGGCGAAACGGGTCTGCCCGTTGGACGAAGTGGCGGCAATCTGCCCCCCGTGCGCAGTCACAATCGCCTGTGTGATGGCCAGGCCCAGGCCGGTCCCCTCTCCACCAGCGCTCTGGCGTGAGGGGTCGGCGCGGTAAAAGCGCTCAAACAGGCGCGGCAGGTGCTCCGGTGCGATGGGCTCGCCGGGGTTTTCAACGGTCAGCACGATCTGGTCGTGCTCCTGTTCCATGTGAACCCGCACACTCTGGCCCGCCGGCGTGTAGCGCAGGGCGTTGGACAGCAGGTTGCTCAGCGCGCGGCGCAGCATCAGCCGGTCGCCCTGGACGTGGGCGGCGCCCTGCAGCTCCAGGTGGATGCCTTTCTCGTCCGCCAGGGCCTCATAGAACTCGAACAGCGCCTGCACTTCACGCGCGAGGTCCACGGTTTCACTGCGCGCCAGCAGTTGGGACGCGGCCAGTGCGTTGTCGGCCTTGGCCAGGAACAGCATGTCGGCAATCATGCGCGCCAGGCGTTCCAGCTCTTCGGCGTTGGACTCCAGAATGGTGCGGTAGCTGTCGGCATCGCGCGGGCGTGACAGCGATACCTGGGTCTGCGTCATCAGGTTGCTGACCGGCGTGCGCAGCTCGTGGGCGATGTCGGACGAAAAGTCGGACAGGCGGCGAAAGGCCTCTTCAAGGCGCGCCAGCATTTCATTGAGCGTGGTGGCCAGCTCGGCGAGTTCGGCCGGCACTGCGTCGGTGGGCAGGCGCTGGTCCAGGTTGTGGGCGGTCACACCGGCGGCGCGCGCACGCATGGCCTTGAGCGGCGCCAGGCCGCGGCTGGCGGAAAACCAGCCCAGCAAACCGGTGGCCAGTGCCGCACCCGCAACAAACAGCCACAGCGTGCGCATCAGCGTGTCCATGAAAACCTGGTGGTGGGCAATGTCCAAGGCAACGGCCACCTGCAGGGGGGCCGCCCCCGGAATGCCGGTGGGCAGGAGGGCCGCCAGGCCGCGGTAGTGGTTTGCGCCAACGGTCCAATGCAGCAACTGGGCGCCATCCTTCTTGGCAGCCGAGGGCAACCAGTTGCCGGAAAACGTGCCGTTGGGTGGCGTCAGCAGCACCTGCTGATCAGGTCCGGTGATATGCACCATCAGGTCATGGTGGCCGGTGGCGGCATCACTCAGCTGGGATGGCAGGCGTGCCAGTTCGGCCGGGGTGGTGACACGCGCGATGGCGTGGTGGGCCAGCATCAGCTTGGCCTGCAGGGCCTCGCGGTCCAGTTCCTCGAAGTGGTGCTCGATGGATCCACCGATGAGCCAGCCCAGGGCCAGCAGCACAACGCAGGAGCCCATGGCGAAGAGCAGGGTCAGGCGCGTGGTCAGTGACAGGGGGGGTGGCATGGACGCAATGGATCGGAGAGGAAGTGTTGCAGTCAGCATTGTGCCCACTCAAGGTCGGGTGCAGTTGCCGCGTGTGCTACTGTGTGGTCCAACGATACAAATATTGTGGGTGAGGTCGCTCTGAGCATGGGACGCGTGTGGTTGTGGCTGCTGTTGCTGTTGGGTTTGGGGTGCCACGCCGGTGAGCGTGTGCGCATTGGCGCGGAGGATGATTGGCGCCCTTTTTCATACGCAGTCGCTGGCACACCAACTGGCTTTGCCGTCGATGTGGTGCGAGCCGCCTGGACGGCCGCCGGCGTAGAAGTGGAGCTAGTGTCTCTGCCATACGTCCGGTGCATGAAGGAAGTGGAGCGCGGTGTGTTGGCGGGCTGCTTCGACACCTTGCGCGATGCCATGCGGGAGTCACGCTATCGCTGGCACCAGCAACCCCTGTTCCGGGCGACGGTAGGCATCTATGGCCGACCAGGGTCCACCGATTCGCGCAGCCCCGTGGCGCTGGAGAGCCTGCGGGGCAAGCGGGTGGGCACCACCCATGGCTACGACTATGGTGAGGCGTTTGATGGAGACCGCAGCATGCTGCGGGATGTGGCTCCGTCCGACATTTCCTCGCTGCGCAAGCTGGTCGCAGGCCGGGTGGACTATGCGCTGGTGTTCGACCGGGCAGCCAACGAAATTGGTCGCACCAACCCCGAGTTGGCCAAAGGGTATGTGCGTGTGGGTGTACTGGCCGAGCAGAGTTTGTATCTCTCGTTTTCGCGCGACTTCTCCGGCGTTGAACGCCTGATCGTGCTGTTTGATCAGGGGCTGGCCAAGGTGCGCAGCTCTGGCGAATACGCCCGCATCGAGGCCCGCTGGCGCTAGCGCGAAAGCCGGGCAGGGTCAGGCCCCGTCCGGCACTTCCAGCACATAGCCCATGCCGCGTGCCGTGCGGATCAGGCGCGGCTCGAACGGGTCGTCCACCTTGGCGCGCAGGCGGCGGATGGCGACCTCGATGACATTGGTGTCGCTGTCGAAATTCATGTCCCACACCTGGGACGCAATCATGGAGCGCGGCAGCACCTCACCCTGGCGGCGCAGCAGCAGTTCCAGCAGCGCGAATTCCTTGGCGGTGAGTTCGATGCGTGTTCCCGAACGCGTGACGCGCCGGCGCAGCAGATCCAGTTCTAGATCGGCGGCGCGCAGCACAGTCGCCTCGATCTGGGTCTTGCCCCGGCGCAGCAGCGTGCGTACGCGGGCCAGCAGTTCCGAGAAAGCAAAGGGCTTGACCAGGTAGTCGTCGGCGCCCAGCTCCAGGCCCTTGACGCGGTCCTCAATCTGGTCCTTGGCGGTCAGGAACAGCACCGGCATGTCCTTGTCGCCCTGGCGCAGCCGCTCCAGCACCTGCCAGCCATTGAGTCCTGGCAGCATCACGTCCAGCACCACCAAATCAAAGTCGCCGGTTAGCGCCAGGTGCAGGCCGTCCATGCCGTTGGCTGCCAGCTCGGTCACAAAGCCGGACTCGGCCAGACCCTGGCGCAGATAGTCGCCGGTCTTGTGCTCATCTTCGATGATCAGGATTTTCATCGGTGCATTGTGCCCACAAACACGGGGCAGCAGTTTTTGGTGTGGTCTAAAAGTATCGATATTTGATACCTTGTGTCTCAATGCTTAAGACAGGTGATGCTATTGGCCACTTCTTTGGTGCCGCCTTTCTAGACTTCGCTCCACGTTCAACCACTGCCCGAAAGGCCAACATGAAAAACCAAGCGCAAATCCTGATCCACCGCGACTCCAAGGCCTGGGGCCTGCAAGTATGGGTGTCGTTCCTGCTCGCCGTGTTCCTGTGCGGCGTGGGGCTGGCCTACCTGCCGGGCAAGGACCTGGACCGCGCCTTCATGGTCATGGGCTATTTCTTCTGCCTATCAGCCGCCTTTGTGCTGGCCAAGTTTGTGCGTGACAACGAGAAGGCGTCCGCCGAGAACCGCGTGGCCGATACGCCGCTGTTCAAGTTCGTGGTCTGGGGTGGCTTCTTCCTGGCCATGGCGCTGACCGGCTGGGGCCTGCTGCGTATGGAGGTCAATGAGACCTACAAGGCCTTTCTGGGCGTGAGCTGGTTGTACCTGATCACCTGCACCTTCACGCTGGCCAAGACGCTGCGCGACAAGCACGAGGCCGACCTGAGCCAGGCCCGTCTGCAAGCCCGCCTGGTGCGCGGCGACGCCGCAGTCGAAACCGAATAACCCCATCCCCTGTTTGGAGACACACCCATGAAACCCCTTTTTCGTAAACATCTGCTGGCCCTGTGCACCGCCAGCCTGCTGCTCGCCGCCCCGGCGGCGCGCGCCCAAAGCGAGGCCTCGGCCCTGAGTGCGCTCTCGGCCCTGCCTGTGGCCTCGGTGGTGGTGGGCGCCAGTGCCGCGGCCGGAGCCCTGCTGGTCGCGCCGGTGGTGCTGTCCACCGCCGGCACGGTGCTGGTGGTCAAGACCGTGGAGAGCACGGCGCGTGGCACGGTCTATGTGCTGGAGCGTGCCTCGGACGGCGCCGCTATCAGCGTCGAGGTGCTGGGCCGTGGTGTCGGCGGTTCGCTGATCGTGGCTGGCACGCTGGTCACGGTCAGTGTCATCGGCGCCGGTGTGGTGCTGTCCGCCGCTGGCGAGGTGCTGGCCTTCATCCCCAATGCCCTGGGCCACGCGCTGCTGCACAACGAGCGCGTCACGCGCTGATCGACTTCACCCAGGATTTGCAATGACACCCGTAAATACCATGAAGCACGTTTGTGCGACCGCCATCCTCGCCCTGGCCGCACTGGTCAGCCCCGCCGCGCACGCCGGGCGCTCCTGCACCGCGCCGCAACCGCCCAAGACCGCCACCGTGGAGCGCGCGCTGACGCTGGCAGAGCGCACCCACCAGGCGCTGGAGGCCAGCGGTGCGCGCGTGGTGGTGCTGGCCCGCGCCGGGCAGGACCTGAGCAAATACGGCCCGCACTATTCGCACGTAGGCATTGCCTACCAGCAGGATGACGGGCAGGGCGGCCATGTGTGGCGCGTGCTGCACAAGCTCAACGAATGTGGCACCGCGGTGTCCGCCATCTACCGCCAGGGGCTGGGGGAGTTTTTCCTGGATGACCTGTGGCGGTTTGAAGCGGCCTGGGTGGTGCTCAGTCCCGAGGCGCAGACCCGCATGTTGGCCGTGCTGCAAGACCCGTACCGCGCCACCGCCCTGCACCACAAGCCCTACAGCATGGTCAGCTACGCCTGGGGCCAGACCTACCAGCAGTCCAACCAGTGGGCCATCGAGACGCTGGCTCTGGCCATGCAGGCAGACTCGGCGCGTACACCGGTCACGCGGGGCCAGGCGCAGGCCTGGCTGCAAGGCCACCAGTACTGGCCCAGCACGCTGCGCATTGGCGCCATGACGCGCCTGGGTGCCCGCATGACGGCCGCCAATGTGGCGTTTGATGACCATCCGTCTGCCCAGCGCTTCAGCGACAACATCGAGACCGTGACGGCCGACTCTGTGTTGCAGTGGCTCCCACGCGCCGGGCTGGGCCAGCCCATGGTGACGCTGCGCCTATAAAAGCCCGTGGCCTTGTCCCATAGGTGCGTGGTGTTGGGAGGGGGGCGTGCTATCGTCTTTTGAACAACTCTGCGAAAGGCCAGCGGCATGATGAAACATCTCAGCGGCGTGGATTCGGCGTTCCTGCACCTGGAGTCGCCCGAAATGCCCATGCATATCGGATCATTGAATGTGCTGGACCTGCCCGAGGGCTACAGCGGCGACTTCTTCGAAGACACCAAGGCCATGCTGGCGCAGCGCCTGCACCTGGCCGAAGTCTTTACCCGCAAGCTGGCGCTGATGCCGCTGGATATTTCCAATCCGGTGTGGGTGGAGGACGAGGACATCGACCTGGACTACCACGTGCGCCACGTCACCCTGCCCAAGCCCGGCACCAACCGCCAGTTGCAGCAGTATGTGGCGCGCCTGCACTCCAGCCTGCTGGACCGCAGCCGTCCGCTGTGGGAACTGTTTGTGATAGACGGCTTGAAGAGCGGCCAGGTGGCGCTCTACATCAAGGCCCACCATGCGGGACTGGACGGCCAGGCCGGCGTGGCCGTGGCCAAGGCCTTGTTCGATTTAGAGCCTGCCGGTCGTGCCATCAAGCCGCCACGCCTGCGGGGGCGCCGCCACCACTACCAGTTGGGCGTGGCCGAGTTGCTGGGCGCTGCCGTGCGCAACACCGTGGCCCAGTCGGTGGGGCTGGTGAAGTCGTTGCCGCTGGTGCTGCGCTCGGCCAAAAGTGCGTTGATTCCCCAGAAGGATGCACAGGGTAAGCGCAATTGGTCGCTGCCCAAGGATTTCACGCTGTTTGCGCCGCGCACCTCGCTGAACGTGGCCATTACCAACCAGCGCACCTTTGCCGGGCGCACCGTGCCGCTGACCGAGGTCAAGCTGATCGCCAAGCTGCTGGGCGTGTCGCTCAACGACGTGGTCATGGCCACCACCGCCGGTGCCCTGCGCACCTACCTGAAGGAGAACAACGAACTGCCAGCCAAGCCTCTGGTTGCGGCCGTGCCGGTGAGCCTGCGCCCGGAAGGGGACACCAGCAACAACAACCAGGTCAGCATGGTCACCATGGGACTGGCCACCGACATCAAGGACCCGCTGGCGCGCATCCGCGCCATCCACGCTTCCTCGGCCGCCACGAAGGAGCGGATGGGCCGCTTCAAGGCCGCCATTCCCACCGACTTTCCGCTGCCGGCCGCGCCCTGGCTGATGTCGGCCGTGGCTTCTCTTTTTAGCCGTTCGCGCCTGGCCAATGTCATGCCGCCGCTGGCCAACCTGATCATCTCCAACGTGGCCGGCATTCCGGTGCAGCTCTACTTTGCCGGCGCCAAGGTGGTGAGCTATTACCCCGTGTCCATCCCCTCGCACAGCATGGCGCTCAACGTCACCGTGCAGAGCTACAACGGCCGCCTGGACTATGGCCTGATCGCCTGCCGCCGCGCCGTGCCGGACGTGAACGACCTGGCCGATGCCTTGCTGGCCGAACACCGCAACCTGCTGGAACTGGCACGGGCCCAGGCACCGGTGCCACCCGAGGCGCTGGGCACCGTGGCGCCGGCCAAGCCAGTCGCACGTAAGCGCGCGAAGCGCGCCACGGTACGGGTCTGATCGGCGTCGGCCAGTCGATTCACTGCGTCAGCAACTGGCGCAGCACATAGGGCAGGATGCCGCCGGCCCGGTAGTAGTCGACCTCGATGGGCGTGTCGATGCGCAGCAGCAGCGTGTGCGTGCTGCGCGTGCCGTCGGCCCGGGTGATGATGAGTTGCGCCTTGCTCTGCGGCGTGAGGTTCGCATCGGGCACGATCGCAATGGTCTCGTTGCCGGTCAGGCCCAGGCTCTGCCAGCTCTGACCCGCCGTGAATTGCAGCGGCAGCACCCCCATGCCGACTAGGTTGGAGCGGTGGATGCGTTCAAAGCTGCGTGCCACCACCGCGCGGATGCCCAGCAGGCGTGTGCCCTTGGCCGCCCAATCGCGGCTGGACCCGGTGCCGTACTCCTCGCCGGCAAACACCACGGTGGGAATGCCGGCGGCCTGGTAGCGCTCGGCGGCGTCGAAGATGGACAGTTGCTCACCGGTGTCATCCGGCCCCTGGTACCGCGTGATGCCGCCTTCCGTGCGGGAACCGGCGGCATCGCTGGGGATCATCAGGTTCTTGATGCGCACGTTGGCAAAGGTGCCTCGCACCATGACCTCGTGGTTGCCGCGGCGCGCGCCGTAGCTGTTGAAGTCGGCCTTCTGCACGCCGTGCGCCAGCAGCCATTGGCCGGCCGGTGAGCTTTCCTTGATGGAGCCGGCGGGAGAGATGTGGTCGGTGGTGATGGAGTCACCAAACAGCGCCATGATGCGTGCGCCGCGCACGCTGGCGTCAACGCCCGCTACGCCAGATAACTTTTGGTCTTTTTGGCTTGTAGCCCTCGTGGAATCAGCGTGATGTGCTACTTGTTTGATAGCAAATTCGTCAAAGAACGGCGGTTGGGCGATGTAGGTGCTGGCCGGCCAGGTGTAGGCCTGACCGGATACTCCCTTGATTTTTTTCCACAGCGCACCCGGGTCGCTTTGGACCTTGGCGTAGTTGTCGCGGAAGGCCTTGCCCTTCATCGCGTACTTCATCAGCGCATGGACTTCATCGCTGCTGGGCCAGATGTCGCCCAGGTAGACATCCCGCTTCTTCCCGTTCGCGCCCTTGCCCTGGCCCAGGGGCTGGGTCATCAGGTCGACGGTGACGCTGCCGGCAATCGCATAGGCCACCACCAGCGGTGGGCTGGCCAGGAAGTTGGCTTTCAGGTTGGGGTGGATGCGGGCCTCGAAGTTGCGGTTGCCCGAGAGCACGGCGGCGCAGACCAAGTCGTTCCCGGTGATGGTGGCGTTCAGCTCCGGCGTCAGGTCGCCCGCATTGCCGATGCAGGTGGTGCAACCGTAGCCGGCCAGCGCAAACCCCAGCTTCTCCAGGTAGGGCAGCAGGCCGGCTTCCGTCAAATATTCGGTGACGATGCGCGAGCCTGGTGCCAGGCTGGTCTTGATGTGCGGCTTGACCTTGAGCCCCGCCTCCACCGCCTTCCTGGCCAACAGGCCGGCCGCCAGCAGCACATAGGGGTTGGAGGTGTTGGTGCAACTGGTGATCGCGGCGATCAGCACGTCGCCATGCCCCACCGTGATGTCCGGCCGACCACTGGCTGCCGCCGTTGTGGACGGCTCGGCCGCTGCATGGTGGGCTGCCAGCGTGGGCTTGTTGGCCTCCATTTCCACGAGGTCGCGTGCAGCACCCGGACGGGTGGGTGGCGCCAGCGGACCGCGGACCGCGGCGGGTGCGCCAAAGGCCCGCACCAGATGTCGGGTGCGGAAGGTCGCGGCCGGCTGGTTGAACCCATTCTCGGCGTTGGGTTTGGAAAACAGCGATTCAAACTGCTCAGCCACCTGGCCCAGCTCAATCCGGTCCTGCGGACGCTTGGGGCCGGCCAGGCTGGGTGTGACGCTGCCCAGGTCCAGCCGCACCACGCGGGTGTAGGCGATGTCCTGCAAGCTTCTCGGTGCATCGACTGTGCCCGGCACGCCGAACAGGCCCTGGGCGCGGAAATAGGCCTCGAAGGCCTCGATCTCGCCCTTGGTGCGACCCGTGCCCTGGAAGTAGTCCAGCGTGCGCTGGTCCACCGGGAAGAAGCCCATGGTGGCGCCGTATTCAGGAGCCATGTTGGCAATGGTGGCGCGGTCCGGAACCGCCAGGCTTTGCGTGCCCTCGCCAAAGAATTCGACAAAAGTGCCAACCACCTTTTCGCGGCGCAACTGTTCGGTCACGGTCAGCACCAGGTCGGTGGCGGTCACGCCCTCGCGCAGGCGGCCCGTCAGCTCGAAACCGATTACATCGGGCGTCAGAAAGTACACCGGCTGGCCCAGCATGGCGGCCTCGGCCTCGATACCGCCCACGCCCCAGCCCACCACACCAATGCCGTTGATCATCGTGGTGTGGCTGTCGGTGCCGACCAGCGAGTCGGGGTAATAGAGCCGGGAGCGCGTCTTGTGCACGCCACGCGCCAAGTATTCCAGATTGACCTGGTGCACGATACCAAAGCCGGGCGGCACCACGCCAAAGGTGTCAAAGGCCTGCATGCCCCACTTCATGAACTCGTAGCGCTCGCGGTTGCGCTGGAATTCCAGCTTCATGTTCAGGTCCAGCGAATTCTTTTTGCCATAGTGGTCGACCATCACCGAGTGGTCTACCACCAGGTCCACCGGCACCAACGGCTCGATGCGATCCGGGTTCAGGCCCAGTCGCTGCGCCGTGCTGCGCATGGCGGCCAGATCGGCCAGCAGCGGCACACCGGTGAAGTCCTGCAGCACCACGCGGGACACGACAAACGGAATTTCCGCGCTGCGTGTGCCCTGGGCCTGCCAGTTGGCCAGCTCGGCCACATGCTCGCGCGTGACGCGCTTGCCATCGCAGTGGCGCAGCACACTCTCCAGCACGATGCGCAGTGAGATCGGCAAGTGGTTGATGTGGGGGAACTTGCGCGCCAGGGCCGGCAGCGAATACAACGTGCCGGTTTTACCCGAGGCCGTCGTGAAGGATTTGACGGTGCTAGAAAACGTGTGGCGCATGGGGTGCTCCTGTTTCGGTGGGGTTGGTTGCATGCTGGAAGCACGCTTTGGCATAACCTGTGACAATCGCCCGAAAATGCGCATCCAGCCAGAAACACCGCTCGCTTCCCGGTCGACCGACCCGCGTGCCAACCTGCGCGAGCGCTATGCGGCGGTGCGTGCGCGCACGCTGACGCTGGCCCAGCCGCTGTCGGCCGAGGACCAGTGCGTACAGTCCATGCCGGACGCCAGTCCGACCAAGTGGCACCAGGCACACACCAGCTGGTTTTTCGAGGCGGTGGTGCTGCAAGACTTTCAGGCCGACTACCGCCTGTTCGATGTGCACTATCTGTACCTGTTCAACTCCTACTACGAGGCGCTGGGGCCGCGCCACCCGCGTCCGCAACGGGGCTTGCTGACCCGGCCCGCGCTGGACGAGATCCACGCCTACCGCCGGCATGTGGACGCCGCCATGCAGGCACTGCTGGCTGCAGCGGATGCGGCCCAATGGCCGGCGCTGGCGGATAGGGTGGAACTGGGTTTGCAGCATGAGGAACAACACCAGGAGTTGCTGTTGACCGACATCTTGCATCTGCTGTCCTGCAACCCCCTGTTGCCCGCCTACCAAGCCCCTGTGCCTGACGCGGACATTGGAGCGGCTGAAGCGGCACTTCAATGGCTGGCGGTGCCGGGTGGCCTGTTCCGCGTCGGGCATGCAGGAGATGGTTTTGCGTTTGACAACGAGACACCGCAGCACCAGGCGCTGCTGCACCCGTTCCAGATCGCCAGTCGGCTCGTGACCTGCGGCGAGTACATGGACTTCATCATCGACGGAGGCTACCGCAATGCTGCCTGGTGGCTGTCGGACGGCTGGGCCCTGGTCAACAGCCAGGGCCAGGGTGCACCGGCCTACTGGCTGGCACCGGGCGACCCGCGTGCTCCCAGTGATCATTGGCAGCAGTTTGGCCTGCACGGCGTTCAGCCACTGGACCGGCAGGCGCCGGTGACCCATATCAGCTTTTATGAGGCCGCAGCCTACGCCGAGTGGGCCGGTGCACGCCTGCCCACCGAGTTCGAGTGGGAAGTGGCGTTTGATGTGCCCGGAGTGGTGCAGATGCTGGGCGCGGCCTGGCAGTGGACGCGGTCGTCCTATGACCCGTACCCCGGCTTCCAGCCCCGCAGCGGTGCCGTGCGCGAATACAACGGCAAGTTCATGGTGGGCCAGCAGGTGCTGCGCGGAGCCAGTGTGGCCACGCCGCCGGGCCACAGCCGCAAGACCTACCGCAACTTCTTTCCGCCGGCAGCGCGCTGGCAGTTCTCCGGCATCCGGTTGGCAAAGGACGCAGCATGAAAGACAACCTGGCGTTTGTACTCAGTGCCCCGGCCCCGCTGGTCGTGGATTCCGACAGCGAGGCGGTGGACGACGCACCGGCGGCGGCGCGCACTGCGTTCCTGTACGACCTGCAGCAGGGGCTGGTGCGCTCGCAAAAGAGCATCTCGCCCAAGTATTTCTACGACGCCGCGGGCTCCGCGCTGTTTGACCGCATCTGCACCTTGCCGGAGTACTACCCCACACGCACCGAGCTTGGCATCCTGCGGCACCACGCGCGGGACATGGCGGCACACATGGGGCCGCACGCGGAGATTGTGGAGTTTGGCGCCGGCTCCATGCACAAGGTGCGCCTGTTGCTCGATGCCATGGTGCAACCGCGGCGCTACATCCCCATCGACATCTCGACCGAGCACATGGCGCAGGCCGCGCACGCGCTGCGCCAGGCCTACCCGGCGCTGGAAGTGCACACACACAGCGCCGACTACACGCAGGACCTGGTGTTGCCACCGCACGCACCGGGGCAGGGGCGGCGTGTGGGCTTCTTTCCGGGTTCCACACTGGGTAATTTTGAGCCGCATGAGGCACTGCGCTTCATGCGCCAGTGCGCCAAGGTGCTACGGGGCGGCGCGTTGATCCTGGGGGCGGATCTGGTCAAGAGCCCCGACGTGCTGCACGCCGCCTACAACGACGCCCAGGGCGTGACGGCTGCGTTCAACCGCAATATCCTGGCACGGGCCAACCGGGAGTTGGGCGCCAATTTCCATCTGCCGCAGTTTGCCCACAGCGCGTTTTACAACGCCGCCCTGCAGCGCATCGAGATGCACCTGATGAGCGCACGCCGCCAGACCGTGCGCGTGGGTGACTGCGACTATGATTTTGCCGAGGGTGAAACCCTGCACACCGAAAATTCCTACAAGTTCACGGTCGATGGTCTGCACCGCCTGGCGCTGCAGGCCGGCCTGACGCCTGGCCCGACCTGGACTGACCCCGAGCAACAGTTCTGCCTGCTATGGCTGGACGCCCCACCCACAAGGAACCCTGCATGAAAGCCGTCTGGAACAACACCGTCATTGCCGAGAGTGACGACACCGTGGTGGTGGAAGGCAACCACTACTTCCCCGAAAGCGCACTGAAGCGCGAATATGTCACCTTCAGTAACCACAAGACCTCCTGTTCCTGGAAGGGGCAGGCCAGCTACTACTCGCTGATCGTCAACGGCGAGTTGAACACGGATGCGGTCTGGTACTACCCCGACCCCAAACCCGAGGCCGCCCAGATCAAGGGGCGCGTGGCGTTCTGGAAGGGTGTCACTGTGTCGTGATCGGGAACATTGGCAACACGGTCAGGAGCCGGGCGGCATAGTGGATGTCTATCGTCCGGGGTCGCCGTAGAGTGCGTAGGGTGCCCAGAAGGCCGGGTGGGCATAGGAGGTGCCGGCTGCCCCTGCATCCATCACGTCCACCATGGCAAACCGCAGGGCGCGGGCCCGGCTGATCCCTGCGTCGCGGGAATAGCGCTCGAATAGCCGGGTCACCAGCAGACGGGCCGACACGGTCTCCACCGACCAGTGCGTTGCCAGAACGGCGCGCGCGCCGGCGTGGAAGAACCCGCGTCCCAGGCCAGAAATGGCCTCGGCGGCACTTCCGTCCGCCGCCGCCGTGTTGCAGGCGGATAGCACCACCAGATCGGCATCCAGATGGAGCTTCAGCACATCTTCCAGTGTCAGAAGGCCCTCGGAGATGTGCCGTCCCGCGCCACTCGCAAGTGCCAGGGCTGGTTGGTCGAGCCCTGGCAGGTCGCCTGCAACCAGTCCGTGGGTGGCGAAGGCCACTACACGGCGGTCTGTGAGGTCGGCGCCCAAGACGTTCTGGCGGCTGGCCTGTGCGCCAAAGAAGGTGTCGCTGCGTGTGTCGGCCGTCAGTGCTGCAGCAATGGCCTGGATTTCGTCCCGCGTATCCGGCAGCGGTTCCAGCAACGCGACCTGGCGCACGACGGGCGGCGCCACGGGCACGTCATCGGTTCCGCTCCAGCGCTCCTGCGGGGCAGTGAGGTGCCGGATCAGCCTGCGGGTTCCCTGACCTGTGCCTGGCGCAGCCTGCGCATCGTTGCCAGCGCCAAAGTCCGGGTCACCGAAACCGATGAAGGCCTTGCGAGTGGCCTTTGCCGCCGGCAAGCCGCGCAAGGTGACCAGGCTGCTGACGGATGGCAGATAGGCGATGGCCACCTTGCGCGCCAGCCAGGCAGTCGAGCGGAGCTGCGCCTGTGCCGCTCCCGGTTCAGCGGAAGCCGGCCGGGCGCCCTGCGTTGGCAACATCGAGAAGGGGATTTGCCCCAGTGCATCGTTGGCAACAACCAGCAGCGTGTCGGCCTTGCTCCAGGCGGCCTCCACGGGGGCCAGCAGCGCCTGGTAGAGGCTGGAGCCGGCCTCCAGATCAAAGGGCATGCGGCCGGGTGAGATGCCGGTCGTCAGGTCCACGGATTGCCGCAGCCGCCGGACCCGGTCCGCCACCCACGCGGAATTCTGGTCGCTGAAATGGAAGCGCAGTGCACCATCGGGTCCGCTGGCCCACACATAGCTGCCCCGAGCCGTGACATAGACCGACAGCAGGGCCTCGTTGGGTTGCAGCGCCTTGCGGGCCTGGGCAAAGGTGGTGGGGCGCGGGTTGACCAGCGTGTCGTATTGGGGAAACTGCTTGCGTATCTCGGTCAGGCTGCGCTGTTGGTTTGCGCGCAAGGTGGTGATGCGCGCCTCCATGGTCTGGATGACGCCGGGTAACTGCCGGTCCGGCGGGGCGGAGCGCAGGCTGATCAGGTTCTTGTAAACCGCCTGGAGTTCATCTTCGGAATCCTGCACGGTCCGGATCAGCATGCCGAGCTCGGGTGTGCCTGCGGCCAGGCGCAGTGCCGATCCGGTGACGGCCTTCTGGACGCTCTGCCAGCGGGCCACATCGGCCAGCACAAAGGCTTCGGCAATGTCCTTGGCCGTACGTGTGTTCTTCAGCCCCACCAGCAGGTGCAGGCGATCTTCCAGTATGAACCGCAGTCGCGTGGTGCGGGCCACGCTGGTCTGTTGGCGGTCCATGGCATGGGAAGACTCCAGCAGGACCGGGATTGCCATCCCGAACTCCCTGCGTGCCTCATCCAGTCTACCCAGGCGCCGCAGGACCATGGCGCGGTAGCCACGCACTTCGGCCGTGCGGTAGTGGTCATCCTGGAAGTTGGTGATCGCGTACTTCAGCAGCCTGTCGCTGTCGCGCAGCGCATCCTGGAGGCGGTTGGACAGCATGTAGGCCCGAATCGAGCTGAGCGTTCCCCGGCCAAACCCCTCTTCCAGCCGGGAATCCGCACCGAGCGTCTGGCGCAGCGAATCAATGAGGGCAACGGCTTGCGCTGCGCGTCCTGCCGCAGTCAGGGTGTCAACCAGGGTGATCCTGGCCCGAATCCGCGGGGCGCTGATTTCCGAGAGACCGGCTTCTGCCAGCGTCTTGTCGCTCCACTCGGCCACAACCGCCGCTTCCGGGTAGCGGCCCCGCTCGAACAGAACCCGGGCCAGCGTGAACAGGGTGCGTCCAACCAGCACTGTGTTGCGCCCGTCGCGCACCAAGGCGCCCTTGAGCACTTCGCGCAGCAGCAACTCGGATTCATCCAGCCGCTGCAGGTTGATCAGGGTCTGGGCCAGCAGGATGCGATGGGAGTCATTGGCCCTGTACAACTGGTCCAGCGGTGGCGCATACAGGCCGAGGTTGGCGCGCACGGCGTTGTTGGCCATGCTGGTTTCCTGCTGGCGAATGGCCGCCAGGTAGGCATTCTGCGCGTCCGAAAAGCGGCCCTCCTGCGAAAACAGGAAGCCGCGGACCCCTTCGATCTGTTGCGAGAAGTGCGATAGAACCAGTGCCAGAGGAGGTCGCCCGGACAGGGTCTTGAAATAGGCGTCCAGCCGGGCCAGTGTGTCCCGGGCACTTTGCATGTCGCCAAGGTGGATGTAGTGGTTGGCAATGGCCACATAGGCCCCCAGCAGGTAGCCGGGAATGGGCTGCTGACTGCCTTCAAGCTCCCTTGCAAACGCCTGGAAGCTGTCCATGGAGGCGGCCGTTCCCTGGGTATGCAGAAGGCTGTGCGCGTATTCGGTTCGGATACGCGAATACCCACCAACCTGGTTCTGGTTCACCGTGGGTGCAAGGCGGGCATATGCCAGTGCCTTGTCCAGAAAGTGGGCGGCATTGTTCAACTCCTGCAGCTCCTGGGCGGCGATGGCCTTCTGGTGCCATGCGATAGCCAACTGCGCAGGGTCGCCTGTGGCGGCAGCCGGGGCATTCATCTCGGCGCGCAACCGTACGATGCGCTCGCGTTCCGGGGTGTAGCTTTGCAGCAAGAGCACCAGATCGGCGACGTTTGCTGGCGGCTGCGCCGGACGGCTGTTGCCCCCGCCTGCGCCTGCGGGTGCCCGGGGCACGGTTGTCACGGGGCTGCTTGCGGATGCTGCATCACGCACCTGTGCGTGGGACGCCCCCTGTGCCAGGAACCAAGCGGTGCCCACAAATGCAGCCGCCATAAATCGAAAGGTCATTTTGATGGGACTCCCTTTGGGGTTCGCTGCCATGCCGACCGCACTTTGAACAGAGTTGCCAGTGTAGTGGCAGGCATTGGGTACACTGAACTGGATGCAGGCCAACACAAGGGGAGGCGCTACGCAATGAATTTCCAGTATGCAAATGGCGGCGTGGTCCACCGAGTCGCGCGGTTTGTCCTGGCTTGTCTGGTTGCCGGTGTGGGCTTTGCCGGGCTCGCCCATGCTGCCGAGGGTTCCCGCACCGGTTTTGCCACCGTGTGGCGCCTCCATGGCACGGTGACGGCATCCGCACTGGAGTCGGCCACCGCGCGAAAACTGCAGTTGGGTGATGCGGTCCACGTGGGTGAGCGCATCCGGGCTGAGGCGAATGGCGAAGCCGTGTTCCAGACCCACGACGAGGGTTATATCGCGGTGCGGCCTGCGGGTGTTTTCACGGTGGAAGAATTCGCCGCAGACCGCCAGCGCACCGACCGCATCCTGATACGCCAGTTCCATGGCGGCCTGCGGTTGCTGACGGGGTGGATCGGCAAACTCAATCCCGGACAGTCCCGCGTGTTCACACCGACCGCCACCATCGGCATCCGTGGAACGGACCACGAACCCTATGTCGTCACGGAAGACCTGGCGCTGGCGCTGGCGCTGTCGCAGGCACCCGGCACGTACGACAAGGTCAACGCTGGTGGAACCGTGCTGTCGGCCCGGGAGGGCAGTGTGGACATTGATCCCGGAAAGGTGGGTTTTGCGCGGCTGCCAAGTGCCACGAAGAACCGGGCTTTGATGACCCTCTTGCTGCCCGTCATTCTCGACAAGGTGCCCGATTTCTATGTTCCCGGCCAGTTTGATGGCGAGCTGGACCGGATCTCCGCATCCGCGCACGCCAACACGGTTGCATCCCCGCCCGGCGGTGCCCCGCTTGTCCAGTCGGACTCGACCAGTGCGCAACCCCAAGCATCTGCTTCGCCCACAGCGCAACCATGCGACGCACAGCAGGTTGCCGTGGACTGGCTGCAGGCCCTGGACGGCGCATTGGAGCGCCGGGACGCCGCTGGCGTTCAGGCCCTGTTGGCAAGCGACGTGCGCATTCGCAGCCGGCTTCGCCATGCGGATGGCAGCAGCACATGGGTCAGTGTCAGCCGGGAGGAATTTGCGGCCAGCACGCGCAGCGTGATGGGCCATCTGACCGACTACCGCCAGACCCGCCTGAGCATATCCGGTCAGCCGGTGAAGGCGGGTCACTGCAGTGCCGTTGCCGTCACTTCCCGCGTCGTCGAGCAGGGACGGCAAAACGACAAGCCGTACCGCTTCGAGATGCTGGAGGCGTTCCAGCTGGAGTGGCGCCAAGGTCAGTGGCTGGCAACCCAGGCGCAAACCAGCCAGCAGTAGTGCCGCTGTGTCAGGTGCCTGCGCCCTTGGGCTGGCGCCAGACCAGCACCACCAGCGCAGCGGCGAGCGCCTGCACCATGGCAATGGTGAGAGCCGAGCCGCTCCAGCCCCAACCCTCATAGGCCAGGCCCGCCACCCAGGTGCCGGCGGCGCCGCCGCAGTAGTAGCTCAGGTAGTAGATGCCGGTTGCCAGCGAGCGGCCTTCGTTGACGTTTCTGGCAATCGAACTGATGGTGGCCGCCTGGCACAAAAACACGCCGGTGGAGCACACCGCCAACCCGACGACCACCAGCCACAGCGATGGGAGCAGTGTCATCAGCAGGCCGCAGGCGGAAACGGTCAGGGCGCCGAGCATGGACTTCATGAAGCCCAGGCGGTCGATGTGCCGGCCGGCCAGTGGCGTCACAAACACCCCCACCAGGTAGACGGTGAACACATTGGCCAGGCCGGCGGCCGTGAGGCTAAATGGCGGCGCTGCCAGATGCAGGTTCACATAGGTGAAGGTTCCCACCAGCGAGAACAGCACGCAAAACCCCACGGCGCAGGCGGCCATCAGCTGGCGGTTGTGCAGATGGCTCCACAGCGTGGCCATGGCTCCCTGGAAGTTGCGGTTCGGAACGAAGTGGCGTGATGCCGGCAGCGACCACCACACCAGCAGTGCACCCAGCAGGTTCAGAATGGCCAGCGTCACGAACGCGCCGCGCCAGCCCAGCAGATGCCCGGCATGGCCGGTGATGAAGCGGCCGCAAAACCCGCCCATGACCGTGCCGCCGACGTAGGTCGATGTCATGCGGACCACGCCACCATTGCGAAATTCTTCCGACAGGTAGGCAATCAGCACGACGACGATGCCCGGCACCGCCAGCCCTTGCAGGAAGCGCAGCGCAATGAGTGTGTTCAGGCTGTGTGCGACCGGAATCAGTGCGGTGGGCACTGTCAACGCGAACATGGATATGCAAATGATGCCCTTGCGCCCGAACGCATCCGACAGCATGCCCATGAACGGCGACACCAGGCCCACCGCCAGCACCGTGGCACCCACGGTCAGGCCGGCCTGCAGGGCGGATGCGTGAAAGTCGTCCATCACCATGGGCAGCACGGACTGCACCGAATAGACGTTCAGAAAGGCAAAGAATCCGATGATCCAGACGATGGGTCGGGACACCTGCACGCCGTCGCCCAGAAATAAACGGCGCATGTTGTTGGCTACCATGCCGCGATTTTAGAAGCGTGTGCCATGGTATGCTGAGGCCCATGTCGTGCAAGCCCTATTCCTTCACTGTCAGTACCCGCCTTGCGGTGCGTGCTGGCGTGTCCGCCATCCGGCGGGAAATGGCTGCACGAATGATTACCACCATTACAACCACGGTCGCCTGAGCGTCGTGCAGGTGGCCGTTCCGGCTGCCTCCTGGTGTGTATCTCTGAACAAACCCAGCCAAGGCAGTTGGGTCCTCAACTGTTCGGAGAATGTATGTACCAAGATCACCAAGGCAATTTTGCTTGCGGCCCCTTTCATGTCGCAGCTCCTTTGGCACTGCCACCCCTGCGCGTGGGCCTGCTGGGGCTGGGCACCGTCGGTGGCGGAACCTATCGCGTATTGCAGCGCAACGGCGATGTGATTGCTGCCAGGACCGGTCGGCGCATTGTGATCACCATGGTGGCCGTGCGCAACTTGGCGCGTGCCGCCAGCGTGGTGGGCGACGACGTGGCACTGGTCGGAGATCCGTTTCAGGTCGTCAACCACCCCGACGTCGATGTGGTGGTTGAGGTCATGGGGGGTACCACGCTGGCGCGGGATCTGGTGCTGCGTGCCATTGCCAACCGCAAGCATGTGGTCACCGCCAACAAGGCGCTGCTGGCGGTGCATGGTGCCGAAATCTTTGCCGCGGCCCAGGCACGGGGCGTGGTGGTGGCGTATGAGGGCGCCGTGGCGGTCAGCATTCCCATCATCAAGGCGTTGCGCGAAGGACTGACCGCCAATCGCATCGAATGGGTGGCCGGCATCATCAACGGAACCACCAACTTCATCCTCACGCAGATGCGCAGCCACGGCCTGAGCTTTGGCGCCGCGCTGGAGGAGGCCCAGCGTCTGGGCTATGCGGAAGCCGACCCGACCTTCGACGTGGAAGGGGTGGACGCAGCGCACAAACTGACGCTGCTGGCGTCCAACGCGTTCGGTGTGCCGGTGCAGTTCGACAAGGTCCACACCGAGGGCATTACCGCGCTGGAGCTGGCAGACATCGCATTTACCGAGCGCCTGGGCTACCGCGTCAAGTTGCTGGGCATTGCCAAGCGCGGGCCGCAGGGCATTGAGCTGCGTGTGCACCCGACGCTGATTCCGGACGCCCATCTGCTGGCCCAGGTTCATGGCTCGATGAACGCCGTGCTGGTGAAGAGTGATGCCGCCGGTGTGACGATGTACTACGGCGCGGGCGCCGGTTCGGAGCAGACGGCATCGGCGGTGATTGCCGATCTGGTCGATGTGGCGCGGGTTGCGGGCACACGCCACGGTGACCGCGTGCCCTACCTGGCGTTCCAGCCGCATGCGGTGTTGGCCTTGCCGGTGACACCGATGGACGAAGTGGTGACGGCGTATTACCTGCGCATCGATGTCTCCGACCCCGAGCACGCCGCGCCGCAACTGCGCGACCTGTTGGCGCAGGCCGGTGTGGCGGTGGAGCGGCTGGAGGTCTTTGCCCCTGCCGATGGCACTGGCGCGCATGCTGTCGTGGCGTTGATTTCGCCCGTCCAGGAGTCGGTCATGGGCGGCGTGGTTGCCCGGTTGGCGCAACTGCCGATGCAGGTGGGTGGCGTGCACACCATCCGCAGGGACAGTCTGGTCTGAGAGGGCGGTGCGCAATTTGCTACAAAAATAATAGCTGTATACGCATATTCCACGAGGGCTAGAGGCCTATTTGGCTCTTGGTGCTTCCCGCCGGTGCACCCAGGCCAAAAATGCGCACAGCGCCACGCCGGCGGCCACCAGGCCGACCGTGCTCATGGCCCAGTAGCCCTGTGCGCCCTGCAATGCTGCGGGTGCCCAGGTGCTGTTGGTGACCAGGTAGCCACCCACCAGCCCGATACCCCACAACGATGTGACGTAAAAGACCAGCGGAACCAGCGTGACGCGGTGCGAGCGCAGCACAAAGTTGGCCATGGTTTGCGCCGCGTCGGCCACGTGGAACCACCACACCCACACCAGCAGCGGCATGGCCGCGGCGATGATGGTCGGGTTGTCGGTGTAGGCGTTCAGAATCGGCTCGCGCGCCACATAGACCAGCGCGCCCAGAATGGCGGCGCTGCCCACGCCAATCTCCAGGCCATGCCAGCCGATGCGCCGCGCCTCCGCCAGGTCGTTGGCACCCACGCGCTGTGCCACCAGCGTGGCCGTGCCGTTGGCCAGGGCCAGCGGCAGCATGAACATCATGGACACCAGGTTGGCGGCGAGCTGGTGCCCGGCCACCGCCTCGCCGCTTTGCCGCGAGATCAGAAAGGCCATGAAGCTGAAGCCCGTCACCTCGATCATGATGGCCGCACCCATGGGCACACCCAGGCGCAGCTGGGCCAGGATGGCGGTGCGGTTGGGTCGGTTAAGACCCTTGGCATGTAGCCCGAACCGGGCATAAAACGGATCGTGGCGGACCACGGCCCAGGCAATCAGCGCCTGCGACCACATCACCACGGCGGTGGCAACGCCGCAGCCAACCACCCCCATGGGTGCCACCTGCCAGGCGGGCTGGCCGCCCGGCAGGGGCAGCGTCCAGCCATAGATGAACAGTGCGGAGAGCGGAATTTTCAGTAGCAGCCCGGCAATCTGGATCGCCATCACTGCCTTGGGGCGCGACACGGCGGTGTTGAAGCCTCGGTACACCGTGAACAACATCGCCGCCGGCAGCGAGAACGCCAGTGCAGTCAGGTAGCCGCGCACCTTCTCGGACACGTCCGGCCCGGTTCTGGCCAGTGACAGGAAGGGCCCGGGCAGCAGCAACAGGGTGCTGCCCAACACCGCCAGGCCCAGGGCTAGCCAGATGGCCTGGTGCACCTGTTGTCCGGCCGCCTGCAGCTTGCCGGCGCCAAACAGCTGGCCGGCCATGGGGCTGATGGCCAGCACCACGCCCATGAAACCGATGAAGATGGTGATGTACACGGCCATGCCAATGGACAGGGCGGCCAGGTCGCTGGCGGCGAAGCGCGCCACCAGGATGGTGTCCACGGTGCTGAAGCCCAACACGGCCAGTTGCCCGATCAGCACGGGCCAGGCCATGGGCAGGATGCGGTGGAAGCTGTCGCGCAGCGAGGCCAGGTAGCTGGCGTGGGCGGTGGGGGGCATCGCGGGTGGTGAAGCGGGTAGCCGCAGATCATAATGCCAGCATCCACATTCTGTGGGGCCAGGCCAAGAGCCGGAGCCACAGGTGGAAACCGGAGACAGCATGCGCAAGGATCAGTGTGGGGAGTGCACGGAAAAGCGGCAACTGGAGTTGATCCAGCGGCTGGGTCGCGTAGGCTACTGGGAATACGACGCGACGACCGCAACCATGGTGTTGCCTGCGGCGTCACAGCAGTTGCTTCGCAATATGACCGGGAGTGCCCGGGAACCGGTGCTGTCCCTGTTGGACGCGTTGTCCGAACCCGAACGCCGTCGTTTTCAGAGTGCGCTGGACCAGGCCCATGCCAAGCGCCTGGCATTCAACCTGGAACTGAAGGTGTCGGATGGAACGCCCGAGGCCGCCTACCTGCTGGTGCGCGGCGCGCCCCTGTCAGATGGGGATGGACCGCAGGGTATTGCCGGAACCTTTCAGGACATCACCCAGAGCAAGCGCATTGAGAACGAGCGGGAGCAGGTCATCACCCAGATGCAGGCGCTGCTGGATGCGCTGCCGCAGGGCGTCAGCGTGATAGACCGCGATCTGCGCCTGATCCTGTGGAACCGGCGGTTCTTTGAGATTCTGGACTTTCCGCAAAGCCTGGTTTACCGTTACGCGCGCTTCGAGGACCTGATTCTCTACAACGCCATGCGCGGCGAGTATGGACCGGGCGATCCGACGGAGCTGGTGCAGGATATTGTTGATCGGGCTCGCGCCTTCCTGCCACATCGTTTTGAACGCAACCAGACCGGCGGTGGAACGGTGTTGGTGGAGGGCATGCCCTTCACCTTTGGCGGTGCAGTGTCCGGGTTTGTGACGACCTACTCCGACATCACGGAGCGCAAACACACCGAGGAGCAGTTGACGCGCCAACGCGACGTCATGAAGACCATCATTGACAACTTTCCCGGGGCCATATCGCTGTTCGATGGTGATTTGCGGATGGCCGCCTGCAATGAGCAGTTCCGTACGCTGCTGGACCTGCCCGCGCATTTGTTCGACAAGCCGGAGGTGTACTTTGAAGACTTCATCCGTTTCAATGCCCAGCGCGGGGAGTATGGGCCCGGCGACGTCGACCAGTTGACGGCAGCCCGGCTCGAAACGGCGCGCAATTTCCAGGCCCACCACATCGAAAGGGCGCGCCCGGACGGCAAGTGGCTGGAGGTCACCGGAACCCCCATTCCCAGCGGCGGGTTTGTGACCAGCTACATCGACATTACCGAGCGCAAGAAGGTGGAGGAACGTATCCGCGTACTGGCATTGCAGGACGCGCTCACCGGCTTGCCGAATCGGCTCAGCCTCAACGAGCAGCTGGAGCAGGCGTTGCAGCGTGCCCAGGGAACCGGTCACCGCTTTGCCGTGCTGTTCATGGATCTGGATGGCTTCAAGAAGGTCAATGACAGCTGTGGCCACGATGTTGGGGACGCGCTGCTGGTGTGGGTGGCGCGCAGGCTTCGGGAACTGGTGCGCGAAAGCGATGTGGTCGCCCGGCTGGGCGGAGACGAGTTTGTCGTGCTCCTGCATGACATCACGGGGGAGGACATGGTGGCGGCCGTGGCGGACAAGATGGTGCGCACCTTGGGCGCACCCTGCGTGCTCGATAGCCACACGGTACAGGTGGGCGCTTCCATCGGAATTGCTGTCTATCCTGGCCACGGGGACAGCCGGGAATCCCTGTTGAAAGCCGCCGACCAGGCCATGTACGCCGTCAAGACCCATGGCAAGAGAGGGCTGCGTTTCAGCGGCACTGCGCCATCACCGGCAGATGAGTAGGCGCACATCGGCCGGATGCGATACTTGGGATAGATATGCCAGCCACTTGCGCAGTGTCTGGATGATTTTCTTGTTTTCCTTGCGAGATGATGATGCAGCAACCCACGGTCAAACCCCAAAACCCGCATTTTTCTTCTGGTCCCTGCAGCAAGCGCCCCGGCTACAACGTGGCGGGTTTGCAGCTCGATACCCTGGGCCGCTCGCACCGCTCCGTCATTGGCAAGCGGGCGCTAGGGCTGGCGTGTTCCGAGACCGCCCGCATTCTGGGCTTGCCGGCGGGCTACCGGGTCGCCGTGGTTCCTGCGTCGGATACCGGTGCCGTGGAGATGGCGCTGTGGTCCCTGCTGGGACCGCGTGGCGTGGATGTGCTGGCCTGGGAGACGTTTGGCGCCACCTGGGTCAATGACATCGTCAACCAACTGCGCATCCCCCAGGTCAACCAGCTCCAGGCGCCCTATGGTGAATTGCCGGATCTGAGTCGTGTGAATTTTGACAACGACGTGGTGTTCACCTGGAATGGCACCACCTCGGGCGTCAAGGTGCCCGACGGGGACTGGATTGCCGCAGACCGCGCCGGGCTGACCATTTGCGATGCCACCTCGGCCGTGTTTGCCATGGAGTTGCCATGGGACAAGCTGGATGTGGTCACCTTCTCCTGGCAAAAGGTGCTGGGTGGCGAAGGCGCGCATGGCATGCTGGTGCTGAGTCCCCGCGCCGTGGAGCGGCTGGAGAGCTACACACCGCCCTGGCCCCTGCCCAAGATTTTTCGCATGACGTCGGGCGGCAAGCTGCTGGAAGGCCTGTTCCAGGGCGACACCATCAACACCCCGTCCATGCTCTGCGTGGCCGATTACCTGGACGCGCTGGCCTGGGTCGACAGCCTGGGTGGCGCGTCTGCCACCATGGCCCGCAGCGAAGCCAATCTGAAAATCGTGGCCGACTTCGTCGCCGCCAACGACTGGATTGCGTTTCTGGCCAAGGACGCTGCCACACGCTCCAACACCAGTGTCTGCCTGACCCTGAACGCACCGGATGAACAGGTCAAGGCCATGGTGCGCTTGATCGAGGCAGAGGGCGTGGCCTTTGACATTGGCGCCTACAAGGATGCACCGGCTGGTTTGCGCATCTGGTGTGGTGCCACGGTCGAGGCGAGCGATCTGCAGGCCCTGCTGCCCTGGCTGGCGTGGGCCTACGGGCAGGTCACCGCGCGATAGTCACCGCAGGCTGGGCCGAGCCGTCCGTCAGCCCAGCAGGATTTCCACCACGGTCTCTCCCGGGCGGCTGCTGATGTGCAGTCGGGCGCCGATTGCTTTGGCGCGTTCCTGCATGGAGTTCAGCCCCTTGCGCTGGGTGGTGGCGGTGTCAAAGCCGCAGCCGTTGTCACAGATGCGAATCCGCACGGTGGGCGCATCGGCGCCGCGTGATGTCAGCGTGGGCGTTGCCTCAATGCGCAGCACGCTGGCATGGGCATGCTGCATGACATTGGAAAATGCTTCAAGGAAGATGTATTGCAGCTGGCGCATGCCGCCGGCATCCAGCTGCGGCAGGTCCGCCAGGGGCACCACCGCCCATTCCAGTGCCAGCCCCATGGCGCGAAAGCGGGGTTCCAGCCGGTAGCGCAGGTTCGCCAGCAGGGCGGTTACGTCGCCGGGTGGCAAGTTCAAGGCGTCAATCGACAGTTTCAGCTGGTCCAGCGAGTCCTGCAGGGTGAGCAGCACTTCGTCGGGATTGGATTGGCCGGATTGCAGTTGCCGAATGGCCGAACTGATGTGGGAGCCCACACCATCGTGCATGTCCCGCAGGATGCGGGAGCGCTCCAGGGTGCGCTCCTGCTCCCGGGCAATCAGTTCCATGCGCCGGTAACTTTTCGACAGTTCCAGTTCCTTGTCTTCCACCCGCACGGCCAGTGCGTCGAGCATGTCGCGCACGCGCAGGTTGGCGCTGCGAAAGCGGTCAATCGCGATCACGCCCAGCGCCAGCCCAAACAGGGCGGCCGAATAGCGCAGCAGGGCGTGGTTCACAAAGGGATCGGTAATGCGCATGATGTAGAAATCATGGATGCCGACGGGCACGTTCACCATGAGCGCCAGCGCAACCACGCGGTGCATGGTGCTGGCCTGGCGCAAGGCCAGCACGACAAACAGCATGCTCGATGGCACGAACAACAGCGCGAACGCCGTTTGCCACCCGGTCAGCAGCATGGGGTTCGGTCCGGTGACTGTGTAGTAGGCGACCGCCGGGCCCGCCAGAATCAGTGTGGCCAGGGCGCGCCGGACCCAGCGGCTGGCAGGGTGCCGCTCCCACCCGGCGATGCTGTGGCAGAACAGCAGCAGGGCACTGAGCCAGACGCCCAGCACCAGGTTCACCACCACGGACCACCAGGCCCACGGCAGAGGTGGCCGCTCAATCAGGGTGTCGCCAATGAAAAATGCCCAGGAAAACTCGGCCACGGCGGCATACAGGTACAGGTTGTCGCGCACGCCCCGGCGCTCGGGGCGCGGGTCGGTCTGGGTCAGCCACAATACTGCGGCGAAAACCCCCACCACGAGGCTGAACACCGTGAACACGGCGGAGCCCCCCACCCGCAAGGCAAACTCCCCGCGGTACAGCGACTCCACTTCTGCGGTGGGCCCGGCCCAGACCACCGGCATGCCGGAGCGGCGCCCACTGTCGGAGTGGATCTCCACCTCCAGCCGGTTGTGGTCCATCAACACGCTGGGCGGAATGCGGATGAAGCGCGGCACCTTGGCATAGTCACCGGAGTCGGCGCCGGCGCCCGCGTCATGCATGGCCCCGTTCTGCTCCAGCAGCGTGCCGTTGAGCCGCACCGCGTAGGCGTTTCCCAGCCGGTAGAAATACAGGGCCCAGGGTTCACGGCCGAATGGGGGACCGTCAAAGTCCAGCTCGAACCGGCCCAGTCCGGACTGCCCCTTGTGGTGAAAGTCCCACCCGTACGGCAGGCTGACCTGGGTGGTGGTTGGCATACCGTTGACGATCAGTTCCGCCTGGGCACGATCCAGCGCCACCACGGTGGAGTGGGCCAGCAGCGGCGCCGCGCTGCACAGCACCAGCAGCATTCCCTTCAGAAACCAGTGGACCCATTGCATGCGCCAATCGTATCAACTCGGTCGGCGCCATTGCGGCAGGCCGCCGGAGCGCGGGCGGCCTGTGCGAATTGGCTGGACATGGCATCATGGCGCTTTTTTGGCGGCCCGCCGTTGGGTCGCCTGCACCAGGGCAGCCGCAGGGCTGACGAGACCGCATGAACGACAGTTTGACTTTTCTCGTGGTGGATGACATGGAAGGCATGCGCCGCATTCTGGGCAACAGCCTCAACCAGATGGGCATGAAGAGTGTGCTGACGGCGTCCAATGGCGCGGAGGCGTGGCGGCTGATCCAGTCCCGTGATGTGGACGTGGTGATTTCAGACTGGAATATGCCGGTCATGACGGGGCTGGAACTGCTGCGCAAAATCCGCGCCAGTGCCGAATACGCCAACCTGCCGGTCCTGATGATGACCGCCGAGACCGAGCGCCACCAGGTGCAGGTCGCCATCGAGTCCGGGGTCTCCGAGTACATGGTGAAGCCCTTCAATGTGGGCGCGCTCGAAGCCAAGATCCGCAAGGCCATCCAGAATCCCCGCCCGGCCGCGCTGCTGGCCAGCCGCCAGGTGCCGGCCGTCATGCGCCGCAAGGGTGCCGCGTCGGTGGCCCGGGTGGCACAGGACGCGCCGGCGCACGAACCGAATGCCAGCGCGGGCAGTGCGCCATCCAAGCCGGTGCTGATGGTGGTGGATGACGTGGCCGACAACCTGGACGTGCTGGTGGAGTTGCTGGGTGACGACTACCAGGTGCGCGCCGCCAACAGCGGCGAGCGGGCGCTGAAGCTGCTGGACACCGGCAAGCTGCCCGACCTGATCCTGCTGGACGTCATGATGCCGGAGATGGATGGTTTCGAGGTGTGCCGGCGCATCAAGGCCAACCCGGCCACCGCGGATATTCCGGTGATCTTCCTGACGGCCATGAGCGACGCCACCGATGTCACCCGGGGCTTTGAGATTGGTGCCGTGGACTTTGTCAGCAAACCGGCCGATCCACCGATCCTGCGCGCGCGTATCAGCACCCACCTGAAGCTGCTGCGCTCGTTTGCCGAACTCAAGCGCAACCGGGTGGCCCTCATCGAGCAAAACACCGTGCTGCAGGACAACCTGCGGCTGCGCGAGGAAATGGAGCGCATGGCCCAGCATGACCTGAAGGGTCCGATTGCCGGCATCATCAGTTTTGCGTCCGGGCTGCTGGATGACCAGCAGATATCCGAGGGGAACAAGGAAATCGTCAAATACATCGAGCAGGCCGGCTACACCGTGCTGAACATGGTCAATCTGTCGCTGGACCTGTACCGCATGGAGCAGGGGACCTTTGAGTTCAATCCGGGCACGGTGGACCTGGTGGCGCTGTTGCAGCGCATTGGCAAGGAGAATGCGTCCGAGCTGCAGGCACGCGGAGTTGCGCTGGAGTGGGCTCTTCCCGAAGCGGGTGGGGAGCCTGCCACGGGTTTGCCGGTGCTGGGGGACGAACTGCTGTGCTACTCACTGTTCAGCAACCTGTTCAAGAATGCGATGGAGGCCGCCGCCGAGGACACGGTGATCCGCATCGCCCTGCAAGACGCCAAGGACCGTGTCCGGGTGGCCATGACCAATGATGGCGTGGTTCCCCCGGACATCCGCGGCACCTTCTTCGACAAATTCAGCACCTCCGGCAAGCCTGGGGGCAACGGCATGGGAACCTATTCCGCGCGGCTGATCGCTCAGACCCAGCGCGGCGATATCGAGATGGCGACCTCGGATGACAGCGGCACAACCACCGTCACCGTGAGTCTGCCCTATGCACTGCATGCGGGGGTGTCATCAGTTTGACATAGAGGGGCGGCACCATTGGCGGGAACGGGCACGCGCTTGCCGCGCAGTGCGACCGTTCTATCCATTTGTCCCATTTCTGGTGCCCTATGTCCAACACTCCCACACTTTCCCGCCGCTCCCTGTTGCAGGCTTTGTCCGGCATTCCCATGTTGCCCCTGTCGTCGGCGTTTGCCGGAGCCGGGCTGACGATTGCCGGTTGCGGCGGCGGTACCACGGTGCCGGCCATCACGTTCAAGTCGGTCAGTTTCTCGTCCATGGCGGCCCCCACGCTGGCCACTCCCGCAGCGATGGCCACCACCACCGTCGGTTCGGTCATGTCGGTCAACTTCAGCGACGACAGCAAGCTCGACTACAAGCTCGCCTACCAGCCGTTCTTTGTCACCGGTGACCTGGTGCCTGACGGCAAGGGTGGAAAGACCCTGGCAGGCGGCTACTACGACATCAACAACCAGCCCATCATGGATGCAACCGTGGCGAGCAAGACACGCCAGTATTTCTCGGACTCGCCGGACGGCACCACCCTGCTCAGCGTGGCCGGTGCCAAGGTGACCGGCGTCACCGGCAACACCGTGTTTGCCGTGGTGCAGTTTGAATACGCCACCTGGGCCCAGGATGGCGTCACGGCGATGTATGGCAAGCTGCCATCGCCCATTGCCGTGCTGACCCTGGACCAGAATCCCACCACCGGCAAGCTGTCGCTGGTGAAATACCACAACGTGGACACCTCGGGTGTGCATGGCCTGTGGATCACCTGCGGAGCCAGCCTGTCGCCCTGGGGCACGCACCTGTCCAGCGAAGAGTACGAACCCAACGCCTTCACCGCGACCACCGATTCCCAGTTCAAGGCCTTCAGCAAGAACCTGTATGGCAGCGAAACCGCGGCCAACCCCTACCACTACGGCCACATGCCCGAAGTCACGGTGGCTGCCGATGGAACCGGTTCCGTCAAGAAGCACTATTGCATGGGCCGCATTTCCCACGAGCTGGTGCAGGTCATGCCCGACAACCGCACCGTGCTGATGGGTGACGACGCCACCAACAGTGGCTATTTCGTCTTTGTTGCCGATCGTGAGAAGGACCTGTCCTCCGGTACGCTGTATGTGGCCAAGGTGGGCGCGGGCTTCTCCATTGACCCGGCCGCTGCCGCAGCACCGCTGACCTGGATCAAGCTGGGCTCTGCCACCAGTGCCGAGATCCACACGCTGGCCAACACGCTCAAGCCCACCGACATCATGACGGTGGCCAGCTCCGACCCGCTCGATGCCAGCTACACCAAGATCACTGCCAATGGCAAGGTCGAGTGGGTCAAGCTCCAGCCCGGCATGGAAAAGGCCGCCGCCTTCCTGGAAACCCACCGCTACGCTGCCTATGTGGGCGCCAGCATGGGCTTCTCCAAGATGGAAGGCACCACGGTCAACATCAAGGACAAGGTGGCTTACTCGGCATTGCAGAACTGCCGAGATTCGATGGTCGCCGGCAATGCCGCCAATGTGGTCGGCAACGGCGTTTCGGTCGCCAAGGCGTTGAACGCCGGTGCCGTGATGGCGTTGAACTTGCGTGGTAGCCAGAAGGACACCAGTGGCGCAACCATCAGCAGCGAGTGGATGCCGGTGGACCTCAAGGCGCTGCTGGTCGGTGAAGACATCACCGCCGACGCACTGGGCAACACGGGCAATCCCAACAAGATCGCCAATCCGGACAACCTGAAGTTCTCCGAAAAAATGCGCACCCTGTTCATCGGCGAGGACAGTGGCCAGCACGTCAACAACTTCCTGTGGGCCTACAACCTTGACACCAAGGTGCTGTCGCGCATCATGTCGATCCCGGCCGGAGGCGAGTCCACGGGCTTGCATGCGGTGGATGAACTGAATGGCTGGACCTACATCATGGCCAACTTCCAGCACCCCGGTGACTGGGGCAGCATCCACAACGTGGTCAAGTCCACGCTGGACCCGCTGCTCAAGGCCAACTACAAGGACAAGTTTGGCGCCGCGGTGGGTTACCTCACCGGCGAACTGACCCAGACCAAGCTCAGCAAGGCCTGAGGCCGCAAGACCCCGGGGGCCGTTCGGCGGGCTAGCGTGTCTCCACACGCCCGTCGGCGTGCCGTGCAAAGCGCCCCTGCTCGCGGGGGTGCACCGGGTCGCTGGCGCCCCAGGGCCAGCCACCGAATTCGGTAGCCCGGTAGTCGGCAAAGGCCTGGCGGATTTCGGCCTCGGTGTTCATCACAAACGGGCCGTACTGCGCCACCGGTTCGCCAATCGGACGGCCCTGCAGCACCAGCAGTTCGGCGGCGTCTGTGCCACCCACCAGTTCAACTGCATTAGCGGCCGCCAACTCAATGGCAGTTCCCGGGGGCACTGCCTGCCCGGCGATGGTCAGGGCACTGCCCTGGAAGAAATACAGCATGCGGCGCGTTGCGGCCCCGCTGGCGGCGGGCAGCGTCCAGCGCGCGCCAGGCTCCATGCGGAGGGTCCAGATCGCCAGGTCGGATTCGGGCTGCGAGGCCCAGGAGTCGGGTGGCGGTGGCAGGCCTTTGGCGTCGCCCAGGGTGCCAGCCACACAGGTGACCTCGGTGGTTTTTCCGTCGGCATCCTGGGTGCGCACACGGGCCATGTCTTCGCGCCAGAACATGGTGAAGTGCGGCTCCACCATCTTGTGGCGGGTCGGCAGGTTCAGCCAGATCTGGAACAGCTCGGCCGGATTGGGCTGCTCGGTCTGCACGAGCGGAAACATCTCGCAGTGCACGATGCCCTTGCCGGCGGTGAGCCACTGCACATCGCCTCCGCCAAAGCGTGCCGTGGCACCCAGCGAGTCGGAGTGGTCGATCAGGCCCTGGCGGGTGATGGTCACCGTCTCGAAGCCCCGGTGCGGGTGCGACGGAAAGCCGGGAATGGTCTGACCGTGGTACATGCTCCAGCCGTCCTTGCCGGAGAAGTCCTGTCCCAGGTCACGCCCGGCCAGCGGCGCGGCCGGCCCCATGCCGGCGTTGCCGCGCGGATAGGCGTCGTTGTGGTGCACGCAGAACAGGAAGGGGTCGATGGTCTGCCAGGGGAAGCCCAGGCGCTCGATGCGGAGAATGGGGTGGGTGTGCATGGGCCGGATTTTTGCAGCTTCCGGCAACACCGTGCGCCACAGGGTTATGCCGGTAATCCGCCACATGGCTGCCACTAAGATACCGGGGTTGTTGTTCCTGGGCTCTCCCGCTGTGCTGTCGCATCCCCTTCGTTTGGTTTTCTGGCGTTTGCTGCTGGCACTGGCCTGTGGCGGCGCCCTGCTGGGGCTGGATGTGTGGCAACGACCTGCCGCTCCGCCGCCCGCCCGCGCGGTGTGGCCGGATGCCGCACCAGTGCCGGACCTGAGCACCCTGCAGGTGGTGGAGCGTGGCCCCGTTCCCATGCCCGAAGGCATGGCTGCCGCCCACGCCAGCACCCTGCTGGCCATGCCGGCCGGTCATCCGGCGGCGCTGACCGTGTTCTGGTTTTCGGGCGACCGCGAGAGCGGGCCCAATGTGCAGATCGCCGCGTCGCAGTACCTGCGTGCCACGCGCCAGTGGACCCCGGCCCGCTTTGTCGTCAATCGCTTTGTGATGGGGGAGCAGTTGGGCTTTGGCCTGCGCCGCCTGGGCAACCCGGTGGCGTGGATGGATGGCCATGGTCGCGTCAACCTGTTTGTGGTGGCCACCGGCGGCGGCGGCTGGGCGGCATCGCGCGTGCTGCACTTGCGCCAGAGCAGCGCGGGGCAGGGGCTGGACCAACTGGCGTTTGCGCCGGTGCGGGTGCTGCCCCTGTCGTGGCTGTGGAACACCAGCTTCCTGGTGCGCAATGCACCCATGACCCTGGCGGACGGCGGCATGGTGCTGCCGGTGCACTTTGAGCTGGGCATCAAATACCCGATGGCACTGCGCTTTGACCGCGAGGGGGGCTTTCAGGGCATGGTGCGCATGTCGCGGCGACCGTATTTGTTGCAGCCTGCGCTGGTGCAGCAGTCCGAACACGCATGGTTGGCCCTGATGCGCGATGAACGCCCCCAGGGCAAGGTGGGCGTGGCCCGCACGCTTGACGGCGGCCGGCACTGGAGCGACGTGCCGGACCTGACGCTGGATAACCCCGATGCGGCCGTCGCCGGCCTGGGTCTGGCCCCGGGGCAGATGCTGCTGGCCTACAACTCGTCCATCGCGTCGCGCGGCACGCTGGACCTGAGCCGCTCCAGCGATGGCCGCAACTGGCAGCGCATTCAGACGCTGGAGCATGGTGCGCCGGATGACGAGTTCTCCTACCCCGCCCTGCTGTGGCTGGATGGCAGCCTGTGGGTCACCTACACCGTGGACCGCCACCGCATTGCCTGGATGCGCCTGCAGAGTGGCAAGCCAACTGCGGGAGCCCAACCATGAGCGCCGAGATGGGGAACTGGCTGGCGCAGCTTATGGCAACGGATGCACCCCTGCTGCCGACCCTGGATACGATGCAGCTCTGGCGCAGCCTGGGCTGGGGCATGGTGCTGGCCTGGCTGGGTGCATCCGCTGTGGGGCGGTGGTGGCCCGGCAAGGCTTCCGGCTGGCAGCGGCAGTGGATGGCCGCACTGCTGCTGGCGCTGTGGGTCTGGGCACCGGGTGGCTATTCGCCGGCCTATTGGCTGGGGCTGGTGTTCCAGGCGCCCAGCGGCGTGACGGTGCTGCTGTGCGCGGGGCTGCTGGTGGAGCGGCGTGTCGGCACACGACCGTCCGTGGGCCTTGTAGATCGGGCGCATCTGGCGCTGGCCATCCTGGCTGTGCTGCTGGGCTGGGCACTGCTGTTGGACACGCTTGCGCTGCTTCCGGTGCAGCTCTACGCGTGGGGCTTCAGCCCCCTGGCGGCGGGGTTGGTGGCGGTGGGCGCGTTACTGCCCTGGGTGCTGGCGCGTCGGTCCTTGCGTGCCACAGACTGGCGCATGGGCGTGGTGCCGCTGGCGGTGCTGATGCTGGTGGTCTGGCGACTGCCCAGCGGCAATGCCTGGGATGCCGTGCTGGACCCCTGCTTGTGGCTGGTGCTGCACGGCGTGGTGCTGGCGCGGTACCGCTCCTGATTTGATAGCTACTCAGGCTTATTTCACGAGGGCTAGTGGCTTATTTCGTTCGAAATGACTTGGCGTTTTAGCAGCCACTCGTGGCGGAACAGCCACTGCTGCGGGTACCACAGGTTGGCCAGTGTGACCTCGCCATCCTTGTGCCGGCTCTTGATGTGCCAGCGCCGGCCCAGCAGCGTGCAGGCGGGCAGGCAGCTGGGCTGGGCCTGGTCCAGTGAATCCTGCAGCCAGACCACGGCATCAAACTGGTCCAGCAAAAAGGCCAGCCGTTCCACCGGTGGCAGGTCGGGCTGGAAGGCGCCAGTGTTGCGACCTTCGGCGTCATAGGGCGTGATGCGCGCGCCGGGCAGCACGAAGTGGAAGCGCTCGAACTGGCCGGTAAATCCGTTGGGCACGGCCACGCGCTGGTCGTGCATCTGCGAGCGCACGGCGGCGCTGTAGCCAGCCGCCTCGGTGCCCAGGGGCATGACCATCAGGCTGAAGCTGGCGTACAGCGCCAGCACGGCGACCAGGCTGGCGTTTCTGCACCAGTTCTTCTGGATCAATCCGGCTATGGCCCCCGCCAAACCTGAACCAACCGCTAGCAAAGTCATAGCAAGCTGGATGGGGCTGGCGATCTGCAGGTCTGCCATGACCCAGCTGATGCGCCCCAGCATGACCAGCGCCGGCAGCGCCAGGATCAGCGTGATCCAGAACCAGATGCGGGGAATCCGCTCCCATACCAGCGCCATGACGATGGCCACTGCCGGCATGGCCGGGATCAGGTAGCGCTCCGAGCGCTGGCTGGGAATGGTGAAGACGATGAGCCACACGGCCAGCCAGACCAGCAGCATGCGCAGGGCGGGTGCGAGCCGGGCATAGGTGTCGCGTTGGAAAGCGGGCTTGAGCCCGACCCAGCCCAGGCCCAGCACGGCAAAGAACAGGATGCCGGCGTTGGCGGGGTAGGCCAGCAACTGGGTCCACATCGGGTAGGCGCCAAACAGCGCAGCGTGCCAGTAGCCCTGGGTGTTGGACATCTTGCCGGCGTTCTCGGCCAGCACAAACTCCTGCCACACGGATGCCGGGTCCGGGTCCAGCACAAACCACAGGGCGAAGATGCCCACTGCCAATGCCGTGCTCCAGGTCGCCCCCAGCGTGGTGCGGATGACCAGCGGCCAGCGCAGGGCGGGCGCCGTCAGCAGGACCGCGCACCACAGCGCCGCCGCAGCGGGCGCTGCCAGGGCAAAGGATTTGTAGGCGCAGCCCAGCCCCATGGCGATGCCGAACAGGGTGTAGGTGCCAATGCCCCACGTCCCGGCGGCGAACACGGAGCCGGACTGGCGCAACTGCGTCCATAGCAGCCACCACATCGGCAGGGCCAGCCAGAAGGTCTCGGGTGCCGAGGTCAGGTAGACCCGGCCGTAGCGGAAGGTGGAGAAGAAAAGCAGGTACAGCGCCGCCGCAATGCAGGCCGTGCGCAGCTGGCCGCTGATGCGGTGCGTAAAGAAGGCCAGCAGGGCGGTGGTGGCAAAGGAGTAGGCAATGCTGGGCAGGCGCAGCGTGAACAGGCTCCAGTTGCGGCCCCAGTCCCCGGCGGCCATGGCCTGCCAGAACAGCAGCGGCGGCTTGGTGTTGCGGGTGTCCACAATCTCCGACTGCAGCGGCAGCCAGTGGCCGCTCTCGGCGGTCATGCGGGCGATGTGGATGTAGACCATCTCGTCGCCATTGGTGGGGGCGTAGGCGCTGCCCAGGCCCAGGAGGTACAGCCCGGCCGCCAGCACCACCAGTGCGATCCATGGCCAGGGCAGGGACGGGCGATGGGCGGGCATGGCGGGAGCTCGCGGTTGTGCGGCGTCAGGTGTCGTCGCTGGGCGAACTGCCGTCATGGCGCTTGAAGGTCCAGCGGTCGTTGGCCAGGAAGTTGCTCACGCTGGCGGCGATGATGGCGATGATGTTGGCCAACCGGTAGTCCATGCTGCCCGACAGCAGCAGGGTCAGCACGTACTGCAGGGCGCTGCCGAAGGCCGAGGCGGTGACGTACTGGCCAAACTCCAGCCCCAGCAGCCGCAGGCTGATGGGTTGGGGTTCTCCGGCCTCCAGCGCACGCACGCGGTCGGCCCAGGTCCACAGGCGGTTCCAGGTGAAGTTGTTCAGCGTGGCCAGTGCAATGGCCAGTGCCAGGGAAAGGTAGGGTTTTTTGTAGCCCGCTTCAATGGCATTGAACACATACTCGTGGCCCAGGTACAGCACGGTCAGGTTGACCACCACGCCGCTGGCCCCGACGATGCCGAACTTGAGGAAGCGGTAACGCTCCAGCAGGCCCAGACCCCAGAGGGTGGCGCGCTGCACCCGGTAGAACAGACTCATGCGTTGGCGCTCTCGGGGCAGCCCTGCAGATAGGCCAAGGCCTGCTCCAGAACCGGGTCGGGCGCGATACGCTTGAGGCACTGGTTGTCACCGTCGCAGAAGGTCAGGCGGTGGTTGTAGGCGGTCAGGCAGGGCGAGCAGGCAACGCCGCTTTCCAGAATGATGGTGCGTTGGCCCAGCGGGCCATACAGCTTGCCGGTCTCGGGGCCGAAGAACACCATGGTCTGGATCGGTGTGACGGTGGCGAAATGGCTGGGGCCGCCGTCGTTGGTGATCAGCAGGCGGCTGGCATGCATCAGCATCAGCAGTTCACGGATGCTCTTGGTGTAGCCGGTCAGATCAATGCAGGCGTCACTGCCGACTTGTGTTTTCAAATCCCGCGCCAGCGCGGCGTCGTCCTTCAGGCCGATCAGGCCCACGGCGTGGCCGGCAGCGCACAGACCCTGCACCACGCGGGCGTAGTGGGCGGCGGGCCAGGCGCGCTCGGGCAGGATGCCGCCGCCGGCGTAGACCAGCACCAGTTGACGCGTTTTCGTCACGGGATGGTCGGCTTCGACCTTGCCGCGGTAGGCAGTCAGTTCCTCGGGCGAAAAGTGCACCGACAGCTCGGGCTCGGCCGGGATCTCGCGGATCGCACCGGCGCGGTTGCGCGGCATACCGTCGGGCGACTGCAGGGCGTCCACCAGCGACAGGAATTGCTTGCTGATGTGCTGGTAGGGGTTGTAGGGAATGCTGTGGTTGATGAAGCTGCCGCGGTACAGGCCCTCCTGCGTGTGCGGCGTGAAGCCTGCGCGCACCGGCGCGCCAGTGGAGAACGACAGCAGGGCGCTGACACGCGAGAACAGTTCGCAGTCAATCACGGCGTCCAGTCCCAGGCGGCGCATCTTCAGGCTGACCGACAGGATGTCGCGCACCAGAGAGCCGCCGGAGCTGTCGTCCAGCGTGTGCATGTACTCCTCTGCGGTGAGCGACAGCAGCTTGGAGACTTCCTGGTTCTTCTTGAGTTGCAGGATGTGGATGGCCGCACCCGGGTATTGGCGACGCAGGGCCGCAAACATCGGGCCGGCCAGCACGATGCTGCCCATCTCGGACAGCAGGATGACGAGAATGTTTTTCGGTTGCTGGGGCATGCGCGCCGGCGCGCCAAACAAGCCGGTGAACCGCACCCAACCCGACACCACACTGCACAGCAACTGGCCAACCCAGCGGTCAATGAAGCGTTGTGTCTGGATTTTCATGGTCTAGTCAGTTGGGGTCAGAGCACACGCTTGCGCGGTGGTCTGACCCGCAATTTTCACTTTAAGCCAGCGGCGGCACGCAGCGCCTGGGTTTTGTCGGTGCGTTCCCAGGTGAATTCGGGCTCTTCACGACCGAAGTGGCCGTAGGCGGCGGTCTTCTCGTAGATCGGGCGCAGCAGGTCCAGCATCTGGATGATGCCCTTGGGACGCAGGTCAAACACTTCAGCCACGATGGCGGACAGCTTGTCATCGGGGATGACGCCGGTGCCTTCAGTGTAGACCGTGATGTTCATGGGCTTGGCCACGCCAATCGCGTAGGCGACCTGCACCTGGCACTGCTTGGCCAGACCGGCGGCAACCACGTTCTTGGCCACATAGCGGGCCGCGTAGGCGGCCGAGCGGTCGACCTTGCTTGGATCCTTGCCGGAGAACGCACCACCACCGTGGGGGCAAGCGCCGCCGTAGGTGTCCACAATGATCTTGCGCCCGGTCAGGCCACAATCGCCTTGCGGGCCACCAACGACAAAGCGGCCTGTGGGGTTGACCAGGTAGCGGGTGTTTTGCAACCACTCTTTGGGCAGCACGGGTTTGATAATCTCTTCGATGATGGCCTCGGTGAAGCTGGCCTTCATCGTGGTTTGGGTCTCGGACTGGTCGGGGCTGTGCTGGGTGGACAGCACCACGGTGTCGATGCTGTGGGGCTTGCCGTCCACATAGCGCATGGTCACCTGGCTCTTGGCGTCCGGGCGCAGGAAGGGCAGACGGCCGTCCTTGCGCAACTGGGCCTGGCGTTCCATCAGGCGGTGGGCGTAGTAGATGGGCGCGGGCATCAGCTCGGGCGTTTCGTCGCAGGCGTAGCCAAACATCAGACCCTGGTCGCCAGCGCCGGTGTTGAGGTGGTCGTCGGAGGCGTGGTCCACGCCCTGGGCGATGTCGTTGGATTGCTTGTCGTAGGCCACCAGCACGGCACAGCCCTTGTAGTCGATGCCGTACTCGGTGTTGTCGTAGCCGATGCGCTTGATCGTGTCGCGGGCCACCTGGATGTAGTCCACATGGGCGTTGGTGGTGATTTCACCGGCCAGCACGACCAGACCGGTGTTGGTCAGGGTTTCGGCCGCGACGCGGGACTTGGGGTCCTGCTTGAAAATCGCGTCCAGGATGGCGTCGGAGATCTGGTCGGCGACCTTGTCGGGGTGGCCTTCGGAAACAGATTCGGACGTGAAAAGAAAATCGTTCGCCATGGTTCATTGCTCCAAAAAAACATCAAGTCGCGTTGCTTGGGCTTTTGGGGCTTTAGCGAACGCTTTAGCAGATTTGTCGATTTCGACAAGGCACAATGGCAACCCAATCAAGAATCGCCACCGTGTGCGTCGCCCTGCAAGTAGTTCCATAACTCAGCGACGCAACGGATTTTATCTCAGACAGGGACATGCAATTGGATGAAATGACATCCCTTCTGCCCGCAGGGGCATGTACCGACCACGCAGGTGGTCGCCCATGCTGACGCAGGCCGTGTTGCTGCTGATCCGCGCCATTGCGCTGCTACCGCTGCCGCTGGTGCGGGGGCTGGGTGCCGTGCTGGGATGGCTGCTGTATGCGCTGGTCGCGTCCCGGCGGCGGGTCGTCATGACCAACCTCAGGCTGTGCTTTCCGCAGTGGCAGCCGGACGAACTGCGTGTGCAGACCCGCAAGGTGTTTGTCCGTTTTGCCCAGAGCTGGCTGGACCGTGGCTGGCTGTGGCACGCCAGCGAAGCCGTGTTGCGCCGCCGTCTGCTGCTGGAAGGTGATTTGCAGGCGTTGCAGGGCGACAAGCCCACGGTGCTGTTCGCGCCGCACTTCATGGGGCTGGATGCGGCCTGGACGGCGCTGACGCTGAATGTTGCGCGGCGTTTCGCCACCATTTACTCCCCGCAAATGAATGCAGCGGCCGATGCCTGGATTTATGCCGGGCGCCAGCGCTTTGGCGCACCCGAAATGGTGGCGCGGCTGGATGGGGTCAAACCCATCGTCGCAGCCCTGCGGGCGGGCGAGCCGCTGTACCTGTTGCCGGACATGAACTTTGACCCGTCTGAGTCGCTGTTTGTGCCGTTCTTTGGCGTGCAAGCCTGCACCATTGCCTCGTTGTCACGCTTTGCCCGGCTGGGGCGCGCCCAGGTGGTGCCCATCGTGACCCGCATGACACCGGGCGGCTATGTGGTGCGCGTGTTGCCCGCGTGGACCGATTTCCCCACGACCGATCTGGTGGCCGATACCACCCGCATGAACCGTGAGCTGGAGTCCTACATCACGCCCGACCCGTCCCAGTACTACTGGGTTCACAAACGTTTCAAGGACCGGCCGGACGGTGAGACGCCGCCGTACTGACGGCGCGGCCTGTGCCGCTGTTTGCTACTAAATTAATAGCTGAATACGCCCATTTCACGAGGGCTGGTGCAGGAAATCGCTTATATAGCTTTGGACCAACGCGGGTTGCTCATGGATGATCCAGTGCGAGGCACCGGGAACCTTGTGCAGCGTGAGGTTGGGCACATAGGCGTCCAGGCCGTCGATCAACTCGGGTGGCAGCGCCGCGTCGTCCATGCCCCAGACCACCAGAGTCGGCAGGGTAATGGTCAGCATGCTGGCGGGCAATTCCACGGCGGCGGCGGCCGGGTCTTCGGGCCGCGGTGGGCGCAGCGGTGAGGAGCGGTAGTAGTTGCAGCCGCCGCGCAGGCCTTGCGACCAGACGGCGCGGTACTGGTCCTTGACCGCGTCGGTCAGCCACGGCGTGGGCCGCTCGCCGGTGAATTCGTGGGTCAGGAAGCCCCACAGGCGCTCATAGTCGTTGGCCGTCAGCAACTGTTCCGCATCGTCGCGGATCAGGAAGTTCATGTAGGCGCTGGAGCGTTGCTGCGCCGGATTGTTTTTCAGCTCGCGCAGGAATGTGCCGGGGTGCGGGGAGTTGATGATGGCCAACCGGCGGGTCAGGTGTGGCAACTGGTTGGCAAAGTTCCAGGCCACGGCGCCGCCCCAGTCGTGGGCCACCAGGCATTCCAAAGGCTGGGTGCCGCCGGTTTCAATGGCGACCAGGGCCGCAATGTCCTGCACCAGGTGTTTGGGCCGGTAGGCGCTGACATCCACCGGGGCGGATGAGTGCTCAAAGCCGCGTAGATTCGGGGCCACGCAGCGGTAGCCACCGTTTTCATCACGGGCAAAGTGCTCCAGCAGTGCGTCCCAGACAAAAGCGCCTTCGGGAAACCCGTGCAGGAACAGCAGCACCGGGCGGCCCGGCTGGCCGGCGGCGCGGCAACTCAAGGTAATGCCGTGGGGCAGGCTCTGCTGGTAGGTGGCAATCATTCCGGGGAGGTTGGGGCCGGAGTGGTTGGGTCGGGGTGGGCTGGCACTTCCTGCACCACGGGGGCTTTGCCCTCGGGATGCGCCCATTTCCACAGCAGTTGGGCTACCTCGTCAATGCCCTTGCGTTTGGGGGCGGAAAACAGCATGACCTCGCCGCCACCGGCCTGCAGCTTGGTGATGGACAGGACCTTGGTGGCCTCGCTGCGGGTGAGCTTGTCGGACTTGGTGAGGACGATCAGGAACTTCAACCCTTCCTGCACCCGGGGGCGGATGACGTCCAGCAGGATTTCGTCCAGCTCGGTCATGCCATGGCGCGGGTCGCACATCAGCACGATGCCCATCAGGTTCTTGCGCGTCACCAGGTAATTGGCCATGACCTGCTGCCAGCGGATCTTGTCCTGCTTGGGCACAGCGGCGTAGCCGTAGCCGGGCAAATCGGTCAGCACAGCGTCCATGACCCCTTGTTTGCCCAGACTGAACAGGTTGATGTGCTGGGTGCGCCCGGGCTTCTTGGACGCAAAGGCCAACTGCTTTTGCTGGGTCAGCGTGTTGATGCAGGTGGACTTGCCGGCATTGGAGCGGCCCACAAAGGCGATTTCAGGCACATCGAGCGCGGGCAGAAAGTGCAACTCCGGCGCCGTGGTCAGAAATTTGGCCGTATGCAGCCAGCCCAATGCGACGGTCGCCTGGGTTTTTTCGCTGCTACCGGGCTTGGGCGCAGCGTGGGAAATCGTCGATGGGTTGGTAGTAGTAGTCATTGAGTAAGGCGAAAGTCCCGAGCCGCATTGTAGAATGCGCCTTGTTTTGCACACTAGACCCACAGCCGCACCATGAAGTTGATTGCCCATTTGCTCATCGCCGCCTCTGCGGCCGCTACGCCCCTTTTTGCTTTCGCAGCGGACCCGGCGCCCGCGCCGGCAGCGCCTGCAGCACACGCTGAGGCTGCGCCCAAGGCGGCCAAGCCCGATCTGGCCAAGGGTGAGGCAACCTTCACAGCCGTGTGCGCTGCCTGCCATGGTGCAGATGGCAACTCCCCTGTCCCCGCCTATCCCAAGCTGGCACAACAGCATCCCGAATACCTGGTCAAGCAACTGCAGGAATTCAAGACCGACAAGCGCGCCAACCCGATCATGTTGGGTTTTGCCTCCATGCTGTCCGATGAGGACATGAAGAACGTGGCGTACTGGGTTGGGTCCAAGCCGTCCAAGGCCGGGACCGCAACAGAAAAGAGCCTGGTCATGCTGGGTGAGCGGATCTACCGCGGTGGCATTCCAGATCGTCAGATCGCAGCCTGCGCTGGCTGCCACAGCCCGAACGGCGCCGGCATCCCCGCCCAGTACCCCCGTCTGAGCGGGCAGCACGCAGACTATGCCGTGGCCCAGCTGACGGCATTCCGTGACGGCGCGCGCAAGAACAGCGCGCAAATGACGGCAGTGGCTGCCAAGCTGAACGACCGCGAAATCAAGGCGGTTTCCGACTACATTGCCGGCTTGCGGTAAGCCGCAAACACCAGCATATTCGGTTCCTTTGGGAACCAAACCTGCACCAATCTCCCAAATGGGGCAGACTCACCGCAAGGTGGGTCTGCCCCATTTGCTTGGGTAGCGCCGGCTGTCCACCCGGCAAAGACCGTGCGGGGCTGTAAGAAACAGCGCCCTCGGCCGACCAAGTTCCAAACCAGGAGATTTCCATGCTGATCAAGTCCGACACGAATGGCTTCATTCACCCCGCCGCGAGCGAGATCACGGACCGCGCACTGTATGAAGGCCGGCGTGACCTGCTCAAGCTGATGGCCAGCGGGGTTGCCGGCGCGGCCATGGCAAGCTGGGCTTCGCGGCAAGCATTGGCACAGGGCGCGGGTGGCCTGCAACGTCCTGGCAAGTTGCCGGCGCTTTCCTCCAAACCCTCCGGCGTGGCCGGTGCCCAGACGATGGACAAGCCTACGGCCTACAAGGATGCGACGTCGTACAACAATTTCTATGAGTTTGGGACTGACAAGAGTGATCCCGCTGCCAATGCGCACACACTGAAGACCACGCCCTGGACGGTGGATGTCGAGGGTCTGGTCAAGAAGCCCGGCAAATGGGCGCTGGAGGACCTGCTCAAGCTCAGCCCCATGGAGGAGCGCATCTACCGCTTGCGCTGTGTGGAAGGCTGGTCTATGGTGATTCCCTGGGTCGGCTATTCCCTGGCCGAGTTGATTCGGCAGGCTGAACCGCAGGGCAGCGCCAAATACATCGAGTTCGTGACTCTGGCGGATCCCAAGACCATGCCGGGTGTGGGCTCCCGTGTGCTGGACTGGCCCTATGTGGAGGCGCTGCGCCTGGACGAAGCCATGCACCCGCTGACCTTGCTGGCCTTTGGCATGTATGGCGAGGTGCTGCCCAACCAGAGCGGCGCACCGGTTCGGCTGGTGGTGCCGTGGAAGTATGGCTTCAAGAGCGGCAAGAGCATTGTCAAGATTCGCTTCACGGACAAGCAGCCGGGCACGGCCTGGAACAAGGCCGCTGCCAACGAGTACGGCTTCTATTCCAACGTGAACCCGAATGTGGACCACCCGCGCTGGAGCCAGGCCACGGAGCGGCGCATTGGCGAAGATGGTCTGTTCGCCCGCAAGCGCAAGACCCTGCTGTTCAACGGCTACGAGGCGCAGGTCGGTCAGCTGTACACCGGCATGGACCTGAAGAAGTATTTCTGACTGGCCATGCGTGAAACCCTGAACCGATGGCTGGCTGGACCGGCTGCCAAGCCGCTGGCGTTTGCTGCGGCTTTGTTGCCAGCCGTGTGGCTGGTTGTCGCTGCCGCGATGGATTGGCTGGGCGCCAATCCGGCGGAAGCGCTGGAGCGATCCACCGGCGACTGGACCTTGCGCATGCTGTGTGTGGTGCTGGCCATCACGCCTTTGCGCACAGTGGCGCAACTGCCGGCATTGGCACGGTTTCGGCGCATGGTGGGACTGTTTGTGTATTTCTACGCCATGCTGCACCTGTTGGCCTACGCCTGGTTCGACATGGGCTTCGAGTTGGCGGATATCGCCAGAGACATCGCCAAGCGGCCGTTCATCCTGGTGGGCTTTGTGGCGGTGTTGCTGTTGACACCGCTGGCGTTGACCTCGTTCAACCGGGCCGTTCGCGCTTTGGGCGGCAAGCGTTGGCAGGCTCTGCACCGCCTGGTGTACGTGATTGCCGGTCTGGCCATCCTGCATTTTTTCTGGATGCGCGCAGGTAAACGCAACTTCGCCGAGGTAGCGGTCTATGCGCTGATCCTGGGGGTGTTGCTGGGCTGGCGTTTGCGGAGGCGTTTACAGAGAAATCGGGCCTCAGCCCTCGTCAATGGTGCGTAGACTGCTATATAAAAGATAGCAATCTACCGGACTGACTGCTACAGGAGTTGCTCGCCCCGCATCTGGTCGGCCATGCTGTCGCGCTGGCGGATCAGATGGGCCCGGTTGCCGTCCACCAGCACTTCGGCCGCGCGCGGGCGGGAGTTGTAGTTGCTGGACATGCTCATGCAATAGGCCCCGGCCGACAGCACGGCCAGGCGGTCGCCGGCCTGCACGCCCAAGGCGCGGTCATGGCCGATCCAGTCACCGCTTTCGCAGACCGGGCCGACCACGTCGTACACCGGTGAACCGGACTGGGCCTGCTTGCCCTGGTCCAGCGGAACAATGGCGTGGAAAGCCTGGTACAGCGCGGGGCGGGGCAGGTCGTTCATGGCCGCGTCGACGATGCAGAAGTTCTTCTGTTCGCCGGGTTTCAGGTACAGCACCTCGGTCAGGCACAGGCCGGCGTTGCCAACCAGCGAGCGGCCTGGCTCAATCATCAGCATGCGTTGGCCGAAGCCGCGGGCGTCGAGCTTGGCCAGCAGCTTGGTCCACAGGCCGTCGGCGGCGGGCGGGGTGTCGCCCTGGTAGTCAATGCCCAAGCCGCCGCCAAAGTCGATGTGGTGGATCGGAATGCCGGCCGCTTCAATGGCGGTGACCAGGTCCAGCATGCGGTCCATTGCGTCCAGATAGGGCGTTTCCTGGGTGATCTGCGAGCCGATGTGGCAGTCAATGCCGACGACCGACAGACCCGGCAGCGAGGCCGCGTGCTGGTAGGTGGCCAGCGTGCGCTCATGGGCAATGCCGAACTTGTTGCCCTTGAGGCCGGTGGAAATATAGGGATGGGTCTTGGGGTCCACGTTGGGGTTGACGCGGATGCTGATGGGTGCGACCTTGTTCAGCGACAGGGCCACGGTGTTCAGCACGTCGATCTCGGCTTCGCTCTCGACATTGAAGCAGCCAATGCCGGCGTTCAAGGCTTGCGCCATTTCGTGGCGGGTCTTGCCGACGCCGGAAAAGATGACCTTGGAGGGGTCTCCACCGGCTGCCAACACCCGTTCCAACTCTCCGCCGGAGACGATGTCAAAGCCGCAGCCCGCTTGCGCAAACACCTGCAGCACGCCCAGTGACGAATTGGCCTTCATCGCATAGCAAATCTGCGCCTTGCGCCCGGCAAGTCCGCGCTGGTAGGCTGCCAGCGCCGCCAGCATGGAAGCCTTGGAATACACGAAGAGCGGAGTCCCGTGGGTGCTGGCCAGGGCATCCAGTTGGCAGCCCTCCACCTGGAGATGACCGTTGGCGTAGTGGATATGGGGCTGGCCGGGGAGTGTGGATGGGGTCATGGAACAGTTCAGGAAGCGGCGGGCGCGGAGGCCGGCGTTGCGGGTCGGGCTGGCAAATACAGCGAACCCGTCTGCCCGCAACCGGTCAGACCCACCACTCCAGTGGCAAGGACAAGCGCAGTGACTAGAATTTGCTTTGCATTCAACATGGTGAAATTGTAATGACTGATACCGAATACATGGACCAAGCCGAGGCGTTGCTCAAGGCGGTGGAGGTGGCTTGCGACCGCATCAACGACGAGACCGATGCGGATGTGGACAACCAGCGGGTGGGCGGCATGGTCACGTTGACCTTCGCCAACCACAGCCAGATCGTTATCAACCAGCAAAAACCGCTGCACGAAATCTGGATGGCCACGCGCGCGGGCGGGTTCCATTATCGCTACCTGGACGGTCAGTGGCAGGACACCAAGGGCCAGGGTGAATTCTTTGCCGCCCTCTCAAACAACGCCACAGAGCAGTCGGGCCGGGCGTTGCGCTTCACGCCCTGATCAGTTGCGGAACAGGTCGAGGATTTTCTTTTTTTCCTCGGCTGGCGGCAGCGGCAGGGTAGTGGGTTCTGGCTTGGCCTCCAGCCCGACCCCGGATACACCCGAACTCTTGGCGTATTCGTCGTAATACCACTCGCCTCCCACATGGACCACGCCTTCTGGTGCGGAGGGTTCCATGACGGGGACGTTCTTCAGCGCGGTTTCCATGAACGTGATCCAGACTGGGAGGCTCAAGCCCCCCCCGGTTTCGCGGTCGCCGAGTTTGCGCGGGGTGTCATAGCCGATCCAGGTGACTGCAGTCAGCGTGGGGTTGTAGCCGGCGAACCACGCGTCCATGGAGTCATTGGTCGTACCAGTCTTGCCATACACGTCGGGGCGCTTGAGTGTGGCCTGCGCGCGTGCTGCGGTGCCAGAACGGGTGACTTCCTGCAGCAGGCTGGTCATCATGAAGGCGTTGCGCGGATCAATGGCGCGTTCCAGTTCTTCCAGGACCGGTAGTTTGGTCTCGACCAGAACCTTGCCGCGCTGTTCGCTGACCTTGGAGACCAGCCACGGGTTCACGCGGTAGCCGCCGTTGGCAAAGACGGAATATCCAACCACCATCTGCATGGGCGTGACCGAGCCGGCCCCCAAGGCCATGGTCAGGTAGGGCGGATGCTTTTCCGCCTCAAAACCAAAGTGGCTGATCCAGTCCTGCGCGTAGTTGGTGCCAATGGCGCGCAGGATCTGGATGGAGATCATGTTCTTGGACTTGGCTAGCCCGCGGCGCAGCGTCATGGGCCCCTCAAAGGTGCCGTCGTAGTTCTTGGGTTCCCAAGGCTGGCCGCCGGTGACGCCGGCGTCAAAGAACAGGGGGGCGTCGTTGATCACCGTGGACGGTGTGAAGCCTTTCTCCAGGGCGGCCGAATAAATGAAGGGCTTGAAGCTGGAGCCCGGCTGGCGCCAGGCCTGGGTGACATGGTTGAACTTGTTCTTGGCAAAGTCAAAGCCGCCAACGAGCGCCTTGATCGAGCCGTCGCGTGGGTCCAGGGCGACAAAGGCACCTTCCACTTCGGGCAGCTGGGTGATTTCCCAGGTGTCCTTAGGCGTCTTGGCCACGCGAATGATGGCACCTCGGCGCAACTTGATGTGTGGCGGAGCCTTGTCGGACAGCCCCGATTGCGCCGGCTTTAGGCCATCGCCGGTGATTTCCAGAACGAAGCCTCCCGTGCGCATGGCCCGGATCTTCTTGGGCTCGGCCTCCAGCACCACGGCGGACATCACGTCGCCATTGTCCGGGTGATCGTCCAGGGCATCATCCACGGCATCCTCGGCTTCCTGGGCGTTGCTGGGAATGGTGACAAACTTCTCCGGGCCGCGGTAAATCTGGCGGCGCTCGAAATCCATGATGCCTTTGCGCAAGGCCTTGTAGGCCGTGTTCTGGTCGGCCGTACGCAGCGTGGTGCTGACATCCAGGCCGCGCGTGTAAGTTTCGTCGCCGTACTGGGCGTACATGAGCTGTCGCACCATTTCGGCCACGTACTCGGCGTGCACCGGATGGTTGCCCGCGCCAGACTTGACTTTCAGCTCCTGGCTCCTGGCAGCTTCCGCTTCCTTCTCGCTGATGAAGCCGTTTTCCAGCATGCGGTCAATGATGTAGCGCTGTCGAATCCGCGCACGCTGCGGGTTGCTAATGGGGTTGTAGGCGGATGGCGCCTTGGGCAGCCCGGCCAGCATGGCGGCTTCGGCGATTGTGATGTCTTTCAGGTGCTTGCCGAAATAGGCCTCGGACGCGGCTGCAAAGCCGTATGCCCGGTTGCCCAGAAAAATCTGGTTCATGTAGATTTCGAGAATCTGGTCCTTGGTCAGCAAGTGCTCCAACTTGAAAGTCAGCAATATCTCGTAAATCTTCCGGGTAAAAGTCTTTTCAGATGAAAGGTACACATTGCGGGCAACCTGCATGGTGATGGTGGATGCGCCCTGGCTCTTGGCCTTGCCCACATTGGCAAGTCCCGCGCGCAGCACTCCCAAGTAGTCCACGCCGCCATGCTGGTAGAAGCGGGAGTCCTCAATGGCCAAAACAGCATTGGTCATCACCTTGGGGATCTCGGCGATGGGTGTCAGGTTGCGCCGCTCTTCACCAAACTCCGCCAGCAAATCGCCCTCGGCGGAAAAAATACGCAAGGGCAGCTTGGGCCGGTAGTCCAACAGGTCCGAAATGTCCGGCAGGTTTGGGAATGCGACGGCAAGAGCCAGCGCAATGACCATCAGCAAGGAAGCCAGGCCTGCTACGGCGGTGCCGAGAATCCACAGAGCTGTTTGCGCCATCCAGTGCAGGGGCGCTCTTTGCTTGCGCGGCGAGGGTGTTTCTTTTTCAGGCGTGGTGGGTGTTGATGGCATAGAGGTCGCTTTGGGTCACGCCGCATTATAAAAACCGGGCCGTTCCTGACATCCGGGGCGTGGGCGCATGCATTGTTGCCGCTTAGCGGGTGACCAGTGAAATTCGCCGCAGGATTTTGGTAACGGAGAATAACCGTCTGCTTTTGGCAACGTTCGAAAGGGTCAAAAATAGAAAAAACCTTTGCGGGACAAGGAGCTTACTGATAGCATTCAAGTGATTTCTTAAGTCTGACCGGTGCTTGACCGGTATGTTTCAGGGGACCGTTTTGATCTCATTGGGGTCGTTTTTCAGTCGTCAGCCAGCTCCCATGTTTGGGCTGGATATCAGTTCTTCCAGTGTAAAGCTGGTTGAGTTGGGTCGTGACAAGGCCGGAAGCCTGGTTCTGGAGCGTTGTGCCATTGAGCCACTGGAGCGCGGCTGGATTACGGACGGCAATATTGAAAAATTCGATGAAGTTGCCAATGCGCTGAAGCGCTTGGTGAAAAAGAGCGGAACCAAGACCAAGAATGTGGCCATGGCGTTGCCGCCTTCGGCGGTTATTACCAAGAAGATCGTTCTACCCGGCGGAATGTCGGATTCGGAGTTGGAGCAGCAGGTCGAAAACGAGGCCAATCAGTACATTCCGTTTCCGCTGGATGAGGTCAGCCTTGACTTTTGCGTCATTGGTCCCAGCGCAACGTCTGCGGGTGACGTAGAAGTGCTGATTGCAGCGTCCCGCAAGGAAAAAGTGCAGGATATCCAGGGCTTGGCGGAAGCGGCGGGGTTGATGCCCGTGGTTGTTGATGTTGAGTCTTACGCCTCACGCCTCGCTGCCGGTAGGTTGATTGAAAATTTGCCCAACAAGGGTGCTGGCTTGATTGTTGCGTTGTTTGAAGTCGGTGCGCTGACGACCAGCATGCAAGTGTTGCGTGATGATGAGGTCTTGTATGACCGGGACCAGGCCTTCGGTGGTGCGCAATTGACGCAGTTGATTGTTCGCCAGTATGGGTTTTCACAGGAAGAGGCGGAAACAAAGAAACGCAGCGGCGAGCTTCCAGAAGATTACGAGTCAACGGTGCTTCGGCCATTCATCGACACCATGGTTCAGGAACTGGGTCGCGCGTTGCAGTTTTTCTTCACCAGCACACCGCACAACAAGGTTGACTACATCATGCTGGCGGGAGGCTCGGCAGCGTTGCCCGGCCTAACAGCAGCGGTTACACAACATACGACGTTCCCATGCAGTCTGCTCAATCCCTTTGATGGGATGGAGATAGGAGATGGGGTCCGGCTGAAGAAAATGACCCGTGAGGCTCCGTCTTATCTGACGTCCTGTGGTCTGGCTCTGCGGAGGTTTGCGCAGTGATCCTGATCAACCTGCTCCCACACCGCGAAGCTGCGCGCAAGCGTCGCCGTGATCTGTTCAATGTTTCCCTGGCGTCTTCGGCGCTGCTGGGTGGGCTGATAGCTGGTGCCGTATTTTTGTGGTACCAGACTGCTATTTCGGAGCAGGAGGGGACCAATCAGACCCTCCAGACTGAAATCAAGAAATTGGAAGGTCAGATCAAGGATATTCAGGGCCTTGAGGCTGAGATCGCAGCGTTGCGCGCGCGTCAACAGGCCGTTGAGGACCTGCAGTCGGATCGGAACCTGCCGGTGCATTTACTCACCGAAATGGTGAACCAATTGCCGGATGGGGTGTACATCAACAAGATGGTGCAGGCCAATCAGGTCGTCACGATCAATGGTGTGGCGCAGTCCAATGAACGGGTGTCGGAGTTGCTGCGCAATCTTTCTGTCAATACCCCATGGTTTGCCAAGCCTGAATTGGTGGAAATCGTGGCCGGAACAGTGACCTTGGCTGCGCGGGATCAGCGCCGCGTGTCCAACTTCGTCATTCGCGTTCGCCTTGTGCGCGCGAGCGAGGCGGCAAAAACCGCAGCCCAGTCTGTAGCTACTGCTGCATCTGCGGCGGCCTCTGTGTCGTTACAGCCTGCCTCCGGCGCGGTCAAGAAATAGCGGGAATCTAAATGGCTACCAAATCTTTAGGTTCAATCGACTTCGCGCAGTTGCAGCAAAAGTTGGCTGCCCAGTTCAGCGGTCTGGATCCGAAAGATCCTTCTGCATGGCCTCCAATTCCGCGCTATGCGCTGTTTGCAGTCACGACAATTGCGGTTGTTGTGGCACTGTGGTTTGTCTGGTTGAGTGGTTCCGATGAGACATTGAAATTGGAGCAAGACAAGGAAATCAAACTTCGAGCGGACTACAAGACCAAGCTCACCAAAGCGGTGAATCTGGATGTGTTGAGAAAGCAGCGTGAGCAGGTGCAGCAATATGTGACGCAGCTTGAAAAGCAGTTGCCTAGCAAGGCAGAGATGGACGCGCTGTTGTCTGACATCAACCAGGCGGGGCTAGGGCGTAGTCTGCAGTTCGATCTGTTTCGTCCTGGCCAGGTTGCCGTCAAGGATTACTATGCCGAATTGCCCATTGCCATCAAGGTGAGTGGCCGTTATCACGACATTGGCGCATTTGCATCGGATATTGCCAATCTGTCACGTATTGTCACCTTGAATAACCTGACTATTGTTCCCCGGGCCGATGGAGCGTTGGTGTTGGACTCCACGGCCAAAACTTTCAGGTACTTGGACAAGGATGAAGTCGCGGCGCAAAGCAAGGCTTCCAAGGGAGCCAAGAAATGAATGGCATAAAGTTTTTGGCTGCAATCTGCCTGGGTGGTGTACTGATTGGATGTGGTTCGTCCAGCGAGGACGATATTCGCCAGTGGATGGTTGAAGAGCGCAACCAGACCCGACCCAAAGTCGAACCGATTCCTGCGCCCAAGCAGTTCAAGCCGGAGGCGTATACCAACGCGACTGCGGTGGAGCCTTTTAGCAAGGAGAAACTGACACAGGCTTTGAAGCGGGACTCGAACCAGGTGGCAGCCAACGGCGCTCTGGTTGCGCCTGAATTGGCACGGCGCAAGGAGCCATTAGAGTCTTTCCCGCTGGACGCCATGAGTGTGGTGGGAAGTATTTACAAGGCTGGCCAACCTGTTGCGTTGGTCAAGGTGGACAACCTGCTTTACCAAGTGAAGGTGGGGAGCTATCTCGGGCAGAATTTCGGCAAGGTCGTGAAGATCAGTGAAACCGAGGTGACGCTTCGTGAAATTGTGCAAGACGCAGTCGGCGAGTGGATTGAACGCGTTGCAACACTCCAGTTGCAAGAGAGGGCTAAATGAATAATCAGAATCAGCGATTTGGGCTGCGCATGTGGCAGGCGCTTGTTGTTTTGGCCGCAGCACTGTTGAGTGCGGGGGTTCAGGCACAAACAGCGATCGAAGCCGTATCCGGTTCCATTCAGGGTAGCTCGGAGGTTGTCCGCATTGACCTGTCGAAGGAGTTGACGGCGGTACCTTCGGGATTTGCGATTCAGTCTCCCGCGCGAATCGCGCTGGATTTTCCTGGCGTGACCAGTTCCATGGGCCGGTCCACCGTCGACATGAATCAGGGCAATCTGAAGTCTGTCAGCGTTGTGCAAGCCGGTGAGCGAACCCGGGTTGTTCTGAATTTGAAGAACCCGGCTGCCTATACGGCGGAAATCCAGGGGAAGTCACTTCTGATCGTTCTGGAATCCACTGTGCGCAGCACACCGGCAGCAGTGGTGGCGGCAACTTTTGCGGAGAATCGGAGCCGGGATTCGGCGCCTCTGAAAGACCTGGATTTTCGCAGGGCCGCAGACGGCTCTGGACGAGTAGTCGTGACACTGCCCAATAACCAGGTTGGGGTAGACATTCGTCAGCAAGGGCAGTCGCTGGTTGTGGAGTTCATGAAGTCCACTCTCCCCGAGGGACTGCGCCGTCGCCTTGATGTGGCGGACTTTGGAACGCCAGTGAAATCGGTCACGACCACGCAAACGGGGGATAGGGTTCGCATGGTCATTGAGCCCACCGGCCAATGGGAGCACAGCGCCTACCAAAGCGATGAGCAATTTGTCGTTGAGGTCAAAGAAATCAAGGTTGATCCGAAGAAATTGACGCAAGGGGTCGGATACACAGGACAGAAGCTGTCCCTGAATTTCCAGAATATCGAAGTGCGTTCACTATTGCAGGTGATTGCAGATTTCACCAATTTCAATATTGTGACGTCGGATTCTGTTTCGGGGTCCGTGACGCTCCGGTTGCAGGATGTTCCGTGGGACCAGGCGCTGGACATCATTCTTCAGGCTAAGGGATTGGGCTTACGGAAAAGCGGGAATGTTTTGTGGGTAGCGCCGAAGGATGAAATCGTGGCCAAAGAAAAACTTGATCTGGAGTCGGCGGTGGCAGTTCAGGGACTTGAGGCATTGCGGACTCAATCTTTCCAGATTAACTATGCCAAGGCTGCAGAAATCGCTGCTCACCTGAAGGCTGATGGTGGCGGGGATAAAGGTGGGGCCCGCATTCTGAGTGCCCGCGGTAGTGTCATCGCAGAGCCGCGAACCAATCAATTGTTCGTAACTGATATCCCGAGCAAGCTAGAGCAAATTCAGCAGCTGATTACAAAGTTGGATATTGCGGTTCGTCAGGTACTGATTGAAGCGCGTATTGTTGAGGCTACGGATACCTTTGGTAAGTCGCTTGGCGTAAAGCTGGGGGGTGTGGATGCGAGGGCTGCCATGGGCGGTGACGGTGGTTACAAGATCGGTGGCGACAATCGGGTGGCCTTTGGCTCAAGTTACTCCAATCTCCAATACACCACGTCAAACCAAGTGGAAGGTAAACTTGATGCCAATGGACAATTTCTCACGATGCCGGCTGTCGTAAACTATCCCGCACTTTCTTCGCCAGCGGCGTTTGCAGTGTCAATTTTCAATGCAAGTGCCAATCGCTTTTTGAACCTTGAGATATCTGCGCTTGAGGCAGATGGAAAAGGCAAAGTGGTGTCTAGTCCACGTGTAGTGACAGCGGATCAAGTAAAGGCTACGATTGAACAAGGTGAAGAGCTCCCCTACCAGGTTGCATCAGCAAGTGGTGCAACTTCAATCGCCTTTCGAAAGGCGAATCTGAAGTTGGAAGTAACCCCGCAGATTACCCCAGAAGGTAGCATCATTTTGAAGCTGGATGTTACAAAAGACACTGTTGGTAGGTTAACAACTGCCGGGTTTGCAATTGATACAAAACACATCAATACGGAAGTCTTGGTTGAAAACGGCGGTACGGTGGTTATTGGTGGAATTTACGCGGAGACCACCAAAGAAGATGAAACCCGTGTGCCCCTTCTCGGTGATTTACCCGCTATTGGCAATCTCTTCAAGAGCAAAGTCCGGTCTTCCAGCAAACAAGAATTACTGGTGTTCATCACGCCGAAGATGATTTCAGACCGCGGCGCTACGCGATAATCCAATCAACACGACAACACGACAACACGACAACACGCGAGTTCACCATGCGCATTCTTTCTTACCTGACCACCATTCTGTTTTCGCTTCTATTGGCTGCTTGTGGCGGCGGCGGCGGCTCTCCGGGATTGAGCTCGGGGCCAGTGTCCACGTTTTCCGTCGTGGCTCCGGCAGCAGTAACGCTTCAGGTGGGGCTGTTGCAGCAGTATGCTGTGCAGGGTGGCGTAAAGCCATACGCCGTGTTTAGCGATGACCCAGCAGTTGCCGTCGGCTGGATTGGCGGTGATGACGTCTTGCATGTTGGAACTATCATGCCCGGGACGGCAAAGATTACAACAACAGACGCCAAGGGCAGCAAGTTTGATATCACTGTGAAGTCCGGCTCCAGTACCGCGTTTTACATGACCGCGGCCACATCTATGACTATTACCCCCGGTGCCGCATATGCGCAGACGTTTACCCTGGGTGGCGGCACTGGCCCATACACTGCGACAAGCAGTTTTCCATCAGTTGCTACGGTCTCAGTAAATGGGAACCAAATGACAATTACGGGTGTCCAAATTAGTACTACGACTGCGACAATTACGATTCGGGATGCTGCTGGAGCCACACTGACCACTGCGGTCCTCGTTGGAACGGTGCCCTTGGCGGTCAATCCAACGTCCATCACTGCATATATCGGTGACAAGCTCCGAGCAATCGTCACGGGCGGCACGAGGCCCTATCGTGTTCAGACGTCGATTGACGAGTCTGGGCTGAATGCGCAAATTGTGGACGGTAACATTGTTGAAGTTGTCGGAGGACAGGTCGCAACCAATGCAGGTGTTACGATTATCGATGCCAACAATCAGTCAGTGACGCTCGGTTTGACACTCACTGCCGGACAGGATGTCTTGCGGGTTCAGCCCAATCTCATGACTCTGCCAGAAAGTGCGACCACTCCTGATCTCACTTTGATGGTTTACGGTGTGTCAGCGACGGGCGGATTGCAGGTATTCACCAGCAACTCGGCTGTACTTACGCCCGGAACTCCGGTGAAGAACGCTGATGGAACCGGGTATGCTGTGAAGTTGACAGGGGGTAACACCTGCTCAGCGACAGTGGCGGCTGCGACCGGAACCCCAGGAACATCGGGTTACGTTCCCGCGGCAGGTGGTGATCGCACTGTAACGATTACCGCTATGGATGCAAAGGGAAAAACGGGAACCAGCACCATTACGATTAAAGATTACAACGGGGTAGCGGGCTGTTAGTCATAACTGAGCAATGTGCATGAAGTCGTCCGAAAACACGCCCTTTGAGCAAAATTTTAAGTGATTGAGGCTGGAGGGTGATTTGTGCAGAGTCGGTAGTGGGTGGGCTTTCTTGATTGCACTAGTAGGCCTGCCCGGCTCTGGCAAATCCACCGTCGGGCGACAACTCGCCCGGCGTCTGCAGATTCCCTTCTTTGATTCGGATCACGTCATTGAGGAGCGTTTGGGGTACTCCATCCGTGAAGCCTTCGAGCGAGATGGCGAGGCCAGCTTCCGGGACCTCGAAGAGGTAGTTCTTGACGAGCTGACCCGAAATCCCAAAGCGGTGGTTTCTACGGGTGGAGGCGCGGTGTTGCGGCCCGAGACGCGACAGCGGTTGCGTGAACGTGGACAGGTGGTGTACCTGAACTCGACACCCGAAGAAATCTACCGGCGTTTGCGACACGACCAGAATCGGCCCCTGTTGCAGGTTGCCGATCCGTTGAAGCGCTTGCGTGACCTGTACGCGGTGCGGGACCCGCTGTACCGTGAGACGGCTCACTTCATCATTGAAACCGGGCGCCCCTCGGTGGCGACACTGGTCAACATGATCGTCATGCAGCTGGAACTGGCAGGGGCTATACCCCCGTCTTGAAGGGGCGCTTCAGATATAAAGAGTGTCTGTTCCGCTGGGTGCGTTTGGCTTAGGGATGTGCGTGATCCTCTAAACTAGCAGCCTATGCAAGCATTGATTCCTACTCCCAGCGTCCACATTGAGTTGGGCGAACGCAGCTACCGCATTTTGATTGCCCAGGCGTTGCTCGATCATGCGGATACTTTCGCGGACTTGCCTGGTGGAACCTCGGCGCTAATTGTGAGCAACACCACTGTTGCTCCACTGTATGCCCAGCGCTTACAAGACGCTCTCAAGTCCCGCTACAAAGCCGTCCACCTCGTAACCCTGCCGGACGGCGAGGAGCATAAGAACTGGCAAACATTGAATGCGATCTTCGATGCGTTGCTCAGTCATGCCTGTGACCGAAAGACTGTACTGTTCGCCTTGGGTGGCGGAGTCGTTGGCGATATGACGGGCTATGCGGCAGCAAGTTATATGCGGGGCGTACCGTTTGTACAGGTTCCCACGACACTGCTGTCCCAGGTGGATTCTTCGGTTGGGGGGAAAACCGGCATCAACCATCCCATGGGCAAGAACATGATTGGCGCGTTCTACCAGCCGTTGCGCGTCGTTTGCGACCTTGACACACTCACGACACTGCCTGAACGCGAACTCAGCGCTGGTCTGGCCGAAGTTATCAAGTACGGGCCTATTGCCGATCTCGTGTTTCTCGACTGGATTGAAGAGAACATCGATCAACTCCTGGCCCGCGACCCTGCTGCCCTGGCCCAAGCGGTACAACGCAGTTGCGAGATCAAGGCGTGGGTTGTGGGGCAGGATGAACGCGAGTCTGGTTTGCGTGCCATTCTCAACTTTGGGCACACCTTTGGTCATGCGATCGAGGCCGGCATGGGGTACGGCCAGTGGTTGCATGGCGAGGCGGTTGGTTGCGGCATGGTGATGGCAGCAGAACTCTCACGAGAACTGGGGCTGGTGGATGCTGCTTTTGTGCAGCGTCTGCGCACACTGATACAACGCGCCGGTTTACCGGTGGTCGGGCCGCGCCTGCGTGCGGACGACAACGCGGGCCGCTATCTGGATCTGATGCGAGTGGACAAAAAGGCCGAGGGCGGTGAAATCCGCTTCGTGGTCATTGATGGGCCTTCCCGTGCCAGCATGCGCAGCGCACCGGACGCTCTGGTGCGCAAGGTGATTGACGCCTGTTGCGTCTGATCCCATGACCCTGGCCCCGTATGCCTGTGACCCCGCGCAGTCCCGTGGTCGCCGATTTGCCGAGCCGGCTGCTCCGACACGCACGGCGTTTCAGCGTGACCGGGATCGCATCGTGCATTCCACTGCGTTTCGGCGCCTGGTCTACAAGACGCAGGTCTTTCTCAACCACGAAGGGGACCTTTTTCGCACGCGGTTGACCCACTCGCTGGAGGTGGCCCAGCTGGGCCGTTCGGTCGCCCGGTCACTCAAGCTGGATGAGGATCTGGTGGAGGCGATTGCACTGGCCCATGACCTCGGCCACACCCCCTTTGGTCACGCCGGGCAAGACGTCCTCAACGACTGCATGCACCCCTATGGCGGCTTTGAACACAACCTGCAAAGCCTTCGGGTCGTGGACCAACTCGAAGCCCGCTACCCCCAGTTTGACGGCATCAACCTGTGTTTTGAGACCCGCGAGGGCATTCTCAAGCACTGCAGTCTGGCAAACGCCCAAGCACTGGAGGCGAAGGAGCCAGACGGTGTGGGACGGCGCTTCATTGACGGCCTGCGTCCGAGTCTGGAGGCGCAGCTCTGCAACCTGACCGACGAGATTGCCTATAACTCGCATGACATCGACGACGGAGTGCGCTCCGGCCTCATCACCATGGAGCAATTGGGGGAGGTGTCGCTGTTCGCAGAACACCACCACGCAGCTCTGCGGGAGTACCCGCAGCTCGCCGCTGCCAGCAACCAGCGCCGCCTGTTGTACGAGACCATTCGGCGTATGCTCAGCGCACAGGTCTATGACCTGATCGCGCACAGCAGTGCTGTCCTACAGGCGGCGGCACCCACCTGTGTGGACGAGGTGCGCCGTTTGCCGCCCTTGCTGGCGTTCAGTGACGGCATGCGCCAACAGTCCAGGGAGTTGAAGCGTTTTCTGTTTGCCAATCTGTATCGCCATCCCCAGGTTCAGCAGACACGGGTCAAGGCGACACAGATAGTGAGTGAACTGTTTGCTGCTTACATGGCCGAGCCCAGCAAACTGCCCGCCGGTCATGGACCCGTGCCCGGTGAGCCAGGCGATGCGACCACCATTGCACGCACAGTCGCCGACTACATCGCCGGCATGACGGATCGTTTCGCCGCGCGCGAGCATGAACGTCTGACCGGCCAGCAACTGCTGGTGTGAAAACATCGTCCATTCGCGGGCGGGATCAGTAGAATCGCAGTAGTTCAAGGTGAGCCGGAGGGCCCGTGAGTTTTCTCAATGAGTTGAAGCTGCAGGCCAGCGCGCTACAAAGCCAGCAGGCAGCCCAGCTACAGAATTTCGAAGCGAATACCGCGCAGACAGAAATGGCCTGCCTGGTTGTCTGGAAATACCTGCAGGATCTGTCGCGCCAGCTGAGCGTGATTCGCCCCGACGCCCCCCGATTCTCCTTGGATGGCAAAACCGCCTGGCCGCCGATGAAGCTCAGTGACTTTCGTGTCGATGCCCGCAAGAAGAAGCTGCGCGACAAGGATGTCTATGATTACATCGCCATGGGTTGGGACATCATTCCGCAGACTGGCGTACCCGTTGCCGGCATGGTGAGCGTGAACTTTCCACCCGACCTGGAGCGGGTCCAGAAACGTCTGGCATTCGGGCATGTGGAGCATGAGCGCAAGGATCTGCGCCACCCCGAGAAAAACACACTGCAGGCCATTTGCTTCGAATACCTCACCAAGGCCCGTGGCAACATCACGGTGACAACCGACCATGACAACGGGCATCTGCAGTTTCGCCTGGCCAATGCGGATGGGTTTGGCGTTGTGACGACAAGCTGGTCCGCCGTGCGGATTGAGCACAGTCTGCTCGACGAACTCGCCAAGCTGATCGTGGCCCAACCCAGCCGTTTTTTATGAGCAATGTGGAGGAACCCTCAGACACGGTGGTCATCGACGACACCCGCCACTGGTTGCGGCGCGCCGTCATTGGCCTGAACCTGTGTCCGTTTGCCAAATCGGTGGATGTCAAGGACCAGGTGCACTACGCAGTGACCCGCAATGTCGGCTTCAAGGACCTGCTGGCAGACTTGAAGCAAGAGCTTAATGCGCTTGCAGCCCTCGACGCTGCTGAACGTGACACTACGCTTTTCATAGCGCCTGACGGCCTGGCGGACTTTCTGGAATTCAATGATTTCCTGGCCCAGGCCAACCGCCTGCTGGCCAAGCTGGGTTATGAGGGCATCTTCCAGATCGCCAGCCTGCACCCGCAGTACCAGTTTGCCGACGCGCCGCTGGATGCCATCACCAATTGCACCAACCGCTCTCCCTATCCCACCTTGCACCTGTTGCGCGAGGACAGCATTGACCGGGCGGTGAAAGCCTTTCCCCATGCCGAGGCCATTTTCGAGATCAATATGCGCACCATGGAGCGCCTCGGCGCCGAAGGCTGGTCAGCGCTGGACGTGGGCGCCAGCGGCGGGCGTGGCAAACTCACTCCATGAAACAGCAACAACCGCGTGCAACCAAGGCCGCACCGCCAGCACCAGGCAAGTCCGCTTCTGCCCATCCTCTGGCCGAGGAGGTGCGCCCGGGCCAGAGTGTGGAACTGCTCAAGGAATTGCACATCCTCACCCGCGAGGGCAAGCTCAACCAGGACTCCCGGCGCAAGCTCAAGCAGGTCTACCACCTGTACCAGTTCATCGAAAAGCTGCTGCTGGAGCTGCCGCAGGGAGGCGAGGGCGCCACGCTGGCCGACCACGGTGCGGGCAAGTCCTACCTGGGCTTCATCATCTACGACCTGTTCTTCAAGAGCCTGCAGAGCGGTCACATCTACGGCATCGAGACCCGCCCGGAACTGGTGCAAAAGTCCCGTGAGCTGGCCGCGCGTCTGGGCTTTGATCGCATGTCGTTCCTGAACCTCAGCGTGGCCGAGTCTGCGGCTTCGGATGCCCTGCCTGACCAGATCGATGTGGTCACTGCACTGCATGCGTGTGATACCGCCACCGATGACGCCATTGCCTTCGGATTGAAGAAGCAGGCGCGCTATCTGGTGCTGGTGCCCTGTTGCCAGGCCGAGATTGCCCGCTGCCTGAATGCCAACAAGGTCCTTTCGATGCGCCGCACGCCATTGGCTGAACTCTGGCGCCACCCGCTGCACACCCGCGAGATGGGCAGCCAGATCACCAATGTGCTGCGCTGCCTGTACCTGGAAGCCAGCGGCTACCAGGTCACGGTGACCGAGCTGGTGGGTTGGGAGCACAGCATGAAGAACGAACTCATCATTGCCCGCCATACCGGCCAGAAGAAGCACAGTTCCGCCGAGCGGCTGCGCGCCTTGCTGCAGGAATTCGGACTCGAACAGGCCTTGGGCGCGCGCTTTGGCCTGGAACATGCGCCACACGCAGACTGAATGAATATGAAACGAACACCCCGCAAATTGATGAAGCTCGGCGTTGTTGCCACGTTGGCATTGTTGGCCTCGTGTGGGGGGGGCGACGGTGGCCCGCCATCGCAGCAACTCACGCTGGAGCAGAAAGTCGGCCAGATGGTCATGATGGGCGTGGACGGCACGACCGTGGACGCGCCCGGCGTGCAGCAGGCGCTGGCGCAGGTGCGCTCCGGGCAACTGGGGGGCGTGATTTTGTATCGCTACAACATCACCGGCCCCGAGCAACTGCGTGCGCTCAATAGCGCACTGCAGCGGGCCAACCCGCTGGAGCTGCCCCTGCTTATCGCGCTGGACCAGGAGGGCGGCCTGGTGCAGCGCCTGCGCGCCTCCAACGGCTTTGCCGATACCCCTTCGGAGGAAGAGGTGGCCGCTAGCCAAACCCCGGCACAGGCCCGGGAGACCTACCGAACCATGGCCCGGATGGTGGCCGACGCCGGTTTCAACTTCAACTTTGGCCCGGTGGTGGACCTGCGCGGTGACCCGCTGGACCCCGAGCACAAGGCCGTGTCGCCCGTCATCGGGCAACTCAAGCGCAGCTTCTCGGACGACCCGGCGCGCGTGGTCAGCTATGCCACGCAGTTCATCGAGGCGCACCGCGAGGCTGGCGTGCTCACCGCGCTCAAGCATTACCCCGGTCATGGCCTGGCCACCAGCGACAGCCACCTGGGTCTGGTGGATGTGACGCGCACAGCGCAGCCCGTGGAGCAGTGGCCGTTCCAGCAGTTGGTGCGCACCGGCTTGGCCGATGCCATCATGACGGCGCACCTGGTCAACCGCAATGTCGACCCGGACTGGCCGGTGACCCTGTCGCAGAAGTTCATCGGGCCGCAGTTGCGCACGCGGGATGGCTTTGAAGGTGTGGTGGTCACCGATGACCTGCACATGGGCGCGATCCAGCAGTACCACAGTCCACGCGAAGCCGTGGTGCGCGCCATCCTGGCCGGTAATGACCTGCTGGTGTTCTCCAACAACCCCGGTGCCGCCAAGAACGCGCCCGGCTTTGTGCCGCGGTACGACATGGGCGAGCAGGTGGCCACGCTGGTGCGCGAGGCCATTGCCCAGGGTGACCTCACACCTGCGCAGGTCGATGCCGCCTGGCAACGCCTGGTGCAACTGCGTCGTCGCCTGCCAAGAATGTGAGCGATGCGGCCCTGCCGCGATAATCGGGGTCGGATTCCAATTCCATCCCACGATCCCCCTCATGGCCCGTCTGCCCCGTCTAACGCTCCCTGGCTACCCCCACCATGTCATCCAGCGGGGCAATAACCGCCAGGCCATCTTCGTAGCGCCTGGTGACTACCAGATGATGCTGGACCTGCTGGAGGAGAACGCCCGCAAGTTCGGTGTTGCCATCCACGCCTATGTGTTGATGGACAACCACTTCCATCTGCTGGCCACGCCCCAAGCCGCCACCAGCCTGCCGCAGATGATGCAGGCCGTGGGCCGCAGCTATGTGCGCTATTTCAATGACACCCAGAAGCGCACCGGCACGCTGTGGGAAGGGCGTTACAAATCCACGCTGATCCAGACCGAGCGCTATCTACTGGCCTGCATGGCCTACATCGACCTCAACCCGGTGCGCGCCGGCATGGTGGCGCAGGCGCGGGATTATTCCTGGTCCAGTCACGCGCACTACATCGGCCTGGCACATGACAAGCTGATCACGCCCCATCCTCTGGTGTGGGCGCTGGGAAACACCCCATTCGCCCGCGAAGCAGCCTATGCCGAATGGGTGCAAGCGGGCATCACGGCAGGGCAGCAGCAGGCGCTGACGGACTCGGCCCTGCGAGGCTGGGCGCTGGGGGAGCCGGATTTCGTCAAGAATTTGCAAAAAATGACGGAGCGTCGGGTGTCCAAAAGCACGGCCGGACGTCCGTTGTCAGCCAAGTCGTTTCCAATAAAATAGGGGTATAGCCCTCGTATTTATTGAATATATTGCTATCAAATTTGATGTGTCCCCAATTAAATGTTGATCAAATTGATTGAGAATTAATTGGAATCTGACCCCAATTATTTTGCTTGGCATCTTTGTTGCATTGCAGTATTCTTCGAATCCACAGTAATTTTCAGGAGAGCGCCATGACCACGGCAGCCGAGATCCAACATCTTCAGAACAACGGTTTGTATTCCTCCGCCAACGAGCATGACGCCTGCGGCGTCGGTTTTGTTGCCCACATCAAGGGAACCAAGTCGCACGACATCGTCAAGAACGCGCTGAAGATTCTGGAAAACCTGGATCACCGGGGTGCGGTCGGCGCGGACAAGCTGATGGGCGACGGCGCCGGCATTTTGATCCAGCTGCCCGATGCGCTGTACCGCGAGGAAATGGCCGCCCAGGGCGTGACCCTGCCGCCACCCGGTGAATATGGCGTGGGCATGATCTTCCTGCCCAAGGAGCACGCGTCCCGATTGGCTTGCGAGCAGGAGATGGAGCGTGCCATCAAGGCCGAAGGCCAGGTGTTGCTGGGCTGGCGTGATGTGCCGGTGAACCGCGACATGCCCATGTCGCCCACCGTGCGCGAGAAGGAACCCATTCTGCGCCAGGTGTTCATTGGCCGTGGCAACGACGTCATCGTCCAGGACGCGCTGGAACGCAAGCTGTATGTGATCCGCAAGACCGCCAGCGCCGCCATCCAAAACCTGCAGCTCAAGCACAGCAAAGAGTATTACGTGCCCAGCATGAGCAGCCGTACCGTGGTCTACAAGGGCCTGCTGCTGGCCGATCAGGTGGGTGTCTACTTTCGTGATCTGGAAGACGTGCGTTGCGTTTCCGCCCTGGGCCTGGTGCACCAGCGCTTCTCCACCAACACCTTTCCCGAGTGGCCGCTGGCCCACCCGTATCGCTATGTCGCCCACAACGGTGAAATCAACACGGTCAAGGGCAACTACAACTGGATGAAGGCCCGTGAAGGCGTAATGTCTTCCCCGGTGCTGGGTGCCGACCTGCAAAAGCTCTACCCCATCAGCTTTGCCAGCCAGTCTGACACCGCCACGTTTGACAACTGCCTCGAACTCCTGACCATGTCCGGCTACCCGATCAGCCAGGCCGTGATGATGATGATTCCCGAGCCATGGGAACAGCACACGACCATGGACGAGCGCCGCAAGGCCTTCTACGAATACCATGCCGCCATGCTGGAACCATGGGACGGCCCGGCCTCCATCGTGTTCACCGACGGCCGCCAGATCGGTGCCACGCTGGACCGCAACGGCCTGCGCCCCTCGCGCTACTGCATCACCGACGACGACCTGGTCATCATGGGTTCCGAGTCCGGCGTGCTGCCCGTGCCGGAAAACAAGATCGTGCGCAAGTGGCGCCTGCAGCCCGGCAAGATGTTCCTGATCGATCTGGAACAGGGCCGCATGATCGACGACGAAGAGTTGAAGGCCAGCCTGGCCAACAGCAAGCCCTACAAGCAGTGGATCGAGAACCTGCGCATCCGCCTGGACGACGTGCAAGGCAGCGGCGAGCCCGCCAGCGAGATGGAAAGCCAGGTCACCTTGCTGGACCGCCAGCAGGCCTTTGGCTTTACCCAGGAAGACCTGAAGTTCCTGATCGCTCCCATGGCCGCAGCCGGTGAAGAAGCCATTGGCTCCATGGGCAACGACAGCCCGCTGGCCGTGCTCTCCGACAAGAACAAGCCGCTGTACAACTACTTCAAGCAGCTGTTCGCACAGGTCACCAACCCGCCGATCGACCCGATCCGCGAAGCCATCGTCATGTCGCTGGTGTCCTTCATCGGCCCCAAGCCCAACCTGCTGGACATCAACCAGGTCAACCCGCCGATGCGTATGGAGGTGAGCCAGCCTGTGCTCGACTTTGCCGATATGGCCAAGCTGCGCGACATCGAGAAGCACACGCAGGGCAAGTTCCGCAGCTACACGCTGGACATCACCTACCCGCTGGCCTGGGGCCACGAGGGCGTGGAAGCCAAGCTGGCGTCTTTGTGCGCTGAGGCCGTGGATGCCATCAAGGGTGGCAAGAACATCCTGATCATCAGTGACCGCGGTATCAGCGCCACCCAGGTGGCCATCCCCGCCCTGTTGGCCCTGTCCGCGATCCACCAGCATCTGGTGATTGAAGGCCTGCGCACCACCTCCGGCCTGGTCGTGGAAACCGGTACCGCCCGCGAAGTGCACCACTTCGCCGTGCTGGCCGGCTACGGTGCCGAAGCGGTTCACCCCTACCTAGCCATGGAAACCCTGGTCAGCATCCACAAGGACCTGCCGGGCGATTTGTCGGCTGACAAGGCCATCTACAACTACGTCAAGGCGGTGGGCAAGGGCCTCTCCAAGATCATGTCCAAGATGGGCGTGTCCACCTACATGAGCTATTGCGGTGCCCAGCTGTTCGAGGCCATTGGACTCAGTAGCGCCACCGTGGCCAAGTACTTCACCGGCACCCCCAGCCGGGTTGAAGGCATCGGCGTCTTTGAGATTGCCGAAGAAGCCATTCGCATGCACAAGGCCGCGTTTGGCAATGACCCGGTGCTGGCCAACGCGCTGGACGCCGGTGGCGAGTACGCCTGGCGTGCCCGCGGCGAAGACCATATGTGGACGCCCGACACCATTGCCAAGCTGCAGCACAGCACGCGTTCCAACAACTGGAACACGTACAAGGAATACGCACAGCTGGTCAACGACCAGAGCAAGCGCCATCTGACGCTGCGCGGCCTGTTCGAGTTCAAGATCGATCCGACCAAAGCCATTCCGGTGGACGAAGTGGAGAGCGCCAAGGAAATCGTCAAACGCTTCGCCACCGGCGCCATGTCGCTGGGCTCCATCAGCACCGAGGCGCACGCCACGCTGGCCATTGCGATGAACCGCATCGGCGGCAAGAGCAACACGGGTGAGGGAGGTGAAGATCCCGCACGCTACCGCCAAGAGCTCAAGGGCATCCCGATCAAGCAGGGCCAGACCATGGCCGAGATCATCGGCAAGGACGTGGTGGAGGTCGACATCCCCATGAACGCCGGTGACAGCCTGCGTTCACGCATCAAGCAGGTGGCGTCGGGCCGCTTTGGTGTCACGGCCGAGTACCTCAACAGTGCCGACCAGATCCAGATCAAGATGGCCCAGGGTGCCAAGCCCGGTGAGGGGGGGCAGTTGCCCGGCGGCAAGGTGTCTGACTACATCGGCCGCTTGCGCCACTCGGTCCCCGGTGTGGGTCTGATCTCGCCCCCGCCGCACCACGACATCTACTCGATTGAAGATTTGGCGCAGTTGATCCACGACCTCAAGAACGTGGCACCGCACTCCGGCATCAGCGTCAAGCTGGTATCGGAAATCGGCGTCGGCACCATCGCCGCCGGTGTGGCCAAGTGCAAGGCCGACCATGTGGTGATCGCCGGGCACGACGGCGGCACAGGTGCCTCGCCCTGGTCGTCCATCAAGCATTGCGGCAGCCCCTGGGAAATCGGCCTGGCCGAGACCCAGCAGACCCTGGTGCTGAACCGCCTGCGCAGCCGGATCCGCGTGCAGGCCGATGGTCAGATGAAGACCGGCCGCGACGTCGCCATCGGCGCCCTGTTGGGTGCCGACGAATTCGGCTTTGCCACCGCGCCGCTGGTGGTCGAAGGCTGCATCATGATGCGCAAGTGCCATCTGAACACCTGCCCGGTGGGTGTGGCGACGCAAGACCCGGTGCTGCGCCAGAAGTTCTCCGGCAAGCCCGAGCACGTGGTGAACTACTTCTTCTTCATTGCCGAAGAAGTGCGCCAGATCATGGCCCAACTGGGCATCCGCAAGTTTGACGACCTGATTGGCCGCTCCGACCTGCTGGACATGCGACAGGGCATCGAGCACTGGAAGGCCAGCGGTCTGGACTTCGGTCGTCTGTTCGCCCAGCCGCAAGTGCCGGCTGACGTGCCCCGCTTCCAGACACTGGAGCAGGACCACGGTCTGGAAAAAGCGCTGGACAATGTGCTGATCGCCAAGAGCCGCGCGGCCATCGACAAGGGCGAACGCGTGCAGTTCATGGAAATGGCGCGCAACGTGAACCGTTCCGTGGGCGCCATGCTCTCCGGCGCAGTGACCAAGGTGCACCCCGAAGGCCTGCCGGATGACACCATCCGCATCCAGCTCGAAGGCACGGGCGGCCAGTCCTTCGGCGCGTTCCTGTGCAATGGCATCACCCTGTACCTGATTGGTGACGCCAACGATTACACCGGCAAGGGCCTGTCCGGCGGTCGCGTCGTGGTGCGCCCCAGCATTGATTTCCGGGGTGAAGCCATCCGCAACACCATTGTGGGCAACACCGTGATGTATGGCGCCACCAGCGGTGAAGCCTTCTTCAGCGGCGTCGGCGGCGAACGCTTTGCCGTGCGCCTGTCCGGTGCAACGGCGGTGGTCGAAGGCACCGGTGACCACGGCTGCGAATACATGACGGGCGGCACCGTGGCGGTGCTGGGCAAGACCGGGCGCAACTTTGCAGCCGGCATGAGCGGCGGGATTGCCTATGTGTACGACGAAGACGGCCAGTTCGCCAAGCGCTGCAACACCGCCATGGTTTCCATGGAGAAGGTGTTGACCGCAGCCGAGCAGGAAGCCAATGTGAACAAGGCGATCTGGCACCGCGGCCAGACCGACGAAGCACAGTTGCGCAAACTGCTGGAGGACCACAACCGCTGGACCGGCAGCAAGCGCGCCCGTGACCTGCTGGACAACTGGGAGGTTTCACGCGCCAAGTTCGTCAAGGTCTTCCCCAACGAGTACAAACGTGCCCTGGGTGAGATCCATGCAAAGAAATCGGCTGCAGCCCTCGCAAAACCTGCGCAAGCTGCTACAAAAAAAGAAGCAAAAGCGGCTAACTAACAACCTTGCGGGACAGACCAGGATTGCTGCGGGCAATCTGCTCTGTCCTCAACCGACTAGATAGGAAGAATCATGGGAAAAGTCACTGGCTTCATGGAATACGAGCGCATTGAAGAGGGCTACAAGCCTGTTCCCGAGCGCCTGAAACACTTCAAGGAATTCGTCATCGGTCTGGATGACGCCCAGGCCAACAAACAGGCGGCCCGTTGCATGGACTGTGGCACCCCGTTCTGCAACAACGGCTGCCCGGTCAACAACATCATTCCGGATTTCAACGACATGGTGTACCGCGACGACTGGAAGGCCGCCATCGACACCCTGCACAGCACCAACAACTTCCCGGAGTTCACCGGTCGCATCTGCCCCGCACCCTGCGAGGCGGCCTGCACGCTGAATGTGAATGACGAGGCGGTGGGCATCAAGTCGATTGAGCACGCCATCATCGACCGCGCCTGGGCCGAAGGCTGGGTCCTGGCCCAACCTGCCAAGGTCAAGACCGGCAAGACGGTGGCGGTGGTGGGCTCCGGCCCGGCGGGCATGGCCGCGGCCCAGCAATTGGCACGCGTCGGCCACTCCGTAACCCTGTTCGAGAAGAATGACCGGGTCGGCGGCCTGCTGCGCTACGGGATACCCGACTTCAAGATGGAGAAGTCCCACATCGACCGCCGCGTGGACCAGCTGGTCAAGGAAGGCGTGACGATTCGCACCGGCGTGCTGATCGGGGAGCTGCCCAAGGGTTCCAAGGTCACCAACTGGGCCAAGGAAAGCATTTCCGCCGCTCAGCTGCAGAAAGATTTTGATGCCGTGCTGCTGACCGGCGGCTCCGAGCAGTCGCGCGATCTGCCCGTGCCCGGTCGGGAACTGGACGGCGTTCATTTCGCGATGGAGTTCCTGCCCCAGCAGAACAAGGTCAATGCCGGCGACAAGCTCAAGGGCCAACTGCGTGCCGAAGGCAAGCACGTCATCGTGATTGGTGGCGGCGATACCGGCTCCGACTGTGTCGGCACCAGCAACCGCCATGGCGCCGCCAGCGTGACCCAGTTCGAGGTCATGCCCCAGCCCCCGGTGGAAGAAAACCGCCCCATGACCTGGCCCTACTGGCCGATCAAGCTGCGCACCAGTTCCAGCCATGACGAGGGTTGCTCGCGTGAATTTGCTATTTCCACCAAGGAATTCATCGGTGAAAAGGGCAAGGTCACCGGCCTGAAGACTGTGCGCGTCGAATGGAAAGACGGCAAGATGGTGGAAGTAGCCGGCTCCGAGCAGGTGCTCAAGGCTGATCTGGTGCTGCTGGCCATGGGCTTTGTGAACCCGGTCGCCACCATTCTGGAAGGCTTTGGTGTGGAAAGAGATGCCCGCGGGAACGCCAAGGCGAGTACTGACTTTATCGGCGGCTATGCGACCAACGTGCCCAAGGTGTTCGCAGCCGGTGACATCCGTCGTGGTCAGAGCCTGGTGGTATGGGCCATCCGCGAAGGCCGCCAGGCCGCCCGCTCGGTGGACGAATTCCTCATGGGATGCAGTGATCTGCCTAGGTAAGGCCTGAACCACAGGGTTTACCTTAATCCTTTATCATCCAGAAGCCGGAAATTGCCCGGCTTTTGTTTTTTATGGCCCCAACCCCTTCCGCATCGCTTGTAGAACTGCGCCACCTGACTTTCGGGTATGGCGAACGCGTCATCCTGGACGACGTGTCGCTGAACGTGCCGCGTGGCAAGGTGACGGCGCTGATGGGCGCGTCGGGTGGTGGGAAAACCACCATCCTGCGCCTGATTGGTGGCCAGAATCGGGCGCAATCCGGGCAGATGCTGTTTGATGGACAGGACGTGACCCACATGGACCAGTCCCAGGTGTATGCGGCACGCCGGCGCATGGGCATGCTGTACCAGTTTGGAGCCCTGTTCGCGGACATGAGCGTGTTTGACAATGTGGCCTTTCCGCTACGCGAGCACACCGACCTGAGCGAGGGCATGATTCGGGACATCGTGCTCATGAAGCTCAATGCCGTCGGTCTGCGTGCAGCGCGCGACCTGAGCCCCGGCGCACTGGCGGGTGGCATGGCGCGGCGGGTGGCGCTGGCGCGAGCGATTGCGCTGGACCCCGAGCTGGTGATGTACGACGAGCCTTTTACCGGCATCGATCCGATTTCGGTGGGCACATCTGCCCAGCTCATTCGCACGCTCAACGACACCATGGGCCTGACCAGCCTTTTCGTCTCGCATGAGCTGGAGCAGACCTTCGCCATTGCTGACCACGTCATCATTCTGGCCAATGGCAAGCTCGCGGCGCAGGGCACGCCACAGGATGTGCTGCACAGCACGGATCCTCTGGTGTACCAGTATGTGAACGCCCTGCAGGAAGGGCCGGTGCGTTTCCATTACCCGGCAACCACCGTGGAAGATGATTTTGGTGCCGCCAGCGGGGCCGGTCCACAGAAATTCGGAGCGTCGCTATGACTTGGTACAAACCTGCCGACGTGGGATTTGCGACGCGCAGCAAGCTCGCAGACCTCGGCTACGGTGCGCGTCTGTTTTTTCGGTTGTTGCTGGCGGTGGTTCCAACCTTCCGCCGCTTTGGCCTGGTTCGCGATCAGATGCACTTTTTGGGCAACTATTCGTTGGCCATCATTGCGGTATCGGGGCTGTTCGTGGGCTTTGTGTTCGGTCTGCAGGGTTATTACACGCTTCAGCGCTATGGCTCGTCCGAGGCGCTGGGTCTGCTGGTCACACTGAGCCTGGTGCGCGAACTCGGCCCTGTGGTGACGGCGCTGCTGTTTGCCGGGCGCGCTGGCACGTCGCTGACCGCCGAAATTGGTCTGATGAAGGCCGGCGAACAGATCAGTGTCATGGAAATGATGGCGGTGGACCCCATACAGCGGGTCTTGGCGCCCCGCTTCTGGGCGGGCGTGGTGGTCATGCCGCTGCTGGCCGCGGTGTTCAGCGCCATGGGCGTCATCGGCGGCTGGATGGTGGGCGTTTTGATGATTGGAGTGGATGCCGGTTCGTTCTGGAGCCAGATCCAAGGTGGTGTCGACGTTTGGCAGGATGTGGGCAATGGCGTCATCAAGAGCGTGGTCTTTGGATTGACGGTCACGTTCATTGCCGTGTTCCAGGGGTTTGAGGCGCAGGCCACGCCCGAAGGGGTGGCCAGTGCGACCACCCGGACGGTGGTGGTTGCTTCACTGGCAGTGCTGGGTCTGGACTTCATCCTGACCGCCATGATGTTTACGATTTAAGAAGAAGGTATTGCATGCAGCGCTCTAAGAACGACGTATGGGTGGGGATGTTTGTGATCATCGGGGCCGTGGCCATCCTGTTCCTGGCCCTGCAGTCGGCCAACCTGTTGTCCCTGAATTTCCAGTCCACTTACCGGGTGTCGGCCAAGTTTGAGAACGTGGGCGGTCTCAAGCCGAAAGCCGCCGTGCGCAGTGGTGGCGTGGTGGTCGGCCGCGTGGAATCGCTGACGTTTGATGACAAGTCCTTCCAGGCACGCGTGACCCTGGCTCTGGAGAGTCGGTACGCCTTTCCCAAGGACAGCTCGCTGAAGATTCTGACCAGCGGCCTGCTGGGTGAGCAGTACATCGGCATCGAAGCGGGCGCGGCTGACACCAACCTGGTGGCCGGTGACGTCATTGGCGCCACGCAATCTGCCGTTGTGCTGGAAAACCTGATCAGCCAGTTCCTCTACAGCAAGGCCGCAGAGGGCAGCAACAGTGGGTCGGAGAAGAAATGAGTGAAGAGCAAACATCCGTTGTCAAGGGACGGCGACGCCACTGGGGCGTCAGGCTAGACCGCGTTGCACGTTGGAGTCTGCTGGCGGCCGTAGTGGTGCTGCAGGCCTGCGCCACCGTTGCCAACCCGGACCCGCGAGATCCTATGGAATCGTGGAATCGGAGTGTCTTTCAACTCAATGATGCGGTGGATCGTGCCGTGGTCAAACCAGTGGCCACCGCATACCGCGATGTCTTGCCGCATTGGATGCGTATCGGTGTCAATAACTTCTTTGGCAACCTGGAAGACCTCTGGTCCGGCGTCAACAATGCGTTGCAATTGCGTGGGCGTGACACGGCAGACAGTTTTGGGCGTGTGCTGATCAACACCACCATGGGCCTGGGGGGGGTTCTGGATGTGGCCAGCGAGATGAACATGGAGCGTCACTCCGCCAACTTCGGTCTGACGCTGGGGCGATGGGGTGTAGGACCAGGGCCCTTCGTGGTCATTCCGTTCCTGGGTTCTTCCACCCTGCGTGACACGGTGGCGCTGTCGGTGGATATCCCCGCAAACCCGGTGCGCAGAGTGGAAGACAACCCCACCCGCGACGGCCTGACACTGTTGAATCTGATCGACACACGGGCCACCTACCTGCGGGCCGGCGAAGTGGTCGAGGATGCTGCGCTGGATAAATACAGTTTCACCCGAGATGCCTTCCTGCAACGGCGGCGTAATCTGGTGTACGACGGAAACCCGCCGGAAGAAGATTTTCCGCCGGAGCCCGCTTCCGCGCAGTGATGGCACTGGTGGCACCACACCTGATAATGCAACCTTCTGAAGGAATTGGAATATGAGTCTGAAGCGAACTTTCTTGCGCCAGTTGCTGGCAACTGCGGCTGTTATGGGCATCGCCCTGGTGGGAACGGCCGCGCGCGCCGAAGACGAGATGCCCGATGCGCTGATCAAGCGCCTGTCCGCCGATGTGCTGGAAACCATCAAGAACGACAAGGCCATCCGCGCCGGTGACATGGCCAAGGTGATCGCCCTGGTTGATTCGCGCATCATGCCCAATGTCAACTTCCAGCGCATGACCGCATCGGCCGTAGGCCCCGCATGGCGCCAGGCCACACCCGAGCAACAGAAGCGCCTGCAGGAAGAATTCAAGACGCTGTTGGTGCGCACCTACGCGGGTGCCTTGGCCCAAGTGACGGACCAGACCATCACCATGAAGCCGTTGCGTGCCGCGCCGGAGGACAAGGAAGTGCTGGTGCGCTCTGAAATCAAGGGTGGCGGCGACACCATCCAGCTGGACTACCGCCTGGAGAAAACGCCTGGGCAGGGCGCTGGCTGGCGAATCTATAACCTCAATGTGCTGGGTGTGTGGCTGGTGGAGACCTACCGCAGCCAGTTTGCACAGGAAATCAATGCCAAGGGCGTGGATGGACTGATTGCCACCCTGACCGAACGCAACAAGGCCAACGGCAAGAAGGCCTGATGTGCTAAGTCTTCCCGTTGAATTGACACATAACCAGGCCAAAGCATGCCTGGCACAGTTGGTCGCGGGCGTGGATGCACAGGGCTCGCCGGTCGTAGTCGATGCCGCTCCCTTGCAGCGTTTTGATTCATCGGCGCTGGCAGTTCTGCTGGAATTGCGTCGCACCTGCATCAGGGGAGGCAAGACCCTGGAAGTGCAGGGACTGCCGCCACATTTGGGCGATTTGGCCACTTTGTACGGAATTGAGGGGCTGCTGCCCCGTACCTGATCCGTGGCCGCCTAAAATGGCGGTTCTTCATGTCTGCCATCTCCTTCCAGTCCGTTTCCAAGTCCTACCCATCGCCGCGCGGCCCCAATGGCGCCACGTTTCTGGCGCTGGACAACGTGCAGCTCGATATCGAAGAAGGTGAGTTCTTCGGCCTGCTGGGGCCCAATGGCGCGGGCAAGACCACCATGATCAGCATCCTGGCTGGCCTGACGCGCGCCACCAGCGGTCGGGTGACGGTCCAGGGGTTTGACGTGCAGGCCGACTATGCCCAGGCACGGCGCAAGCTGGGCATCGTGCCGCAGGAACTGGTGTTTGACCCCTTCTTTAATGTGCGCGAGGCGCTGCGCTTCCAGTCGGGCTATTTCGGCATCAAGAAGAACGATGCCTGGATTGATGAGCTGCTCGACAGCCTAGGCCTGGCCGACAAGGCTGGTGCCAACATGCGCCAGCTCTCGGGTGGCATGAAGCGCCGAATGCTGGTGGCCCAGGCCCTGGTGCACAAACCGCCTGTCATCGTGCTGGACGAACCCACTGCCGGCGTGGACGTGGAGTTGCGCCAGACGCTGTGGCAATTCATTTCTTCGCTGAACAAACAGGGCAACACAGTCCTGTTGACCACCCACTATCTGGAAGAAGCAGAAGCGCTTTGCGGGCGCATCGCCATGCTCAAGTCCGGCCGCATTGTGGCTCTGGACCGCACCAGCGATTTGCTCAAGGCAGCTTCGGGCAATGTGCTGCGCTTCAAGACCACCGGCGATTTGCCGCCGGCCCTGGCCGCCCGCGCCCGCGTGACCGGCAGTGTGGTGCAGTTGCCGGCGCATAACGCGCTGGAAATTGAGCAATACCTGGCGGCCGTGCGTGAGTCCGGCTTGGTTGTGGAAGATGTGGAAATGCGCAAGGCCGACCTGGAAGACGTTTTCATCGACATCATGAATCGGCACGCACCTGCCAAGCCTGTGGTGGCAGCCCTATGACCGGCTGGAAGGCGCTTTTTTACAAGGAAGTCTGGCGCTTCTGGAAGGTCGGTTTCCAGACGGTCGCCGCGCCGGTGCTCACCGCCATGATGTACTTGCTGATCTTCGGCCATGTGCTGGAAGACCACGTCAAGGTCTATGACTCCATCGGCTACACGGCGTTTCTGATCCCCGGGCTGGTGATGATGAGTGTGTTGCAGAACGCCTTTGCCAACAGCTCCTCGTCCCTGATCCAGAGCAAGATCATGGGCAACCTGGTCTTTTTGCTGCTCACGCCACTGTCGCACTGGAGCTGGTTTGTGGCCTATGTGGGCTCCTCCGTCGTGCGCGGGCTCGTAGTCGGACTTGGCGTGCTGCTGGTTGCCGCCTGGTTTGCGCCCCTGGGTTACGCCGCGCCGGTGTGGATTGTGGTGTTTGCTGTGCTGGGGGCTGCTTTAATGGGGGCCCTGGGGCTGATTGCGGGTCTGTGGGCCGAGAAGTTTGACCAATTGGCGGCATTCCAGAATTTCGTGATCATGCCCATGACCTTCCTCAGCGGCGTGTTCTACTCCATTCAGTCCTTGCCAGGCTTCTGGCAGAGCGCAAGCCACCTCAACCCGTTTTTCTACATGATCGACGGATTCCGCTACGGCTTCTTTGGTGTGAGCGATGCCTCACCTTGGTTAAGTTTAGGCATCGTGGGGACTGCGCTGGCCTTTGTCAGCCTGGTGGCCATGCACTTGCTGCGTACCGGTTACAAAATCCGTAGCTAACACCGACTCTTGCCATGACCGCTGAAGACATCCAATCCCTGATCGCCGCGCAGATTGCCTGCGACATTTGCCACGTGGACGGCGACGGTCGCCACTGGTACGCCACCGTCGTTTCTGCCACCTTTGAAGGCCTGCGCCCCATTGCCCGCCATCAGCGGGTATATGCAACCATGGGCTCGCGCATGAAGACGGACGAAGTGCACGCACTGTCCATCAAGGCCTACACACCCGCCGAGTGGGCGGCGCAAACGGCCTGAGCCGGCCACGACCAACCAACATGGATAAATTACTGATTCGCGGTGGCGCACCCTTGCACGGTGAAGTGCAGATTTCCGGCGCCAAGAACGCGGCCCTGCCCGAGCTGTGCGCCACGCTGCTGTGCGCCGAGCCGGTGACGCTGCGCAATGTGCCACGCCTGCAGGACGTGTCCACCATGCTCAAGCTCATCCGCAACATGGGCGTGCAGGTGGACCACCAGAGCGACGGCACGGTGCGGGTGGATGCGAGTACCCTGAGTTCGCCTGAAGCTCCGTATGAGCTGGTCAAAACCATGCGTGCCTCGGTGCTGGCGCTGGGGCCGTTGCTGGCCCGTTTTGGCGAGGCCACGGTGTCGCTGCCCGGCGGTTGCGCCATCGGCTCGCGCCCGGTGGACCAGCACTTGAAGGGTCTGGCGGCGATGGGCGCCGAGATCGTGGTCGAGCACGGTTACATGATCGCCAAGCTGCCCAAGGGCCGTACCCGCCTGCACGGCGCGCGCATCACGACCGATATGGTGACGGTCACCGGCACCGAGAACTTTTTGATGGCCGCCAGCCTGGCCGAGGGCGAGACCATTCTGGAAAACGCCGCGCAGGAGCCCGAGATTCCGGATTTGGCGGAGATGCTGATCAGCATGGGCGCCAGGATCGAAGGCCATGGCAGCCGCCGCATCCGTATCCAGGGCGTGGAAGCGCTGCATGGCTGCACCCACCAGGTGGTGGCCGACCGCATCGAGGCCGGCACCTTCCTGTGCGCGGTGGCTGCGGCGGGTGGTGACGTGGTGCTCAAACACGGACGGCTGGACCATCTTGAAGCCGTGGTGGAAAAGTTGCGCGATGCCGGTGCCAATGTCTCCGCGGTAGACGGAGGGATTCGCATCCAGTCGCACGGGCGGCTCAAGGCGCAAAGTTTTCGCACCACCGAGTACCCCGGTTTTCCAACCGACATGCAGGCGCAGTTCATGGCGCTCAATTGCATTTCGCACGGCCACAGCATGGTCACGGAAACCATTTTTGAAAACCGCTTCATGCACGTCAACGAGTTGGTGCGCCTGGGCGCCAACATCCAGATCGACTGCAAGGTGGCGGTGATCGAAGGTGTGGAAAAATTGTCCGGTGCCACCGTCATGGCCACTGACTTGCGTGCATCCGCCAGCCTGGTGATTGCCGGCCTGGTGGCCGACGGCGAAACGGTGGTCGACCGCATCTACCACCTGGACCGTGGCTACGACCAGATGGAAGCCAAGTTGCGCGGCATTGGCGCTGACATTGAACGCATCAAATAAACCATGATTACCCTCGCATTGTCCAAAGGACGCATCTTCGAAGAAACCATGCCCTTGTTGCGCGCGGCGGGCATTGAGGTGCTCGATGATCCCGAGAAGTCGCGCAAGCTGATCCTCGACACCAATCTGCCCGATGTGCGGGTGCTGGTGGTGCGCGCCACCGATGTACCCACCTATGTGCAATACGGTGGTGCCGACATGGGCATTACTGGCAAGGACACCTTGCTGGAGCACGGCAGCCAGGGGCTCTACCAGCCGCTGGACCTGCAAATTGCCAAATGCCGCATCAGTGTGGCGGTGCGCGCCGATTTTGATTACGCCTCCGCCGTCAAGCAAGGCTCACGCCTGACCGTTGCCACCAAATATGTGGCAATTGCGCGCGAATTCTTCGCCTCCAAGGGCGTGCACGTGGACCTGATCAAGCTCTACGGCAGCATGGAGCTGGCGCCCCTGGTCGGCATGGCCGACGCCATTGTCGATCTGGTATCCACCGGCAACACGCTGAAGGCCAACCATCTGGTTGAGGTGGAGCAGATCATGGACATCAGTTCGCGCCTGGTTGTGAATCAGGCCGCGCTCAAGCTCAAGCGCGAACCCATTCGCAAGATTATCGATGCATTCGCTGGCGCTGTTTCCGTGCCAGCCTGATTCCTTCCCACCATGACTGTGACCGCCGTTCCCCTGCGCCTCTCCACGCTAGATAGCCAATTCGAGGCAGACTTCAAGGCGCGCCTGCATTGGGCGGCAGACACGGATGCCGCGATTGAGACCAGCGTGGCCGAAATTCTGCAAGACGTGCAGCGGCGTGGCGACGTGGCCGTGCTGGAGTACACCGCACGCTGGGACCGTGTGCAGGCCACGTCGGTGGCGGAGCTGGAACTGACCCAGGCCGAGCTCAAAGCCGCCTTTGAAAGCATTCCCGCCAGGCAGCGCGATGCCTTGCAGGCCGCAGCATCCCGCGTGCGCAGCTACCACGAGGCGCAGAAGCGTGCCAGCGGCGAGAGCTGGAGCTACCGTGACGAGGACGGATCCCTGCTCGGCCAGAAGGTCACGCCGCTGGACCGCGTCGGCATTTACGTCCCCGGCGGCAAGGCCACCTACCCATCCTCCGTGCTCATGAACGCCATTCCGGCGCATGTGGCCGGCGTGGGCGAAATCATCATGGTCGTGCCCACACCGGGTGGCGAAAAGAATGCCATGGTGCTGGCCGCCGCCTATGTGGCCGGCGTCACCCGCGCCTTCACCATTGGTGGTGCCCAGGCTGTGGCCGCTCTGGCGTATGGCACGGCAACTATCCCGAAGGTGGACAAGATCACCGGCCCCGGCAATGCGTATGTGGCTGCGGCCAAGCGCCGCGTGTTCGGCACCGTCGGCATCGACATGATTGCCGGCCCCAGCGAGATTCTGGTGCTGGCCGACGGCACCACGCCGCCCGACTGGGTGGCCATGGATCTGTTCAGCCAGGCCGAACACGACGAGCTGGCGCAAAGCATTCTGCTGTGCCCCGACGCGGCCTATATCGATGCGGTGCAGGAGGCCATCAACCGCCTGCTGCCCGGCATGCCGCGCCAGGACATCATCGCCAAGAGCCTGAGCGACCGCGGCGCGCTGATCCAGACCCGCAACATGGAAGAGGCCTGCGCCATTTCCAACCGCATTGCGCCCGAACACCTGGAGGTGTCCAGCCGCGATCCGCACCGCTGGGAGCCACTGCTCAGGCACGCCGGAGCGATTTTCCTGGGTGCCTTCACCAGCGAGTCACTGGGCGACTACTGCGCTGGTCCCAACCATGTGCTGCCCACCAGCGGCACGGCGCGCTTCTCCAGCCCGCTGGGGGTTTACGACTTCCAGAAACGCTCCAGCCTGATCGAGGTCAGCGAGGCCGGCGCCCAGGTGTTGGGCCCCATCGCTGCGGAACTGGCTTACGGCGAGGGTCTGCAGGCCCACGCCCGCGCGGCCGAACTGCGATTGAAGTAAGAGTTGGCCCGCCCGCGCGACAGACTGGTATGCGAACACCTTTGTTACTTTCTGTCCGGCCCGGGTTGTTGCTGTTGGCAGTCCTGTTGGCGTGCAACAGCGCGTCGGCCATGAGCCTGCGCGAGCTGCGCGCTCTGGAAAAATCGGGCAAGAACGGTCCCGACTATGTGCAGTACTACCTGGTTGGTGCCCTGGAAGGGGCGCTGGAAGCCCATGACCAGGCCGTGCGCGCCGGTGCCCAATCCACGATCTGCCTGAACGGCCGGCGCCTGGAGCCGCGCATGGCCAAGCCCCTGTTCGATGCCGAGCTCAAGCGCAACGCTGGCGTCTACGAGGCCGACATGCCGGCGCAACTGGTCATGGTCAATGCCCTGACCACGGTCTACACCTGTCAATAAATTCTCAACTGTGTTTCTTTGATGTCTTCTGCCACCGATTCCGTGCAATCCCTGATCCAGCGCCGCATCCGCCAGGACGTCGTGTCCATGCATGCCTACGCCATTCAGGAATCCCAAGGCATGGTCAAGCTCGATGCCATGGAGAACCCGCACCGCCTGCCGGCCGATTTGCAGGCCGAGCTGGGCCGGCGCCTGGGCGCATTGGCGTTCAACCGCTACCCGGATGGCCGTGTCAACGACCTTCGCAAGGCTCTGGCGGACTATGCCGGCATGCCCGAGGGCTTTGGCATCATGCTGGGCAATGGTTCGGACGAGCTGATTTCCCTCTTGGCCATGGCCTGCGATGTGCCGGTGGCGGCGGGTGGCAAGAAGCCGGTGATTCTGGCGCCGCTGCCGGGTTTCGTGATGTACGCGATGAGCGCGCAACTGCAGGGGTTGGACTTTTGCGGCGTGCCGCTCACCGCCGATTTCGAACTGGACACGCCGGCGATGCTGGCGGCGATTGCCCAGCAGCAACCCGCCATCGTCTACCTGGCCTATCCCAACAACCCCACGGCCAATCTGTGGGATGGGGACGCCATGGCGCAGATCGTCGCCGCGGCCGCCCAGGCCGGCAGCATCGTGGTGATTGACGAGGCCTACCAGCCGTTCTCGAGCCGCAGTTACATCGATGTCATCCGCCAAAACCTGGCCCGGCACGCCCATGTACTGCTGATGCGCACCCTGAGCAAGTTTGGCCTGGCGGGTGTGCGGCTGGGCTACATGATGGGTGCCCGGGCCTTGGTGGCCGAGGTGGACAAGGTGCGCCCGCCCTACAACATCAGCGTGCTGAACACCGAATGCGCGCTGTTTGCGCTGGAGCATCAGGACGTGTTTGCGGCGCAAGCCCTCGAAATCCGTGCGCAGCGTGCTATGCTTTTGGAAGCGTTTACCAAACTGCCGGGCGTGCACGCATGGAAAAGCGATGCCAACATGATCCTGATCCGCGTACCGGACGCCCAGAAAATGTTTGATGGGCTCAAGGCGCGCGGGGTGCTGATCAAGAACGTTTCTAAAATGCACCCATTGCTGGCTCAATGTTTGCGTGTCACCGTCGGAACCGCCGACGAAAACACCCGACTGCTGGCCGCGCTGAAAGAAAGCCTATGACGAATCGCTCCCTGATGGAATTGCCCCCCAACCCTTATGCGGACCGCATTGCCGAGGTCACACGCAACACGGCTGAAACCCGCATCCGCGTCAAGGTGAACCTGGACGGCACCGGCCAGGCACGCCTCTCCACCGGCATCGGCTTCTTTGACCACATGCTGGACCAGATCGCCCGCCACGGGCTGATTGACCTGGACATCGAGGCCGACGGCGATCTGCACATCGACGGCCACCACACGGTGGAAGACGTGGGCATCACGCTGGGCCAGGCCGTGCACAAGGCAGTGGGTGACAAAAAAGGCATTTGCCGCTACGGCCACGCCTATGTGCCGCTGGATGAGGCGCTGTCCCGGGTGGTCGTGGATTTTTCCGGCCGTCCGGGCCTGGTCATGGACGTGCCCTTCAAGAGCGCCATGATCGGCACGTTTGACAGCCAGTTGGCGCACGAGTTCTTTCAGGGCTTTGTTAACCACGCCTTTGTGACCTTGCACATTGACAACCTCAAGGGTGAAAACGCCCACCACCAGGCCGAAACCGTGTTCAAGGCCTTTGCCCGCGCGCTGCGCGCCGCCGTGGAGCGCGACCCGCGCACCGCCGGGACCATCCCCTCGACCAAGGGTACGCTCTGAGTCTTATGATCAAATTGGGCTCTAGCCCTCGTAAAAGCTGACTGAACAGCTATTAAAATAGTAGCATGAAGAAAAAAGTTGCGGTGGTGGACTATGGCATGGGCAATTTGCGTTCGGTCACGCAGGCCGTCATGCATGTGGCGGCCGATGCCGGCGTCGAAGTCGTCTGGGCCCGCACCCCCGCCGAGGTCATGTCCGCCGAGCGCGTGGTGCTGCCAGGCCAGGGTGGCATGCGCGACTGCATGCGTGAACTGCACGAGAGCGGCATGTATGGTGCCGTCATGCACGCCGCACAGCACAAGCCCCTAATGGGCGTCTGCGTCGGCATGCAGATGCTGTTGGACCACAGTCAGGAACTGGACACCCCGTGCCTGGGCCTGATCCCGGGCGAAGTGATCAAGTTTGAGCTGGCTGGGCAGATCCAGCCCGACGGCAGCCGCTACAAGGTGCCCCAGATGGGCTGGAACCAGGTCTGGCACAGCAATCTGGGCCATCCGCGCCCGCACCCGGTCTGGGGCGACGTGCCGGACGGCAGTTACTTCTATTTCGTGCACAGCTACTTTGCCCGACCGTCGGATGCGCGCCACAGCGTGGGCGAAACCGACTACGGCCAGCGCTTTTCTGCGGCCATAGCGCGCGATAATATTTTTGCTACCCAGTTCCACCCGGAAAAAAGTGCCGAACACGGCCTCTCTCTCTACCGCAACTTCCTTCACTGGAATCCCTGAAACCTTCTGGTTTTCGTTGACACCATGCTCCTCATTCCTGCAATCGACTTAAAAGACGGTCACTGTGTGCGCCTGAAACAAGGCGATATGAACCAATCCACCACTTTCAGCGAAGACCCGGGTGTCATGGCGCGCAGCTGGGTGGACAAGGGGGCACGCCGGCTCCACCTGGTGGACCTGAACGGGGCGTTTGCCGGCCAACCCAAGAATGAAGCGGCCATCCGCAAGATCCTGAAATCCGTGGGCAGTGAGGTTGATGTGCAACTGGGCGGCGGCATCCGCGATCTGGACACCATCGAGCGCTATCTGGACGCCGGTCTGCGCTACGTCATCATCGGCACCGCCGCGGTCAAGAACCCCGGCTTTTTGCAAGACGCCTGCACCGCGTTTGGCGGCCACATCATCGTCGGCCTGGACGCGCGCGACGGCAAGGTGGCCACCGACGGCTGGAGCAAATTGACCCGCCATGACGTCATCGATCTGGGCAAGAAGTTCGAGGACTACGGCGTCGAATCCATCATTTACACCGACATCGGCCGCGACGGCATGCTGTCCGGCATCAACATCGAAGCCACCGTCAAGCTGGCCCAGGCCCTGACCATTCCGGTGATTGCCTCCGGTGGTTTGAGCAATATGGCTGACATCGAAGCCCTGTGCGCCGTGGAAGACGAAGGCGTTGAAGGCGTGATCTGCGGCCGCGCGATCTACAGCGGCGACCTCGATTTCGCAGCCGCCCAGAGCCGCGCTGATGAACTGAATGGCTGAACGATATGGCCCCCACGCTTCTCGCTTCGCGTAGTGCGCTGCCCCCCAGGGGGGCTAAGTCTCCTTGGGGTGGCCCGGCGGAGACTTGCCGTGCTAGCTAAACGCATCATTCCCTGCCTCGACGTGACCGGCGGTCGCGTCGTCAAGGGCGTCAATTTCGTCGAGTTGCGCGATGCCGGCGACCCGGTGGAAATCGCCGCGCGCTACAACGGTCAGGGTGCCGACGAACTGACCTTTCTGGACATCACCGCCACCAGCGATGGCCGCGACCTGATTCTGCACATCATCGAAGCCGTGGCTTCGCAGGTGTTCATTCCGCTGACCGTGGGCGGTGGCGTGCGCACCGTGGACGATGTGCGCCGCCTGCTCAATGCCGGCGCCGACAAGACCAGTTTCAATTCGGCCGCGCTGGCCAATCCGCAGGTGATTGAGGACGCGGCCACCAAATACGGCTCGCAGTGCATCGTGGTCGCCATTGACGCTAAGCGCCGCTATGGCGACGATGTGCTGGCGCGCGGCGAGGGCTGGGACGTCTACAGCCACGGTGGGCGCAAGAACACCGGCCTGGACGCTGTCGCCTGGGCCACCGAAATGGCGCGACGTGGCGCGGGTGAGATTCTGCTGACCAGCATGGACCGGGATGGCACCAAGTCCGGCTTTGACCTCGCCCTGACCCGTGCCGTGAGCAATGCGGTCAATGTTCCCGTCATCGCCTCTGGCGGCGTGGGCACGCTGGACGACCTGGCCGATGGCATCACCAAGGGCGGCGCCGACGCCGTGCTGGCCGCCAGCATCTTCCACTACGGCGAATTCACCGTGGGCCAGGCCAAGGAATGCATGGCTCGGCGCGGTATCCCCGTCAGGATGTAAGTCTTTTTGGCGAAACCCCAAGTCCAGGGCTCTAGCCCTCGTAGAAACTGCGTGAGCAGCTATAGATTGAATAGCAAATGGCAAACCCCGAACCGACCCCTGTGAGCTGGATCAAACATGTCCGCTGGGATTCCAAAGGCCTGGTCCCCGTGATCGCCCAGGAGCAAGGCAGCAACGACGTGTTGATGTTTGCCTGGATGAACCGCGAAGCGCTCCAAAAGACGGCGGAGCTGGGCCGCGCCGTGTATTTCAGCCGCTCGCGTGGCAAGCTCTGGTACAAGGGTGAGGAGTCGGGCCATGTGCAGACCGTGCATGAAATCCGCATGGACTGCGATAACGACGTCATCCTGCTCAAGGTCACCCAGCTGGGCCACGAACCCGGTATTGCCTGCCACACCGGGCGCCACAGTTGCTTTTTCAGCGTGCTGAAAGATGGCCAATGGCACAGCGTGGAACCGGTCCTGAAAGACCCCGAAAGCATCTATAAATGACCATCCCAAATTCTTCAGATGCACTGGCCCGCCTGGCGGCCGTCATGGAAACGCGCAAGCCGCGCAACGGTGGCGACCCCAGTGCCAGCTATGTGGCGCGCCTGTTGGCCAAGGGGCCGGATGGCTTTTTGAAGAAGATTGGCGAGGAAGCCACCGAAGTCGTCATGGCCGCCAAGGACGTGGACCATGGCGGCGACAAGGCCAAGCTGGTGGGCGAGGTGGCCGATCTGTGGTTCCACTGCATGGTGGCGCTGGCGCATTACGAGCTGAACCCGGCCGACGTGATTGCCGAGCTGGAGCGCCGTGAGGGCACCAGTGGCATCGAGGAAAAAGCCATGCGCAAGGTGCTGGCCCGGGAAGATGGCGCAGCATGAATCCTGACCAGCAAGAATTGGAGCGCCTGCAGTCGCTCAACACGGTGGGCACCATCAGCTATGTGCTGCACCTGATTGTGGCCATTGGCGCCCTGATTCCCGGCGGCCAGTTTGGCCCGGTTTTGCTGCTGGCGGCACTGGTACTGGACCTGGCCAAGCGGGGTGATGCTGCAGGCACCTGGCATGCCTCGCACTTTCGCTGGCGCATCCGCAGTGTGGTGATAGCCGGGCTGGCGTATCTGCTCACCGCTCCGCTGTGGCTGATCCTGCTGGTGCCGGGCTGGATTGCCTGGCTGTGTATTTCGATCTGGTTCCTGTACCGCATCGTGACCGGTGTGGTGGCCATGAACAAAGGTTTGCCCATGGAGAACTCTGCATGACTGCAGCGATAACCGCCCACGACCCCAATTGCCTGTTTTGCAAGATCGTTGCGCGCCAGATTCCCTCGCGCACGGTGTATGAGGACGACGAGTTCTATGCCTTCCACGACATCCATCCGTGGGCGCCGGTGCATTTCCTGATCATTCCCAAACAGCACATTGCATCCATGGCCCAGGTGGGGCCCGAACAAGCGGCCATGATGGGGCGCATGATGGCCCTGGTGCCGACGCTGGCGCTGCAGGAGGGCTGCAACCCTTATCCGCAAGGGGGCTTTCGCCTGGTGACCAATACCGGTGCTGAGGGTGGGCAGGAGGTTCAGCACCTGCATTTCCATGTCATGGGTGGTCCGCGGCCCTGGCTGCGTGGCTGAGCACCTAAAATACTGAATCAACCAAGGAGTGAGCCATGGGCTTTTCTACTACGCATCTGATTATTTTTCTGGTCATCATCATTGTCATCTTCGGCACCAAGAAGCTGCGCAACATTGGTTCGGACCTGGGCGGTGCGGTCAAGGGCTTCAAGGATGGCATGAAGGACGGCAGCACGCCCGAGAAGCCTGCCGAAACGACTGCGCCCACGCTGGTTGCCACTGAAAAGACCGAAGCCAAGTCCACCATCGATGTCGAAGCCAAGATCAAGAGCTGATGGCCCGAGCTGGCTGGATGAACGCGTGACCCGATTGCCACATGCTTGATATCGGGGTCAGCAAGCTCGCCATCATCGGCGCCATTGCGCTGGTGGTGATCGGGCCGGAGCGCCTGCCCAAGGTGGCCCGCATGGTCGGCAATTTGCTGGGGCGGGCGCGCAGCTACATGGCCGAGGTCAAGGCCGAGGTTAACCGCTCCATGGAGCTCGATGAGCTCAAGAAGATGAAGGACACCATGGAGAGCGCGGCACGCGATGTCGAGCAATCCATTCAGAGTGGTTCCGCCGAGCTGGAGAAAAGCTGGGCCGAGGCCACTGACACGGCGGCACAGTCTGCATTGGAGAACTTCAGCCCGCGTGTACCCGAATACCAGCATCCCAAAAAGCACTGGCGCGTGAAGAAGGCCGCCGTACCCAACTGGTACAAGGCCCGCGCCGGCGTGCGCACCAAAGCACTGTCCGGCGCCGCGCGGGTGGCCCGTTTCCGTCCCCCCAAGATCCACTGATGGCCGACGACAAAAAAACCACCGACGACGAGCTCGCCGGTTCCGAGCAGCCTTTTGTGCAGCACCTGATGGAGCTGCGCGATCGCCTGTTGTACACCGTCTACGGCGTTGCCGCGGTGTTTGTGGTGCTGGTGTTCTTCCCTGGCCCATCGGCACTCTATGATTTGCTGGCAATGCCTTTGGTCCGGACACTGCCCGAAGGTTCACGCATGATCGCCGTGGGGGTCGTGTCGCCCTTTCTGGTGCCCATCAAGGTATCGGTATTGGCCGCTTTCGGATTGTCCTTGCCGTGGGTGCTGTACCAGGTCTGGGCCTTTGTTGCTCCGGGTTTGTACAAGCACGAGAAGCGCCTGGTCATGCCGCTGGTGGTTGCCAGCACCTTGCTGTTCTACCTGGGCGCTGCGTTCTGCTATTTCTTTGTGTTCGGGCAGGCCTTTCCTGCCATCCAGAAGATGGCGCCCGCATCGGTGGCGGTGAGCCCCGATATCGACGCCTACCTGGACTTTGTGATCACCATGTTCATTGCGTTTGGGGTCGCCTTCGAGGTGCCCATTGCCGTCGTCATCCTGGCCCGCATGCGGGTGGTGACGGTGGAACAGCTCAAGTCCTTTCGGGCCTATTTTGTGGTCGGTGCGGCAGCGGTCGCCGGGGTGGTGACTCCCCCTGACCCGGTGTCCATGCTGGCCCTGCTGGTGCCCATGTGCTTGTTGTACGAGGTGGGCATCTGGGCGGCAGCCATCTTCATCAAGCACACCCAGGCGCCCGAAGACGACGACGTGGCCGCCACGCCGTCCTGACGTTTATAGCGAAATTGGGCGCTAGCCCTCGCCGATTGGGCGTAGATTGCTATTAAAGTAATAGCTATCGTTCGGATGGACGGGGCCGTGGCCGGATTCCCGGTGTGACCTCCAGTTCCAGCGCCTGGTTCTTGCGTTCAATCGAAAACCGCGCTGTAGTGCCCGGTTTGAGTCCGGCAACCATGGCCAGCAGGTGCGCTACATCGGCGACCGGCTGGCTGGCAATCTTCACAATCACGTCGCCCGGCCGGATGCCTGCCTGCGCGGCAGGGCCGTTTTGCAGCACTCCGGTGATGATGACGCCCTGGTGCGCCTTGACGTTGAAGGTTTCCGCCAGCTCGGGGCTCAGGTCGTTGGGCTCCACGCCAATCCAGCCCCGGGTGATCTGACCATCCTTGACGATGCCTTCCAGCACCTGCTTGGCGGTAGACACCGGTATGGCAAAGCCGATGCCCATGTTGCCACCCGAGCGGGAATAGATCGCCGTGTTGATGCCCAGCAGATTGCCGTTGGTGTCCACCAGCGCGCCGCCCGAGTTGCCGGGGTTGATGGCCGCATCGGTCTGGATGAAATTCTCGAAGGTGTTGATGCCCAGCTGGTTGCGGCCCAGCGCGCTGATGATCCCGCTGGTCACGGTCTGGCCAACGCCAAAGGGATTCCCGATGGCCAGCACCTGATCTCCCACCTGGGCGCCATCGGAATTTCCCAGCACGATGACGGGCAACTTGTCGAGTTCGATCTTCAGGATCGCCAGGTCGGTGTCGGGGTCGGTGCCAATGACCTTGGCGCGGGTGTTGCGGCTGTCGTTCAACACCACTTCGATCTCGTCCGCACCTTCCACGACATGGTTGTTGGTCAGGATGTAGCCGCTTTCACTGACGATGACGCCGCTTCCCAGGCCGGTCTGGGGCTCGTTGCCCTGGTCGCCAAAGAAGAAACGGAACCAGGGGTCATTGCTGTTGGGGTTGCGCCGCGCTGCCTTGCTGGTGTTGATGCTCACCACCGCGGCCGATGCCTTTTGTGCTGCGGTCCTGAAGCTGCCTGCGGGTGCGGCCCCGCCGGGGGAGGGCGGGGCCTCCATCAGTGCCACGGCGCCCGCCGTTACGCTGGAGGGATGCCCTATCCATTGCGGCTTGAGAGTCCCCACGACAAAGTAGGCAGCCAGCAGAACAGTGGTGGTTTGGGAGAACAGGAGCCAAAGACGTTTCATGGAAATTCCAGAGGTGGGGCGCAGTGCCGCATGCTTGCCCGCAAATTGTAGAGTGCCGGGGCTGCCGCGTTACATTGCGGGGCTGATATGCCACACACCGCGCGCACCATCACCATCCATCCGCTGGCGCCAGCCAAGGTGCCGGAGGGAGCCGCCTGCAATGGGTGTGGCGTGTGCTGCCTGTATGAACCCTGCCCCCTGGGCATGCTGCTGTCGCGCAGGCGCTCCGGCGCGTGTCAGGCGCTGCGCTGGCAGCAGGACCGCTACCGCTGCGGTGTGTTGGTGGATGCCGGAGGTGTGCTGGCGCAGGCACTGCCCCGACGAGTCCGGTGGCTGGAACGGGTGCTGGCGTCGGTATTGCGCAGGGTCGGCGCACGCTGGATCGCCGCCGGAACGGGCTGTGACAGTAGCCTGCAGGTGGATTCCACCGAGCCGCCTTCAACGACAATGGCCATCACCGATCCGTGCCTTCAATACGACGCACCAGCGAAACAACCACACCATGACTGACAGACAGGAACTCCAGAGCGCGCTGGACGCATTGCTACAGCCCGAACGTTTCAAGGACTATTGTCCCAACGGGCTGCAGGTGGAAGGGCGAATGGAGGTGCGGAAAATCGTGTCCGGCGTGACCGCCAGTCTGGCGCTGATCGAGGCCGCCATTGCCGACGGGGCCGATACCATTCTGGTCCACCATGGCCTATTCTGGCGTGGCCATGACGGGCGCGTGACGGGCTGGATGCGCCAGCGTCTGGGGCTGCTGCTGGCCCATGACATCAACCTGCTGGCCTACCACCTGCCCCTGGACGCCCATCCGGAGTGGGGGAACAACGCGCAGCTGGGAATACGTCTGGGTTTGCGTGCAACCGGGCGGTTTGGCGAGCAGGACCTGGGGTGGCTGGGCGAGACGGATTGTGGCGATGCCCAGGCGCTGGCCAACCAGGCGCAAGCCGTGTTGGGTCGCGCGGTGCTGATGGTGCCGGGCAAGGCTGGCCCACTGCGGCGCGTGGCCTGGTGCACCGGTGGGGCACAGGGCTACTTCGAGGCCGCCATTGCCGCTGGCGCCGATGCCTTTATTACCGGTGAAATTTCCGAGCCCCAGGCACACTTGGCGCGCGAATGTGGGGTGGCCTACCTGGCCTGCGGGCACCACGCGACCGAGCGCTATGGCGCACCGGCTGTCGCGGAACACATTGCCGCGCAGTTGGGGTTGGAGCACCGTTTCATTGACATTGACAACCCGGCCTGACGGCACGGCATCTCCATGAACCCATCGACTGCTCCCTCGAAACCCATCGCCATCACCATGGGTGATGCTGCGGGCATCGGCCCCGAGATCATCGCCAAGGCCTACCGGGAACAACCCGCATGGATGCGTGGCAGCTTTGTGGTGGGTGATGTGGGGACCATGCGTCGTGCCGCCCAAGTGGTGACGCCAGAGGGGTGCCTGCCACTACCGGTTGCCGTGATTGCGTCGCCGGATGCGGCCATGGATGTGCCGCCGAACTGCATTGCCGTTTTGCAGGTTGGGCCGGCGCTGGAGCCTGTCCCCTGGGGGCGCATCAATGCCCGTGCTGGGGCTCTGGCCGGACAGTGTGTGGAATGGGCGGCGGATGCGGCTTTGCGCGGTGAGATCGCTGCCTTGGTCACCGCGCCGCTGCACAAGGAAGCCCTGCATGCCGCGGGCGCCCCGTATGACCGGTTTCCGGGACACACCGAACTGTTGCAGGACTGCGCGGCGCGCCATATGGGCAAGCCGGTGTCGGAAGTGCCCGTGCGCATGATGCTGGCCAATGACGAACTGCGTACCGTGTTGGTGAGCATTCATATGTCGCTGCGCGATGCCATCCAGGCGGTGACGCATGACAACGTGTTGCAGACTCTGCAGATCACCCATGCCGCGCTGTTCCGTGTGTTGGGGCGTGCTCCGCGTATTGCCGTCGCCGGACTCAATCCGCATGCCGGGGAGGGCGGGCTGTTTGGTCGGGAGGAGTTGGAGGTGATTGCGCCCGCCATGCAGGCCGCACGGGAACAGGGGTGCGATGTCAGTGGTCCCTGGGCGCCGGACACGGTGTTCATGCGCGCGCGCGCGCCGGTGGGTGGGGGCGGAGAATTTGATGTCGTGGTGGCGATGTACCACGACCAGGGCTTGATTCCGGTCAAGTATCTGGGCGTGGAGAAGGGGGTCAACGTGTCGCTGGGACTGCCGTTGGTGCGAACCAGCCCGGACCATGGCACGGCGTTTGACATTGCCGGAACCGGGCGGGCCGATGCTTCCAGTCTGCTGGAAGCGGTGCGCATGGCTAAGGTGCTGGCTACGAAGGGAAATTAGCCCCCTTGGGGGGGCGGCGACCCGCGCAGCGGTGGAGCGTGGGGGCCTTATTTTTTCAGGCTGTCGCGGATTTCGCGCAGCAGCAACACGTCTTCCGGTGTCACCACCGGTTCCGGCGCGGCAACTGGCGCTTCGCGCTTCAGGCGGTTGATTTGCTTGACCATCAGGAAAATGATGAAAGCCAGAATGGCAAAGTTGACGGCTACGGTGATGAAACTGCCGTAGGCGAAAACCGGAACCCCTGCCTTTTTCAGCGCATCCAGTGTTGTGGCGGTACCCGGCGGGACGCTGCCCAGAATCAGGAATAGATTGGAAAAATCGAGTTTTCCGAACGCGGCTCCTACGACCGGCATGATGAGGTCTGCGACCACGGAATCCACAATTTTGCCGAATGCGCCGCCGATAATCACGCCCACGGCGAGATCAATCACGTTGCCTTTGACCGCGAAATCCTTGAATTCCTGAATCATTCCCATCGCAATATGCTCCTATTTCGTTCAATACGGCAGTATTGTCCACAATTGCCACGTGTCAAGGTTATACCGTTCGGGCGGTCGCGCAGCAGAAAGTCGGTGTTGGCCGTCAGCTACAATCGGAGGTTACCCCTAGTAGTTAGTCTGTTCACTGAGGATTCTCATGAGTGCAAGCCTTGTCGACATCCAACCGTCCGACCCCAGTAAGCGAACCTGGCTGATAGCATCCAGCTGTGCTGGCGCTGTTGGCGTTGGTGCAGCCGCCATCCCTTTTGTCAGCACATTTCAGCCTTCCGAGCGTGCCAAAGCCGCCGGTGCAGCGGTCGAAGTGGACATCGGCGCCATGAAACCTGGCGAAAAATTGACAGTGGAGTGGCGCGGCAAGCCCGTGTGGATCGTTCGTCGCACGCCCGAGCAACTGGCCAGTCTGGGCAAGATCACCGGTCAGCTGGCTGACCCCGAGTCCAAGCGCAAGCCCGCCGAGTTGACCCCCGAATACGCCCGCAACGAAGCGCGCTCCATCAAGCCCGAGTATTTCGTGGCCGTTGGTATTTGCACCCACCTGGGTTGCTCGCCATCCGACAAGTTCCAAACCGGTGCCCAGCCTTCCTTGCCAGATGATTGGCAAGGCGGCTTCCTGTGCCCCTGCCATGGTTCGACATTCGACTTCGCTGGCCGCGTGTTCAAGAACAAGCCCGCACCCGACAACCTCGAAGTGCCGCCCCACATGTTCCTGTCCGACAGCAAGCTGCTGATCGGTGAAGACAAGAAAGCCTGAGGACATAAGAAATGGCTGATTTCAAGGAAATTTCCCCCAACGCGTCGGCTGGTGCGAAGCTCACCAACTGGTTTGAGAACCGTTTGCCGACGGCGTTCGACATGTACAAGGTGCACATGTCGGAGTATTACGCTCCCAAGAACTTCAATTTTTGGTACATCTTTGGTTCGCTGGCCATGCTGGTGCTGGTGATCCAGATCGTGACTGGCATTTTCCTGGTCATGCACTACAAGCCCGATGCGGCCCTGGCCTTTGGCTCGGTCGAGTACATCATGCGCGACGTGCCATGGGGCTGGTTGATTCGCTACATGCACTCCACGGGTGCCTCAGCCTTCTTTGTGGTCGTGTATCTGCACATGTTCCGTGGCCTGATGTACGGCAGCTACCGCAAGCCGCGTGAGCTGGTCTGGGTTTTTGGCTGTGCGATTTTCCTGTGCCTGATGGCCGAAGCCTTCATGGGCTACCTGCTGCCATGGGGCCAGATGTCCTATTGGGGCGCCCAGGTGATCGTGAATTTGTTTGCGGCCGTGCCGTTTGTTGGTCCAGATCTGGCTTTGCTGATCCGTGGTGACTATGTGGTGGGTGATGCCACCCTGAACCGATTCTTCAGCTTCCACGTGATTGCCGTGCCGCTGGTACTGCTGGGTCTCGTGGTTGCGCACTTGATGGCTTTGCACGACGTGGGTTCCAACAACCCCGATGGCATTGAAATCAAGGCCACTAAGGACGACAAGGGCATTCCATTGGACGGCATCCCGTTCCACCCTTACTACACCGTGCACGACATCTTCGCCGTGTGCATGTTCCTGATGGTGTTCTCCGCCGTGATCTTCTTTGCCCCCGAGTTCGGTGGCTACTTCCTGGAATACAACAACTTCATTCCGGCTGACCCGCTGCAAACCCCCTTGCACATTGCTCCGGTCTGGTACTTCACGCCGTTCTACTCCATGCTGCGCGCCATCACCGATCAGATGATTCTGGTGTTGATTGCTTGCGTGGTGGGTGCTGCTGTTCTGGCTGTGGTCAAGTTCAAGTTGCCGGCCATCGTGAAGGGCGCCATCGTGATTGGTGCCGCCGTTGTCGTTGCCATGATGCTATCCATCGATGCCAAATTCTGGGGCGTGGTGGCCATGGGCGGTGCCGTTGTGATTCTGTTTTTCCTGCCTTGGCTGGACAACTGCGCAGTGAAGTCGATTCGTTACCGTCCCGATTGGCACAAGTATTTGTATGCCGTGTTCGTGGTCATCTTCGTGATCCTGGCGTACCTGGGTACACAGCCACCATCTGCGATTGGTGAGCGCGTATCCCAGGTTGGCACACTGTTCTATTTTGGTTTCTTCCTGCTGATGCCCTGGTGGAGTCGTATTGGTGCGGTCAAGCCCGTGCCAACCCGAGTCAATTTCACTGCCCATTGAGCTGGAGATTAAGCATATGAAAAAGATACTGATTACGTTGCTGGCTGCAGTGGGTTTCGTTGCGGGCGCCCACGCCAACACGGGTGGCCCAGCGTGGGACAAGGCGCCTGACCGGACCAATGACCTGGCGGCTCTGCAAAATGGCGCCAAGCTGTTTGTGAACTATTGCCTGAATTGTCACTCGGCAGCGTTCATGCGCTATAACCGTTTGAGGGATATTGGACTGACCGAACAACAAATCAAGGACAACCTGCTGTTCGCGACCGAAAAGGTCGGTGACACCATGAAGTCGGCGATTGATCCCAAGCAGGCCAAGGAGTGGTTCGGCGCCAATCCGCCCGATCTGACCGTGATCGCTCGGTCGCGCGCAGCGCAAGGAAAAGGTACCGGTGCAGATTACCTGTACACCTACATGCGCTCTTTCTACGCCGACGAGGCCAAGGCCACCGGCTGGAACAACCTGGTGTTCCCCAATGTCGGCATGCCCCATGCGCTGTGGGAGTTGCAGGGCAAGCGCGAAGCGGTTTTTGAAACCGTAACCGAGCACGGCCAGGAAACGCATGTTTTCAAAGGCTGGAAGCAGATCACCCCTGGTACCTTGGCTCCCGAGCAGTACGATCAGGCGGTTGGTGACTTGGTCGCCTATCTGGAATGGATGGCCGAGCCAGCCAAGAATACGCGGGTTCGTGTAGGCTTTGGGGTCATGCTGTTCCTGTTGTTCATGACGCTGATTGCTTGGCGCCTGAACGCTGCGTACTGGAAAGACGTCAAGTAACGCGGACTTTTTTGCGAACCCGGTGGCATCTTCTGGATGGCACTCAATGGTTTCGGAGTGGGTTGGCAATGGCAACCCACTCTTTTTAATTTTTAGGAGTCAATCGCCATGATGGTGCTGTATTCAGGAACAACCTGCCCGTTTTCTCACCGCTGCCGCTTTGTCCTGTTTGAAAAAGGCATGGACTTCGAGATTCGCGATGTCGACTTGTACAACAAGCCTGAAGACATCAGTGTGATGAATCCGTATGGACAAGTGCCGATTCTGGTTGAGCGTGACCTGATCCTGTACGAGTCCAACATCATCAACGAGTACATTGACGAGCGTTTCCCGCATCCCCAGCTGATGCCCGGAGACCCGGTAGACCGTGCCCGTGTACGCCTGTTTCTGCTCAATTTTGAGAAGGAACTATTTGTTCACGTGTCGACCTTGGAGGCGCGCAGCGCCAAGGGTAACGAAAAGGCCTTGGAAAAAGCCCGTGCCCATATTCGGGACCGTTTGACCCAGCTGGCACCTGTTTTTCTGAAGAACAAGTACATGTTGGGTGACAATTTTTCCATGTTGGATGTGGCCATTGCGCCGCTGCTCTGGCGCCTGGATTTTTACGGCATTGATCTGAGCAAGAATGCTGCACCGCTGCTGAAGTACGCGGAGCGCATTTTCTCGCGTCCTGCCTATATTGAAGCATTGACGCCGTCTGAAAAAGTGATGCGCAAGTAAATTTGCGACGCTCCTATGCTTGACGCCGCTGACTCCAGTTCAACTCGCCCGTATCTCATCCGCGCCATTTACGAGTGGTGCACCGACAATGGACTCACCCCGTTCATTGCAGTGCTCATCGATGAGACGGTGCGCGTGCCCAATGAGTATGTGACAGATGGCGAGATCGTGTTGAACATCAGTTTTGATGCGACCAGCTCGCTTAATATGGGTAACGAGTACATCGAATTCAAAGGCCGATTCGGTGGTGTGGCGCGGGACATTTTTGTACCGGTAGACCGTGTGGTTGCCATCTATGCGCGTGAAAACGGACAAGGTATGGCATTCCCCATGCTGGCAAGTTCGGCGGAGGCTGCAGAGTCAACTCCGGTCGAGAATAAAACTGGTGTTTTGACCCCTGTGGCCAGCGTTCCACCAGAAAGCGGACCTAAGACGCCACGGCCGCCATCAGGTGGAAAACCCGCTTTAACCCGAATCAAGTGACAATTTGCGCGGCTTTTGGCCTGTTGGCTGATGTAGAATAGAAGACGTGCCGCTTTAGCTCAGTTGGTAGAGCAACCGCCTTGTAAGCGGTAGGTCGTCAGTTCGAATCCGACAAGCGGCACCATTTACGCCTATTTGGCAACTCAGGAAGAAACGCCGGGCGTTTGCACCTTCAAACGGATCGCAGTTACGTCCCAGCCCTTGGCCCGCAGATGGGATTCAAAGGCTGGCAGGAGTTGGCGAATTTTCGCGGCAATGGCATTGTTGTTCAGAATCAGGCACCAGACAGTGCCCTCAATAGGACCCGCCCGTACAGCTGACCGCAAAGCAACGGGAATAAGTGCTTCAATCGATTGAAGCCGGGCAGCCGATTCAGCAACAAGTCCTGTCAGGCGCGCAAGCGTCGGCGAGTCCTGCGTGGCTTGCAGTAGCGTGTAGGAATGGTTGCGACGGCTCATGACCTTAGATGCGAAGGGATTCTGAATGCAGTTGATTATCACGGATGCGTGGCTGATCAAGAGCCGTGCTTTTCATCTGAGTGGCTCCAAACTTCTCTTGGCAATTCTCGCGGCATCCATGGCATTGATGCTGATTTCAGCCGGTCTGTACCATTGGGTCTTCCTCAAAGGCGCCAAAGAAGGATGGCCAGTCATTGGCACGCTTGTCCGTCTTGTCGTAAAGGACGAAGTCGCGCAACAGGACCGGTTCATGCGGGAAAACATCGAGGTCATGGCACGCAAATTGGGCGAAATGCAGGCCAAGTTGCTGCAATTGGAATCACTCGGGGAGCGCGTGTCCGGTCTTGCCGGCGTGAACCCGGCGGACATCAAGACCAGGCCGGGACAAGGTGGCAAGCTGGTCGCCGGTCGCGATCTGACCATGCTGGAACTGGAGGCGACCTTGCAGGAACTGGACCAGGTGGCGGCTCAGCGCACCGACCTGATGACTGTGCTCGAGTCACGGCTTTTTGAGCAAAAAATCAAGAAGATGATGGTTCCCACCCAGACTCCCGTACCCAACGCCAATCTGGGGTCCATGTTTGGCTGGCGCATTGACCCGATCACCGGGCGGTCTGCGTTGCATACAGGACTGGATTTTCCCGCCACACCCGGAACACCCATATATGCTGCCGCTGGTGGCGTTGTAGTGACACAGGAATACCAGGCTGAATACGGCAACATGATCGAGGTGGATCATGGAAATGACCTCATCTCCCGCTACGCCCACACGTCAAAAGTGATGGTGAAGAAAGGGGACCTGATCAAGCGCGGTCAAAAGATCGCTGAGGTGGGCAATACCGGACGTTCTACCGGGCCACACCTGCATTTTGAGGTGTTGGTCCAGGGAATTCCGCAGGATCCCCAGAAGTTTCTTAACGCTGGGCGTAACCTCGGAGCCACGCAATTGGCGCAGAACAAATCAGCGATCCCTTCCGCAACCCCTGCACCGAAAAGCGAATTGGCCGGGGGCGCTTCCGCGCAACGCTAAAATCAGCGCTTTGGTTTTCTCGGTGTCAGGCTGACCACGTCACAGTGGTTGCATTTCACCAGAACATCCCCACTTCATCCTGATTAGAAAAAGGACTGCGCTGCGCTGCGAACCCATGGTGGGTCCAGGCCAGTCTTGCATTCATGGCCATCAATATCCTTACCAAAATCTTCGGCAGTCGCAATGACCGCCTGCTCAAGCAATATCGCACCGGAGTGACCCGCATCAATGCGCTGGAGCCCCAGTACGAAAAGCTCTCGGATGAGGCCCTGAAGGCAAAGACGCAGGAATTCAAGGACCGGGTTGCCAAGGGCGAGTCTCTCGATTCGTTACTGCCGGAAGCCTTTGCCGTGGTGCGTGAAGGCTCCAAGCGGGTCATGAAAATGCGGCACTTTGATGTGCAGTTGCTAGGTGGGATGTCGCTGCACTTCGGCAAGATTTCCGAAATGGGAACGGGCGAAGGTAAAACCCTGACCGCCACTCTACCTGTCTACCTCAATGCGCTGACGGGCAATGGTGTGCATGTGGTGACGGTGAATGACTACCTGGCCAGCCGTGATGCCCAATGGATGGGTCGCCTCTACAACTTCCTGGGGCTGACGGTCGGCGTCAACCTGCCACAGATGCCGCGCGAGGAAAAGCAGGCAGCCTACCGGGCGGACATCACCTACGGCACCAATAATGAATTCGGGTTCGACTACCTGCGTGACAACATGGTGTACGAGTCAGGAGACCGGGTTCAAAAGGGGCTGAACTACGCCATCGTCGACGAGGTGGACTCCATCCTGATTGACGAGGCGCGTACGCCGTTGATCATCAGTGGACAGGCCGAAGACCACACTGACATGTATCTGGCCATCAACAAGGCCGCCCCTCTGTTGCAGCGCCAGGAAGGGGAAGCGGACCCCCGAACCGGTGAAGGTGTCACCAAGCCAGGTGACTTCACGCTGGACGAGAAGAGTCACCAGGTTTTTCTGACAGAGCAGGGGCATGAAAGCGCCGAGCGCATCTTTGCCGAGATGGGGCTCATCCCCGCCGGTGCATCCCTGTATGACCCTGCCAATATCACACTGGTCCATCACCTCTATGCGGCGCTGCGGGCTAACAACCTGTACCACCGCGACCAGCACTATGTGGTGCAACAGGGCGAGATTGTCATTGTGGATGAGTTCACCGGACGGTTGATGACCGGCCGCCGCTGGAGCGATGGCCTACACCAGGCGGTGGAGGCCAAGGAAGGCGTGGCCATTCAGGCTGAGAATCAGACACTGGCATCGATTACTTTCCAGAACTATTTCCGCCTGTATGGAAAGCTGGCCGGCATGACTGGTACCGCTGATACCGAGGCGTATGAGTTCCAGGAAATCTATGGTCTGGAGACCATTGTCATTCCGCCCAATCGCGTGAGCCGCCGCGAGGATCAACTCGACCGCATCTACAAGACGACGCGCGAGAAATATAACGCGGCCATCGCGGATATTCGGGAGTGCCATGAACGTGGCCAGCCGGTGCTGGTGGGCACCACGTCGATTGAGAATTCGGAAATCATTGCCCAGTTGCTGGATCAGGAAAAACTGCCCCATCAGGTGCTCAACGCCAAACAGCATGCACGGGAGGCAGACATCGTTGCCCAGGCAGGTCGCGCCACGATGATCACCATTGCCACCAATATGGCTGGCCGCGGTACGGACATTGTCCTGGGTGGCAGCATTGGCAAAACGATTGAGGCCATCGAGGCCGATGAATCCCTGGATGCCACAGAGAAGCAAAAGCAGATCGATGCAATTCGTGCGCAATGGTCGATCGACCACGAGCAGGTGAAGGCCCTGGGCGGTCTGCGCATCATCGCCACAGAACGCCACGAGTCCCGCCGCATCGACAACCAGTTGCGCGGCCGTTCTGGCCGTCAGGGTGACCCCGGATCATCCCGTTTTTACCTGAGCCTCGACGATTCGCTGATGCGCATCTTTGCCGGCGACCGGGTGAAGGCCATCATGGACCGTCTGAAAATGCCCGAGGGCGAGGCCATTGAAGCCGGCATCGTGACCCGCAGCATCGAGAGCGCACAGCGTAAGGTTGAGGCCCGCAATTTTGATATGCGCAAACAATTGCTGGAATACGATGATGTGTCCAACGACCAGCGCAAGGTGATTTACCAGCAGCGCAATGCGATTCTGGATGCGCAGGATTTGAGTGCGCAGATCGCATCCCTGCGCGAAGGCTGTTTCACAGACCTGGTGCGCCAGTACATTCCCGTCGAATCCGTTGAAGAGCAGTGGGATATCGCCAGCCTGCAAAAGGTACTGACTGACGAATGGCAAATTGGTCTGGATCTGCAGAAGCAGGTTCAGGAAGCCAGCGCCATTACCGACGAGGACCTTTTGCATTCCGTGGCCACGGCTGCGGATGCCGCATTCAATGCCAAGGTGGAACTGGTTGGCTTGGAGAATTTCACGCAGTTTGAGCGCATGGTGCTGCTGCAGAGCATCGACACCCATTGGCGCGACCATCTGAGTTCACTGGACTATTTGCGCCAGGGCATTCACCTGCGGGGTTACGCGCAAAAGCAGCCCAAGCAGGAGTACAAGCGCGAAGCGTTTGAGTTGTTTGGCCAACTGCTGGATTCAGTGAAGAACGAAGTGACCAAGGTGCTAATGACTGTCAAGGTTCAGTCTAGCGAGCAACTCGAAGAGGCTGCGGATGCCATGGAAAGCCGTGGCGAGAGTATTGCAAACGTCACCTACAGCGCACCGACCGAGACGGGCGAGGTGCAAACCGTGGTGGATCCTGAGACTGTCCAAGCTAAGGCGGCATCAGGTGCGGATCCATTCCTGCGGGTTGGTCGCAACGACCAGTGTCCCTGCGGCAGCGGCAAAAAATACAAGCACTGCCACGGAAAACTTGCCTAATTTGCCAGAGAGACAGCAATGCCAGTTAATCTTCCTCTTCCTGATCCAGACACACTATTCCCGATTGCCGGCGTGCGCATCGGCGTGACCGAAGCTGGCGTGCGCAAAGTGGGGCGCAAAGACCTGACCGTGGTGTTGCTGGATGAAGGTGCATCGGTAGCAGGCGTTTTTACAACCAACCGGTTTTGCGCTGCACCCGTGCAGATTTGTCGCGAGCATCTTCAGGCGGGCCGAGGCGTGCGTGCCATGCTCATCAACACCGGCAATGCCAATGCAGGCACGGGAGCCGACGGCCTGGCGCGGGCGCGCAGCACCTGTTTGGCACTGGCGCAGCGCTTAGGTGTTAGCGAGCAGCAAATCCTGCCATTTTCCACCGGTGTGATCATGGAGCCGCTGCCCAATGACCGCATTGAAGCGGGTCTGGCTGCCGCCGTCGCCGACGCCCAACCGGGCAACTGGATGCGCGCGGCTGAAGGCATCATGACCACGGATACGGTCCCCAAGGCCTTTGGAGTAAAGGTCAGCATTGGGGGGCGGCCTGTTCACGTTACTGGCATCAGCAAAGGTGCCGGCATGATCCGTCCCAATATGGCGACCATGCTTGGCTTCATCGCGACCGACGCCTGCGTGCACCCATCAGTGATGCAGCAACTGGCCCTGGAACTAGCCGAGGGCTCCTTCAATCGGGTGACGGTGGATGGTGATACATCGACCAATGACTCACTGGTGGTGATTGCGTCCAACAAGGCGGGTCACGCAGCAATCACAGCGCTGGATAGTGCGGATGGGCAGGCACTGAAGGCCGCCATGCTGGATGTGGCCCGCAAGCTGGCACAGGCCATTGTGCGTGACGGCGAAGGCGCCACCAAGTTCATCGCCATTCAGGTCGAAGGTGGCCGTGACAGCGCCGAATGCCGCAAGGTGGCCTATGCCATTGCCCATTCCCCGCTGGTCAAAACAGCCTTCTTTGCCAGCGACCCCAATCTGGGGCGTATTCTGGCGGCGGTGGGCTACGCAGGTATTGGCGATCTGGACCAGAGTTTCATAGAGCTGTTTCTCGACGATGTTCACGTGGCAACCCAGGGGGGGCGCAATCCAGCCTACCGTGAAGAGGACGGTCAACGGGTCATGCGCCAAAGCGAGATCACCGTGCGGGTCGGTCTGGGCCGGGGTACCGCCGTTGAAACGGTCTGGACCTGTGATTTGAGCCACGACTACGTGACCATCAACGCAGACTACCGCTCCTGAGCCATGACTGAGCCCCTGATCGCGTTTCTGGCGCGGGCTGAACTGCTCATGGAGCGCATTGAGGCCGCCTTGCCTCACGCGCTGGTGCAGCCGGACTGGAGCCAGTCGATTGCCTTTCGCTACCGTCGACGCAGTTCAGGGCAGGGCGTGATTGCCCCCATCGCCCACATTGGCGCGATGCGGCTGGATGACCTGCAGGAAATTGACGTCCAGAAAGACAAGATCCGGCGCAACACCGAGCAGTTCGTGCGTGGCTTGCCGGCCAACAATGTACTGCTGACGGGTTCTCGCGGAACTGGCAAGTCGTCCCTGATACGGGCCTGTCTGCACGCGTTTGCAGACCAGGGACTGCGCCTGATCGAGGTGGACAAGGCCGAACTGGTGGACTTGCCCGATATCGTCGAACTGGTGGCACAACGGCCCGAAAAATTCATTGTTTTCTGCGATGACCTGAGTTTTGACGAAGGCGAGCCGGGCTACAAGGCATTGAAGTCCGTGCTGGACGGCTCAGTGGCTGCGGCCACTCCCAATGTGCTCATCTATGCCACCAGTAACCGGCGCCACCTGCTGCCCGAGTACATGGCCGAAAACCTGAGCTACACCCATACTCCCGATGGTGAAGTGCATCCGGGTGAGGTGGTGGAAGAAAAAATCTCCCTGTCGGAACGCTTTGGCCTGTGGGTCAGCTTCTACCCATTCAGCCAGGACGAGTACCTGCAAATCGTTGCCCAATGGCTCTCAGCGCTGGGCGTTGACGCGGCCCGGATCGTAGATGCCCGAGCGGAAGCTCTGGTCTGGGCGCTGGAGCGCGGTTCTCGCAGTGGGCGTGTGGCCTGGCAATTCGCCCGGGATTTCGCCGGGCGCCACGCCACGGCACCATGACCTCTAGCGCTCCGCTCGTAGCCGACCCCCAAACCACGCGTCAGGGCGGCACGGACCGAAGCGCGGTCGACGTGGCCGTTGGTGTCCTGATACAGCCCGACGGACGCTTTCTCCTGACTTCCCGACCACATGGCAAGCCCTATGCGGGGTACTGGGAGTTCCCAGGTGGAAAATTGGAGGCAGGAGAGTCTGTGGCGCAGGCCCTTGCGCGCGAACTGCAGGAAGAATTGGGTATCCAGATTGGGGCGGTGCATCCGTGGAAGATTGAGCTGGTTGACTACCCCCACGCCTTGGTACGCCTGCACTTTTGCAAGGTCTTCCAATGGTCGGGAGCCCTGGAAATGCGGGAGGCACAATCCTATTCGTGGGAGCAGCTCCCAGTCCAGATGACCCCGGTTCTCCCTGGAACCGTCCCAGTTCTGCAATGGCTCGCACTGGAACGTATGTTTGAGGGTGCTACATATTTGGTAGCAAACAACGTAGTAAGTTAGAGGGCTATTGGCCTATTTGGCTACTAAGTACTTGGCTTGCGTTCTATTGCAGGTCGGTGTCATCCAAATCCGGATCCCCCGCTTGCGGGTTGGCTGCGACACGGAAACTCTCGCTGGCCCAGGCACCCAAATCCATATTCTTGCAGCGCTCGCTACAGAACGGTCTGGCGGGGTTGGAGGCAGCGTACACGCTGTCGCCACCGCAGTTGGGGCAGCGCACCAGCCGTTGCGCCACGGGAGTGTGCGAACCACTGTCGTCAATGGGGTCCATGTTCATGTGCCTGCTGAATCAGGAGCAGAGCGTCAGCTCAAAGGCTCCGTCTTCGTTGGCGGTGTGCAGGCGGTCGTCTTCGGCGTGGTGCATCAGCCGGATTGATACCATCAGCCGGTTGCCGCTGATTTCTGGAATCAGGTTCAGGTCTTCTCTCAATGAGAGCCGCAGCAGTTGAAATGTGCGACCCTGCGGCAAATTCTGCTGAAACTGTCCGGCCACTGCGATAACTTTTTGAGGCGAGCCGGAGTCGCGCAACAACTTCAGCAGCAGGTGAATGGACTCGGCCAAGGGGGCCAAAGTGGAGGCCCAGCGCTGCAGGTCTGCCTGCCGCGCGGCGACGCTGCGGTGCTGCCAGGCGAAGTACGCTGGTAGGTCAAATTCACAGGTTCCACCGGGAATGCCCACCCGGCTGCGGATGCTCATTAGCCAGTCATTCTCGGTCAGCGCCTGGCCAGCCTTGCCGGGCTGCGCATTGAGCGCGCCAAAGCATGCTTCCAGTTTATGGATGATGTTGTCAAGCACCCCTTCGGCAATAGCTGGGTTGCCCCGGTAGCCATTCAAAATCTGCTTTTGTTTGTCGAGGTCCTTGAGCACATCGGACTTCAGATCCGCGCGCGCACCCACGTCCATCACCTCAAACATGGTGGCAATCGCGAAATGGTGATCTAGAGGATCTTCGCGCGACACCAGTTCAGACAAGCGCAGGAACAGGTGCTCCAGACGCAAATAGGTGCGAATTCGCTCGTTGAAGGGGTATTCGTATAGGATCACGCTGATATTTCCGGTGGCCGAATCATAGCCCGAACTGGCTGCCTATTTCATGCGCGCACTGCGCAAGATGGTTGAGGGTGATTCCGTCGTTGAATAGCACCCAATCGGCCGCCACCAGGCGCTGGGCTCGCGGGGCTTGGGCCGCAATAATTTTCTTCACATCAGCCGGATTCAGCGCGTTGCGTGCCACGACGCGGGCAACTTGGGTCTCTTCGGTGCAGTCCACTACCAGGATGCGGTGCAAGGATTGGCGCCAGTGCGCTGACTCCACCAACAGCGGGATGTCAAACACAATGCAGGGCGCGCCTTTTTGCTCGGCGTCTTGTGCTTGTTGTGCAATGGACTGGCCAACCAGTGGGTGGACGATTCCTTCCAACTGTCTTTTTGCGCCAGGATTGGAGTAGACCAGAGCGCGCATCTGTTCGCGGTCCAATGCCCCTTCGGACGTCAACAGGGCCTTGCCAAAGGTTGCCAGAATTGCCGGAATGGCCGCACCGCCCACGCCTGTTGCGGCGCGTGAAATGGCATCTGCGTCGATGACACAGGCCCCCAAACCCGCCAGCAGATTGGCAACAGTGCTCTTGCCACTGCCGATTCCACCGGTGATGCCCAGGCGTTGCGCTGCAGTTGCCACTTTACAGACCGACCGCTTGCCGAAGGGCGGTGGGGCCTAGAAAAAGAGCAGAGAAACCAGCTCCGGCGAGAAAGGGGCCAAACGGCACATAGCCCCCTTCACGCAAGCCGGTGCTGAACTTCATGGCGATGCCCACGATTGCGCCGATGACCGAGGCCAGCAGAATGATGGGAATCAGCGTCTGCCAGCCAAACCATGCGCCCAGTGCGGCAAACAGCTTGAAGTCGCCGAAACCCATGCCTTCCTTGCCCGTCACCAGCTTGAACGCCCAGTAGACAGACCACAGTGAGAGATAGCCAGCAACGGCGCCCCACAAGGAGGAGTTCAAATCCACCGGTATCCATTTCATGGCTGCTGCAATCAGGCCCAGCCACAACAACGGCAGCGTCAGGTCATCGGGCAACAGCGTCGTATCCCAATCGATGAGAGCAAGTGACAGCAGGGCTGCGCAGAACACGCACCAGAGCAAGCCCGTTGACGATGCACCCCAGCGCCAGGCACAGAAGAAGAACAGTGTGCCTGTCGCCAATTCAACCAGAGGGTAGCGCACGCTGATGGGTGTTTTGCACTCGGAGCAACGCCCCCGCAAGAACAGGTAGCTGATGACCGGAATATTCTCGTACCAGCGTATCGCGTGCGCACACTGGGGGCAGCGTGACCGGGGGATCATCAGGTTGAACGGTTCAGCAGCCTCCAGCGCCTTGCCTGACAATTCGGCACATTCCGCTGCCCATTGCCGCTCCATCATTTTAGGCAGGCGATAGATGACGACATTCAAAAAGCTACCGATCAGTAGTCCCAGCACAGAGATGATCGATGTCTCCAGCCAGCGCAACTCCATCGGCATCAAACCACTTGTCCCAGTTTGAAGATGGGCAGGTACATGGCAACCACAATGCCACCAATGATGGTGCCCAGGATCACGATGATGATGGGTTCCATCAGGCTGGAGATACCGGCAACCATATCATCCACCTCGGCTTCGTAGAAATCCGCCGCCTTGCCCAGCATGTGGTCAATGGAGCCAGACTCTTCGCCAATGGCGCACATCTGCAGAACCATCGATGGAAACAAATTGGCGTTTGTCATCGCAGCGGTCAGCGCGGTTCCGGTGGACACTTCCTGCTGAATCTTGATGGTCGCATCGGTAAACACGCTGTTGCCGGCGGCGCCGCCCACTGAATCCAGGGCTTCCACCAACGGAACACCCGCCGCAAACATGGTTGACAGCGTCCGGGTCCAGCGTGCAATACAGGATTTTTCAACCAGCACACCAAAGATGGGCAACTTCAAGAGGACACGGTCCATGAAAGCCTGCATCTTCTTGTTGCGCTGCCAGGCCTGCATGAAAAAATAGAAACCTCCACCTAGTCCGCCGAATATCAGATACCAGTATTGGATAAAGAACTCACTCATCGCAATGACCACCAATGTCGGCATGGGCAGTTCACCGCCGAACGATTTGAACACTTCTTTAAACGATGGGATCACGAAAATCATGATCACCGCGACCACCACAAAGGCCACGATCAACACGGAGATGGGATACATCAACGCCGACTTGATTTTGGACTTGATAGCCTCGGTTTTCTCCATGTACACCGCAAGCCGGTCCAACAGCTGATCCAAGATACCCGCAGATTCGCCGGCTTCCACCAAGTTGCAGTACAGGTTGTCAAAGTACAGTGGGAACTTCCGGAATGCCGTGCTCAGCGAAGTACCAGTCTCCACGTCGGTGCGGATGTCGTTCAGCAGCTTGGTGACGCGGGGATTGGGGTTGCCCCGGCCAACAATGTCAAATGCCTGAAGCAAAGGGACACCTGCCTTCATCATGGTTGCAAGTTGCCGGGTGAAGATGGCAAGCTCCTTGGCCTTGATCGACGTGCCCGCACTCATGCGCCGTTTCTTGATCTTGGTGGGTGTGACGCCTTGACGTCTCAGTGACGCCTTGACCTGGTTTTCTCCTGCGGCCCGGATTTCTCCCCGCACTTGCTTGCCGTTACGATCTTTGCCTTCCCATTCAAAAACAGCGTCTTTGCTGTCAGCCGTCTTGGCAGTTGCCATTGAATTCCTCCAGTATTCTTGTTATTCGTTGGTCACGGCAAGTACTTCTTCCAGCGAAGTCATGCCCAATTTGACTTTGTTGAGACCCGATTGTCGCAAGGAGCGAACCCCCTCTTTTTCAGCCTGTGCTGCAATGTCCAGGGAACTGCCGTCACGCAGGATGATCCGCTGAATTTCCTCGCTGATGGGCATGACCTGGTAAATGCCCACACGTCCCTTGTATCCGTTGTTGCACGCGGAGCAGCCTACGGCTTTGTAAGGCTTCCAGTTGCCTTCCAGATCAGCTTCCTTGAAACCCGCATTGATCAGCGCTGCGCGTGGTATTTCCACCGGGGTCTTGCAGTTTGGGCACAGGCGTCTGGCCAGGCGCTGAGCGGTAATCAGGATCACGCTGGAAGCAATGTTGAACGCGGCAATGCCCATGTTGCGCATCCGTGTCAGCGTCGCAGGTGCGTCGTTGGTGTGCAGAGTGGACAGCACCAAGTGCCCGGTCTGGGCTGCCTTGATCGAGATATCTGCCGTCTCCAGGTCGCGAATTTCGCCGACCATGATAATGTCGGGGTCCTGGCGCAAGAAGGATTTCAGCGCCGCCGCAAAGGTCAGCCCAGCCTTTTCATTGACATTGACCTGGTTGACGCCGGGCAAGTTGATTTCCGACGGGTCTTCTGCCGTTGCAATATTCACCCCGGGCTGGTTGAGCAAGTTCAGGCAGGTATACAGCGACACGGTCTTGCCGGAGCCAGTTGGGCCGGTCACCAAAATCATGCCGTAGGGTCGGCCAATGGCTTTGAGCAGGCGCTCCTTTTCCTCCGGCTCGTAACCCAGCGCGTCGATCCCCAACTTGGCGCTGCTCGGATCCAAGATACGGATCACGATTTTTTCACCAAACAGGGTCGGCAAGGTGCTGACCCGGAAGTCAATCACCCGATCCGGGCCGACTTTCAACTTCATCCGGCCATCCTGCGGAACCCGCTTCTCGGAAATGTCCATGCGCGAGATCACCTTGATCCGCGAGGCCAGTTTGTCCTTGATCGCAATGGGGGGGGAGGCAATCTCTCGCAATTCACCATCAATGCGAAAACGCACCCGGTAATTGTGCTCGTAGGGTTCGAAATGCAAATCGGACGCCCGCATGCTGAACGCATCCATCAGCATCTTGTGCAGGAAGCGAACGACCGGAGCGTCTTCCACCTCGGACGAATTGGGCTTGTCATTGTCGATGATCGCCTCGGCGGCCGATTCGTCAAACTCGAAATCGCCCCCGATGATGTCTTCCATGGCCTCGGTGGCCGTGGTGGCATTGGCGTCCACCAGCTTGGAGAGCTTGTCGTACTCCGCAATCACCCAGTCAACGCCCATCTGGGTCGAAAATTTGATCTTCTCTGCCGCTGCCTGGTCCGACGGGTCGGCGGTCGCCACAATCAGCCGGTTGCTGCGCTTGCTCAGAACCACCACGCGGTAGTCGCTGCAAATCTTGCCGTCGAGCAGACCCTTTGGCAGCCGGTTGGTGTCAATCGCGTTCAGATCCAGCAGCGGGGCCGCAAAGGCGGCGCTCAGTGTGTGCGCCAAATCAGACGCCGAGACCGCCCCTGATCCAACCAATTCGGCAATAAAGCTGCTCTTGCTGGACAGCGCCTTCCTGTAGATGTCTTCCGCAGACTTTTGCCCCAATTTGCCCGCAGTAATTAGGGCCCTCCCAAGGCCCGGGAGGGCAATGGTAGGTGTCTCGCGCTGTAGGGGGTCGACGGTGGCCATGAACCAATAAATTTGGACGTTGTAAAAATAGTTCGTGCATCATCGCTGATTGCGCAGTCAATGTAAACGAAAAGCCGCGAGCTAGAAACGCGTGCTTGGCCCTGAAACCATAATTTATACACTTGACCTTGCAAAATCGCTTCGTAGTGGCAGTCCAACTGCGCATTACAGGAGTGATGCTGTCTATGACCTGTGATACTCTGTGCGACGTTTGCCTTTTGGGGTAGTTTCATGAGTTCGGTAGAGCGACCAGCGCCAGACACCATCATTCCCGTCATCCTGTGTGGCGGTAGTGGCACCCGGTTGTGGCCACTGTCACGTAAGGCGCTGCCAAAACAGTTCGTGCCTCTGCTAAAAGGCAAGAGTCTGCTACAACTCACGCTTGAGCGGGCTGCACTTTTCAACACCCGGCAGCTCATCGTGGCCTCCGAAGAACACCGCTTTCTGGTGCAGGAGTGCGCCTTGGCCGCAGGCGTGCAAAGCACTATCCTGCTGGAGCCCGTGGCGCGCAACACAGCCGCCGCGATGGCCTCCGCCGCGTTGAATGCACAGTCCGACGCTTTGTTGCTGTTTTTGCCCGCAGACCATCACATTCCGGATGCGCAGGCCTTCGCCGCCACCATTCGAGCAGGCTGCGCCGCAGCTCGTGCCGGCTCGATCGTTACATTTGGCGTGCACCCCTCTTTTCCCAGCACCGCCTACGGCTACATCCAGCAGGGGGCAGCATTGGTCGGGCAGGGCGCGGCGCATGCCGTGCAGCGCTTCATTGAAAAACCCAACGCCGTCCGTGCGCAAGAACTGCTGTTGGCCGGAGGCCACTTCTGGAATGCCGGTATCTTCCTCATCCAGGCCAGCACCCTGCTGGCGGCCCTGCAGAGCAGTGCTCCCGACATAGTGGCATCTTGCCAGCAAGCCGTGGCCGCGCAGATAGCCGATGGCGACTTCCGCCGCCTGGGCAAGGACGCCTTTGCCACCTGCCGCTCCGAGAGCATTGACTACGCTGTCATGGAAAAAGCCGCGAACGTTGCCGTGGTCCCCTTTGCCGCCGCGTGGAGCGACGTGGGCAGCTGGAACGCAGTAGCCGAACTCACCGCGCCCGACGCCAGCGGCAATCGTCTACACGGCCAGGCCCACACCGTGCAAGCCTTCAACACCTTCATCCACGCACCGCACCGCCCGGTGGTTGCGCTGGGCACCAGCAACCTGCTCATTGTTGATACAGTTGACGCCGTGCTTGTGGCCGACGCCGCCCACGCCGAACAGGTCAAGACCGTGGTGGCCCAACTGGAAGCGGCCGGCGTGCCCCAGGCGCAAAACCACCGCCACGTCGCCCGACCCTGGGGCACGTATGACAGCGTGGATCAGGGCGAACGCTTCCAGGTCAAACGCATTGTGGTCAAACCCGGTGCCACCCTCAGCCTGCAAATGCACCACCATCGCGCTGAGCACTGGGTTGTCGTTAGCGGCACGGCGGAGGTCACCAACGGCGATAAGGTCATCCTGCTCAGTGAAAACCAGAGCACCTACATCCCCCTAGGCCAGGTGCACCGCCTGCGCAACCCCGGCAAGGTGCCGCTGGAGATTATTGAAGTGCAGTCCGGCTCTTATTTGGGCGAGGACGACATCGTGCGTCTCGAGGACACTTATGGCCGGGTAGGCGACGGAAACGCTCACCCATTGCGGTGCCCAGAGAGCAAATCGTAGATAGCGGGTTCGGCTGGCTAGATCGAGTTTCCGAGACAGTACTCTTCCAGATTCGTGGATATGAAGGTATTTATTTGGGCGCCGTGTGTCATCAGAAAACGTAGTTTGCTGATGATGTGAAAACAAGCGACAGAGCTATGGTGGCTAAAGCTTCTGCAATGTCTTGATGAAGAAATGAATTTGGTCGGGGTGAGAGGATTCGAACCTCCGGTCTCTACGTCCCGAACGTAGCGCTTTACCAGACTAAGCTACACCCCGTTTGACATGGCTGACCAGCGAGGCGGTCAGTGATTTCTGTCCAACAATTGCGACGCCAATTGTATCAAACAGTCGGTGTGCGGCCCGGCGGGCAGACGTTGTGCGGCAGCTATGGCACGCTTGGCTTCCTGCTGTGCAGCGTGCCGTGCGACTTCTAGGGAACCGGTCTTCTTCACGATGGTAATGACTGCGTCCAGCATGGAGACATTGCCTGTTTCAATGGCGTTCTGGATAGTTTCGCGCTCGGTCTGGGAGCCACGTTGCATGGCCGCAATCAGTGGCAGCGTAGCCTTGCCTTCGCGCAAGTCATCGCCCAGATTCTTGCCCATGACGACTGCATCGCCGGTGTAATCGAGTACATCGTCAATTACCTGAAAAGCTGTTCCTAGTGCTTGACCGTATTCCGCACAGGATTCTTCCAGTGCGGCGGTGGCATTGGACAGGATGGCGCCAACGCGGGCGCTGGCCTCAAAGAGTTTAGCTGTCTTGGAGCGGATCACCTGCAGGTAACCGGCTTCGTCGAGCCCGGCGTTGTGCATGTTCATCAGCTGCATCACTTCGCCTTCGGCGATGATGTTGGTGGCATTGGCCAGCACTTCCATGATGCGCATGCTTTGTGAGTCCACCATCATCTGGAAAGCACGGGAGTACAGGAAGTCGCCCACCAGTACGCTGGCAGGGTTGCCGAACTTGGCATTGGCAGTGGCACTACCGCGGCGCAGGGCCGAGTCGTCTACTACGTCATCATGCAGCAGCGTGGCCGTATGTATGAATTCCACAACAGCGGCCATATTGAAGCGCTGGTCACCCTTGAATCCTAAGGCCCCGCAACACAGCAACAACAGCGCCGGACGCAGACGTTTGCCCCCAGCGGAGATGATGTAGCGGGATACGCTGCCAACCAAGGGCACGCCAGAGTCCAGTCTGCGTGCGATGACGTGATCGACCTGGAGCATGTCCTGCTCGACGATGGAGAGCCCGGTTGGAGAGCCGGTTGTTGTGGCTTGCAAGACAGTAAAGCGGTTGGTTAGTTGCCGAATTGTATAGAAAGCCTATAGTCGCAATTTTCGGCAAATAGGTCTATTTGCTTGGAAATGCCTAGGGTGCTATAATTTTGGGCTCTGCGGAAATTCGTCCGTCGAGTCAGATTAAAGAGGTCAACATGTACGCGGTCATAAAAACCGGTGGCAAGCAATATCGGGTTGCTGCTGGCGAAAAAATTAAAGTAGAACAGATTGCTGCGGACGTTGGCCAAGAGATTGTGTTTGACCAGGTTCTGGCAGTCGGTAGCGGCGCAGAGTTGAAGGTTGGCACACCCTTGGTGTCCGGCGCAACGGTCAGTGTCACGGTGTTGGCACATGG
>JBBQLM010000001.1:0-226074 GCA_038327925.1 Burkholderiales bacterium | reverse complement strand
CCCGGCCAGCAGCGGCCACCAGGCCAGCATCCAGGCCGAAAACCCGAGCAGCCCGCGCGTGATCAGGGGCAGTTCGGCGTTGAAGCCGGCAAATACCTTGGCAAACACCGGAATGACAAAGATATTGAGGATCACGATCGCAATGGCCATGGCGATCAGCACAAAAATGGGGTAGCGCATCGCCTGCTTGATGCGCTCGCGCACGTCGCGCTCAAATTCCATGTGCTCATTCAGGCGCAGGAACACTTCGGTCAGGCGCCCCGTCATTTCGCCCACGCGGATCATGGCGATGTAGAAACCACCAAACAGATCCTGGTGGCGCGCCATGGCGGCCGACAGTTCACGCCCCTGGTCCAGACTGGATCGAATGTCCTTGAGCAAATCCACCATGGCCGGCTTGGAAGCCGATGCCTGCAGGCCGGAAAATGCCCGCAGGATGGGCACGCCGGCCTTGTTCAACGTGTACATCTGGCGCGAGAAGATCATCAGGTCTTCGTCCACGATGGGTTTGCGGTTCAGGCGGGCCAGCAGGCCCTCGGTCTTTTCCTCGACCACCACCGCAGCCGCCGCAATGTGGACCGGCACCACGCCGATGGCGCGCAACTGGTCGGCCACGCCGTTCTCGGTCATCGCCTCCAGTTGGCCATTAACCGCTTCGCCCCGGTTGTTACGGCCCCGCCAATCAAAAGTTGCCATGGCGGTTTATTCTTCCTCGCCCGACTCGTCCAGGTCAAAGCCCACGCGCAGGGCCTCGGCCAGCGAGGTCTTGCCCTGGCGCACCAGCTCCAGCGCATGGAATGCCATGGTCTGGCCCTTCATGCGCTCGCGCGCAATGCGCATGAAGGTGGCGGGGTCGGAACGGGAGGATGCCTGGGTCATGTCGGCATCCATTTCCAGCAACTCGTACACGCCCTGGCGGCCGGAGTAACCGGTGCCATTGCAGGCCGAACAGCCCATGCCGCGCTTGGGCGAGGCGGTCTCGCCTGTGCTGAGCATGGAGTCCAGCCAGGATTGCTCTTGCGGCGTGGGCATGTGGGGTGCGGCGCATTCCTTGCAATTCAACCGCACCAGACGCTGCGCAATCACCGCCTGCAGCGAGGTGGACACCATGAAGGGCGGCACACCCATGTCCAGCAGCCGGAACGGTGTGCTCATGGCGTCGCGTGTGTGCAGGGTGGACAGCACCAGGTGGCCCGTGATGGCGGCGCGCATGCCGATTTCGGCGGTCTCGGCGTCACGCATTTCGCCGACCAGCACCACGTCCGGGTCCTGGCGCAGCACGGAGCGCAGCACGCGCGAAAAGGTCAGCTCGATCTTGTCATTGACCTGCACCTGGGTCAGGCCAGCCAGACGGTATTCGATGGGGTCTTCCACCGTGATGACCTTGAGTTCGGCCGCATTGATCTCGGCCAGCGCCGCATACAGCGTGGTGGTCTTGCCGGAACCGGTAGGGCCTGTCACCAGCACCATGCCGGCACTGCGCCCCAGCACCTCGCGAAAGCGCTTGAGCATCACATCGGGCATGCCGATGCTGTCCAGGCGGCGCATGCCGGCACCCTGGTTGAGCAGACGCATCACCGCCGATTCGCCATACACCGTGGGCAGTGTGGACAGACGCACATCGATGGTGTTGTCCTTGATGCGCACGCTGAAGCGCCCGTCCTGCGGAAGGCGCTTCTCGGAAATGTCCAGCCCGGCCATGAGTTTCAGGCGCTGGGCCAGTGCAGCACCAATTCGCTTGTCGGCCTGCGTCTGGGTCTGCAGCACGCCGTCCACGCGCACGCGCACCTGCAAGCCGGTCTCCTGCGGCTCAATATGCACGTCGGAGGCACCCACCTGGATGGCATCTTCAAACAGGGACTGCAGCAGGCGCACCACCGGTGCGCCTTCGAGGCCCACGGTGGCGGTGAGTTCGCCAAAGTCCACCGCATCGCCCAGGTCTTTTTCCAGCGCGCGCGCCAGACCACTGATTTCTTCGGTACGCCGGTACAGGCGGTCGAACGCCGGAACCAGGCCACTCTCGGGCACCGCCGCGATGGAAATATTGCGCTTGAGGATGCGTGTCAGTTCATCAAAGGCAAACAGGTCGAGCGGGTCGCCCAGAGCCACCAGCAGCGTGTCGCCCTTGTCTTCCAGCACCAGGGCCTTGAAACGGCGCGCGGCCGATTCCGGCAGCAGCTTGATCACGTCGGCGCGAAACGGAAAGGTCTTGAGGTTGACGAACGGAATGCGCAGTTGGCGCGCCAAGCCGTTGGCCAGCAGCTCTTCGGTGATGATGCCGGTCTCGATGAGCAGGCGGCCCATCTTCTTGCCGGTGGTGCGCTGCAAGTCCAGCGTCTGCTGCAACTGTTCCTGGGAAATCAGGCGCTGCTGCACCAGCACGTCACCCAAGCGCAGTTTCTCGGGTCGGCCCGGCGCCGGGCGCGGAGTATCCGGCGCGTTGGGCGCGCTCGCTGCCATATTCATGCGCTTGTTCCTTGTGGAGTAAGGCAAAAATAATAGCACGCGCCACAGGCATTACCTAGCGCGGCGCCCACCCGGAGCCGGGGTGGGCGTGGGACTCAGCCCAAGGGACTGCGTTGGCTTACTGGCTCAGGGTGTCACCGTTGATGGTGACGCTGGCCCCCACCGATACCGGGCTGGAGTGCTCCACGCGGCGACCGGAGCCGTCTTCCATGCGCACATCCACCAGGTAGACGGTCACTTTCTTCATGCGCTTTTCGACGGTATTGCCGGCGTAGCCACCGCCCACCGCACCGGCGACCGTGGCAAGGGTCTTGCCGGTGCCTCCACCGACCTGGTTTCCCAACAGGCCACCCAGCAATGCCCCGGCCACTACGCCGGCCCCACTGGGGGCGCCGTCCCGCTCGACCGGGGTCACCGCCACGACCGTGCCGCACTGGGCGCACACCACCTTGAGCAGAGGAGGCGGGGTCTGCGCAAGCACCGGTGGGGGTGCGGTTGAAGGTCCAGCCGATCTTGCGGGTGTGGGCGCAGGGGTGGATCGCTCTGGCGCATTCGTCGCCTTGTTTGCTATTTTTTTGGTAGCTGTCGAATCAGATTTCACGAGGGCCGCAGGTGTTTTTTGCTCCAACGGGGCTTGCGCGGTCGATGCCGGTGTGGCAACCGTTGACACGGTGGCCGCGTTGGTTGATTCCGGTGCGCTGGGCGCAGCCCGCATCTGCACCAGCGCCACACCCATGGCCAGCGTGGTCGCGCCCAGAGCGCCCACGGCGGCCCACAGCCAGCGGCTGGATGGGGTGGTGGCGGTACCGGCAGAAGAGATCAAAGCGTTCGACATAGACAGAGGTTTCCTTATGAAAGAACCCTTTTAACGCGGCAAGTCACCTGCCGGCCCACAGTCCGGTGCGGGCGAAGACGCTCAATGTGTAAGCAGCAGTAAACCGCGACCGCTGGCGGCAACCGCCGGTTACAGATTGGGCGCCAGCAGGCGCTGCAGCTCGGCCACCGGCACGCCACGGCGGCGCGCCAGGTCCTGCACCTGGTCGTCACCAATCTTGCCGACGCTGAAGTAGGTGGCATCCGGGTGAGCAATGTAGAAGCCGCTGACGCTGGCAGCCGGCGTCATGGCCAAACTCTCGGTCACGCCCATGCCGATGTCCTCGCATTGCAACAATGCAAACAGGTCCTGTTTGACACTGTGGTCCGGACAGGCAGGGTAGCCGGGCGCCGGGCGGATGCCCTGGTATTTCTCGGCAATCAGGTCGTTCGCACCCAGACTTTCCGCAGCGGCATAGCCCCACAGGTCGGTGCGGACCTTCTTGTGCAGCAATTCGGCAAAAGCCTCGGCCAGACGGTCGGCCAGGGACTTGAGCAGGATGGATGAGTAGTCGTCGTGCGCCGCCTCGAAGGCCTGGGCGCGCTTGTCGGCGCCAATGCCGGCGGTCACAGCGAACATGCCGGCGTAGTCCGGGGCTGTGGGCGCAACAAAATCCGCCAGGCAGCGACTGGGCATCTGCCGGCCGTCCACCACCTGCTTATCGATCTGCTGGCGCAGGCCATACCAGGTCAGCGCCCGTTTGGTACGGGTCTCGTCGGTGTAGAAGGCGATGTCGTCATCGTCCACGCTGTTGGCCGGGTACAGACCCACGACGGCGTTGGCGGTCAGCCAGCGGCCATCCACAATCTTCTTCAGCATCGCCAGACCGTCCGCATAAACACGTTTGGCCTCGGCACCCACGACCGCATCGTCAAGGATGGCTGGGAACGGTCCGGCCAGATCCCAGGTCTGGAAGAACGGGCCCCAGTCGATGTACTGGGCCAGTTCCCCCAGGTCAAAGTTCTTGAAAACACGCCGGCCAATGAATTTGGGCACAGTCGGCGTGTAGGCGCTCCAGTCCCCCACGGTCTTGTTGACACGGGCGCGGTCCAGGCTCCACAGCGGCGTCTGCTTCTTGTTGGCGTGCTGGTGGCGCACCTTGTCGTAGTCCTTGTTCAGATCGTCAATGAACTGGGCGGCACCGTCGCCCAGCAGGCTTTGCGCCACACCCACGCTGCGCGAAGCGTCGGGCACATAGGCCACCGGGCCCTCGTAGTGCGGGGCAATGCGCACGGCGGTGTGCACGCGGCTGGTGGTGGCGCCGCCGATCAGCAACGGGATCTTCTTCAGGCGGAAGTAGTCATCCTTCTGCATCTCACCAGCCACGTACTGCATTTCTTCCAGGCTGGGTGTGATCAGGCCCGACAGTCCAATGATGTCGGCGCCCTCGACCTTGGCGCGGGCCAGCACCTCGTGGCAGGGAACCATCACGCCCATGTTGACCACGTCGAAGTTGTTGCACTGCAGGACCACGGTGACGATGTTCTTGCCGATGTCGTGCACATCGCCCTTGACGGTGGCAATCACAATCTTGCCCTTGCTCTTGACGTCACGGCCGGCGGCCTCGTCCAGGCGTTTTTCCTCTTCGATGTAGGGGATCAGATGCGCCACGGCGGACTTCATGACCCGCGCGCTCTTGACCACCTGGGGCAGGAACATCTTGCCCTGGCCAAACAGGTCACCGACGATGTTCATGCCGTCCATCAGCGGACCTTCAATGACGTGCAGCGGGCGCCCGCCTTTGGCCAGGATCGCGCGGTAGGCTTCCTCGGTGTCCTCGGTGATGAAGTCGGTGATGCCATGCACCATGGCGTGGGAGAGGCGCTGGCCCACCGACGCGGGTGCATCCGCCGTGCCGCGCCACTCCAGCTTTTTGCTCTCGTCCTTGGCGCCGCTCTTGGCGGTCTCGGCGATTTCGACCAGGCGCTCTCCGGCGTCAGGGCGGCGGTTCAGCACCACGTCCTCCACACGTTCGCGCAGCAGGGGCTCGACATCGTCATAGACGCCGACCATGCCGGCGTTGACGATGCCCATGTCCATGCCCGCGGCAATCGCGTGGTACAGGAACACGGTGTGGATGGCCTCGCGCACCGGGTCATTGCCACGGAAGGAAAAGCTCACGTTGGACACACCACCCGACACCTTGGCGCCGGGCAGGTTCTGCTTGATCCAGCGCGTGGCCTCAATGAAATCGACCGCGTAGTTGTTGTGCTCTTCAATACCGGTGGCGATGGCGAAGATGTTGGGGTCAAAAATGATGTCTTCCGGCGGGAAGCCCACCTCGTCAACCAAGATGCGGTAGGCGCGCTCGCAGATTTCGATCTTGCGCTGGTAGGTATCGGCCTGACCCTGCTCGTCAAAGGCCATGACCACGGCTGCGGCACCGTAGCGACGCACCAGGGCGGCCTGGCGCTTGAACTCGGCCACGCCCTCCTTCATGCTGATGGAGTTGACGATGCCCTTGCCCTGCACGCAGCGCAGGCCGGCCTCGATGACGCTCCACTTGCTGGAGTCGATCATCACCGGCACGCGGGAGATATCGGGCTCGGAGGCAATCAGGTTCAGGAAACGCACCATAGCGGCCTGGCTGTCCAGCATGGCCTCGTCCATGTTGATGTCGATGATCTGGGCGCCGTTCTCGACCTGCTGGCGCGCCACGGCCAGGGCCTGCTCGAAGTCTCCGTTCAGGATCATGCGGGCAAAGGCCTTGGAGCCAGTGACGTTGGTGCGCTCACCGATGTTGACAAATAGCGAACTGCCATCGACGGTGACCGGTTCCAGACCGGACAGCATCATGGGGGCGAAGGGGGCAGCAATAGCGGACGCTTGGGACATACAACTCACCTGTAAAAGAACACGGGCAGGTGAGCGTCGTTGGGACATCCAAGCCTGACGGCGCCACGTGTGACACCGCTGCAACGCTCCTTGGATAGCAGGATTTTAAGGGAGAACCGCTAGGCCCGGCGGGAGCGGTGGTTTACCATTGCTTTCATTTATCCGCGGCGGCGCTATTCTGCAGGTAACCCAGCGGGCACAACGGTCATGAGCTCAGAAGAAAAACACCAGGAAACGCAACGCGCCCGCGCTTTCGAGACGGCAGCCGAACTGTTGACCGCGCCCAATGCGCTGATACACCTGACCCTGGACGAGGCCCGGGTGGTCGTTGGCTACATGACGCCGCGCTTCATCCCCGCCGACACCACATTCATCCGCGAAGGCGACGCCGCCGATGACGGCTTCATGGCGCTCTTGCTGGAAGGCGAAATCGTGGTGGAAACCATCACGGTGAGCCGTACCGAGCCGCTGACCATCAGCGTGCTGGGGCCGGGTGCCCTGGTGGGCGAGGTCGGCCTGGTGGACCGGGAGCCGCGCTCCGCCTCCTGCACGACTGGAGTCGATTCGCTGTGCGCCATCCTGGCGCGCGACTCCTTCGAGGCGCTGATCAACGACGAGCCGCGCATTGGCTCCAAACTGCTGCTGGCCATTTCCGCCCGCCTGGCCGAACGTTTGCGCGACAACGCCCGCAAGCTGCGCCTGTACGCCAAGCTGGCCAAGGCGATGCAGATGGAGATTGACCGCCTGCTGGTTCCCTCTATTCCAGGGAAGAATTAAAGCCGCCTACCCACAGGCCGATCAGGCCGCTTCCTTGTAGAAGAAACTGCGTTGCAGCGACCGCGCCGCCACTGGTGCCACGGCCTGGCTGATGGCGCCAATGTGGTCGGGCGTGGTGCCGCAGCAGCCGCCCACAATGTTCACCAGCCCCTCGGCGGCGAACTCGCGCACCAGCCGGCTGGTCACATCCGGCGTCTCGTCAAAGCCGGTGTCGCTCATCGGGTTGGGCAGGCCGGCATTCGGGTAGCAGCTGATGAAGGTATCCGGCGCCACGCGGTTCAGTTCCTGGATGTAGGGACGCATCAGCGCCGCACCCAGCGCGCAGTTCAGGCCGATGGCCAGCGGCTGGGCATGGCGCACGCTGTGCCAGAAGGCGGTCACGGTCTGGCCGGACAGGATGCGCCCGGAGGCGTCGGTCACCGTGCCGCTGATGATGATGGGCAGGCGCTCGCCCGAAGCCTCGAAGTATTCGTCAATCGCAAACAGCGCAGCCTTGGCGTTCAGCGTGTCGAATATGGTTTCCACCAGCAGCACATCGCTGCCGCCTTCGACCAGCGCCTGCACTTGCTCGTAATAGGCCTGGCGCAACTCCTCAAATGTCACATTGCGGGCACCGGGATCATTCACATCCGGGCTGATGCTGGCGGTCTTGGGCGTGGGGCCAACCGCACCGGCCACGAAACGCGGCTTGTCGGGGGTGGAGAACTTGTCGCAGGCGGCACGAGCCAGTCGGGCCGAGGCCAGGTTCATTTCCACGGCCAGGTCTTCCATGCCGTAGTCGGCCTGGGCCACCGTGGTGGCGCCGAAGGTGTTGGTTTCGATCAGGTCGGCACCGGCCGCCAGGTAGCGCTCGTGGATGTCGCTGATGACGTCCGGGCGGGTGATGCTGAGCAGCTCGTTGTTGCCCTTGACGTCGCGCGGAAAGTCCTTGAAACGCTCGCCCCGGTATTGCGCCTCGCCCAGCTTGAAGCGCTGGATCATGGTGCCCATGGCACCATCGAGAATGGCAATGCGGTTGGCCAGAATGCTGGGCAGGGCCTGGGCGCGGGTGTAATGGATGGGTTTCATGGATAGCGGCTCACCTTGTATGTAGTCAGACAAGTGAGCGCGGTTGACAAACCCAAGCCTGGCGACCGATGTTGACCTGTGGTGAACAGGCCCGGGCCGCTGCAGCGCTCCTTGGGATGGCCGTATTTTAGTTCAGTCCGGCCATGGGCCGCCGTCGGTGCGCGATGCCACTTGCCCGACAATAGGGGCGGTGCCACCCCCTGCGGCCAGATCAATATGGGTGTTTTTGGCACCCAGCCCTCGTCAAACCTGCGCAGACAGCTACTATTTTGATAGCAATCGCTTCATCCATTTCCAGCCAGACCTGCCACACCATCCTGGAAGAGGTGTTTGGCTACGCGCAGTTTCGCGGGCCGCAGCAGGCCATCGTCGGGCATGTGGCCAACGGTGGCGACGCGCTGGTGCTGATGCCCACCGGTGGCGGCAAGTCGCTGTGCTACCAGATTCCGGCGATTGCCCGAAAGCAGGCCGGGCTGGGCGTGGCCATCGTCATCTCGCCGCTGATTGCGCTGATGCATGACCAGGTGGGAGCGCTGCACGAAGCCGGAGTGGACGCAGCCTTTTTGAACTCCACGCTCAGTGGCGAGGAGGCCTACCAGGTGGAGCGGCGCCTGCTGCGCGGCGACATCACGCTGTTGTATGCGGCGCCCGAGCGGGTGACGAATCCGCGCTTTCTGGCGCTGCTGGAGTCGCTGTTTGAGCGCCAGCAACTCAGCCTGTTTGCCATTGACGAGGCGCATTGCGTCAGCCAGTGGGGCCACGACTTCCGCCCCGAATACCGCGCGCTGACCGTCTTGCACGAGCGCTTTCCCGGCGTGCCACGCATGGCGCTCACCGCCACAGCCGATGACCTGACCCGCGAAGACATTCTGGAGCGCCTGCAACTGCAGGACGCCCGCGCCTTTGTCAGCAGCTTTGATCGCCCCAACATCCGCTACACCATCGTGGAAAAGCGCGAGGCCGTGCAGCAACTGCTGCGCTTCATCGAGCGCGAGCATGAGGGCGACGCCGGCATCGTCTACTGCCAGTCGCGAAAACGGGTGGAGGACGTGGCTCAGACGCTGGTGGATGCCGGTATCAACGCCCTGCCCTACCACGCCGGGCTGGACAGCCGGGTGCGCCAGGCGAATCAGGACCGATTTTTGCGCGAAGACGGAGTGGTCATGGTGGCAACCATTGCCTTTGGCATGGGCATCGACAAGCCCGATGTGCGCTTTGTCGCCCACCTGGACATGCCCAAGAACATCGAAGGCTATTACCAGGAGACTGGCCGTGCCGGGCGCGACGGCCTGCCGGCCTACGCCTGGATGGCCTATGGCCTGCAGGACGTGGTGAACCAGCGCCGCATGATTGACGAGAGCCCGGCCGGCGAGGAGTTCAAGCAGGGCCTGCGCGGCAAGCTCGACGCCCTGCTGGGCCTGGCCGAAGCCAGCGATTGCCGCCGGGTGCGGCTGCTGGCGTATTTTGGTGAGCAGTTGGGCGACGGCCCGCAATACAAATGCCGGAATTGTGACAACTGCCTGAACCCGCCCGAGGTATGGGACGGTACCGATGCGGCGCGCAAGCTGCTCAGCACCATCTACCGCATCCAGCAGTCCAGCGGCATGTCGTTTGGCGCGGGCCATGTGATGGACATCCTGCGCGGCAAGGCCACAGAAAAGGTCACCCAGTACGGCCACGCGTCCCTGAGCACCTTTGGCATAGGCGCAGATTTCAGCGAAATCCAGTTGCGCGGTGTGCTGCGCCAGCTGATTGCCATGGGTGCCGTGGCGGTGGATGCGCAGGCCTTCAACACGCTGCAGTTGACCGAACAGTCCCGCGCCGTGCTGCGCGGGGAGGCGAAAGTGGAGCTACGGGAGTCGGTTTCGACCCCGGCCAGCCGCAAATCCAAGCGCTCGGGTGCCGGCTCGGCGGCGATCAAGGCGCCGATTGCACTGGATGGAGATGGGTTGTTGCGCTATGCGGCGCTGAAGGCTTGGCGCGCCGAGGTGGCCAGGGAGCACAACCTGCCCGCCTATGTGATCTTTCACGATGCCACGCTGGCGGCGATTGCCAAGCGGGCCCCACAAACCCTGGACGATCTGCAGGGTATCAGCGGGATTGGGGCGAAGAAGCTGGAGGCGTACGCGCAGGAGGTTCTGCGCGTGGTGTCACTGACTTAAGCCGCCGAGCGGTGGCGGAAGCAGTTTTCGTATGACATGGCCGCACCGGACATGGTGTTTTGCAGGCGGGCAATGGCCCGGCGGTGGCACTTGCCACCCTTGGCGTCCTGCAGATGCTGGCTGTGGTGCTGGATCAGGGTCTGCAGCTTGGTGCGGCAGGCGTCCAGCACGCCGGCGAAATTCAACGCGATGTAGGCGGAATGATCGGCGTTGGTGTGACGGAATTCGTCAGACCAGTAGTCAAACAGTTGCCATTGGTAAGTGCCTTTTTCGGGTACCTTGATCGTCGCTTTGTTCATATCAGCAGGTCAAAATGGTGAAACAAGGACACTTTTCAGGCTGCCAAACGGTTGGATTACCGCTTTGGCGCCGCTTTAGCGTCCGCTTCTACCTAAGACGGATGACCCCGCCCGGCGGTTGACACGGTCCGAAAAAACTTGCGCGGCTTCAGGTGACGCTACTGCAAAAAGCCCATGGTGCGTCCTTCACGCACCTCGGGTTTGATGCGGTGTTCGGCCTCCAACTGCTCCATAAACTCGTCCGGCGCCATCTTCAAGTCCAGGATCAGCGCCTGGCGTTTGACGGCGGCAAAGTCGCCTACGCAGAGCTGGTCCAGATTCACCAGCCGCTGCTCCAGAGCGGGCTCCAGGCACGTTGCGTCCCCGGCGCAGGCATCGGTCACAAACAGGGCCAACCGCTGTGCCCGGGTCAGCGGCTGGAACTGGATCTTGAAGGTGAACCGGCGCAGCGCTGCCTGGTCGATGCGGTCCATCAGGTTGGTGGTACAAATGAAAATGCCGCGAAAACGCTCCATGCCCTGCAGCATTTCATTGACCTCGGACACTTCGTAGCTGCGCTGGGCACCCCGGCGGTCCTGCAAAAAGCTGTCGGCCTCGTCCAGCAGCAGGATGGCGTTTTCGGTCTCGGCCTCGCGGAACATGGCGGCCATGTTCTGCTCGGTTTCCCCCACATATTTGCTCATCAGGTCGCTGGCCTGGCGGATGTGCAAGGGCTGGGCCAGCGTGCTGGCAATGTGTTCGGCCAGGGCGGTCTTGCCGGTGCCGGGCGGCCCATAAAAGCACAGGGTTCCGTGCCCCCGCGCCTGCAGCGCCTGCACCACGCGCGGAATCTCAAAGCGGCTTTTGACATTCAGCAGGCCCAGGTCATAGGCGCTGCTGGCCGAGGCACGAACGCCGTCGGATGCACGGTTACCCAGTGCCTGGTCCGCATTTCGGAGTTGCCGCTCCATCAGGGCCTCCAGCCCGCGGGAGGCTTGCGGGTCGGCGTTGCCGCTGGCCAGCCCGGCAAAACGTGCGGCCGTGCGGATTTGCGCCGGAGTCAGCCCCTTTCTACTGGTCAAACGGGCCACAAAGGCGTCGGACACGGCCACGCCCGTCAATGTTTTGCGCACCAACTCCTCGCGTGCGCCGGGCGGCGGCGACTTAAGCTCCAGGTGGTAGGCAAAGCGGCGCCGGAATGCCGGGTCGATCTGCTCGATGCGGTTGGTGACCCAGATCGTGGGGACCACGTTGGACTCCAGCACCTGGTTGACCCAGGCCTTGCCGCTGACGCTGCTGTTGCCCGGCGCCACCTTGGTTTCAGCCCGCGCCATCCACTGTGCGGCTTCGCTGGACAGCGGTGGAAACACATCCTCCACCTCATCAAACAGCAGCGCTGCCTGGGCACTGCCTTTCAGGAAGACCTGGGCGATCTGCAGGGAGCGGTAGCGGTCGCGGCCACTCAGGGAGTTGCCGTCGCGGTCGGCGTACTCCACCTCGAACAGTTCCAGCCCGGCCGACTGGGCAACCACTTTGGCCAGCTCGGTCTTGCCCGTGCCTGGAGGGCCGTAGAGCAACACATTGATGCCGACTTCTTGCCGGCTGACCGCATTGGCCAGCAGCGTACGCAGCACCTGGACGTCTTCGGCCACAAAGGCAAAGTCCTCCAGCACCAACGTGCTTTTGGTGGACAGGCGGGTGAACACGGCCATCAGCTCGGCCTGGTCGCGGTACTGGCGCATCAGCACCGGTGGCAGTTTTTCGCTGACCTTCATCAGGTCAGCCAGGTCGGTGATGTTGTGCTCGGAAATCAGGTTCTCCACCAGCCCGATACGCTCCAGGCGGGAGCCGGCACGCAAGGCCTCGGCCACCTGCTCCGGGTTGACGTGGGCCACCTCGGCAATCGCCGCATAGGCCTCAGGCGCGTTGTTGACCTTGAATTCGACCAGGATGCTGCGCATGTCGCGCTGGTAGCGGGCCAGCGTGCCGTAGAGCAACAACGCCCGCTCGGCCTTGTTCAACTGCAGCAGGCCGGCCAGGGCATTGATATTCTTTTCCACCAGCGTGGACTGGCGCTTCAACGAGTGACTCAACCATTCGCCGGTCACGCTCAGCACCGAGATCAGATCGCGCGGTTGGTCCTTGGCATATTCGTCGAGGAAGAAGTACAGCGTGGCTTCATCATACGGACCGCGCCAGGCACCATGGCGGGCCAAAAACTCGGTGGCATCCAGCGCCTCGTGGCCGCGCCACAACTCGTTGCTGACACAACGGCGGGCCAAAAATTCACGCAGCCGCGACAGCACCGACACCGGCCACACCAGATGGCGCCCGGCCAGCCCCACGATGCCGTTGAAATCACGGCGCACGTTCAGGCTGGAGCCCTGGCGTGCCGCCAGGGTCAATACAAAGTGAGAACACATCAGATCCAGCACGGGCGCTTCCAGCAGGCCCGGTGAGGGAATCAGGTGAGCGCCCAAGGGCTGAGTCAGCGACCGCTTGGCCATTCAACGCCTCCAGCGCAGTTGTGTACGGAGCCACCATACAGCAGACTACAACAAGATGGAAGTCTTATAGAGAAGTATTCACCTCTCCGCCGGGGCCAATGGCAAGGGTGCGAAAAACCAGCACAATGGCGGGATGATTGAATACGACGACATTCTTGCAGCCGCACAACGGCTCCACGGCCATGTGTTGCGCACACCCTGCGTGGCCTCCCAGACCCTGTCCGACATCACCGGCGCACAGGTGTACCTGAAGTTCGAGAACCTGCAGTTCACCGCCTCCTTCAAGGAACGCGGCGCCTGCAACAAACTGGCTCAACTGACGCCCGAGCAACGGACAAGCGGCGTCATCGCCATGAGCGCCGGTAACCATGCCCAGGGTGTGGCCTATCACGCGCAACGCCTGGGTCTGCACGCCGTCATCGTGATGCCGCGCTTCACGCCCGGCGTCAAGGTCGCGCGCACCCGCGGCTTTGGCGCCGATGTCATCCTGCACGGCGACACGCTGGAAGAGGCTAGAGCCCACGCCTACGCGCTGGCTGAGGCGCGCCTGCTCACCTTTGTCCACCCCTACGATGACGAGGCCATTGCTGCCGGGCAAGGCACCATTGCTCTGGAAATGTTGCAGGACGTGCCGGATCTGGATGCGCTGATCATCGCCATCGGCGGCGGCGGCCTGATTTCCGGCATGGCCACCGTGGCCAAGTCCCTGCACCCGAAGATGGAGGTTATCGGCGTGCAAACCTCGCGCTTTCCGGCCATGTTCAACGCCATAAAGGGCACACACCACCCACAGGGCAACAGCAGCATTGCCGAAGGCATTGCTGTGGGCACACCCGGGCGGCTCCCCATGGACATCATCCGCCAGCGCGTGGATGACCTGCTGCTGGTGGATGAGGGCGACATCGAGCAGGCCCTGGTCATGCTGCTGGAGGTGGAGAAGACGCTGGTCGAAGGCGCCGGCGCCGTCGGCCTGGCGGCCCTGCTGAAATACCCGGAACGCTTCAAAGGCAAGCGCGTCGGGCTGGTGCTGTGCGGCGGCAACATCGACCCGCTGCTGCTGGCGGCCATCATCGAGCGCGGCATGGTCCGCGCCGGACGGCTGGCGCGGATCCGCGTCGGGGCACGCGACGTGCCAGGCTCACTGGCGCGCATCACTGCCACGGTGGCCGAGGCCGGAGCCAATATCGAAGAGGTGCACCACCAGCGCGCCTTTACGACCCTGTCGGTGCAAAACGCCGAAATCGAACTGGTCGTTCAGACCCGGGGCCATGCCCATGTGACCGAGGTACTGGAAGTGTTGCGCCTAGCCGGCTTCGACGCCCAACTCGGCTAGGGCAGCAGCCCTGCCCTGCAAGAAAATGGCCTTCTCGGTAGAATCAGCCGCAATTTCCATCCCGCATTGAAAGAACCCCATGTCCGCCCCTACTTCCCAAGCACCCGGCCAGGCTATTGACCCGGTTGAAGCCATTGTTCCGCTGATTCCCTTTGTGCTGCCGGTCGTGGGCGGTGTGTTGATTTTCTTACTGGCTTTTATCGCAGTGTCCATGGCCTGAGCGCCAACAACCGGCTTCGCTTTCCCGGGTCCCCGCGGCACTTTGCCCGCGTGACGACCCCAAAACCTCTCCCCTCAAGTCCTTAGCCTGCTTGCGCCAACCGCGCAGGCTTTGGCGTGCGCCGACCATTCCAAGTCGTAGAACGCGATCAGAATATATGCATAACCCCATGCAAGTTTTGCATGGATTTTGCGTGAGTCTTACATGTAACCGCGGTACCGATTCATAAAATAGCGGACCTGCCCCACTTTTTCCGTGCGACACAACGGGATCCACGCATCCGTAGTTGGCTGGAAGCCGTTTTCTCAAAGTCAAAGCCCCACTTTCATTTTGAAAAGACGATTTTCAAACTAGGAGCTTACTTATGAACGCACCCGTGATGCAGGGCTTGAATCTCAACGCGCCCAGCTACGTCAAAAATCCCAAGCTGATCGCCTGGGTGGCCGACATGGCCGCACTGACCAAACCCGCCGCCATCTACTGGTGCGACGGTTCGGAAGAGGAATACCAGCGCTTGTGCCAGCAACTGGTTGACGGTGGCACGTTCAAAAAGCTCAATCCCGCCAAGCGCCCCAATTCCTTCCTGGCCTGCTCCGACCCCAGCGACGTGGCCCGCGTGGAAGACCGCACCTACATCTGTTCCGAGAAAAAGGAAAACGCTGGTCCCACCAACAACTGGATGGCTCCGGCCGACATGCGCGTCCTGCTGCAAACCGGCAAGGACGGCGAAAAAGCCCTGTTCGACGGCTGCATGAAGGGTCGCACCATGTATGTGGTGCCGTTCTCCATGGGCCCATTGGGTTCGCATATCGCCCACATCGGCATCGAGCTGTCTGACAGCGCTTATGTGGCGGTGAACCAGAAGATCATGACCCGCATGGGCAAGGCCGTGTATGACGTGCTGGGCGTGGACGGTGCCTTTGTGCCCTGCGTGCACACCGTGGGCGCGCCGCTCGAAGCCGGCCAGGCCGACGTGAAGTGGCCCTGCAATAAGACCAAGTACATCGTGCACTATCCTGAGACCCGCGAAATCTGGTCCTACGGCTCCGGCTATGGCGGCAACGCGCTGCTCGGCAAGAAGTGCTTTGCGCTGCGTATCGCCTCCAACATGGGCCGCGACCAGGGCTGGCTGGCCGAGCACATGCTGATTCTGGGTGTGACCAACCCCCAGGGCAAGAAGTACCACGTGGCAGCGGCCTTCCCCAGCGCCTGCGGCAAGACCAACTTCTCCATGCTGGTGCCGCCCGAAGCCGGTTTCGCTGGCTGGAAGGTCACCACCATCGGTGATGACATCGCCTGGGTCAAGCCCCATGCCGACGGCAAGATGTACGCCATCAACCCGGAAGCCGGCTACTTTGGCGTGGCCCCCGGCACCAACATGCACACCAACCCCAACTGCATGCGCAGCCTGGACAAGAACGTGATCTTCACCAATGTGGCCCTGACCGACGACGGCGACGTCTGGTGGGAAGGCATGGAGAAGGACGGCGGCGGACTGCCCGACCACCTGATCGACTGGCAAGGCAAGGACTGGACGCCAGCCATTGCCAAGGAGACCGGCGCCAAGGCGGCTCACCCCAATTCCCGTTTCACCGTGACCGCCACCAACAACCCCGCGCTGGACCCCGAGTGGGACAACCCCAACGGCGTGGCGATTGACGCCTTCATCTTTGGCGGCCGCCGCTCCACCACCGTCCCACTGGTCACCGAAGCCCGCACCTGGATGGAAGGCGTTTACATGGCCGCCACCATGGGCTCCGAGACCACCGCCGCCGCTGTGGGCCAGATGGGCGTGGTGCGCCGCGACCCGTTTGCCATGCTGCCGTTCTGCGGCTACAACATGAGCGACTACTTCCAGCACTGGCTGGACATGGAACACAAGCTTGAAGAATCCGGCCACACCCTGCCCAAGATCTACTGCGTGAACTGGTTCCGCAAGGGCGATGACGGCAAGTTCGTCTGGCCTGGCTACGGCGACAATATGCGCGTGTTGAAGTGGATGATCGACCGGCTGGAAGGCACAGCCAAGGGTAGCGAGAATGGTTTTGGCGTCAGCCCTGCCTATTCGGAAATCAACTGGACCGGTCTGGACTTCAGCCAGGCCCAGTTCGACAGCGTCACCAGCCTGGACAAGGGCGCCTGGAAGCAGGAATTCGCGCTGCACGATGAACTGTTCACCCAGTTGGCCTACCACCTGCCCAAGGCCCTGGTGGAAACCAAGACCAAGCTGGAGCAGCGTCTGACCGCCTGATCACCCGGCGAACCATAAAAAAAGCCACCGCAGTGCGGTGGCTTTTTTATTGAGGAGAGCCGCTGGGAGCGGAATCAGACCTTTTCGTTGTGCAGGCGCGCCACATACAAATCTTGCATCAGGCGATGGTCCTGCTGGGCGACCTGCCAGATGGCATCGTCCGAGCGGCGCTGCACACGCGCCTGCGTCCAGCGGTTCAACACCACACCGCCGGCGTCGGCAAGTTGACGCAGGGGCGGAGCCAACAGCGCCAGAGCAGCAAACGCCACGGACCACAAGGCCACCCACACCGCCAGCAAGTGGCCGTCGGCCCAAGTCTCAATCAGTCGGTCGGCAACCACCAGCAGGGCGGCTACGACCGCCGCGAGCAACATGCCGGCCAGTGAGCGGGAGTAGTCTCGCGCGGGCATTTGCTGTGGCGCGCGGGCCGGGTCTGCGCCGGCGGTTGCAGCGGAAGACACTGTGAAATACGGATGGGTCGGACGTGCCATGGCAATCTCCCTTGTGGGGTTCAATGTGGACGGTTTTTGGGTAAGCATGGCTTCATATTAGGGTTAATACCAATATGATTCAACTTTATGTTGGTGATGTCTTGTATTCACAAGACTTATGATGCGCCATGCACTCCGTCAACCTGCGCACCCTGGATCTGAACCTGCTCAAGGTCTTTGACGTGGTCATGTCCGAACGCAGCCTGACCCGGGCCGCTCAACTGCTGGCCCTGACGCAGCCCGCCGTCAGCAACGCCCTGCGCCGTCTGCGCGAGACCCTGGGCGATGAGTTGCTGGTGCGCAAGGGCCGCACGCTGGAGCCCACCCCGCGCGGCCAGGAGCTGTGGCCCGCCGTGCGTGACACGCTGCAGCGACTGCAGGCCGCACTGGCACCCCATACATTTGAGCCGGCCACCGCCACCACCACCTTTGTGTTGACCATGGCCGACGCCACGGCCGCCGAGCTGATGCCGCCCCTGGTGGAACTGTTTGCCGTGCAGGCGCCCGATGTGTCGCTGCGCGTGGTCCCGCTGACCACACGCGATCCGCGCCGCCTGCTCGACGAGGGCCATGCCGACCTGGCCATTGGCAATTTCCCGGCCGTCATCACCGACCTGACGGCCCGTGCCCAGTCCGGCGAGGTGGTCGCGTTCGTGCACCACCGTTTGTTCCAGGGCGACTACGTCTGCGTCATGCGCAAGGGGCATCCACTGGCACGGGGACCGTTCACACTGGCGCGCTACTGCGCGGCCCGCCATATGCTGGTGAGCTTTTCCGGACGGGCCTATGGCTTCATCGACGAGGCGTTGGCCGCCCTGGGGCACACCCGGCGCGTGGTGCTGACCGTCAACCAGTTCTTCACCGCAGGCAAGGTGGTCACGCACTCGGACCTGCTGGCCGTGCTGCCACGGCACTTTGTCAACGTGACCGGCTTTGCCGACCAACTGGTGCTGCGCGAGTTGCCCTTCACCTCGCCCGCCATCCAGATTGACGCCCTGTGGCACCAGCGGCAAAACAGCTCCAGCGCCCACGCCTGGCTGCGCGCTCAGGTGGCGGCGCTGGCACAACAGGCCTTTGTCGCGCCATGAAAATCCAGCTCCTGTCTACAGGTGAGTTTTCGATGCAGTGCCTTGACTATGGAGTTCTAAAAAAATGGACTGCCATCAAGTACAAACGCTCGACTATTGGTCAACGCGCTGGCAATAGTCGCATTGTGTAGGCAGTAACTTTCCTGGCTGTCAGTTGGCGCCCGCCTTGGCAATCGGAGTCGGAGGGACTTACAGTGGCTTGCTATTTGGTTGTCCGGGTTTAAATTCTCTTAAATCAAACGTGTTTGGCAAGCGCAGCGCGTCAGGCCGAAGGCGCTTATCGGGGAGCGGTGGGCAAGGCATGAACCCCGAAGGGGCTGTCCATAGGCAAAGCCTGTGGACAGATGGCTTGTCCACGGCGGGCGCATTGACACGCACAGTTCAGCTTACGCTTCAAATCTGCTTTGCTTGCCTTCAGCACTCCGAGTTGCCTTGACTGCAGCGGCAGTGTTTGGACTCATGCGCCGTCTGAGGAGCTTTTAGTTGCTGCTTCGCCTACTTCAATCACAAAACTCTCTCTGAACGAACTCTGCTCTCCCTTCTCGAAGTAGCCGCGAGGGTTTGCAATAACGCGACAGGCATATGGTCTGCCTTCGTGGTCGCCTTTAACTACATAGTCGTGGAAACAATGGAGATGACCATGCATCCACACTTTGGCCAGGGGCAACAAATCGTCCAATGCATTGCAGAACCCTGCAGTACCGGGCGTATCACCATACCGTGGGTCAAGACTCAAAAGTGTGGGCGCAAAGTGTGTGACGACTACAGTTGTCCCATCAAAGTGTTCTGCGAGAGTCTTTTGCAGCCACTCTTGGCACTCCAAAGACATTTGTCGAATTCCTTCAGCAAGGACAGGCTCTCCATGCTTGAGAGTGGTGTTCTTCTTCAGGTAGAAGTTTGCTGCACGAAATGCTTTCTCCCGCGCTTGCAATTGCTTTGTCGGCGTTGGTTCGCTCACAGCCCGAGCATCGAAGTCACTCCAGAGAGTGCTTCCTATGAGACGAACAGAACCTATAGTAATGACGTTACGCTCTAACCATTCAATGCCTAACTCGGTACACAGTTTTTGCAGGCGGCTGTATGTTTGGTCGAAGTCGGCACCGTCAAACTCGTGATTCCCTGGCAAGAAGAAGACCCTTCGCCACAGTGCGTCAGGACGAAGTGGCGAGAACCTCTCAAGACCAAAGTCTGTCCCGGACAATTTGGAACCTGATTGGTAAGACCCTATGTCCCCAGCCAAAACCAAAGCGTCTGCATCCCGACTGGCGAGTGGCATGTAGTCGGGATATCTTTCAAGGTGAAGGTCTGATACTAGTTGCAGGCGCATAGGTCACCCAGTTTAGACGCCTGCAGCGGCCGCACCATCCCCCCTTCTGACTAGCGGCAATACTTGGCCCTTTCTGAACGACACTAGTTCCTTCTTGAGCGTAAGTAGCTCCATCACTAAGGATGCCTCACGGGCAAAGGAAGCCTGGAGCGTTGACTCCAAATCCTTTACCTTTGCTTTGCACCGTGCCAACTCCAGCTGAGCCTCACCTTCTTTTGCAATCTTCGCGACTGCAGCGTCGTCGATGGCGGCTATTAGCTTTGCAAATTCGGGGCGACTCTTCTTGATGGAGCCCTTCCCTCGTCCAGCCTCCAAGGCGACGGTGTCATTATTGATGGTGGCCCCGGCCCTCTTCTTAAGCCCGTCCAACGCTTTCCAATAATCAGGGTGACAGTTTCTTTCTCGCGCGCTATCCATGTTCATTTCTCCTCGGCCGAACAAATATTGTTCATCCACTTTTCAAGCGTGGCTAGCATCTCGCGCTCAATCCGGAGCTCCAGCAACTCAGGAGTATCTCTGTCAAGCATTTGAACTAGGCGCCTTTGAGACTCCAGTACGGGTGTCAATCTGGAGCGTTTAACCACAAGGCTTTTGCAATTTCCCTTGAGACACTCCCAAGGGATAATTTCGAAGGGGGTGGACTCGCAGGGTTCTGTACTGGTACATCCGCCCACGCAGTTCGCCTTATATGAGATTTGCCCCCTCTTAATCATCTTCAGAAGCTCTTTAGGGTTGTACACACTGACGGGTGAGGCTTTTGTCGTGGCGCTCATCACGTAGGCTCCGTGACCCCCGTACAGCGGCTCTTCGCTCAAGAGAACCTGTGCAGCGTAAGCTAGGCGTATTGCCTCATGTGACGTGGCATTCCATTCATTGGAGAAGTGTTCCTTATGCATCTGCGCAAATCCCTTCGCAAAGGCTGAGCCCTTACCGTAGTACATAGACATCTCAGCTGTGATGTGCTGAAACTGTCGCTGCATCGACGGCAGGCTCACCATTCCGGTCTGTTGTCCGTACACCGCCAACGAGCGGCGCAGTTGATGGGAGGCAAATGGCCAAAGCTCGCCCACGGCGAAATTAGGGTCTTCATCCCAGGCGCGATGTGGCTCTATTACTTTGAGTTCCTCAATGTCATTCTGGGTGATGGGCAGGAACCATTGCTTCAAGAAGAACTTCCGGGTTTGCATGCTGACACAAGTTGCCAAGTTTGCTTGGTATATCGAATGGCAACCAATACCTGTCCTACAAAACAGCAAAAATCTCCCGTCTGTAGAGTCCGTGTGCGTTTTGCGCTTCCCCTTCATTTGCGCCTGATGCACAGTGCCGAACACCTGCTGAGCGACACGAATTGCACGTGCCGCAATGTCAATCGTGACCCACTCAACGCGCTTTTCCTTGCCGTGATTAAGCTTGGTAGTAATGCCAGCAACCATGTAGTGCACCAGGCCGCTTTGCTGTACTTCTTTCAGGCAACTAAAGGGCAACCCCTGGACCTCAGCGCTGCGCATGCCACTCCAAGCTTGGATGATGGTCTCGCAAACATAGGCAACCAAGCCGGGCAAGCCAAAAAGCTCCAATTTGCAGTGCAAGTTGACCTGCCACTGCGTCAGCAAGGTAGCTAACTCAGGGGCCGGCTCGGATGGAAGTTCCTCCCCTTGCACCATGCCCCGGACCAGTTCGCACAAAGGCAATATTGCTGCCTCCATTTGCTGAAGTTGCAGGTAAGACTGTGCCAGAAAGTACGCGTAGATGCGGGTCGGAATCACTGGGGTTTGATTGCTATCTGCTTCATCGGCTCGTGCTCTCAGCAGCTTTCGAAGCCCAAAAATCGGAAGAGATAAACCCGTAGTTTCTTCACCCAAACGGTGCAATTGGTTTGTCACACTCGATAGCCCCACGGCGCATTCCGGGTTGCGTTCTCGAACAAACCTGGTGACCAGTTGCAGGTTCTGCATTCCTTCGAAAAGGCTCAAACCTGACTGTGAGGCGTACCGAGTAAACACTCGCAAAAGAAAGAACCATTTCGAGATGGAGCCTACCGCTGGCATCTCAAATCGACTCTCGTGCATCAACATGAACATCACCTGCTTAAGTTGCAGACGTATAGTCCACTCAAGAGTGTGCGGAGTCCCAGGTTCCACAAAATTCTGGAAGCGAAGATTCTTTATCGCGGATTTTCCGTAGGCGCTCACGTTCCAAGTGTCTTCGGAAAAAATTGAAGCCACCCGACCCATGGCATCCCGCGTAACCGGAGTGTCCGGGGCTACTTTGAGCCAAGGCAGTTCTACACCAATCAGCGCAGGATGGCAGGAGTAGTGTCCAAGGGTTGACTTGGTCATATCAGCCCCAGTTCCGCGAGTTGCATGAGCTTGCCCGCCCAGAAGGGGTCAAGATTGTGGCTCTGTTCCACATCTGATTTGATGCTCAGGAAGAGATGTTCGTCATGACCTTTCAGTTCTTCAAGCAGGGAGTCAATGCGAAACATTACCTTTCCGAAGACCGTCTCGGACAATAGTGTGGATAGGTTATCCCTCGAAACTGCGGAGATGCAGTGACGCGCGCTTAAAAGCTTTCGCATGTCAGACGCATTTGCGTGCACTCGATACCGCTTGCAAAACAAGCAGCCCTGGCTTGACCCGCAATCAGGTGTTACAGGCGGCTCGACCATTATCGAGGCCGGGGAATTTTGCTTGGAGCAAAGGCCAACCGCGATTGACAGACTTCCAGGAAGCTCCTCGGAACCCCGCAAGACGGCCTCTTCGGCCATGCCCTTTGTCTGAAGAGCCATACTCTGCAAAATGGGCGTCCAGTCATTCCGTTGGTCCACCGCAGTGCCGTTGGCGTAGCGTCTCTTCACCGTGTCCGGCGTATTGCCTCCGTGAGCGGCTGCCGCCGCCAGGCCATAGTGGGTCAACCAATAGTGCAAACCCGCGGCACGAAATTGTCGTGCCGACATCCTGGGAAGTGTGAGTCCTTGAGTGTCCAGCAGGCCGTAGAGCCGCGTTACAAAACCCGCTGGAAGCCGCGTCGGGACTCGTTCTCTTTTGACACCTCCAGTGGTCACAAACAGTGAGGACAGCTTCTTACCTTGAAGGATATATTCGCGCAATGCGAGATAGCGCTTGAACTTAGGCAAGAATCCGTGGCTCACTTCAACTGTGACCAGCTTACCTCCAGCGCGCCACTTCACCTCTCTGGAACGATGGATTTTTACTTCAGGCGCATCGAGGGCCTTTTTGATAGATTCATCCCATTCCATGTCCAGCATGGTCTGGATATTCGCGCTTGTCTCAAACAAAAAAATCGCTGCAAAACAGAGGCATGCCAGTCTGGCATGCAGTATGCGTACCGTGCCTGGATTCCCAAAAGTTTCGATGTTCACTTGTTTCAAGGCCAGCTTTGCATCCCTCAAGGAGTAAGAGGGGCTAGTGCGGCCTGCCGCAGCGGACCTCTCCTTAACTGCATGAAACGGGTAGAGCCTTCCTGTATCAAAGTCGTAAGCGGGGTTCACTAGGGGGTCACGCTCGCCTCTTCCGCAAAAGAACCACATGTAACCCCGTGCTACAGCCTTTGACTGATTCATCTCCACGCGGAATGGGTAAGGCTTATGGTTGAGCAACAGGTCACAGAGGCCCTCGAACAAATTGGTCGCTACCGACAGAATTGCATGTTGCGTGTCGTCAGCTGGCACTTCGGTGGGCGTTCCCGCCGACTTACGGTATCGCCCGCCGAAGAGTCTTTCACCAAACCTATCGTCTTGGAACACCTTGCGTAGAAGATTGATTACGTTCCTCTCCCGCAGAGTTGCAGTGTTCACCGAGATATAGCTTTGCGCCACCCGGGTCTTAAGATAGAGCTTGACCCAGTCATGCAAAGCGTTGAGCCATTCACCTTGCGTGTGCAGCTCACCATACAGCCCCTTGTTTCCTTTGCCGTCCACCCAGTCCAAAAATTCTTTGAGGCACTTGACGTGGTTTCTAGAAGTGGCACCTCGATGCTCTCCAGCTTCTTCCACGGTAGAGCAATGTGTTACGAGTCTTTTAACGAAGGCGGCACGAGAATGGCTAAAGCTGCTCAATGTGAAGCTATGCATTTTCCTTTGGGTGCTCCTACAGTCCCTCTCTAGGTAACAAAGAGAACCCACGTCCAGTGTTGGCACTGCATTCTGTGACCACTGGAGAACTACGTTCTCAGGGTGAAGGAGAGCAACGCCCTTTGATAGGGGAAGCGAAATGTAGTCGAACTGCCTCATGTACCTGACTCCCCCGCCAGCTTCGCTACATGGGCGCGCCAACCTGCGGTCGCGTCTTCATAGAACTGCCAATTCTCACGATACTTAAGGTATCGTTCTGTGGTGGTATATGACTTGTGCCACATCAAGGTGCGCAGTTCATCCATCACTTTGCTGTGGGTTTTCCTTTTGTCGCTTACCAAAGGCATCTGACTATCCACATAGTTCAGGCCAAACGTTGCTCTCAGGTCGTGATATTGCATATCAAAGTCGGGGCTTTGTAGCTTCTGCCTCATCTTTGGGATAAGGTAGTCACGCATGAATTTGCGAACTGTATTGCCCAACCTTTGAGTGCGTCCCATGCCTCGCTCCGAATGCCGCCGTTGACTGTCTTCCTTGCTTTCGTACAGCGGCAACCCACGGTTCGAGAGGAAAAGGTATTGCTCAATATGGTCGCCGCCTGGGGCCTTATTACGTCGCTTAATAGCACGCTGGCAGTGGGCATAGGTCCTGAGCTGCTCGTAGAGGACCATGTCAATCCTCAAGACCGCTTTCACTTTGCCCTTTGTATCAGTACGCGTGCCAGGACCTGTATTGATGGACACTGAGCCCCCACTGTGCAACGGAAGTTGTGCGTGCTTCAGTCGCATTGTCAAGACCGTCTGAATCCGCGCTCCAGTAATGAGAGACACCAAAAAAATTAAACGCATTTCAGTGTTACCTAGTTCTCGTAAGCAAGCAATCAGCGCGTCCTGTTCCTCGTGCGAGAGAGGCATAAGCTTTCCTCCGTCGTCAATCGTTCCCGACCAAGGCTCATCGGCTTTCCTAATGCGGATTTTCAAATCTGTAGTCTTGACCACCTTGCCCTTGCTGAAGCCTGTGGAATCCTTGTACTCAACATAGGATTCCCCTTCTACCCATGGCGAGTTGGGGCCGGTGTTCAGAGCGCACTCGGCTATGAGCCACCTATAGAAGCGGATAACGAGGCCCATGCACCTTTTAGCTCGCGAGACTGACATGGTGTTTGAAAGAATTCGGTGACCCAATTCAAACCTGAATTTGTAGGTCGGACGCCTGTGCTTTTCAGCGCCAAAGGTAAGCCAATCAAATCCACCGACTTCTTTCAGCTTCTCATCGGTCACTTCAATGAAACGTGCGAACTCGGCAAGGTCCTCCGCGTGGCAAGAAAGTGTCAGCATGTCGGGGTCGACGAGCAGTTCCAACCTGCTCAGAATGAATGCGCTGGCCTCAGCCCAAAGCGAGCCATCTGACCACAGCACTAAGGGAACGAAGTTGTAGAACGCCTTTGGCCAGCGGCCGTCATACTGAATCCGCGTACCTTCGTCGAAGCGAACTGCCGGTCGGTACCAGTAAACAAATGCTGGAGTTCGGCCGCGCTCAAGGGTCACTTTAGTAGCCCCCGGTGCGTCATGTTCACAAATCTCGATAGGATTGAATTCGTAAATTACTACCTTGCTTGCCTTCATTGACAAAATCTCCCGCGGTTGTTGTCCTTTGCACCCCGTTTGCAGGCTCGTATGACGCAGTGGTCACAAGGATTGAGTTGCGGGGATAGATAAGCGCGGTGACTTTCAAACAAGTCGGAGTGCGAATCTATCGTGTTGCGAAAGAACGCCTCCACTTTGATGTCAATGTGGAGGGGCATACTTTGGCGATTTGTTGACTGCCAATTTGTTTCGCATTGGAATAGGTTCATACCCCAGCCGGTGGGCAGTCGCTCCCGGATTCCCTGTCTCGTACAAAGTACTTGTGGCCCCCCTGCATCGAAGAAAAGTCCGCCGTCTGTGCCGCAATGCAGTCCAGAGATAACTCGTGGTCGAGTCGATGAAACTCGGTCGGGGCAAACGGAAAACGCGTGCCGCTGATGAGGAAAATGAGAAGCCTTGCAGCAGCACGTGACTGTCCGTCGCCCACCCTCGCAATGGTGAATAAACGGCCAAGGGCTCCTTCACTTGCCTGATGCTCCGACTGAGCTTCAGCTGTGTGACTCAGTACCCCAGTCAATCGATTCAGAAGGTGAGGCACATCTGTATTGCCAGAATGTGTTCCTGTAGCTGCTACTGTTCGCCTTGGTTTTGGCTTCGCATGTTTGTCAGATTCCATATCGCTTGCTCCAAATTTTCCGATGCTAAGTCCCCGACTGGAGTGCGACAAGTTACAGCTCGACTAAACAAAAATGGGTGCTAAAGGGCGCTTCAAATACCACCTGCTTCGCTCACATGACATTCCGTATTTGTTGGAATTCACGTTTCTTCATGGCGGCAAAAGTGTGCCTCTGAAGAGCGACCCTTTCTAAAGAAAACATAGACCAGAGGTTTTCACGGCTAAACATCGCTAAGGCTTGGTTCTTTAGAAGTTCAACGGCGCTTTAGGCATTCTGTTTGCGCGAAATGTTTTTTGGACTGTTGTGTCAAGTCAACAAATTGCCTTGGAACGAGGTCCCCAGCTTCGTCAACGTCTTCTTCCGCGTACCGTTTGCGACCCAACCTCTTTCATTGCTTCTCACGCGTTCTGCTGCAGGCAATGACCGATTCAGTCTGATGGGCTATTGAAAGATTTGACCGTCCAAATAGTCATTGGCACAATCCGGTCCATGACTCAACACAGTCATGGCCGCCGAGAGTCACTCCGGTAGTCGCAGGTCGTTTTTAGGCGCCAGCAGCATAGGTTCTTGAGTCATCAGGCCTAGGCAACTCACCACGGGATGTGTTGACGCGTGGCTTGCAACGAAACGGCGACCTAACATGCTTACCTGCTTTCTCGATGAGTCCGGATGTCCGGGACTACTTCCCACAATAGCTTCACCAATTCAACCAATGTTGGTGATTGCCGGCATTGCTCTGGATACGGAAGCGATTTCCTCTGTTACGAGGCAATTCGCACGTTTAACCCAGCGCTACCACCATGGTCAGTCTCGGCCGAATGAGATTTGCGCTGACCTGCAAGGGGAGCTGATAAAAGGCGCCACCGTGCGGAGGTCTGTCCGGAGTGACGCGATAGCGGCTGAACTGAAGGAACTACCTCTGCTGGATTCCTTGCTCTCACTTCTCAAGACGCACCGCGCCAGAATATTTGGGACTGTGATACTCAAACAGCCTGGCCAAGTGTTTGATGGCAAAGAGGTGTATGGACAAGGCATGCTTGAAGTGGTCCGGGCTTTTCATGAGACTCTGGTGACGATGCAAACGCACGGGACTGCAATTGCCGACTTCCGAGAGTCCAATCTCAACGGAAAAGTAAGCACAGAACTCATGGATGCAAAGCTTGGCCCTGCTGGCGACCAGCTACCCCGACTTCTCCATCTGCCCACCTTTGGAAACTCCGAAGTGCATGCGCCGCTTCAGATGGTTGACCTTCTATGCTCGGCAATTGCGTGGCCAACTGCCGCCCATCGGTTTCGTAGTGAACTGGAAGGCAGCCCGTTTGTAAATCCACCCTCGGACGCAAGTATTCGTCGCAGGTTCCGACATCGATTGTTGGAATTGATGCCGGAGTCCTCCAGGAGCGCGATTGAACTGACCGAACCTGGCTACCGTTCAGTCTCTCTTCGGTCAGCATTGCAGTCGCCTTTGGCAAACCAGGTTGCTCACGGAGACCAGGGCCGGGCTTTGCAGCAACCATGCTGAGCTCTGCCCGGGCCTACTTCTGGTGAAGACGGAGCCTGTTCGGAAAACTTTGGCTTGTGCGGCTACCGACGAGTCATGCGGCAATGGAAGTCGAGACTAGGAGCGACCAATCTTTCCAAGAGAGTTGTTAAATCAACCAATCGCCTTGCGCACCCAACACCACGATACAAGTGGTCGAAGACCGCTTGAGGCTGGAAGCGAAGTTCACCCATGACCGCTTTTCGGCATCACAGTGTTGGGTAATCCGACCATATACTCTAAAAAAGCGATGAGCCTTAGAGGCATGCACGGCTGGCTGTTCGCCACGGGATAAGTACATTTGACGCAGAAGCAACCACCTAATCACCCACTTGCATGTTCAGACTGAAGATGTACCCCGCCAAAAACGGCGATGCCTTCATTGTTAGCGCTGACTCTACGTACATCCTCATTGATGCTGGCTTTGCGAGTACCTACCAAGACTTCATTGCGACGGACTTGGCGCAGCTGGCAAAGGACGGACGTCGGCTCGACTTGGTGGTCTGCACGCACATCGACGCCGACCACATCGGCGGCCTTCTGGAGTTTTTCTCGCTCAACGGAACCCCTGGCAAGCGAGGCATTGAGGTGGACGCCGTCTGGCACAACAGTCTACGGTCTTTGCCTGCCTCAACCGGCGTGCCTGACGGCTTTCAAGACCAGATGGTTCTTGAAGCCATCCGGCGACGTGGCGTTCAGGGAGTTGCGACGTCTTCGCCAAATCCCATCAGTGCTCGACAAGGAAGCTCACTAGCCAAACTCCTTCGTCGCTACAGCTACACCTGGAACTCGGGGGACGGCTCCAGCTGCATCAGCGAAGGTGACGCAACCGTTTCATTGTCACATAGCGTGGATGTCCAGGTCATTGGGCCTAAGGCCATCCGCCTCAAGGAGCTGCGTGACCTGTGGCTGAGGGAGGTCCGAAAACTTGGCTACAGAGGTTCATCGCAGCCCAGCGACCTCATGGACGACGCCTATGAAATGTGGTGCGCCGCCGCGCCGCCCCCGCCAATCCCTCAGGCCAAGCTGATATCCGCCAATGGCAGTCTGCGACTCGCCGACGTCTACACGCCAGACACATCTATCTCGAATGGTAGTTCTATCGCGCTCATCATCCGTGCGGGAAGCGCCAGACTGCTCTTCCTGGGAGATGCGTTGGCAGAAGACGTTGTAGAGCAACTAAAGGCGCTGCAGACAACAGCTGCCCCCATCATTTTTGACGCCATCAAGGTCTCGCATCACGGAAGCCTCCACAACACAAGCGTGGAGCTGCTATCCATTGCAGACTCGCCGTGCTTCCTCATCTCATCCGATGGGAGACGCCACGGCCATCCGAACTTTGAGGCGCTGGCTGAAATCGTGGACCGCCCAGCGCCATTCAAGAGAAAGCTATTTTTCAACTATGAGACCGCTGCGTCCAAGCAGCTTGAATCACATACATCGAAGTCCGGCACAGCCTTCAGCGTCCATGTAGCTGAGAACGACTGGATTCAAGTGGGAGAGAACAACTATGACTGAAGAAGAAATCAAGCAGGCCACCTGCCAAGTCGTTGGCATGGCCGAATCTGGAACCGGGTGGCTTATCACCGCGAACCTCGTTCTCACAGCATATCACTGCGTCGAAACCGCAATGCGTGCTGGCGAGCCCGTCATTGTTCGGTTTGGAGTTGGCTCATCCGCGATTGAGCACACAGTAGTCGTAGGCCCACTAGACGAAGACCTCGATGTATGCCTGCTACAGCTACCAACTCCGCTCGACGTCGAACCAATAACCATTGCATCCGATGGTCTGCGTCCTGGCGAGAAGTGGTTCGCATTCGGCTACCCGGTGGCAAAGTTGCAGCTGGGTCACATCGCCAATGGCGAAATTCAGCAGGTATTAACCGAGCGGGTTCATGGCGTCGACCTGGACCTCTCTGTAGAGCCAGGAGCACACCTGTCGGACTATCGCGGTCTCTCCGGAGCCGCATTTATGGTCGGTGCTGTCTGCAAAGGCCTGCTGCGACTCAACATCGACAGCGCCATCGGGGCCTTGAGTCTCGCGATGCTAACGCCCTTCCTGGAGGCGAACGGCCTGCTACCTAAAGAGTCGACTGACAGCGAAGAGTCCGTACCAATCGGAACGCGGCCAGCCTTTGACACAGTTTTCGAGTCCACCATCGTCACCAAGCGCGGTGGATACGTCTTTGTTGAGGGCTCACACGGCGTCGGCAAGTCTACGTATTGCCAACAGTTCAGTCCAGACTCGCCAGAGTTGGACAGGCTTGGCATCTACCACTTCACTGAACGCGCCCGCGGGTCAGCGCCAGCACGTCAAGCCCAACCGGAGGTCTTCTTCGATTGGGCAAACTCCCTGCTCTCCACAAGGGCGACGGGCAAGCCGGCCAGGTTGATGGAGCTTTCGTACAGCCAGCTCATTGAGAAGACCAACGAGGTATTTCAATCTTTAGCGAAGCGCTGCGCGAAGGCAGGTAAGGTTGGCGTGCTTTTTATCGACGGCATCAATGAGGCTGCCGCTGCAGGCGAAGAAGCCCTGAAGCGATTCGTCAATCTACTGCCGCAAACAGTTTCTGACGGTCTGGTGGTGGTCATTACCGGCGTCGGGCTGGATTCAATCGCCAGTAGCCTCGGAATAATCCTCCGAGGTGGGGAGCGCCTGACCCTCCCCACTCTCGACCGCGACACCCAATACGGGGTTTGTGTCGAATTTCTGGACAAGGACAAGGCCACCACGGAAATAGTGGCGGCGCTTTGCGACCGAGCGATGGGACACCCGCTCTATCTTCGGTACCTCGCCGACTTGGTCAACAGCGGAGCCACCCCGGGTGACATAGCGGAGCTGCCGGTGTTCAGCGGCTCCATTCAAAACTACTACGAGACCATCTGGGCCAAGCTCGTTCCTAACGGTGATGTCGTCAATCTGCTTGGCATCATTGCTCGCCTGCGTTGGGGTATCCCTGCCAGCACATTGACAAGCATGCTGACTTCTGCGGAATCGGGAATGTTCCCATCCACACTCCTTCGCGTTCGGCACCTGCTTGCCAATCCCGAGAACACTGCGATTTATCACCCGTCATTCTCAGAGTACGTTGTACACAAGACAATAGCCATCGACGAATGGGTGCACGCGCGTCTCGCAGGATTTTGCGAGGCAAGAGAGAGCGGTGATTATGGGGTGCTGAACAAGGTCTACCACGCCCTAAGGGGTGACCAAGAGCAGCAGTTGCGAGCGATTGAGGGTTGCAACCAAGCATGGGTCGACGATTCTGTGCTGCTCGGCGCAGAGCCAGACGTCTTGCTTGCGGATATTGACGAAACTCTCAGTGCCGCTACCAGAGCCGGGACAGCAACCGACATCGTTCGCCTGCTTCTGCTCTCCCAGCGTCTGTCCTTCCGCTACAACGTGCTCTTCGTGCAGTCGGCCGAGCTGGTGGCTCTGGCACTCATTTCACTCGGAAAGGCGGAGAGCGCGCTTCGGCATGTCGTCCGCAACGGTCGATTAGTCGTCTCGGCAGATGGCGCTTTCGCCGTGGCAAACACCCTAACACAGCAGGGTTTCCCTGAGCAAGCCCGAGAAGTCTTAGAGCTTGCTCAGCGTGAAGTAAATGCAACATTTGAAAAAATGCGCTCCGATAGCGGTATCAGCACTCGTGAGCTGCTAAGTGCAGTGAACCTCCGACTGCATGCTTTCTCTCTTGCACAAGCCGCAGGTGACGACCCACCGTTCACCAGATTCTTTCGCGCCTTTGTCGAAGGCATCCTGCGCGACCCCAATGGCAACTTCTCGCAAGATGAGGGGGACGATGTACTTCGGCAGTTGACCGGCGAGATGATGGGAGCGCGGCTTTGCCTCGAAGGCGAGTATCGACCTTTCCTGAAGCTAGGCGTGCCAGCCGACGTGGACTTGCGCCACCAACTGCTTGTCTTTCTTCAAACCCTTGCGCATGCCGAAATGCACTCAGAGCATTACGGCATCGCACTCAAGCGAGACATGGTTGACCTTGTGCTCGCGGACATTGAAAGAGCTATTGGTGCGCCTCTGCGCCCTGAGGACCGACAGTTTGTCTTCACGGATGCATTGATTGAAGCTGGCGCGGCTCCTGGCCTCGTTGAGACGTACTCCACGGGCGTAAATATGGGAGACGGGACGCTGCCCTTTTACACGAAGAATCGAGCAGACCCTGACGAAGCCGTCTTCGAGAGTGCGATGCTGCGCCTTCGAGCATCCTGGTTCCTAGAGAATGGATACGCGGAGCCGTCCGTGCAAATGCCGACCATCGATGATTGGGAAGGGGCGCTCGAAGTCGTCGCACGAGCTGTTGCATGGTGCGACGGCAAGGGCCGTAAGGCCAAGGCGACAAGAGACCAAGTCGGCCTGGACCTCGTATGGTCTTTCGTAGCCGACGCTCTACTTCCTTGTTTCGCATTCACGCTTGAATCGCGTATCCACTGGGAATCAAGTTACCTCATTCCTGAGGCCGTGGTTCCGAGGCTATACCGGCGCGTCGCAAAGCTGATTGCTGACTGTTTTCCAACGAAAGTAGCGGTACTGCTCTACGCGATAGAGAACGGGTTCAACGTACAGCTTGGCCTCTACAACGAAGGATTTCGGCAAGCGCTCCAAGGGGTGCTGTGCCTCTTCGTTGAGCGCAGCCCCGAAGGACTGAAAGCGGACAAAGTCTTCACTCTCGTATTGCGCTGGAGGGATTACGTCGCAGCGAACGTGGAAAACAGGTATGAACTCATCCCAGAGCTTCTGCAAATTGTCCAGCTACTGGCCCGGCTGGAAGCGGCCGAGGAGGCGCTTAGAACATATCAATCGGTGCTCTCGTTCTCGATGGGGCCAAGCTGGTACAAGGAAGACCAACTGTCCATGATGACCGGCACATTGGAGACGCTACCCACTGCATACCCCGTTGAGGCCACGTCGCTCGCCCAAATCGCCGGCCTCTTAGAACGTGCAACGGGCGAGATGACGTTTCAGCGTTTCATTCGTGCCGACAAGGGCACTTTCATCGGACAGCTCTGCCGTCGGTCGCTTTTTTCGGATGCAGTCAGATACTTCCAGCATCAGAGCTGTGGAACACTCGACGAACTGTTCGCGCAAGCGACGAATGGAGACCTCGACCGCGTTTCAACCCTTGTAGGCATGCGGTTTCCGGGGGCAGCGCTGGAAGAGCAGGCCGCACTGCTCGCGCTGTTGCTCCACACCCGTGGGCAGGCGAACTGGCAGTTGCGCTGGGCACTGCTCGAATCGTACCAACATGGCGACGAACGACACCTGTCCGACTGGGGGCGGGAGTACGCAGCCATTCTCTCGGAACTGGTCGGCTGCAATGATGAGCTGGCGCAGGCAAAGGCCCGGGTCCGCTCGATTGCAAGCTCGCTCAACAGTGAGCGAGCTTGGCTGCTGCTAAGGACTCTTGTCTCAAGCCTGCCGACCGACCTTCGTCCCGACTTTGCGCCTATCTTGGAGGACGTGAAGTCCAATCTAGACGAGCGCCAGATTGAACAGCTGACTACGAGTTTCGGTCTACGTTCTGAGCATGAGGACAGAGGCAAGGCGCCGGGATTTGAAGATGGCACCAAGAAGCCGACCGATGACGTCGCTGAGACGGATGCCGAGGATGACCGCTTCTTCATGCCCGGGACGTTTGGCAAACGTTCAGCAGCAAGGGTGGCCCGCACTCAAATTGAGACCGCACGCGCACAGCTGAGTCGACGCAATTTCTCGGCGGCGACTCAAGAGTGCATCGGGGCACTGTTTACGCTTCAGGCAGGAGGATGGTCGGTCTGGTCGGACAACCATTCCGGTAGCGACGCCGACCGACTCATAAGCGCTCAAGTCCATAGCGCCGACGAGCTCGCCAGACTGTATGGACCACTTGCCCTCGAAGAGCGTCATACCCAACGCTGGGCGATTGCATCCCACCTCATGTTTCTGGTTGCTGAAAAGGCCGACACAGTCCAGCAAGCGGCACTGTTAGAAGTAGCCATTGACCACGTCAGGCAAATCGTGGGTGACGCCTCGCTGGCGCCGTTCGCGTACATCGGCAACTCGTCGGCTGGTACTGCGTCCGAGTCTCTCCTTGAACTTTTGCTCTGGACACTAGACCATCCGGCTTGGGCGCGTCGCGACGGTGGTGCCGCCATGGTGATGTGGCTTGCACGCGCTAACGGAGATTGGCTTTCAAATCTTGTCCGCCTAGCTGTCTCAATGGACAGGAGAAATCGAGCGGACATTGCCTCGGCAACGCTGGACATCCTTTCCCGTGAAGACCCAGTCGGATTGTGGCAGCGCATCGAGTCGCACGTCGAGGTTGCTTGGGTTGTCGAACAGTGTCGGCATATCGGCAGATTCGCGACGTTCATGCGAATCGCTGAGCGCGCGAGCAAGAGTGGTGTCGATTCAGCCGTGACTGCCTTCAAGGCGCTACAGGAGCGGTTCCCTGAGGACTCTCCAAGCCTCACTCCTGCCCCAAAAATGCGGCCGCCAAGTTTCGTGCCGACGACGCTGCACATGCTTTGGCACAATTTGTTCAGACTCGGCGTTCTTACCGAAGGCGCCCTTCACGCGTTCGCCGCTCAGGTGGCCGACTCCTGTTTCCCGTTGACAGTCGAACTGGCCTGCGCGTTGGAATCGCTTGTCGCGGAGGGCGGTCGAGAAGACCCGAATCTTCCAACCGGCCGTTGGGCTTCAACCGTTCGCTATGCCCTGAACACCGCGCTCTTCCAGCCCATGCCTGCCAGCAAGTTGAAAAGTGCCGAGGCCTCGCTCAGGGCCTACAACCCAGAGAGTCTCCTGGAACCCGAGAACGGAAGGGACCTGCTGAAAAACCTCGTGGCATGCTTGGAAAACGGTAGGGAACGAAACTTCCGGCCATCGCATGGAGATTTGGTCTTCCTCGACCTTCAGTGCTTCCTGGAAATCGAACGTCGTGTCGTTCATGTGGAGCTCACGTCGCATCTCGTGCTTCCGGGGCAACCGCAGTTCCTACCGCCCATCGCACATACCTTCAAGGCGACCGAGTTGCCCCGACCGGGGCTCGATGATGACTCCATCTCTGTCTGTGGCAGAGCAATGCCGACCATTGCATACTTTGGTTCCATTAGTCCGGCAATTCCCACGCCTCGATTTCTGCAGCTCGTAGGGACACAAACCTCGAACACTGTCCGGTACCATTGGAGAGACGGGGGTACTGTGGCGAGTTTGACCTCAGGTCGTCGGTGCGAGACCGCCTTGCTTGCTATAGAACGAGGCGCACTTTCCCTGCCAGGGGGCTGGCAAATGCGATGGGCCCTCCGAATCAATGGTGAAGTCCGAGCGGTGCTGAGCAATTTCTAGAGGGAACCTACGCGATGTTTACGACGATGCAAACGCCCTCCACTAGGGCTGAGTTTGAAGAGCGCATGAACTATGCGCGGGAGCAACTGATAAACGGGAAGATGCATTTCTCCAAGGGTCTCCGAGGCCCGGAGAGTCTGTTCAATGTGCGCTTCCTTCCAAACCGTCGAATTGACCTTCTCAGTATTGATGAAATGGCAAGGTTGAACGCAAACATGTCCTATCAGATGCGCGACGCAGACTTTGGCGAAATGCTCTTAGACGACAAGGGACGGTGAACAGCAGCAGGGAGACTGGATGCGAAGGCCCTGCGTCCGTATGTGCTTGCCCATGCCCGATTCAAGAAGAATCCACCTGAGTCTGCCAGTTAGAGGCGCGGGTCTGTCTTCACACTTCACTGTTACTTTAAAGACCAATGCCTCAGACTGCAGTCCTAAACGCCGAATCCATTTTTCAATCTGCAACACCCGTCCTCCGAATACATGCGGTCGGCGGACCCTTGTGGAAGCGAAATATCGCTAAGAATCCCCGTGATGCACGAATCGGACCCTGGCTTCGGGGTGAATATGACGTTCTGAATGAACAGGTATGGCGCAGCAAGGGTGCGTGCTTATATTTAGTTCGCTCCAGTGATGGGCATATTCGATACGTGGGAATTTCTCGAAATGGCGTGAAGCATCGTTGGAGGACCTCCCCAGCCTACGATGCGGTAACTATGGAGCGCCTGCCTAAGGACCAGCTGTTTCACAGCCAGTGCTGGCGTCACATTGAGGCAGCAAGTAAGGCGAATCCTGCCCTGATTTTTGAGGTCCGCGCCATCTCTCACCTCGCATTGGCCAAGGTGCTATCGAGCCTTGGGGCACCGCTTTCAGGATTCCTGGTGCTTGAGGACGATGGAGAGGGCATGTGCGCCGGGGTGGAGCGATGGTTATGCAATCGCTCCCACGGAGACTTCATTTCTTGGAACACTGCTATGACCGGCCGTGGTTAGAAGACCTCAACTCTCCGGGACCTATTCGATTCAGGTGCTTCACTCCCGCAATGTAAGTGCTTCATGCCAACTGTCGTGAGGCCGCTGCTAACAAAAACCACTACCATTCTTCGACTATTAAATAGGGGGCCCCAATGTCATGCCAACAAACCCTCTGAAAACAACGCAGGCACACCTTGAACAGCTGGTAGCTGATGCAATCCAGGAAAACGCCAGATAACACCACTGTGACGTTCCAGAGACGTGTATGGCATGCACTGCCAAACTTCCAAGGAACGCTCAAAGGCGAACCTCCTTTTTGCCGACTGACAATCAGTTAGATGCGAGATTAGTATGGTCTATGGCTTAAACAGGAGCACAGTTGTGAGTGATACGCATAGACTCGTCGACATCGGTCGGCGTTTGTCAGTAGCCAGGAATACGCTAACCACCACCAACGCGGAGGAGATGTTGAGTTTGGTGGAAGGGGGGCATGGCGAGCCAATGACATGGAACGAAGCCCTCAAACATCGTGTGGTGCTAGTCGTGGGGCGTGCAAACACTGGCAAAACGTCTGAGCTCAAGCTGCTCATGGACCGACTGAACTCAGCGGGAGGCAAAGCATTCTTTCTACCCCTTCGTGCTCTGTACGAAGAAGTAGAGCAAACTGAATTGTTTTCCAGCAGCAGACTCGCCGCATTCGAGGAATGGAAGTTGAGTGCAGCCGGCGACGCAACGTTCCTTCTGGATTCAGTGGATGAGGCGGAACTCTCTCACGAAGGAGCTTTTGAGATTTGTCTGCGCAGGTTTCGTAGACGGCTAACCGACGAACAGGCATTGAGAGCCCGATGGGTGATTTCTACCAGACCCGGAAGTTGGACGTCATCGCGTCTACTAGACACAATTCAATCCGAACTAGTTCCACCACAGACATTCGCAATCAAGGAGAGAACAGATGCTGATGCTTTCGAGGTCGAAAAACTGCCAGCTCAGTCATCCTCAAGTGTCCTACTTTCGGCGCTCGCACCATTGACGGACAAGGAAACTTTGGAAATTCTTCAAAGAGCGTTCTTGGTCGATGACCCGAAAAAAGTTGTGATGCTTGCGGAAAACTTGGGTATGTCGTTTGCCCTCCATAGCCCTGGTGATTTGAAGTGGTTGGCCAGCTTGTTGAATAGTGATGCTCCGCCAAGTTCTAGGCTTGAAGCCTTTGAGGTGGCAGCACGGGAGCTTGCCAGCCCGCGAAAGCATGAAATGACTGTAAGCAATGACGAACTGCTCCGAGAGCTGGAAATGCTCGCCGCAGCGAATGTGTTTTGCGAAACTGGGCTCCTTGCAGTTCGCGGTTCAGTCAACACTGATGGAGCTCTTTCCTTACAAAGGCTATTAGCACATCAAGGACCAGGCTTCGAAGACCTGCTACTTGCGCTTCCATTGGTGAGCGATGCGAGCTTTGGCCGAGTGAAGTTTGTTCCTGAGCAGCTCCAGTTCTACTTGGCTGCAAGGTGGCTGCAGTCACGCGTAGGCGGCGTAGGGGAAGGTCGAGCACTCATTGACCTCTTCCGAAGAGAATCGATGGTCGGGGCAATTATTCCCCGGCAGCTCCTGCTGACTGCCGGTTGGCTGTCAAGTATGAATCCGCAATTTCGAGAGTGTGCTATTGAATTTGCACCACAGGTTGTGCTGTTGCTTGGTGACGTTTCGAAGATTCCCTTAGAAGAGTCAAAACGCGCTTTGCACGCCGTATGCGCTCGACTTTCCAAAGGGTTCCCTTTGATGCCAACTGACATCCGCCTCACCGACGATGACTTCTGGCAGGCCGCACGTCCCGACCTAATCGATGAGCTTTTGTCATGTTTGAGCACTTATGAACAAAGCGCGCTCTGCATGCGCTATTTGTTGAAGACGTTGAAGAGTAGGCGCATTCCGGTGGCTGTCCCTGCAATTAAGAAATACCTCCATATTGCACCTACCGAATACCTCCAAGGCCTTTGCGTAGCAGCACTAATCGAAAGTTCGGAAGTATTGGACCTTGAATGGGCCGCGAAGCTGCTCCTTGATAGAGGCGCTATCAAACCCTCTTTTGGCGCGGATTTGGTGGTCTCCTTAGTCCGCCTTGGAGCAAAGGCAGAGATTGTCCTAGATGTCTGTAAGTGCCTGTCAAATTCAAATTTTGGCCTCGCATATCATTTGGAGAGTTGTGCAGCAGATGTCAACAATCCTGAACGAGTGCTGGACTATGCCGCCGCGCTGCTAAGCGCCCCGCCTAGTGTTGTGCCGTCTGCCGACACTAGTGACGGATACTCTGGGCTGGCGCCGATGGCCGTGATGGCATCAGCATTGCTGAAGGGATATCTCAATGTAGTCGACATCCCTCGCCATTTGTTTGAGAGAGTTGTAAGCCTACTTGAATCTCTTCGTCATCTGCAGAGTGAGGACAGCGGTTGGCAGCTGTTCGATGACTTCCCTGAACGTTTCCAAGAGCATCTGGAACTTAAAGAGGCCGCGTTAACAGTGCTGCTGGATTCGGTAGAGCTCACCGACATCTGGAAATTGACATTCAGTAATGGCGGGGTCTACCTTCAAGTCGATGGCTCAGACCATACGATGCTTAAGAAAATCGCCGAAAGTGGTAGTGCAGAAGTCAAAGAAAAGGTGCAGAGTTTAATTGCCCGAACTACCGTCCGCCAAGACAAGGCGGATGTAGTGGTTGGCAAGTCCGAGCCGTTGGACAATTCGAAAGTTGTGAAGAACAAGTCGGCACTTTTTGAGGACCTAAATGTCTTGCAAAACGCATCGGACCTTCCGAAGCTTGTTCGTGCCGTCTTTCTGGCTCGACCCCTGAAGGATAAGAACAGGTACAGCCTAGCTGACTGGCAGCGATTTGAGTCACTGTACGGTGCCGAAATAGCAAATGCGGTGAAAGCAGGAACACGAAAATTGTGGCGGGAGCAACGTCCGCTTGTGGACAAGAATCAACCCAACACCGTCTACCATCAAACCGTCGCTGGTTTGATGGGTTTGAGCCTTGAACTGGTGCTCGAAGGCAGATTGGACAAAATTACTGCAGTCGAAGCAGCACAAGCATTTAGCTACTCCTTGTTCGAAATCAATCAGTTCCCAGATTGGTTCAATTCTCTTGCTGAGCGATTTCCTCTTGAGTTCAGTGAGTTCATATCGTCCACAGTTGTTCAGTGGAAGGACGACCCAATGGCCTACGACAAGGCGAAGACGTTAGTTCAACGCCTTTCGCACATGGACTCAAGCAAACTTCCGCCCGTCTTTCTTGCTGCGCTTTGGGATGCAACCTTTTCCCAGGCATGGACAGATGATTATTCGCTGGAACGGGCGCTTCGGTTGCTCGGAACGTCACCAGTCCACGGCACTCAGCTCTTTGTTGCGTCGAAGGAAAGAATGGAGCTTGAATGGGACGCTGCGGACTCAAGTAAGTTCGTAATCTGGTTTTCGCTGGCGCTGATGCTCAATCCATTTGACAGTGTCGAGTGGTTGGAGGAAAGAGCACATGAACCAGGATTTGCGGAGCGGCTGTTGAGAGTTGCTGTGCGGTATCGCGATACAGGGCTTCTATCTGATAGGGGGACTCGGACGCCTGAAGAGGAATGCCAGTTGCTCGTGAGGCTGTTTCTACTGCTCGCAAGGGCCTTTCCAAGTTCGACTGACATTCCGCGCTTTGGAACCTTTACTCCAAGGAGTCGTGACGAGGTCTCTTGGATACGTGACTCGCTTCTTAGCAGGATTGCCCAGGAGGGAGGTGAAGTCGCACAAAAGTATCTTTATCTGGTTGGAACGCGTGAGGACGTACCTGAGGCAGAGATGCGCTGGATACACCAGCTAGCATTTGATGCTGCGGAAAAGTCGGCCAAGCGGCCCGCTTGGACTGTTGAAGAGTTCATTGAATACGCCCGACACTGCAGTGCTCCGATTGCTGACGAGCAAAGTCTTTGGATTGCGGTCAAGCAGGACTTGGACGAAGTCATTCGAAATTTGAGAGAGGGCCAGTTTTCAATTCGGGAGATGCTACGGAGATGCAGTGAGCACGACATGCAGCATTGGATGGCTCGGGAACTGCAGCTATTGTCAGCAGGACGTTACTCCTTAATACGTGAGCCAGAGCAAGCGGACAAAACCGCTCCGGATATTGTTGCCCAAACATCTTCCACCTGCAAAGCAACTCTTGAGCTGAAAGTAGCAGATGCAAGAAACGTTGACTCACTGATAGACGACTTAACCAAGCAGCTCCATGACGACTATTTGCTTGCCCAAGACTCAAACCATGGAATGTTCGTTGTTATGTGGAAGGAAGACAGAGGGCTACCCTATAAGGGTAAGGGCAAGCTGTCTCTCCGCGAGGTTGAAGATGTACTTATGGCCACGGCTGATTCACTTTCCAGGAAGTCCGGCAATACAAAGCACGTGGAAGTTCGTTGCTTCCTCTGTCCGAAAGCAATGAGTCCGCGTAATCAGTTAAAGGCGGCTCAGCGATTGGCCAAAAAAGCTGCAATCAAGAAGACTTTGCCCAAGCAATAGGCGCTGGTGCGGGTATTTCTTGGCTCCATCTGCAGCTTGTCCGCAGGTTTGAGTAAGTTTCAGTATTCAACTTACTTATTGCCACCAAGTGCAGTTGCAGTGCGCTTTACGCGTTGCGCCTCTAGCTCTGCGTCCAACAACTCTCCAGCCGCATGGAGCGCATTGTTGTCGCCTCCGCCCAGCAAGTCGGGTAGCGTTTCAGGTGGTGCGTGCCGCGCCAGGACTGCTTCTAGAGTGAACGATTTGCTGTCGGCTATGGCGAACAGAAATGCCTCTTGCTCAGTAGTAAGCGAGGGCACAGGGCGCGGAGGCCTACGGTTCTTTGGTTTCATACCAGGCACACGCCAGCCACACCATCTTCCAGCACGGTCGCGTACTGCTTGCGATACTCATCTTCATCAACCGCACGAAGATGCACTGCGCAAACGTCCATACGCTCCACTGCAACAACGTCTCTGTCCCCCGAATTTTCGTCGTGGCACATTGAAACTACAACGACCGCCGCGGGGTAGTGTTGTTGGAGGATTGAAATCAATTCAGCGACTGTCATTCGATTAGTACTCCATGTACGGGATGAAATCCAATATCTGTCTTTTCATCGACCGGCAGCTCGTCGTTCCAAGAACCTAGAAAACACATCCCTTTGCGTGAGTAAGCGCGCAGCGTTACCGTGCCAATGCTTCGCGCTTCAACAAAGCCGGTTTCGCTGACTGCGTCCCGCAAGACGACCGTTGAAAGGGGGTCTCTCTGCGAAAGGATTGAAATCTGGTCGGCCACAGTCATCGCTGCTCCCGATTTAATAGCAAAAATTCACGCACCTTGCCCATAATCCAGGTCATCTCGATTGGCGAGACATCCCACCCTTTTGTAAGGGACGCTTGCTCCACCTTTGGCAGATATTCGTCCATTTGCAATGCTGGGTCCGTCTTTAGTTTTCGCTGACAGTACGCCGAAAGCTGCACAACCAAATCAAGGCAATTGTCATAGCGGATAGTGAGCTCTTCCGAAGTCAAGCCGACCACAAACTGACCATCGATTTTGCGAGCGGCTACCTTCGGATATGCCCCCGCAAGGGACGCAGGCCAAGGGTCTTTTGGGAAGTCAGCAGGTATATTCATGACTGCTCCGTTTTTGATAGCGAGCCGATGATTTCAGAGGTTTCGGGACCCTTCAGTCTGAAGAACCGCCCTTTTGTGTCCACGCCCGACATAGTTAGCGGATTAAGCACTTGCACATCGCAGCTGTACGACTCGCTACCGCCCTGCACCGTACCGCTGACGTGCAGCGTCTTCCAACGGTCTCGTGGGTGAGGGTGTTCGCGAACTCGCCAGTCTGTGACCACAACTGTCAGCAGCTCTTTAACGGCCTTAGTCACGTTCTGGTCGTCAGTCGCATCGTTTAAGTGTCGCCATCGGTTCCAAACGTACTCGCTGTCGAGATTCCCGCCTGTACGCGTTCCGAGTTTGTACACCCGGCCGGATTCGGTTGTCACTCTGTGCGTATCGGTGTCCAGCGCCGCTATAACACTGCTAACAACGCCCTCACGATGCCAGCCAGTGAGCCCAACAACGTGCCGAGTACGTTCTACACGACCAGGCAGTTGCACTTCGTGGATTTCCCAGTCTTGCACGAACACTTCTGGCTCGATTTCAGGACTGGCCAGCGGCCATACGCCGCCGCTCACCTGGTCTTGCAGGTCTTCGGGGAGTTGCACATTGCCTCCAGTTTCTCCGTGAGCTTGGCGAGCACTTCCGAGTCGCAGATGCCCTCATACATATGCGTCTCAACGTGATGGTCTGCGTTGCTTCCCCAACCCTCGGTGTCATCGTCAAGGGCTAACCAGTCCCTTGGCTGACGCCGCGCAACGTCTGCAGTAACTTGCTGCCCGCGGTGCAGCTCCAAAAATTCGCCCACGCGCATGTGTTTGCTATGAAAAGTCCCTCCAACAATCCGGTCCTGTAGCGATTCGGGCAGCCGGCTAGCAGCAGTGGCTACTCCGTAGCGGACGGCCCACGACGTCGACAGAACAATCAGCAAGTCCGGATAGGGCTCCAGCAGAGTTGCGAGTAGCTCCGCGTGCTGAAATAGCCGATAGCGTTCCGGCGCTTGCAAAAACGGCCCGCTCTTGTTCGAGACGCGGACATTTTCGTGATGCAGGACCCCATCAAAATCAAGGTACAGCACGAGGCCACCGCGCCCCCGGGATGTCTTCTGTGCTTTCTTAAAGCTGTACATGTTGTAAATCCTGGTGAGGCACTAGGGAGAAGCGTCACTCGCTGAACCAGTACTCGACCCCTCGATAGGAAAAGGCGCGCTCTGCCCAGCGCTACGCGGCGCTGACATCAAATCCAAGATTTCTGAAGTGCAGTCTTGAAAGTCCTGGCAAAACACCGCATTGACCGGGATGTGCCAGACCATGCCATCTAGTCCCAGAACGCATTGGCTTTCCGAGTCAAAGAATCTGATTTGCCCTGTCCCGATTTGCTCATTGCTCGAATTGAGTCCAAAGAAGAAGACTGCCTCGCCCAAGCGAAATGATTGCCAGGCTCGAAGTACCTGGTGCGGTTGTGCATGGATTGCTGTTTCTTTCACGTCTGCGTTTCCTTGAGTTCAAGCTCGACTGAACGCACGCTTCATGCGAAGAAACTCTTGAAGGTATGCCAGTAAAGTACGCAAATTGTAGATGCAAAAACAGTAGATGTATAAGCAGTAGATGTGTGAGCTGTAGATTTTAGGGCGGCCTTTAGGCAGTCTTGGGGGATGACGAAATCTAAAAAAACGCCTGATGCGCGGACACTGTTAGCAGTCAATGTCCTGCAATTGAGGATGACCATGGGGGTCTCGCAGGAAAAATTGGCTGAACTAGCTGGCTTCCACCGTACTTATGTCAGCCAAGTAGAGCGGTGTGTGGTCAACGCGACGACTGACAATGTGCAGAAACTGGCAGAAGCGCTCTCAGTGCCGGTCGCTCGGTTATTTGAGGTGCACAGTGTTAAAGAAATTGAGGCCCTGGGGTTTCGCTGAGCATGACACGACTGTAGAAAACGACCTTGTGCGGCGGCGGACCAGCCTATGTGGATTCCAAACGTGCGCCCGCCCGGATTTGCTCACTGCCGTTGGTGGGGTTGTTTCAAGGAATGCAAGGCTTAGTTGAGATGGACAAAAGGCCCTAAAGATGTCCATCCAAGTCACAAAACGATGGACAGCCTCGTTTGAGCTAAGTTGTTGATTTCTATGGGTTTCGGGGTGTCCATTTTTAGCAAGCTCACATATCGTTGTCCGACCTGCACCTGGAAGCCCACCCGCACTGGCGCGCCGAACCGGCGCCGGGCGCCGACCTGCTGGTGCTGGCCGGCGACATTGGCTCCTACCAGACGAATTCCCAGCTCAGCGATGCCGACTTTGGCCTGGGCCAGTTTTCCCCGAACCATGGCTGGCCGACTCCGGTGCTGTTTGTGCCCGGCAACCACGAATACGACGCCATGGACTTCGATGCCGCCCACGCGCGCCTGCGCGAAACCTGCGCGCGCCTGGGCCTGCTCTGGCTGGAGCGCGAGACCATGGTGCTCTCGGGGGTGCGCTTTGTCGGCACCACCCTGTGGTCGGACTTTGATGCACTCAGCCCCACCACCGCGTCGGCCAACCCCAAGATGAACCTGCTGGCCCAGCAACTCAAGGCGCGCGACAAGGCCTTTCGTGCCGCCAACTACTACCTGCGCAAGACCCTGACCACACGGCGCGGTGAACCCTGGCTGGCCGACGGCGTGCGCGAGCAAGGCCTGCTCTGTCAGGACTGGTTGCGCCAGGCCCTGACCCAGCCCTTTGACGGCCCCACGGTGGCGGTGACCCATTTCGCCCCCAGCCTGCACAGTGCCGACCCGCGCTACGGCAACACCCCCGGAACGGCTGGTTTCTGCAACGCGCTGGACGCCCTGCTGCCGTTCGCAGAATGCTGGCTGCACGGCCATCTGCACGCCCCCAGTGACTACCGCCACCAGGGCTGCCGCGTGGTGGCCAATCCGTTGGGCTATGCACGCAAGAACGAGCAGGCCGCATTCCAGCCAGGTCTGTTGATAGAAATAGGCACCTAGCCCTCGTGGAATAAGCTTAAATAGCTATTATTTTTATAGCATATTTGTTTTGGGGGCCACGCCAATCCCCCACGCGTTCCGTGGAGCCATGCCCCGTGGTTACACTGAACCCATCGTATTGAGGAGTAGAGCATGAAGATTCTTCTGGCCGTGGACGGCAGCCCCTTCAGCAAGAAAATGCTGGCCTACCTGAGCACCCACGAAGGCCTGTTCAGCAACGCCAATGAATACACCGTTTTCACCGCCCAGCCGGCGCTGCCACCCCGCGCGCGGGCCGCAGTCGGCAAGGAGATGGTGGATCAGTACTACGCCGAGGAAAGTGAAAAGGTGCTGGCCCCGGTGAGCAAGTTCCTGCTCCGCCACGGCATCAACGCCAAATCGGTCTGGAAGGTTGGCCCGGCCGGAGCCGCCATCGCCAAGCTGGCCAGCGACGGCAAGTTCGATCTGGTTGTCATGGGCTCCCACGGCCACGGTGCGGTGGTGAACCTGGTCATGGGCTCGGTCGCGACCCAGGTCCTGGCCCACTGCAAGGTGCCGGTCCTGCTGGTGCGTTAAGCCCGGCCCGCTACGCGCGCCCGGTTTTCAGGGCTGCCGCCGCCGCGCTGGACAGCGCCGCGGTCAGCCGGTCGATAACCACCGAGTCCAGGTTCCAGCAGTGCCAGTACAGGTTCACCGGCAACGTGACCTGTGGCGCCAGGTTGACCAGCTCGCCGCTGGCCAGCAGGCTTTGCACCTGCAAGGCCGGCAACACGCTGACACCCCAACCGGCCATCACGGCACGGACTTGGCCCTCGGAACTGGGCACAAAGCGCTGGCTCAGGGCCACGCGCCGCAAACCACACGCCTTGCCCACGAATTCGGTCTGCAGATCGTCCTTGCGGTTGAACGCAATGAACGGAATCTGGCGGAAGTTGTGCGTGGTCAGCCCCTTGGGGCAGTTGGCAGCGGCATACGCGGCACTGGCCACCGCCACGTAGTGCATGGCGCCAAGCGACAACACCTTGCAGCCGCGCAGGGCCTGCTTCAGCGTGGTGACGCAGCCCAGCACCTGGCCTTCGCGCAGCCATTCGTGGGTGAAGTCCTGGTCGTCGGTGATGATTTCCAGCGGCAGCCCTTCGGTGACCAGTGGCCCCAGCGCGGGCAGCGCCCAGGTGGCGATGCTGTCGGCATTGATGGCGATGGAGATGCGGTCTTCCTCACGCTGGGCGCCTGCGCCGGGGGTGAGGTCCTGCAAATCGGTTTCCAGGTCGGCGCGCAGCAGGCGCATCTGCATGGCGTGCTTGATCAAGAGGCGCCCGGCCGAGGTCGGCTTGACCGGGCGGCTGCGCACCAGCAACACGGTGCCGACCTGAGCCTCCAGCGCGCGCAGGCGCTGTGACACGGCCGACTGCGTGACCGACAGGCGCACGGCGGCGCGCTCGAAGCCGCCCTCTTCGACGATGGCGGCCAGACACTCCAGGGCATCGGTATCAAAGGTTCGCATGGTTTATTTCTGTTGTTGTGGCGCTGCTTCCAACGGCAGTGCGAGTGGCCATCATTTTATTAGCAAAACTAATGAAGACGCACACTACGCCGCAAACACTGTTGATACACATCAACTTGCGGGACACTTGGCGGATGCACATTACCGTTTTAGGCGCCGGAATCATCGGCATCAGCACCGCCTGGCATCTGCTGGAGCGCGGGCACACCGTCACCGTCATCGACCGCCAGGCCGATGCCGCCCTGGAAACCAGTTTCGCCAATGCGGCCCAGATTTCTGTCAGCTACTGCGAACCCTGGGCCAACCGCGAGGCGCCGCTGAAGGCGCTCAAATGGATGTTCAGCAAGGAAGCCCCCCTGCTGTTCCGCCCGCAGCTGCCGTTTGGAGAGGGCTGGCAACAATGGCGCTGGGGCCTGCAATTCCTGGCCAACTGCAACGACGCCGCCTTTGAGCGTAACGTGCAGCAGCTCGTCGCCCTGGGCGCCTACAGCCATGGCGCGCTGAAAGACATCGTGGCCAGCACCGGGATTGCCTACCAGCGCCTGGAGCGCGGCATTGCCCACTACTACACCGACCAGAAATCGTTCGACACCGCCGGTGACGCCGCCGCGCTGATGCGCAAGCACGGCGTAGCCCGCCAGGTGGTGGACCGCGATACGCTGTTTGGCATCGAGCCGGCCCTGCGCGCCTTTGGTGAGCGCATCGTCGGCGGCACCTTCACCCCCAGCGACGAGTCGGGCGACGCCCGCATCTTCACCCAGGAACTGGCCCGGCGCTGCGTGGAACGTGGTGCAGAGATCCTCTACGGCCACGCCGTGGATCGATTGGAAGTGGTAGCAGGCGCTATCAAATCCGTAGCTATCCGCGCACTATCCACGTGGGCTGATGGTCAGAATGGCGCAAGCCGCAAGCTGGCCACCGACCAGGTGGTGGTGGCCGCCGGCTCCTACAGTGCGCCGCTGTTGCGCAGCGTGGGCGTGGACCTGCCGATCTATCCCGGCAAGGGCTACAGCGCCACGTTCAAGATCCTGAAACCCGAACTGGCGCCCCAGGTCAGCCTGCTGGACGACACCGTCAAGTGCGCCATGAGCCGCCTGGGCGATACCCTGCGCATTGCCGGCACCATCGAGGTGGGCAACTACGACCTGACCCTGGACAGCGCCGTGGCCCGCGCCCGCTGCCAGATGCTGGCGCGGCGCGTGGAGCAGGTGTTCCCCGGTGTCTGCGACACCCGCAATGTGGACGAAGGCGGCAACCCCGCCTACTGGACCGGCCTGCGTCCGGCCACGCCGACCAATATCCCCTACATCGGCCAGACCAAGGTGCGCGGCCTGTGGGTCAACGCCGGCCACGGCACGCTGGGCTGGACCCACGGCGCCGGCTCCGGCAAGGCCCTGGCCGAGTTGATGACGGGCCACGAACCTGCTCTGGCCTTCCGCTTCCTGGGATCGCCCGCACCACGCACCAGAGCCTTCACGGTACCTGCCGGGGAACCGGCTTGAGATTTGTGGCCTAAAATCGAAGGTTTTGACTCCCGTAAAGAAAGAAGACTGCCATGGGCAACAAGATCGTTACCGAAGCTGACCGCAAAGCTACACCCCGTCCCGCAACCCTGCCAGGCTTCACCCTGCCCACCGGTGGTCGTGGACAAAAGGTCAGCCTGGAGCGCGGTGTCGCCACCCGCAGCAAGAAGAACCCTGGCAAGCGCTCCAAGAAGGGCGGCTAGAACTAGTGCCCCCACGCTCCGCCGTTTCACGGGTCGCTGCCCCCCCGAGGGGGCTAATTTCCCTTGGGGCGGCCCGGCGGGAAATTGCCTTCGCTGTTGCCTGCACCGTGGGCACGCTGGAGACACTCCTGAAACGCCCGCGTTGCCCGTGCCGCCTCCGGTGAGCGCCGGGCAATTGCAAAAAACTGGCAGGTGTAGCGAAACACCGCCGCATTGACCGCACGCATCAGCCCCGCGCGCACAAAGCTCTGTGCATAGTGATCGGGCAAAAATCCCAGAAACTGACCCGACAGAATCAGCGTGGCAATCGCCTCCTGATCGAACCCCGTTGCCTTGCGCGCCAGGCGCACCTGCTGGCTGATCTCCATGTTCGGCGAGTGGTAGCCCAGGCCGGCGAACGGGTAGGCCCGCAGGCCTTCCCAATCCTGCGGCTGTACCGACGGCTCCGCCTCAAACAGCGGGTGTGCGGTGCCGCAATACAGCAGCATGGTCTCGTCGAACAGCTCGGCGTATTCCAGCGCGTCCGAGCTGCGGTGGCCGGGGATGATGCCGATCTGGTACTGCCCGTCCAGCACGCCCCGTTCAATCGCTGTCAGGGTGCCCACGTGCAGGTTCAGCGCCACATCGGGCGCCTGGCGGCTGAACAGCGCTATCGCCTGCGCGATGTATGAAGCGGGATTGCTGGCCGTCTTGTCGAACATGGCCACGTGCAGCGCCCCCCCCATGCGCTGGTGGATTGCGTCGACGCCACTGCGAAAGGCGTCGGTCGCCGCCAGCAGAGCCGTGGTCTGCTCGTAGATCTTGTGGCCCTCCGGCGTCAGCGCAAAGCCACCCCGCCCCCGCCGGCACAAGGTCAGACCCAGGCGGGTTTCCAGATCCTTGATGTGGCGGCTCACGGTGGAGGTGCCAATGTTCAGCTCCAACTCCGCTGCCGCCATACCGCCGCAATCCACCACCGCGCGGAACACGCGCAGCAGGCGCAGGTCCATGTCGCTGATCTGGCCCAGCACGGCCTTCTTCTTTATTTGCACTATTTGCTAACTAAGCCGTGATATTTGTGACTTTGTAAGAGTAACAGAGCCGCCCACAATTCGCCATGGTCCGCCAGGACGCAACCCCGCATCGGAGACAACCCACCATGAAACCCCATGACACCCAAAGCCCCAGCAGCACCGTAACCAGCACCAGCGCCTTCCCAGGCAACACGCGCTGGATGGAGGCACACTGGATGCCCTTCTCGGCTAACCGCGACTTCAAGAGCAGCGGCGCACAAAACGGGCGCATGCTGGTTAGCGCCCAGGGCGCCTACTACACCGACAGCCACGGCAAAAAGGTGTTCGACGGCCTGTCCGGCCTGTGGTGCTGTGGCCTGGGTCACGGCCGCACTGAAATCACCGAGGCGGTGAGCCGCCAGGTCGGCACCCTGGACTACGCGCCCGCCTTCCAGTATGGCCACCCTCTGTCCTTCGAGCTGGCCAACAAGATCACCGAACTGATGCCCCAAGGCCTGGACCATGTGTTTTTCACCGGCTCGGGCTCGGAATCCGCCGACACCGCGCTCAAGATGGCGCGCGCCTACTGGCGTGCCAAGGGCCAGGGCACCAAGACGCGCCTGATCGGCCGCGAAAAGGGCTACCACGGCGTGAACTATGGCGGCATCTCGGTCGGTGGCATCGTCGGCAACCGCAAGACCTTTGGCCAGGGCATTGAGGCCGACCACCTGCCCCACACCCAGCCCGCGGCTGGCGCGTTCTACAAGGGCATGCCGCCCACCGGTGCCGAGCTGGCCGACGAACTGCTGAAACTCATTGCGCTGCACGATGCCTCCAACATCGCCGCCGTCATCGTCGAGCCGATGTCGGGTTCCGCCGGCGTCGTGATCCCGCCGGTGGGCTATTTGCAGCGCCTGCGCGAGATCTGCACCGCCAACAACATCCTGCTGATTTTTGACGAGGTCATCACCGGCTTTGGCCGCATGGGTGCCTACACGGGTGCCGCCGCCTTTGGCGTGACGCCCGATATCCTGAACATCGCCAAGCAGGTCACCAACGGTGCCCAGCCGCTGGGCGCGGTGGTCGCCAAAAAGGACATCTACGACACCTTCATGGCCCAGGGCGGACCGGACTACATGCTGGAGTTCGCCCACGGCTACACCTACTCCGCCCACCCGGTGGCCTGCGCCGCAGGCATCGCCGCGCTGGACGTGCTGGTCAAGGAAAACATGGTCGAACGCGTGGCCGCACTGGCGCCGCATTTCGAGCAGGCCGTGCACAGCCTCAAAGGTGCCAAGCACGTCGCCGACATCCGCAACTACGGCCTGGCCGCCGGCTTCACGATTGCCTCCGCCCCCGGCGAGCCGGCCAAGCGCCCGTACGAGATCGCCATGAAATGCCTGGAAAAAGGCTTCTACGTGCGCTATGGTGGAGACACCATCCAGTTGGCGCCGCCGTTCATTGCCACCGCATCCGAGATCGACAGCCTGATCAACGCGCTGGGCGAGTCGTTGAACGCCACTGCCTGATCCGACATGCTCTCGTTTTGATAGCTGCTTGCGCAATATCGACGAGGGATAGCAGCCATTTTTATTGATAATCACCCAGGAAAATCCATGTCCCAGCTCCCCAACATCGGCCACCTGATTGGCGGCCAGATCGTCACCACCGGCACCCGCGCGCAAGACGTGTTCAACCCGGCCACCGGCAAGGCCGAGAAGCGCGTGCTGCTGGCGCCCAAGGCCACGGTCGAGGAAGCCATCGCCAACGCCCAGGCCGCCTTCCCTGCCTGGCGCAACACGCCGCCGCTCAAGCGCGCCCGCGTCATGGGCAACCTGAAGGTCTTGCTGGAACAGCACGCCGAGGAAATCTGCGCCTTGATCACCGCCGAACACGGCAAGGTGCTCTCCGACGCTTTAGGCGAGCTGCAGCGCGGGATTGAAAACGTCGAATACGCCTCTTATGCGCCCGAGTTGCTCAAGGGCGAGCACAGCAAGAACGTCGGCCCTGCCATCGACTCGTGGAGCGAATTCCAGGCGCTGGGCGTGACCGCCGGCATCACCCCGTTCAACTTCCCGGCCATGGTGCCGCTGTGGATGTGGCCCATGGCCGTGGCCTGCGGCAATACCTTCATCCTCAAGCCCTCCGAGCGCGACCCCAGCTCCACACTGCGCATCGCGCAACTGGCGCTGGATGCCGGCCTGCCACCCGGCGTGCTGAATGTGGTCAACGGCGACAAGGAAGCCGTGGACACGCTCTTGACCGACCCGCGCGTCAAGGCGGTGAGCTTTGTCGGCTCAACCCCCATTGCCGAATACATCTACGCCGAAGGCTGCAAGCACGGCAAGCGCGTGCAGGCCCTGGGCGGCGCCAAGAACCACGCCGTGGTCATGCCCGATGCCGACATCGGCAATGCGGTCAGCGCACTGATGGGCGCCGCCTATGGCTCCTGCGGCGAACGCTGCATGGCGATTCCGCTGGTGGTGGCTGTGGGCGATGCGACGGCCGACGCCGTGATCGCCGGCCTGAAGACCGAAATCAGCAAGATGAAGGTCGGCCCCGGCACTGCGCCTGGCATGGACATGGGCCCGCTGGTGACCAAGCCGCACTTCGAGAAGGTGAAGGGTTATGTGGACCAGGGCGTGAAAGAAGGCGCCACGCTGGTCGTCGACGGCCGCGGCCTGACCATCGCCGGGCATGAGGACGGCTACTACCTAGGCCCCTGCCTGTTCGACAACGTCAAGCCCGGCATGGTGATCTACCAGGAAGAAATCTTTGGCCCGGTGCTGGGCGTGGTGCGCGTCAAGACCTTGCAAGAGGCGATGGACCTGATCGACGCCCACGAATACGGCAATGGCACCTGCATCTTCACCCGCGACGGCGAGGCCGCCCGCTACTTCACCGACAACATCCTGGTCGGCATGGTCGGTGTCAACGTTCCGCTGCCGGTGCCCGTGGCCTACCACTCGTTTGGTGGGTGGAAGCGTTCGCTGTTTGGCGACCTGCACGCCTACGGCCCGGATGCCGTGCGTTTTTATACCAAGCGCAAGACCATAACCCAACGCTGGCCGAGTGCGGGGGTGCGGGAAGGCGCGGTGTTCAGCTTCCCCAGTAGCCGCTGATCCGACAGGGGCAGGGTCCCTTGGCCCTGCCAGGGCGAGGCATGTAAGGCTCTCGTAGCGCTTGGCCTGCTAGAGTCCAGTCCCCCATGCACACCCACCTCCAAGACCTGCTTAACGTGTTGGCGCGCTGGCGTGCCGAGCACGTCCGCGTGCTCGACCAGGCTGCCACGATCAACCTGGATCGTGTGCGCGCCATTGCGCCGCTGGTGGCTGCGCTCAATGCGGTGCACGTGCTGGTGTTTCTGGTGCAAGTGCTGGGAACGCCTGCGGGAACCACCACACACCGTTGGGCCCTGGGCCTGTTGCTGACCCACCTGGTCATGGGACTGAGCATGCTGGGTGCGGCACTGCTGGCGCGCCATTGGCATCGCACCCACCAGTCGCGCAGGGGCCAGGAACTGGCCGTTGGCCTGGCGGCAACCAGCATGGCCTTTGCCATTGCGGTGGCTTGCGTGGACCAATGGGTCACACCCAATATCACACCATTTCTGATCACCTGCGCCGTGGCGGGTGTGGCGCTCTACATACGCCCGCGCGTTTCGGCTGCCCTGTATCTCGTGGCCTATGCCGTGTTCTATTTCGCCATTGGCCTAACCCAGCATGAACCGGCGCAGTTGTTATCGAATCGACTCAATGGTGTGACCGCCTGCCTGATGGGCGCACTGCTGTCGGTCCTACTGTGGCGCAAGTTCACAACCATCACGCTGCAACAAGGGCTGCTTGAAAAAGCCAATGCCGAATTGCAGATCAAGCAGCGGGAACTGGAGCGCATCACCCGGCAGGACGGGCTGACCGGCCTGTTCAATCGCAACACCTTTGTCGAACTGACCCGCCGCGAACTCGACCGCGCCCAGCGCCAGGGTAGTCCGACGACCATCCTGTTACTGGATCTGGACCATTTCAAGCACGTCAACGACACCTGGGGCCACCCGGCTGGCGACGCCGTGCTGCGCCATGTAGCGACGCTGGCTGCCACCACCGTGCGCAGCACCGATCTGGTCGGGCGACTGGGTGGCGAGGAGTTCATCGTCTTGCTGCCGAATACGACGGTTCAGGCGGCACGCAATCTGGCTGAAAAACTGCGCCAGCGCATTGAGGCCAGCCCCGCCGCATGGGAACAGGCGACGATTCCGATCACGACCAGCATCGGACTGTCCGGCACAACGGCGCAGGAAAAACGTGACTTCGACCGGCTGTACAGCGATGCCGACAAGGCTTTGTATGTTGCCAAGCAGAAGGGGCGCAACCGGGTGGTTTGAGGTGCTGCCGCATAGGCGCAATCACCCTAACGCAACCACCATGGCTTGCAGCGGTTCGCGCTTGCCCTTGGCCTGAATCTCCCGAGCATCCCCGGAGGCCACTCCGCCAGCCGCACAGGCCTGCGCCGACGCCAACAGTTCTCCCTCTGCCGCCGCATCGCACAAACGTTGTGCGGTGTTCACCGTATCTCCAATGAAGTCATAGGCCTTGGCTGCCTTGGCCCCGAGCACACCTTCAACGACCGGACCAAAGTGCACACCTGCGCCAGCGCCCAGCCCCGTGCCGCCCAGCATGGCGCGTGTAGCAACCAGCATCCTGGTGCCGGCCTCAATCGCATCACCGGCGGTGGCAAACACGGCCATGACTTCGTCCGCCGTGAATTTCAACTTGATGGGCGCAACTCCGGCCAAGGCAGCTTCCGCTGTCGCATAGAAGGTATTGAGCATGCGCACAACTGCCTCCGGGCTTTGCTGCTCACTCCAGGCGGTAAAGCCACGGATGTCCATGAACACCACGGCGCGATCCATCCGCTTGAGGGACAGCGTTTGAACATCGTCAATGGCACGGTCCAGGATGTCACTACCCAAAGCCCACTCGGAATACTGCCGTAGCTGGGCGGTCAGCGCATGGACCCGGACCAGCGAGCGGCGCAGGCTGACCTCGGCAAACCCCAGCAGGCCACCCAAGAGCAGCAGCACCACCGCCAGAAAACTATGGGCCCGGTCTCCGAAAAAATCGTTCGCCGACAAGCCCACCCCCTTGCTGCGTGCTTCAAACAGCGCATAGAGCGTCAGCGGTATGGCCGAGCGCAGCAGGCTTTCCAGTAAGACCAGCGGGCCGTCCCAGGCCGGGTAGCGCCCCTGCAAACCCTGCAATAGACCAAAGCCGATGGCAAAGCACCAGTAGGCCTGGTGGTGCCACTGCAGGAAAAACGCGCCGCCCTCCACCAGGACCTCGGCCACGGAATAGAACAGGGGCCCCGCCAGGTTCGTCAGCAGTCCAGGGCGGTGTCCACGGCCCAGCAGCCACTCCGAGACGCCGGCTTGCACCAGCGCCGCAGCCAGCAGCAGATACGGGTCGATGCGCAGGAAGTACCCCGGACTGGCCAGCAAGGCCTCCAGGATCAACAGAACCAGGGGCACGTGTCCGCTATGCGTCAAAAAGTTGCGTGCGGACCGGGCCAGCCACGGCTGCGCCGGGAAATGAATGGGCGTCATCGAGTCACGGGGGCTGTGCATGGTCGAATGGTACGGGATCAGACTATCGCTATTGCCGCACTTACGGAGGCGCAGTAGACTGGCCGGTTGCCGCTGAACGGCCGGCCACTCCACGCTTGAGGAAGTTCCATGAAACTGGTTGATCTGAAAATCGGCACCCGGCTGAATGCCGGCTTTGGCCTGTTGATCTGCATGATGCTGGTCATGGCCGGGGTCAGTGCCACCCGCTTCGGGCAGGTTGGCACCGTCAATGCCCGCATCATCGAAAGCGATTGGGTCAAGTCCGAAGCGGCCCACACCATCAATGCCACGACCCGTGCCAACGGCCGGCGCACCATGGAATTGGTTCTGTCCACCGACCCGGTCCAGATTCAGACCGTCAAGGCTGCCATTGAGGTCAACAAGAAGACCATCAGCGACGCACTCCAGACACTGGAGCGTCTGGTCTACCTGCCCGAAGGCAAGGCCCTGGTGGCAGAGCTGACCCAGGCCCGCAAGCACTATGTGGCATCGTTTTCCAAGGTTGCAAAGCTCATGGACGAGGGCCGCAAGGATGAGGCCATTGCACTGCTCAACAGTGAAACGCTCCCGGCGCTGGATGCCTTGCAAAAACCTATCACGGCCCTGACGGCGTTGCAGAAGACGATTGTGGAAACCAGCAGCGCCGAGGTGCGCAGCAGCATTGATTTCGCACGCACCCTGATGCTCTCGCTGGCGGGCCTGGGGCTGTTGCTTGGCGTCGTGCTGGCCTGGCGAATCACCCGCTCCATCACCGTGCCGATGGGTGAGGCCGTGCACATTGCCCGCACCGTGGCGGCGGGCGATCTGAGCAGCTCGATCCAGTTCGAAGGCAAGGACGAAACCGCCATGCTGCTGCAATCCCTGCGCGAAATGAATGACAGCCTGACGCATATCGTTGGGCAGGTGCGCAGCGGCTCCGACAGCATGGCCACGGCCACCAGCCAGATTGCAGCGGGCAATTTGGACCTGTCCAGCCGCACCGAGGAACAGGCCAGCGCGCTGGAACAGACCGCGGCCTCCATGCAGGAGCTGGCAGGCACCGTCAAGAACAATTACGAGAGTGGTCACCATGCCCACCAGCTTGCAGAAACAGCGGCCAAGGTTGCCGCCAAAGGCGGGGCCCTGGTGGCGCAGGTGGTGCACACCATGGAGGCCATCAACACCTCGTCCACCAAGATTGCCGACATCATCGGCGTGATCGACAGCATTGCCTTCCAGACCAATATCCTGGCGCTCAATGCGGCCGTGGAGTCCGCCCGCGCGGGTGAGCAGGGGCGAGGGTTTGCCGTCGTCGCCAGCGAGGTTCGCAGCCTGGCCGGACGCTCCGCCGCGGCCGCCCGGGAAATCAAGGCCCTGATCGGCACCTCGGTGCAAAACGTCAGTGACGGCTGCCGCCAGGTGGAGCAGGCAGGCAGCACCATGGACGAGATTGTGGTGAGCGTGCGCCGCGTATCCGACCTGATGCGCGAGATCACCACCGCCAGCGAGGACCAGTCCACCGGCATCGCCGAAATTAACCAGGCAGTGGGTCAGATGGACCAGGTCACGCAGCAGAACGCCGCTCTGGTCGAAGAAGCCGCCGCAGCCGCGCAATCGCTGGAGCAGCAGGCACAGTCGCTCCGGCAAACTGTGCATGTATTCAAACTGAGCACCGACCTGGGTCGCACCTCCCTGCCAGCCCTGGCACCTTCCTGAACCCCGCGGAGTAATTGCAATGGCATACTTTGAATGGGCCGAGGACATGGTCGTTGACCATGGACCCATCGATGAAGACCACCGCCAACTGGTGGAGATGGTCAACGTGCTGCACAGCGCTACCTCGGAAGGGCGCGGCGTGGAGGTGGTGGATGACGTGCTGCACAAGGTGATTGACTACACCCTGGGCCACCTGCTGCGGGAGGAAGCGCTGATGGCGTCCATCCACTACCCGCAGCTGGAACAGCACAAGCGCCAGCACCAACAATTTGCCGACGAGCTCAAGGCACTGAAACGCAAGTACGAGAGCGGCAGCATCACCGTGGCCGCGCAGCTCTCCCTGGTGCTGCGCGAGTGGCTGTCCCTGCACATCCGGCGCTCCGACAAGGAGATTGCCCCTTTTCTGCGCACACCACGGAAGTAGTGGCAGAGGGGACTCAAGCGTTTTCCAGCAGGATCTCTTCCATGGTGTGGGCCGCGCGCTTGCAACCGTCCAGCACTGCCACCTGGGTGAAATAGAAGCGGCGCATCTTCATGGCGTGCCAGGCGGCCTGCTCGTCGCCCTCTTCGCGAAACAGCTTGGTGATGGCATCGCGCATCAGCGCACTGGCCTGAGACTCCAGTGCATCGATCTGCGGGCACAGCACCGCAATCTGCGCCGCCTGCTCCCGGTCCGCCAGCGCAATCACGCCACGGTTCAGGCGCAGGCAGGCGTCTGACGCCAGTGAGGCCAGGGCGCGTGCCTCCGACGTGGAGTTTTCAATGTTGTACATGCTGACCGCATTCGCCACGCTTTGCAGGGTGTCGAGTACGCGATCCAGATCCAGGATCAGGGTGTGCAACTGGTCGCGGTTGATCGGTGTGGTGAACGACTCGTACAGCAGCTTGATGAACTCACTCTTCAGGTGATCGGCACTGGTTTCATTCAGGTTCACCTCTTCGATCAGGGCTTCGGTCTGCTCGCCCTGGTTGCCCAGGCCGGTGATCAGGCGCAGCGTCGCGCTGGCACCGGCAACCAGACGATCAGTATGGGCAGCCAGCAGGTTGAAGAAGGTACTGCGCTGGGGCATGACATTGTTGAGCACGGTGTGGTCTCCTGGCGCGGTCAGAGAAAGCTGCGGCCCACGTACCAGAACGCGGCCGCAATCAGGCCCGAGGCCGGAATGGTCAGCACCCAGGCAATGACCAGATTGAAGGTCAGGCCCCAGCGCACGGCCCGCACATCCTGCGCGGTGCCCACGCCGACAATGGCCCCGGTGATGGTGTGGGTGGTGGAAACCGGAATGCCGCCCAGCGTGGCCAAACCGAGGCTGATGGCGCCTCCCATGGAGGCACAGGAGCCGCTGACGGCATTGAGCTTGGTGATCTTGCTGCCCATGGTCTTCACGATGCGCCATCCACCCAGATAGGTACCCCAGGCAATGGCGCCGTAACAGCTGTACACCACCCAGGTGGGCAGCGTCGCAACATCGGATGTGGATACCCCGGCGGTGATCAGCAGCAGCCAGATGATGCCGATGGTTTTTTGCGCATCATTGCCGCCATGGCCCAGGCTGTAGGCCCCGGCCGCAAACAACTGCCCGTAGCGAAACCAGGTGCTGGCCTGGTGGGGCGACTTGTTGCGGAAGAGCCAGGCCACCAGCACCATCAGCATGCCGCCAATGAAGAACCCCACCAGTGGAGAAATAATGATGAACAGCAGGATCTTGCCAAAACCGCTCCACACAATCGGCGCAATGCCGCCGGCCTTGACCACGGTGGCACCGACCAGGCCGCCCACCAGCGCGTGCGAGGACGACGACGGAATGCCGTAGTACCAGGTGATGATGTTCCAGGCCAGCGCCCCCATCAGCGCACCAAAGATCACATAGTGGTCCACGAACATCGGGTCCACTGTGCCCTTGCCGATGGTGGCAGCCACCTTGAGCTGAAACACCCACAGGGCGATGAAGTTGAACGCCGCTGCAAACAGCACCGCCTGCTTGGGCGTCAGCGCGCCGGTGGCCACGATGGTGGAGATGGAGTTGGCTCCGTCATGAAAGCCGTTCATGAAGTCGAAAGCCAGGGCCACCGCAATCAGCAGCACCAGCGACCACATGCTGATGGATAAATGTTCCATGCGGTGCTTTCTCAGGAATTCTCGATCAGGATTTCTTCAATGGTCTTGGCCGCATCCTCACAGCGGTCCAGCACATCCTCCTGCAGGGCATAGAACTCGCGCATCTTCAACGCCGTCCAGACCGAGCCTCCGTCCTTGAACAATTGCGTGATGGCCTTGCGCTGCACCCGGTCAGCCTGGGACTCGATGGCATCGATCTCCTTGCAAAGTTCCTTGATCTCGGGTTTGCGCTTCTGATCGGCCAGGGCGATCACGGCGCGGTTCAGGCGCATGCAGGCATCGGCGCCCAGCGACGCCATCTCGCGTGCCTCAGTGGTCGATTCCTTGATGTTGTACATGCCGATGGCGTTAGCCACGGCCTGCAGCGCATTGAGCACGGAGTCCAGCTCGATGGTCAGCGTATGGATCTGGTCGCGGTTGATGGGCGTGGTGAACGAGCGGTGCAGCAGGGCTATCAATTCGGCCTTGATCTTGTCGGCACTCTGCTCGTTCATGTTGACCTCGGCCACCAGAACGGGAATGTCTTCGGTGCCAACGCCCAGGCCATTCATCAGGCGCAAGGTGGCATTCGCTCCGGCCACCACGCGGTCCGAGTGCGCGGCCAGCAACTCAAAAAATTCTGCGCGCTGGGGCATCAGACTACTGAACATGGAAATCTCCTTCTGGCAGGGTGTGCACTGCACAAGTCAACATCGATTGTCACACGGCTGAAACAAAATTGACTTACGAGAGAGTGACTGGTCGGACGGTGTTTGGGTATTTCTGCACCAGGCTTGCGCTACGGCAAACCATGGACGCAGGAGATAATCGACCCACATGGCACTCATCACACTACTTGACGCCCAGCTGGCATTCGGGCATGTCCCGCTTCTCGATCACGCTGACTTTTCCCTTGAAACGCAGGAGCGCGTGGGCCTGATCGGCCGCAACGGCGCCGGCAAATCCTCCATGCTCAAAATCCTGGGTGGCATGGAGAAACCCGACGATGGCACCCTGCAGGTGCAGGGCGGCACCCGCATTTCCTACGTGGCGCAAGAGCCGCAACTCGATGCCGATGCTACGGTTTTTGTAGCAGTTCGCTCCGGTTTGGAGAGGGTTATTGGCCTGATTGAAGAATATTGCCTGGGCCACGGCGATCTGGACGCCATGCAAAGCGAGATCGAAACCCTGGACGGCTGGAACTGGGAGCAACGCGTGGGCGAGACGCTGCAGCGCCTGCACCTGAACCCGGACGCGATTGTCAGCACCCTGTCGGGCGGCACCAAGAAACGCGTGGCACTGGCCCAGGCCCTGGTGGCGCAGCCCGACGTGCTGCTGCTGGACGAGCCGACCAACCACCTGGATCTGGACTCCATCGAATGGCTGGAAGGCCTGCTGGTCGATTTCAAGGGCAGCATCATCACCATCACCCACGACCGATCCTTTTTGGACAACGTGGCTACGCGCATCGTCGAACTGGACCGCGGCAAGCTCATGAGCTACCCCGGCAACTTTGCCGCCTACCTGACGCAGAAAGCCGAGCAGCTGGCGCAGGAGGCCGTCATCAACGCCAAGGCCGACAAGTTGCTGGCCCAGGAAGAGGTGTGGATTCGCAAGGGCGTGGAAGCCCGCCGCACCCGCGCCACGGCGCGCATCGTGCGTCTGGATGAACTGCGCTCCCAGCATGCCGCGCGGCGCAACGCCGTGGGCAGCGTGAACATGGACGTTTCTAGTGGCGACAAGAGCGGCAAGCTGGTCTCCGAAATGGTGCATGTGAGCAAGAGCTTTGGCGACCGGAAAATCGTCCACGACTTCAGTGCCACCATCCTGCGCGGCGACAAGATCGGCCTGCTGGGCCCCAACGGTGCCGGCAAGACCACGCTGCTCAAACTCATTCTGGGCGAGCACAAGCCCGACCCGGCCCCCGCCAACGCACCCAAGCCCGAACCCGGCCACAGCCCCTGGGGCACGGTGCGCCTGGGTGCCAACGTGACGGTGGCCTATTTCGACCAGATGCGCAACGCGCTGGACCTGGACGCCACGCTGGAAGACTTCATCAGCCCCGGCAGCGAGTGGATCGAGATTGGCAACCAGAAGAAGCACGTCAAGAGTTACCTGGGCGACTTCTTGTTCTCACCGGCGCGCGCCAATTCACCGGTGCGGTCGCTCTCCGGTGGCGAGCGCAACCGCCTGTTGCTGGCGCGCCTGTTTGCCAGGCCCGCCAATGTGCTGGTGTTGGACGAGCCAACCAATGACCTGGACATCGACACGCTCGAACTGCTGGAAGACCTGCTGCAAAACTACGACGGCACGGTGTTCCTGGTCAGCCACGACCGGACCTTTCTGGACAACGTGGTCACCAGCACCATTGCCTTTGAGGGCGACGCCCAATGGCGCGAGTACGAAGGCGGCGTGAGCGACTGGCTGATCCAGACCAAGCGCGCCAACGAAATCAATGCAGCGCAGGGCAAAACCACGGCCAAGCCGTTTAACTACGAGCGCGAGCAGCTACAAAAGCAGGAGCAGGCGACGGCAGCTGTGTCCGCCACTGCACCCGCGGCACCTGCTCCGGCTAAAGCCAAAAAGCTCAGCTTCAAGGAACAACGCGAGTTGGACGGCCTGCCCGACCTGATTGCCGCACTGGAAGCCGAACAGCGCGAGATCGGCGAAGCACTGGCCGACGGCAGCCTGTACGCGGTCGACAACGTTCGGGCCATGCGACTGGCCACCCGCAACGCCCAGATTGACGACGAATTGATGGCCGCGCTGGAGCGCTGGGAAGAGCTGGGCCGAGCACCCTAATTGCCCCCGCTGGGGCGACCCAACAGCCCCAGCAGCGTGGCCACCAGGTGGTCCAGCTCAAAGGGCTTGCCCACATGGTCGTTCATGCCGGCGGCCAGGCAGGCCATGCGGTCCGAGGCCATGGCATTGGCCGTCATGGCGATGATGGGCAGCGCGCCCAAATCGAGTTTTTGGCGGATGGCCTGCGTGGCGGCGTAGCCATCCATCACCGGCATCTGCACATCCATCAGCACCGCATCAAACTGGGGTTGGGCACTGGCCACCGCGTCCACGCCCTGCTGGCCGTCGTCGGCCAACGTAACCTCGGCGCCCTCTTGCACCAGCAGCCCCTTGGCCACCATCTGGTTGATCTTGTTGTCCTCCACCACCAGCAGGCGCAGGCCGGTCAGGCGTTTGGGTTTGCCGACTTTCTGCGGCGCTGCCGGGTCACGGCCCGTGGCGGCCACCACGGCGGCCGACCTGGCATCGCGCACCGCCTCAAACAGCATGGACGCCGTCAGCGGTTTGGCCAGAAAGCCATTGAGCAGGGCCTGATCCGCGGCACTGCGCTGCGCCAGCGCTTCGCGCCCGCTGGCTGTGCCCATCAGCACAATGGGCACCATGGCACCGTTGGCCAGCTGGCGGATGCGCTGGCTGGTTTCCCAGCCGTCCAGCCCGGGCATCTGCCCATCCATCAGGATCACATCAAAGGGCGACTGCGCCACCGCACTGGAGCCTGGCTGCATCCGCTCCAGTGCCTGGGCACCGCTGTCCACCAGATCAGCCTGCCAACCCAGGGACTGGACCATGCGCTCCAGTACGGCACGGGTGCGGACGTTGTCCTCAACCACCAGGACGCGCAACCCCTGCAGGCCGGGCACCAGGGGCTCAGCCGGTTCTGCGGCGGCCACCAAAAAGCGAATCTGAAAATGGAAGGTGCTGCCCTCGCCCAGCGTGCTGTCCACCGCAAGCGCCCCTCCCAGCAGCTCCACCATGCGGCTGGAAATGGCCAGCCCCAGCCCGGTACCTCCGAAGCGGCGCGTGGTGGACGCCTCGGCCTGCGAGAAGCCACTGAAGATGTGGGCCTGGTTCTGCGGTGCAATGCCAATGCCGCTGTCCCGCATCGAAAACTCCACCAGCACATCCTGCGCCGACTGCTCGACAACGCGCAGCCGCAGCACCACCTCGCCCTCGGTGGTGAATTTGATGGCATTGCCGCCCAGGTTGATCAGCACCTGCTGCAGGCGCATGTCGTCCCCCACCAGAGCGGCGGGCAGGCCAGGGTCGATATCGAACAGCACTTCGATGGCCTTGCTGCCGACGTTGGCCGACAGAATCACCGACAGGTCGCGCAGCAGGCGGTCCACGCGGAATGGCCGCGGGTCCAGCGTCATCTTTCCGGACTCGACCTTGGAGAAGTCCAGGATGTCATTGAGCAGGCCCAGCAGGGAGCGCGCCGCGCCTTCGGTCTTGGCGGCGTAGTCCAGCTGGCGCACCGTGAGATCGGTGTTTTGCAGCAGCTTGAGCATGCCCAGAATGGCATTCATCGGGGTGCGGATCTCGTGGCTCATGTTGGCCACGAACTGCGTCTTGGCGATGCTGGCCTGCTCGGCGCGAGCCACCGCTTCCTTGAGCTGGGCTTCGGCCAGTTTGCGGTCATGGATGTCCTGGGACGAGCCCGCCATGCGCACCGCCTCCCCCGCCGCATTGCGGTACACCTTGGCGCGGGAACGGAACCAGCGGTACCCGTTGGCCTTGGTCAACAGCAGCTGTTCTTCGTCGTAGTCCTTGCCGCCCGCAATCGCTTGCACGGTTGCATTCTTGGAGCGCTCCACGTGTTCCGGGTGCAGGATGGAGTTGAAGCTCTCCCGGCTGGCTGGTAACTCCTTGGGGGTGTAGCCCAGCAAGGCGTAGTAGCTGGGCGACCACCACTGGGTCCCATTGCCCAGATCCATCCAGTCCCACAGACCGTCGGTTCCGCCCTCAATGGCCAGGGTCATGCGATCCGACATCTCGGACAGCATCTGCTGGTCGCGTTTACGCGCGGTGATGTCGGTACGCATGGAGACAAACTTCTCCACCTGGCCGTCGTCTCCGACAAAGGGCGCGATCATGCTGTCCACCCAGTACAGCGATCCGTCCTTGGCGCGGTTGCAGATTTCACCGCGCCAGGATGCCCCGGTGGAGATGACGCGCCACATCTCGGCCCAGAATTCTTTGCTCTGCACCCCGGAATTGAGAATGCGGTGGTCCTGTCCGATCAACTCAGCCGCGCTAAAGCCGCTGAGGCTGCAAAAGGCGTCGTTGACCTCCATGATGCGGCCACCGCCGTCGGACACCGACACGGCGGTGTGCAATTCCACCGTATTGAGCAATGCGCTGGACGCACGGATGGCCGCTTCCAGCCGCTTCTGGATGTCCTTCAAGGCGGTGATGTCGGTGCCAATTTCCATGAACCCGGTCAACACGCCGCCGGCATTGCGGGTTGGCTGCACTTCGGTATCCACCCAGTACTCGCGCCCGTCCTTGGCCCGGTTCAACACCTCCGCGCGGCAGGGCTCGCCCCGCTCTACCGCCTGGAGCAGCCGAGCGATGATGGCCGGATCGGCCTTGCCGCTGCCCAGCAGTTCGCCGGGCGTCTTGCCCTGGGCTTCTTCCAGGGTGTAGCCGGTCAGGCGGGTAAATCCGTCGTTGATCCAGGTGATGCGCATCTGGGTGTCGGCAATGGTGACCGCATTATTGGTGTGCTGCACCACCCGGGCCAGGCGATCCAGGTCGTTGGTCATGCGCTCGGCCAGCCGCTGCGCGCGCAACCGCCCCACCGCCAGCAGCCACACCGTGAGTGCCGCCAGCATGCTTGCCAGCGTGCCGACAACACCGGCCAGGGCCAGGCTGGAGCGGTCCTGCATTGCATGGAACGCGGAGGTGCTGCGCATGCGCAACAGCAGTGTGCGCCCACCAACGTTAATCGGGCGCACGGCGCTCAGCGGGACTTGGGTGTTGGGCAGGACATCGGGCGCGCCGCCCCGGGAGTCGTACAGCAGGTTGCCGGCCTGGGTGACATCACCGTCGAACAGCTCCAGATGCAGGGTGTTATCGGCCACACCGGCCAGCCCGGCAAACAGTTCGGACACGATCATCGGCGAATACAGCAAGCCGACCAGCGCATTCTGGCGTTGCGACGCGGAGCCCGGATCGGCACCACGCCGGTACACCGGCAGCATGTACAGGAAACCCGGCGATTTGTGGCCATCCTGCACCAGCGCGATCTTGCCACTCAAGGCCGGCTCGCCGCTGTTCATGGCACGCTCCACCGCCTCACGGCGCACCACTTCCTGACCCAGATCGAAACCAAACGCAGCCCAGTTGTCAGCAATCGGCTCAATGAACTTGATGACAAACAGGTCCGCCGCGTCGCCTTGGGTATGGACTTCGAATTCGGGCGCATCGTCGGCGCGCTCCGTTGCCACGAAACGCGCCAGGTCGTCGCGTTGCACCCGGGCGATGAAACCGAAGCCGCGGATACCGGGGAAATCGGTCGCCAGTTCGCGCGACTCCACATAGCTCTGGAACTCGCGCCGCGAAAATGTCTCGCTGGCCGCATAGACACCGCGCGCACCCTTGAGCCCGGCCAGAGACCGGTTGAAACGGCGCTTGACCTCGGTCTCCACCCGCTCAGCGCTGCGCTCGAACATGAACTGCGAAACCTGGTCCAGGTCCCTCTTGAGCCACAGCACAAGCCCCACCGTGGCCAGCACACCGATGAGCTGGGCGGCGGCCGTCATGCCCACTGCGGCCCGAATGCTGAAGCGACGCCGGGTGTCCTGTCGGTTGGCGGAACCGGGGGGTGAAAAGGGTCGATGCAAGGCTGACATGCAGCGCCAATAGACACTGGGGCCAGCCAGGAAAATCAGCAGGGAGACATCAACCAGCCCCTCGGCCACTCCGGTAAGCCCTGGCACCAGCGTTGGCAGAACCAGCATGACCAGGGTTTCCGACAACCCGACGATCAGGATGATTTCAGCAAAAAGGCGGACCGGGTTGAAGGGATTCTTCATGCCGTCAGGGGCAAAGGGGGAGGCCACGCCACGCGGTGACCGAACCCTCAGGATAGCAGAGGCATCGTGATTGCAAAAGCCATCGCTACACAACACCCTGGCCGCGCAGCGCGGCAATCGCTGGCGCGTCCAGCCCCAATCCGGCCAGCACCGCATCGGTGTGCTCGCCCAGGGCCGGTGGCGGGCGACTGCGCACCGGCGGGGTGTCCTGCAAACGCAGGGGACTGGCCACGGTTGCTATTGATTCGATAGCTGTATGCGCAGTATTGGCGAGGGCTATAGGCTGATTTAGCACCAAACCGCGGGCCTGAACCTGGGCGTCGGCAAAGGCCTGGCCTACCGTGTTGATGGGGCCGCAGGGCACGGCTTTGTCTTCGAGCAATGCAATCCACTCGGCCGTGGTGCGACTGCGCGTGACCGCTTCCATGGCCGGGATCAGGCTCTCGCGGTTGGCCACCCGCAGGCTGTTACTGGCATAGCGTGCATCCGCCGCCCACTGCGGCCGATCTGCCGCCGTGCAGAAGCGGGCGAACTGGCCGTCGTTGCCAATGGCCAGCAGCATGGAGCCGTCCGCCGTGGGAAAGTCCTGGTACGGCGCCAGGCTGGGGTGGCTGTTGCCCTGGCGCTGCGGCACCTTGCCGGTGTTCAAAAAACCGGCGGCCTGGTTGGCGAGGATGGCCATGCCCACATCCAACAGCGCCATGTCAATGCGCTGGCCCACGCCGGTGCGATGCCGCACCTCGATGGCGGCCAGGATGGCGCTGCAGGCATAGACGCCGGTGAACAGATCGGTCAGCGCCACGCCCACCCGCTGCGGACCGCCACCGGGTGTGCCGTCGGCGCGGCCGGTGATGTCCATCATGCCGCTCATGGCCTGGATCATCAGGTCGTAGCCGGCGCGCTCGGCGTACGGCCCGTCCTGGCCGAAGCCGGTGATCGAGCAGTAGATCAGGCGCGGGTTCAGCGCCTTCAGGCTGTCGTAGTCCAGCCCGTACTTGGACAGGCCACCGACCTTGAAGTTTTCCACCAGCACGTCACTTTGCAGTGCCATCTGGCGGATCAGCGCCTGGCCTTCGGGTTGGGCCATGTCGATGGTGACGGAGCGTTTGTTGCGGTTGCAGGCGGTGAAGTAGGTCGCGTGTTGGGTGTTGTTGCCGTCGGCGTCTTGCAGAAACGGCGGGCCCCAGTGGCGGGTGTCGTCGCCCTCGCCGGGTTTTTCGACCTTGATGACGTCGGCGCCGAGATCGGCGAGCATCTGGGTGCACCAGGGGCCGGCCAACACCCTGGAGAGGTCCAGGACCTTGATGTGGGGAATGGCGCCTTGGTTGGTTTGGTCTGCTTGGGTCATGGTTTGTTGATTGTGTTGTCGCTTGCTCGGGGATGTGCTTCCCTGCGGGGCTTCCTCACCTCCCCCCTCACACCCCCCGCCCTCTCTCGCCCCCACCGGGGCGAAAGAGGGAGCCGAACAGCCCTATTTGGCCTTGTTTATGAAGGTCGGACGTACACGTTCAAAGGCCAACACCCTGGCCCCTCTCTCACACGTTGAACGTGCCACCTTAAAACACGCGGCCAAATCGGCTGTTATGGCCCCCTCTCGCCCGGCGGGGCGAGAGGGCGGGGGGAGAGTGGGGACAGTGAGGAAGCCGCCTGCTAAGGCAAAAAACCTTAAAACGCCGCAATCCCCGTCTGCGCCCGTCCCAAAATCAAAGCATGAATGTCATGCGTCCCCTCATACGTATTAACAACTTCAAGATTGACCAAATGCCGCGCAACACCAAACTCGTCCGAAATGCCATTGCCCCCCATCATGTCCCGCGCCAGGCGCGCAATGTCCAAAGACTTTCCGCACGAATTGCGCTTCAGGATGGAGGTAATTTCAACGGACGCCGTGCCCTCGTCCTTCATGCGACCCAGGCGCAGGCAGCCCTGCAACCCTAAGGAAATTTCGGTCTGCATGTCGGCCAGCTTCTTCTGGATCAACTGATTGGCAGCCAGGGGTTTGCCGAACTGCTTGCGGTCCATGGTGTATTGGCGGGCGCGCAGCCAGCAGTCTTCGGCCGCACCCAAGGCGCCCCAGGCGATGCCGTAGCGCGCGCTGTTCAGGCAGGTGAACGGGCCCTTCAGGCCTTGCACCTCGGGGAAGGCGTTCTCTTCGGGGCAGAACACACCGTCCATGACGATTTCACCGGTGATGGAGGCGCGCAGGCCGACCTTGCCGTGGATGGCGGGGGCGCTCAAACCGGCCATGCCCTTTTCCAGAACAAAGCCGCGGATCGGGCCAACCTGGCCGCCTTCGGACACCTCTTTGGCCCAGACCACAAACACGTCGGCAATCGGGCTGTTGGAGATCCACATCTTGGAGCCCGTGAGCTTGTAGCCGCCGGCCACCTTGTAGGCGCGCGTGGCCATGGAGCCGGGGTCGGAGCCGTGGTCGGGCTCGGTCAGACCAAAGCAGCCGATCCATTCGCCGGTTGCGAGCTTGGGCAGGTATTTCTGGCGTTGCGCTTCGGTACCAAATTCAAATATCGGCACCATGACCAGCGAGCTTTGCACGCTCATCATGGAGCGGTAGCCGGAATCAACCCGCTCCACTTCACGGGCGATCAGGCCGTAGGCCACATAGTTCAGGCCGGGGCCGCCGTATTGCTCGGGGATGGTGGGGCCGAGCAGGCCCAGCGCACCCATCTCGCGGAAGATGGCGGGGTCGGTCGTGCCATCACGAAACGCCTGCGTCACGCGGGGTGCCAGCTTGTCCTGGCAGTAAGCGGCGGCGGCATCGCGCACCATGCGTTCGTCGGGCTCAAGCTGGCTTTCCAGCAAAAAGGGGTCTTGCCAATTGAAGGATGCGTGGGCCATGGGGGTTCCTCGGTTTGAAATAGGGGGTAAAAAGAGTCAGTTCGGGGTTGATGGTAGTAGCGAAGCCCGACTGGCACAAACGATTGTTTGTCACCCAGATATGCGAATCGCGCATATCTGGAACCCACCGACCGCGCGCTACAGCGGCTGAACCCGGTCCGCCTCGACCATGCCGGGCACGCCCTGCAACTGGATGACCATCTCACCACGGCGCAGGATGACGTACTGCACCCGCTCCGTGCGGTTGCGGTACATGACGGCGTCACCCGGTTTGTAGTGCGGCATTGGCGGCAACTGGATCTGCGCTGGCCGGTGCGTGTGTGCCGCAGCCTCATGGTGGGCGTGCAGCCGCTGCGCGATGGGCGGATGGGTCTTGCCCAGCTCCTCCAGCGCCTGCGTCACAGCACTGCGTGCGGCGTCGGCGGTGAACGGCTTGTTCAACAAAAACAGCGCGCCGACATCCCGGGCCTGCTGCTCGTGCTCGGGGCCTACGCCCTGCGCCATCAGGGCCGGCCGGCAACCCGGGCAGAACTGCGACACCTCGCGGAACAGCGCGGGACCGTTCAGCAGCGTTTCCTTGGCAAACCAGTCGGTGATCAGCAGGTCGGGTTGCAGGGAGATGGCCATTTCCGCCGCAGCCTGGGGGCTGGCGGCGGTCTTGATCGCGGCGGCGTCAAAACCGTGGTGGGTCAACAGTTGGTGGAAGAAGGTCTGGAGCGCGGGACTGGGGTCGCAAATCAAAAAACTAACGGCGGACATGAAGCAAAAAAGGCACTATCACCTGACAAAAAACACACTCCCCTAGAGTATCTTCATTGTAGGTTGTGGGCGGCGCGACCGGGGTTTACCCGGACTGGCTACACTGGTATTGCATGCGCAGAAAGATCCCCGCCACCCACACCCTGCTCTGTTTCGAGGCGGCCGCCCGCCACGAAAGCTACACCCGCGCGGCCCAGGAACTGGCACTGACGCAGAGCGCCGTGTCGCGCCAGGTGGCTGCGCTGGAGGAATACCTGGGACAGGCCCTGTTCCAGCGCACCCGGCACGGCGTGGCACTCACCCCGCGCGGCCAGGAGTACGCCCGCCAGGTGAGCGAGCGCCTGCTGGCGCTGGAGCGCGACACGCTCAACGCCATGTCGACCCAGGGCACGCAGGGCGCGGTCAATCTGGCGGCGGTGGCCACCTTCGCCACGCGCTGGCTGATCCCGCGCCTGCCCCAGTTGCGGGCGCAGCACCCCGACATCGTGGTGCATATCGAAACCCGCACCCGGCCCTTCATGTTTGCCGACACGGTGTTTGACGCCGCCCTGTACGCCGGCACGCCCGAGCAGGTCGCAAACTGGGCCGGCACCCGCTCCACGCTCCTATTGCACGAAGAAGTGCTGCCGGTCTGCGCCCCAACGCTGCTGGGTGGGGCCGCACCGGTGTCACCCGAGGTGGTTGCCACACTGCCCCTGCTGCAACAAAGTACCCGGCCCTTTGGCTGGCGCCAGTGGTTTGATGCGATGGGTGTGACGGCGGAGCATGCGCTGTCCGGGCCGCGCTACGAACTGTTCTCGATGACCGCCAGCGCGGCGATCCATGGGCTGGGCGTGGCCCTGGTGCCGCGACTCTTGGTAGAGGATGAGTTGGCACGGGGGGATTTGGTGGTGGCGTGCGACCGGCCCTTGCGGGATGAGCGGGCGTATTACCTGGTGACGCCGGTTCGGGCGGACGAATCTCCTGCGCTGGGGCATTTTCGGGAGTGGCTGGTTTCGGCTTCGGTTTCAGATTAGGTTGCTTCCTCACCTCCCCCCTCACTCCCCCCGCCCTCTCTCGCCCCCACCGGGGCGAAAGAGGGGGCCAAACAGCCCTATTTGGCCTTGTTTATGAAGGTGGGACGTACACGCGCAATGGCCAACACCTTTTTTCTCCCATTTCTCACGATGAACGTGCCCCCTTCATAGACAAGGCCAAATAGGGCTGTTCAGGCTCCCCCTCGCCCGGCGGGGCGAGGGGGCTGGGGGGAGGGGGGTGTCGGGAAACCCCCTAGATACAACCTGGCATCCCCCTTGCTAGCATGCATTCAAGAACCTGACTAAACGGTCAGATTTTTTGAAACGGAGCCACCAGTGCCTACTCCTCTCCAACCCGATATCCGCCCCGGTCGTCTGGCCGCAGCTGAATACGCCCTGCGGTTTGCCGACGCCACGCCCCGTCTGACGCACTCGCAGGCCCTGCTGGAAGCCGAGCGTTGCCTGTATTGCTTTGACGCCCCCTGCGCCACCGCCTGCCCCACCGGCATCGACGTGCCGTCGTTCATCAAGCGCATTGCCGATGAGAACCTGCGTGGTGCGGCGCGCACCATTCTGGAGAGCAACCCGCTGGGTGGCATGTGCGCGCGGGTCTGCCCGACCGAGAACCTGTGCGAGGCGGTGTGCGTGCGCAACACGCAGACCAGCACGCCAGTCGCCATTGGCCGTCTGCAGCGTCACGCGGTGGACGCGCTGATGGAAAGCGCCCGGCCGCAGCTCTTCACCCGCGCGCCCGCCACCGGCCGTAAGGTTGCCGTGGTCGGTGCCGGCCCGGCCGGGCTGGCCTGCGCCTACACGCTGGCGCGCCAGGGCCACGACGTGGCGGTGTTCGACGCACGGCCCAAGGCCGGCGGCCTCAACGAATACGGGCTGGCCAGCTACAAGACGCCGGATGACTTTGCACAACGCGAGGTGCAGTGGCTGCTGGCCATCGGTGGCATCACCATGCACCATGGCTGGAAGCTGGAGACCACCGCGCAGCTGGAAACCCTGCGTCGCGACTACGGCGCCGTGTTCCTCGGCATGGGCCTGTCGACGACCCATGCGTTGGGTGTGCCGGGCGAAAACCTGGCCGGCGTGCGCGACGCGGTGGATTTCATCGCCGAACTGCGTCAGTGCAGCGACCTGTCGACCCTGCCGGTGGGGCGCCGAGTCGTCGTCATCGGCGGCGGCATGACCGCCGTGGATGCAGCCGTGCAGTCCAAGCTGCTGGGCGCCGAGACAGTGCACATGGTGTATCGGCGAGGGCCCCAGGGGCTGTCGGCGTCCAAGGCCGAACAGGAATGGGCGCAGACCAACGGCGTGGCCATCCACCACTGGCTGGCACCACAGGAGATCGTTGGCACGCTGGACCTGGCCGACGCCAAGGCCCAGGATGCGGGCCACGTCTGCGCCGTGCGCTTCGCCCGCCAGACGCTGGTGGACGGCAAGCTCACACCCACCGGCGAGACCGAGGTACTGCAGGCCGACATGGTGCTCAAGGCCATTGGTCAGCAGCTGGGCAACCCGCTGCTCCAACAAGCCGGCTTCACGCTGGAAGCGGGCCGTATCGCCACCGACGCCGAAGGCCAGACCAACCTGGCCTGCGTCTGGGCCGGTGGCGACTGCCGTGCCGGCGGCCTGGACCTGACGGTGGAGGCGGTGGAACACGGCAAGCAGTCGGCCCACGCCATCCATGCCTACCTGATGGCTGCCTGATATCTGGAGAAATTTATGGCCAACCTACAAACCACCTTCGCCGGCATCCAAAGCCCCAACCCCTTCTGGCTCGCCAGCGCCCCGCCCACCGACAAGGCCTACAACGTCAACCGCGCCTTTGAAGCCGGCTGGGGCGGCGTGGTCTGGAAGACGCTGGGCGAGGCCGGGCCACCGGTCGTCAACGTCAACGGCCCGCGCTACGGCGGCTTGATGACGCCGGACCGGCGCCTGATGGGCTTCAACAACATCGAACTCATCACCGACCGCGACCTGGACCTGAACCTGCGCGAGATCAGAGAAGTCAAGCGCAACTGGCCCGACCGCGCCATGGTCATCTCGCTGATGGTGCCCTGCGAAGAACAGTCGTGGAAGGCGATTCTGGCGCGTCTGGTGGACACCGGGGCCGACGGCATCGAGCTGAACTTCGGCTGCCCGCACGGCATGAGCGAGCGCGGCATGGGCGCCGCCGTGGGTCAGGTGCCGGAATACATCGAGATGGTCACCGCCTGGTGCAAGCAGTACAGCAAGCTGCCGGTCATCGTGAAGCTCACGCCCAACATCACCGACATCCGCAAGCCCGCCCAGGCGGCCAAGCGCGGTGGCGCCGACGCGGTGAGCCTGATCAACACCATCAACTCCATCATGGGCGTGGACCCGTACTCGCTGACCATGACGCCCAACACCGGTGGCATGGGCAGCCATGGTGGCTACTGCGGCCCGGCCGTGAAGCCCATTGCGCTGAACATGGTCGCCGAGATCGCACGCGATCCCGCCACACGCGGCCTGCCGATCAGCGGCATTGGGGGAGTAGGCAACTGGCGCGATGCGCTGGACTTCATCGCGCTGGGCGCAGGCAACGTGCAGGTCTGCACCGCCGCCATGGTCTACGGCTTCAAGATCGTGCAGGAGATGGAAAGTGGCCTGTCCAACTACATGGATGAAATGGGCTTCACCGCCGTGTCAGAAATAGTTGGCAAGGCCGTGCCCACCGTCAGCGACTGGCGCTATCTGAACCTGAACCACATTAGCAAGGCGGTCATCAACCAGGACAGTTGCATCCAGTGCGGGCGCTGCCACATTGCCTGCGAGGACACCAGCCACCAGGCCATCACCTTCGAAAAGGATGGCAAGCGCCATTTCGAGGTGAAAGAAGACGAATGCGTGGGCTGCAACCTGTGCACGCTGGTTTGCCCGGTGCCCGATTGCATCACGCTGCGCAGCCTGGCGCCCGGCGAAAAGGACTTGCGCACCGGACGCGTTGTGAGCGATAAACATGCGGACTGGACCACCCACCCCAACAACCCCATGCGTGACACCAAGGCGGTTTAAGCCAAATCGGCCCCTAGCCCTCGTCGATATTGCGTAGACAGCTATTAAATCAGGAGCATTTATGACAACCCTCTTCATCCGTGGCGGCACCGTGGTCAACGCCGACCGCGCGTTCAAGGCCGATGTGATCACCCAGGACGGCAAGATCGTGGCCATGGGCGAGAACCTCACAGTCCCGGCAGGCGCCACCACTGTGGACGCCGGCGGCCAGTACGTCATGCCCGGCGGCATCGACCCGCACACCCACATGCAACTGCCGTTCATGGGCACCACCACCATGGACGACTTCTACACCGGCACGGCGGCCGGCCTGGCGGGCGGCACCACCAGCATCATCGACTTCGTCATCCCCAACCCGCAGCAGTCCATCATGGAGGCCTACCAGACCTGGCGCGGCTGGGCCGAGAAGTCGGCCGGCGACTACGGCTTCCACGTAGCCATTACGTGGTGGGACGAAACGGTGAAGCGCGACATGGGCACCCTGGTGCAACAGGAGGGCGTGAACAGCTTCAAGCACTTCATGGCCTACAAGAACGCCATCATGTGCGACGACGAGACCCTGGTGAACAGCTTCAAGCGCTGCATGGAACTGGGCGCCATGCCCACCGTGCACGCCGAAAACGGCGAGCTGGTGTTCCTGCTGCAAAAGGAGATCGCCGACCGTGGTATCACCGGCCCTGAGGGACATCCGCTGTCACGTCCCACCGGCGTGGAAGGCGAAGCCGCCAACCGCGCGATTGCCATTGCCGATGTGCTGAATGTGCCCATCTACGTGGTGCACGTGAGCTGCATCGAGGCCGCCGAAGCCATTGCCCGCGCCCGCGCCCGTGGCCAGCGTGTCTATGGCGAGGTGCTGGCCGGCCATCTGGTGGTGGACGACAGCGTCTACCGCCATCTGGACTTTGCCACCGCCGCTGCCCACGTCATGAGCCCGCCGTTCCGCCCCAAGGGCAACCAGGAATTTTTGTGGCGCGGTCTGCAAGCGGGAAGCCTGCATACCACCGCCACCGACCACTGCACCTTCTGCGCCGCGCAAAAGGCCGCGGGCAAGGACGACTTTGCCAAGATCCCCAATGGCTGCGGCGGCGTGGAAGAACGTCTGGCCGTGATCTGGGACGAGGGTGTCAACACCGGGCGGCTCACTCCGTCGGAGTTTGTGGCCATCACCTCGGCCAACACCGCCAAGCTGTTCAACATCTACCCGCAAAAGGGCAGCGTCTCCGTGGGTGCCGATGCCGATCTGGTGGTGTGGGACCCGGCGGGGACCAAGACGCTGTCCGCCAAGACGCAGCACAGCAAGGGCGACTACAACATCTTCGAGGGCCGCACCGTCAAAGGCATTCCCAGCCACACCGTCAGCCAGGGCGAGCTGGTGTTTGTGCAGGGCGATCTGCGGGCGGTGCAGGGCAAGGGGCGCTATATCAAGCGCGCGCCGTTCAGCTCCAACTTTGCGGCGAACAAACTGCGGGCGGAGACGCTGGCACCAACGGCTGTCAAACGCTAGGTTGCTAGCCTGCTGGTATGGGGATGACCGGGCGCCTCATACTGCCAAACGCGCAGAAATCGGCACCCGGCCATCCCCATACCAGCGACAAGTCGCAATTGAAGATCACGTGAAGGAACTGCCATGAACACCGCAACCGCCATCGATATTGCCAAGGCCCGCATCAACGGCTCTCGCCTGTGGGACTCCTTGATGGAGTTGGCCCAGATCGGCGCCACCCCCAAGGGCGGCGTGTGCCGTCTGACGCTGACCGACCTGGACAAGCAGGGCCGTGATCTGGTCACCCGCTGGGCGCGTGAGGCGAATCTGACCGTCACCATCGACAAAATCGGTAACGGCTTCATGCGCCGCGCCGGGCGCAACAACAGCCTGCCGCCCATCGTCACAGGTAGCCACATCGACACCCAGCCCACCGGCGGCAAGTTCGATGGCAACTACGGTGTGCTGGCCGGGCTGGAAGTGGTGCGCACGCTCAACGACCTGGGCATCGAAACCGAAGCCCCCATCGAGGTGGCGTTCTGGACCAATGAAGAAGGATCGCGCTTCGTGCCGGTGATGATGGGCTCGGGTGTGTTCGCCAAGGCCTTCACGCTGGAACATGCCTATGCGGCCACCGATACCGAGGGCAAGACGGTCAAGGGTGAGCTGGAGCGTATTGGCTACATCGGAGAGCAGGAGCCCGGTGACCATCCGATTGGCGCCTACTTCGAGACCCACATCGAACAAGGCCCGGTGCTCGAAGATGCCGATGTGACCATTGGCGTGGTGCAGGGCGTGCTGGGTATCCGCTGGTTTGACTGCACCGTGACCGGCATGGAGGCGCATGCCGGCCCGACTCCGATGGCACTGCGCAAGGACGCGATGCAGGTGTCTGCCCGCATCATGCAGGAGGTGGTGGCCTGTGCCATGCGCCACCAGCCGCATGGCCGCGGCACGGTGGGCATGGTGCAGGTGTTCCCCAACAGCCGCAACGTGATTCCGGGGCGGGTGAAGTTCAGCATCGACCTGCGCAACAGCACGGATGCACTGGTGGACCAGATGGCCGATGAGGTGAAGGCCTTTGCCGCCAAGGTGGCCCAGGAGAGTGGCCTGGATGTGAAGATCGAGATGGTGTCCAGCTACCCCGCGCAGGTCTTCCACGCCGACTGTGTGGATGCTGTAGGCCGTGCCGCCAAAAAGCTGGGCTACAGCAACATGCCCGCCGTCTCAGGCGCCGGCCACGATGCCGTGTACATGGCGCGTCTGGCGCCCAGCGGCATGATCTTCATCCCCTGCAAGGATGGCATCAGCCACAACGAGATCGAGGATGCGAAGCCCGAGCACATCACCGCCGGGTGCAATGTGCTGTTGCACGCGATGCTGGAGCGGGCGGGGGTGGCTGGCCTGTGAGCCACCCGCGTGAACTGCTGAAGGCTGCCGCCATTGAAGCGATGGAGGGGCAGGCCAAGACGCATCTGCTCAACCCCAAGGCCGTGCGGGTGGCCAAGTCGCTGGGCGACGCCGCAGGCCTGACCCAGTTGGGCTTTCACCTGATGACCGTGATGCCAGGCCATGAATCGACCGAATACCACCGGCACCTGTTCGAAGAGCAGTGTTTCTACATTCTGTCTGGCCGCGGCGAAGTGGTCATTGACGAACAGCACTATCCAATCGAGCCGGGTGACTTTCTGGGCTTTCCCAGACGCGGCGCGGCGCACATCATGGTCAACACGGGCGACGAACCGCTGGTGTTCCTGACCGCCAGAACCCTGTTGGAGCAGGACGTGTGCGGCTACCCACGCCAGCACAAGCGCCTGTATATGACTGGCTCCGAAGAAGCCTTGGTGGATTTCAAGGAGGTCAAGCGCTAGCGCGCTTCACATTGCCCGCCTGCCCCCAGCGGCATGATCTTCATCTCCTGCCAAAACGGCATCAGCCACAACGAAATTGAAAGCGCCCAGCCGACGCACATCACCGCTGGGTGCAATGAGCATGTTGCATGCGATGCTGGGGCAGGCGGGATTGGTTTGAGGATTCACCGCCGCAGTTCCGACGTTTTCGGCCCGTAGGGTAAGCTCCCCGTCCTGAGCTTATATGGCACCGTGCCGCGAACAAGAATTCCATGGCGATCAAGAAATCCGACCTCTATTCCTCCCTCTGGGCATCCTGTGACGAGTTGCGGGGTGGCATGGACGCCAGCCAGTACAAAGACTATGTTCTGTTCCTGTTGTTCATCAAGTACATCAGCGACAAATATGGCAACAGCGATGACTTCAAACCGGCGGTCGTCATTCCCGCAGGGAGCAGCTTCAAGGACATGATTGCCCTCAAGGGCAACGCCGAGATCGGCGACAAGATCAATACCCAGATCATCGCCCCACTGATCGCCGCCAATGAAAAATTGGCCCGCAGCGACTTTCCTGACTTCAATGATCCCAACAAGCTCGGCGAAGGCAAGGACATGGTCGAGAAGCTTTCCAAGCTGATCGGCATCTTTCAAAATCCGGTGCTTGATTTCTCCAAGAACCGTGCCGAGCACGATGACATCCTGGGCGATGCCTATGAGTTTTTGATGCGGCACTTTGCCTCGGAGAGCGGCAAGAGCAAGGGACAGTTCTATACGCCGTCCGAAGTCAGCCGCATCCTCGCCAGCGTCATTGGCATCTCGTCCAAAAACACCAAGGGCGCCACCACTGCATACGACCCGACATGCGGATCGGGATCGCTGCTTCTGAAAGTGGCCGCGCAGGCCGGCAAGCACATCACGCTGGAGGGGCAAGAGAAAGATGTGACCACCGCAGGCCTGGCGCGCATGAACATGATCCTGCACGACTTTCCGACCGCCAACATCCTGTCGGGCAACACGCTGGCCGCACCCAAATTCAGGGACGGCGAAAGTCTGCGCACCTACGACTATGTGGTCGCCAACCCACCCTTCTCAGACAAGACCTGGAGCACCGGCCTCACCCTGGGCGACAACGGCAAAGACGACGCGTTTCAGCGTTTCACCTGGGGCGTGCCGCCCACCAAACAGGGTGACTACGCCTACCTGCTGCACATCATTCGCAGCATGAAGAGCGGCAGCGGCAAGGCCGCTTGCATCTTGCCCCACGGCGTGCTGTTTCGCGGCAATGCAGAGGCTGTCATCCGCGAACAACTGGTGCGCTCCGGCATCCTCAAAGGCATCATCGGCCTGCCGGCGAATCTGTTCTATGGCACCGGCATTCCGGCCTGCATCTTGGTGCTGGACAAAGAAAACGCCACCGCCCGTGCGGGTGTGTTCATGGTCGATGCGTCCAAAGCCTTCATCAAGGACGGCAACAAAAACCGCCTGCGCGAGCAAGACATCCACAAGATCGTGGACACCTTCACCCGGCAGATCGACACACCACGCTATGCCCGCATGGTGCCGCAAAGCGAGATTGCCGACCCCAAGAACGGCTACAACCTCAACCTGCCGCGCTACATCGACAGCTCGGCGCCCGAAGACTTGCAAGACATAGACGGCCACCTGCGCGGTGGTATTCCCGAGCGTGACCTGGATGCCTTTGCCGCCGATTGGCAGGTCTTCCCTGGGGTGCGCGCCGCATTGTTTGCATCGGCTGGCCGCCCCGGCTATGCCAGCCTCAAGCTGCCCATAGCCGAGGTCAAGCCCGCCATCCTGGGCCATGCCGAATTCACTGCCTACAACCACAGTGCGACGGTGCTGTTCGCCAAGTGGCGCAAAGCCATCACACCCCGCATCACCGGGTTCGGGCAAAACGACCACCCCAAAGAACTGATACACACGGTGTCCGAGGTCTTGCTGGCAGCCTTTCAGGCGTTGCCCTTGATCGACGCCTACGACATCTACCAGCAACTGATGGACTATTGGGCTGCCACGATGCAGGACGATGCCTATCTGATTGCGGCGGACGGCTGGGTGCAAGGTGCGCAACCCCGTGAAATCGTGCAGGTCAAGGACAAAAACGGCAAACTCGTCTGGCCCGAGCAGCACGACCACCTGCTGGACAAACGCCGTTTCAAGTCTGACCTGGTGCCCGCCAGCATTCTGGTGGCCAAATACTTTGCATCCGAGCGCGCCGCCATCGACGCGCTGGACAACCTGCTGATCACGCTGCAGCAGCAATTGGACGAAATGCTGGAAGAACACTGCGGCAAGCAACCCGGCGGCGAAGACGGACTACTCGCGGAAGCGAATGAGTCGAATGAGGGCGAACCACCAAAAGTCACAGCAAAGAGTGTGAAAGCCGCGCTCAAAAGGCTCGGCAACGACCCGGACGATGCCGACGAACGCAAGGCACTCACGGCCTACGCCGATGTGCTGGACCAGCAGGCCGACGCCAAGACCCAGCGCAAATCCGCTCAGGACGCATTGGACAAAAAGATCGCCGCCAAGTACCCCACGCTGACGGAGGCGCAGATCAAGACCCTGGTTGTGGACGACAAGTGGATGGCGCACCTGTCCGTTTGCGTGCACGGAGAGTTGGACCGGGTGTCCCAAACCCTCACCGGCCGCATTCGCGAACTGGCCGAACGCTACGCCACACCGCTGCCGCAGCTCACCGATGAGGTGGCGACGCTGGCCGCGCGGGTGGAGGAACACCTTAAACGCATGGGGGCAAAAATATGACTAAGGACAAAAAATCCGCCATCAACGTGCAAGGCACGACCGTCACCATCCTGTCGCAGCGAGAGGATGACTTCATTTCGCTGACGGACATGTTGAAGGCAAAAGACGGCGATTTCTTCATCTCAGACTGGCTTCGCAATCGAAACACCGTTGAGTTCCTTGGCATTTGGGAGGGTGTCCACAACCCCGGTTTTAATTATGGCGAATTCGCCACAATTAAAAGCCAGGTCGGCCTGAACAGCTACAAGATCAGCGTCAAAGAATGGGTTGAGAAAACCAACGCCATTGGACTACGCGCCACCGCAGGGCGATACGGCGGCTCTTACGCCCACAAAGACATCGCGTTTGAATTTGGCATGTGGATCAGCCCTGAATTCAAAATTTACCTCATCAAAGAATTCCAGCGCCTCAAAGACGACGAAAGCCGCCGCCTCTCGCTGGACTGGAACCTGAGCCGCTCTCTGTCCAAACTCAACTACCGCATCCATACCGATGCCATCCGGGCGCACCTGATCCCTGCGGCCATCACCCCGGAGCAAGCCCGGTTCACCTACGCCAACGAGGCAGATGTGCTCAATGTGGCACTGTTTGGCCAGACCGCCAAACAGTGGCGCGAGGCCCATCCAGAGCAAAAGGGCAATATGCGCGATGAAGCCGACGTGACCCAGCTCTTGGTGCTGGCCAATCTGGAAAGCCTGAACGCCGAATTCATCCACATGGGCTTGCCCCAGGCGGAGCGGCTGCAAAAGCTCAACCAGAACGCCATCCGCCAGTTGCAGAGCCTTACGGCCCATCTTGCAACGCGGCCCCTGGGGCTTGGCTGAACAAGGGAGCATAGCATGAAGTCTGAATTTGCTACATATTTCATAGCTGCTCGCGCAATAAATACGAGGGCTGCAGGCCGATTTGGCATAAATCAGGTCTGCCAATGGTCATTTGTCCCGTCTTGGACTGGTGTATTGAATGTGAGTGCTAAATGAACGAGGAATTGCGGGCGGGGTACAAGCGGACGGAGGTGGGGGTGATCCCGGAGGACTGGGACGCAGTGCCACTGAGCGCCATCGGGCAATTCAAGAACGGCATCAATAAAGGCGCCGAAGCGTTTGGACATGGGTCGCCATTCGTGAACTTGATGGATGTTTTTGGAGTGAGCAGCATCAAGTCAGGCGACGGGTTTGGTCTTGTGAAAACAACTGAGCCGGAGCAGAAAACCTACGATCTCAAGCGTGGCGACGTGATCTTTATTCGGTCTTCAGTCAAGCCGTCTGGGGTCGGCTTGACTGCGGTGCTGGAAGCGGATCTCCCGAAAACAGTTTATTCAGGTTTTTTGATTCGATTTCGTGACAGTGATGCACTCGACATCGGCTTCAAACGGCACTGTTTCTATGCTGAAAAGTTCAGAAGCAAGTTGATTGGTGCATCCTCAGTAAGCGCCAATACAAACATCAATCAAGACAACCTAAAAAAGCTACTTCTCGCATTGCCACCAACTACCACGGAACAACGCGCCATCGCGGCGGCGCTGGGTGATGTGGATGCGCTGCTGGGCGGGCTGGACAGCCTCATCGCCAAGAAGCGCGATCTCAAACAGGCCGCCATGCAGCAACTCCTCACCGGTCAGACCCGTCTTCCCGGCTTCAGCGGGGAGTGGGAGGTGAAGCAGCTGGGGGATGTGGCAGAGATTGTGATGGGCCAGTCGCCAAGCTCGACGAACTACAACTCTAAGGGCGATGGACTTCCGCTAATTCAAGGGAATGCGGACATCACAAACCGCGAAACGATCAAGCGTGTGTTTACGACTCAAATTACCAAACGAGGAATGGCTGGCGACATCTTGATGTCCGTTCGCGCTCCAGTTGGCGAAGTTTCTCGTACAGCATTTGATGTCTGCCTCGGACGCGGAGTCTGCGCCATTCGATTCCCGAATGAATTTCTCTATCACTATCTGATTTTCATTGAGCCAAATTGGGCCAAGCATTCAAAGGGCTCAACATTCGACTCAGTTAATTCGGCGGATGTCAATGCTGTTGAAATTCGCCTGCCTGTTGACGCCGCAGAACAAACCGCCATCGCCGCCGTCCTCTCTGACATGGACGCCGAACTCGCCGCGCTGGAAGCCCGTCGTGATAAGACCCGCAACCTCAAGCAGGCCATGATGCAGGAGCTGCTGACCGGCCGAACAAGGTTGGTCGAGCCCGCCTCCAATGTCATCCCGGTGGACTTCTCTGCGAAGCCCGCGCCGCCCGTAACGGATCAGCCGCCCGCGGCCAAGGCCCACAACTGGGCCATCCACGAAGCGGTGGTGGTGGCGGTGCTGGTAAAGCAGTTTGGCTCGGAGCAGCGTCCACTGGGGCGCAAGCGCTACACCAAGCTGGCATACCTGATGCACAGGCACGTGGAGCGTGTGGCACTAGGCTATCTCAAAAAGGCGGCGGGCCCCTACAACCCAGCGGTGAAATACCGAGGGCCAGAGGGCATTGCGCAGAAGAACGGCTATATCCGCACCCTTGCCAACGGCAAGTTCTCTGGCTTTGTGGCCGCAGAAAAAGTTGCCCAGGCAGAAGGCTATTTTGAAAAATGGTATGGACCGAATGTGCGAGCCTGGCTGGAGCAATTTCACTACAAGTCCACTGACGAGCTGGAGTTGCTGGCAACCGTCGATATGGCGGCGGAGGATTTGCGGCGTGCAGGCAGGCCTGTAGACGTGAATGCTGTCAAATCTGTGATCCACGACAACCCGGAATGGGAAGCCAAGCTGGAGCGGGAAATTTTTTCCGATGCCAACATTGCACGGGCCATTGCGCAAACTGGGGAATTGTTCCAGTAGAAAGTCCACCATGAAAGAGTCGCAACACACCGAGTGGAAAGAGTCCTGGCGCGACGACTACCTGCGCTGGGTGTGCGGCTTTGCCAATGCAGAGGGCGGCACGCTGGTCATCGGGCGCAATGACCAGGGCCAAGCCGTGGGCGTGGCCAACGCGGCCCGGCTGTTGGAAGAAATCCCCAACAAGGTGCGCGATGTGCTGGGCATCATGGTGGATGTGAACCTGTTGATCGAGGGCGGCAAAGAGCTGCTGGAGATTCGGGTGGAGCCCTATCCCAGCCCGATCAGCTACAAGGGCGAATACCACTTTCGCAGCGGCAGTACCAAGCAAGAGCTGAAAGGTGCGGCACTGTCGCACTTTTTGCTGAAAAAACAGGGGCTGCACTGGGACGGTGTGGCGCTGCCCGGCCTGAAGGTGGCCGATCTGGACGCGGGTGCCTTGGCCTTGTTTCGCCAGCAGGCCGTGCGCAGCCAGCGCTTGCCCGAGGCCACGCTGCAAGAGTCCGATGCAGCGTTGCTGGAGCGCCTGCACTTGCTTGACGATGGTGTGTGCAAGCGCGCCACGGCGCTGCTGTTTCATGCCGATCCGGGGCGCTGGTTTACCGGTGCGTTTGTGAAGATGGGGTTTTTTGAGACCAATACCGATTTACTTTACCAGGATGAGGTCAACGGGCCGCTGCTGGTGCAGGTGAACAAGACCATTGAGGTGCTGCAAGCCAAATACATGAAAGCGTTGATCACCTACGACGGTTTGCAGCGTGTGGAAACCTGGCCGGTGCCGCTGCCCGCGCTGCGCGAGGCGGTGCTCAATGCGGTGGTGCACAAGGATTACACCAGTGGCGCGCCGATCCAGATCAGTGTGTATGCCGATAAGCTGATGATCTGGAACTCGGGCCGCTTGTCCCCCGAATGGACGGTGGAGCGTTTGCTGGGCAAGCATTCGTCTGCACCGTTTAACCCGGACGTGGCGAATGCGTTTTTCCGGGGTGGACAGATTGAGTCTTGGGGGCGCGGCATTGAGCGCATGGTGCAAGCCTGCCTGGATGCGGGATTGCAGGCTCCGGTTTTGCTGTTGGAAGACGGCGGGCTGTGGGTGACGTTTACGTTTGCACCAGCTAAACCCCTGGTGAGGGGTGAAAAGTGGGGTGAAAAGTGGGGTGAAAAGTGGGGTGAAAAAACCACCGCTACGCGCCTGGCACTGGTGCAGGCCATGCGCCGCAACCCGCAAATCAGCACCGTCGCGCTGGCGGCTGTAGTGGGCATGGCCTCCACCAGTGGTGTCGAAAAACACTTAAAAGCCCTGCGCGAGGCCGGTTGTATCCGCCGTGTCGGCCCGGCCAAAGGCGGCACGTGGGAAGTACTGGAGAACGTTTTGTGACCGAACCAACCCGCTCCGAGCGCAAGACGCAAAACCGCGTCATCGACCTTTTCACCAACACAGCCAGACCCGATTGCCTGGGCTACCGCAACCTGGGCGCGTGGAACAAGCGCGAGGGCAACCGCCCGATTGAAACCGCGCTGCTGCGCGACAACCTGGCAGCCCGTGGCTACTCCCCCGCGCACATTGCCGCCGCCCTGCAAAAGCTGGAAGCGGCAGCCGACACCACCGGCATCACGCTGTACCAGGCCAACCTGCGCACTTACCAACTGTTGCGCTACGGCGTGCCGGTGCAAGTTGCCGCCGGCCAGGCGCACACGACAGTGCATTTGATTGATTGGGCCACGCCGGAGAAGAATGACTTTGCGCTGGCCGAAGAGGTGACGCTCAAGGGCGGCTACCAGCGCCGCCCCGACATCGTGCTGTATATCAATGGCATCGCCATGGTGGTGATCGAACTCAAACGCAGCTCGGTGGAGTTGGCCGATGGGGTGCGCCAGCTCATCACCAACCAGGAAGCAATTTTCAACAAAGGATTTTTCAGCACCGTGCAACTGGTGCTGGCCGGAAGCGACTCGCAGGGCTTGCGCGTGGGTACCACGGGCACGCCGGAGCAGTTTTTCGTGGAGTGGAAAGGCGAAGCTGTGTCTCAGCAGCCCGGCGCGCTGTTGGACGGACCACTGGCACAGTGGTGCAACAAGACCCGGCTGCTGGACGTGGTGCGCAACTTCATCATCTTCGACGGTGGCCAAAAGAAAGTGCCGCGCCCGCACCAATACGCGGGGGTGAAGGCGGCGCAGGAACGCATTGCCAAGCGCGAGGGCGGTGTCATCTGGCACACCCAGGGCAGCGGCAAGAGCATTTTGATGGTGCTGCTGGCCAAGTGGCTGCTGGAGCAAGACCCCGAGGCGCGGATTCTGGTCATTACCGACCGGGATGAATTGGACAAGCAAATTGTGGGCGTGATGCGCAACGCGGGTGTGATTGGTGAAAACATACCTTCCCCCCGCATTGGTTCGCGGGCAGAGTTTATTGAGAAGCTGGGAGCAACCACCACCCGGTTGATGTGCTCGCTGATCAATAAGATTGACGTGGCCGACCTGAAGGGCCCGCCGCCAAAGGTGCATGGCCGTGTCTATGTGTTTGTGGATGAATGCCACCGCACCCAGGGCGGCGACATGAACAAGCAGATGAAGCGCTGGTTGGAGGGGGCCATCTTCATCGGTTTTACCGGCACGCCGCTGCTGCGCAAAGACAGATTGATGACGCGTGATGTGTTTGGCACCTACATCCACACCTACAAATTCCACCAGGCGGTGGCCGACAAGGTGGTGCTGGACCTGAAATACGAGGCGCGCGACGTGGCGGAGCGGCTCACGTCGCAGAAGAAAATTGACGAGTGGTTTGAGCAGAAGACTCGCAATCTCAACAACTTCCAGAAAGCCCTGGTGCGCAAACGCTGGGCCACCATGGAGGAACTGATGAGCGCGGCGGGGCGCAAACGCGAGATCATTGCCGACATCATTGGCGACTTCGCCCTCAAGCCACGCTTGAACAATGACCGGGGCACGGCGATCCTGGTGGCCGCGTCGATCTACGATGCCTGCCACTACTTTCGGCTGTTCCAGAGCACAAGCTTCGGCGCCTTCTGCGGCATCATCACGTCGTTCGAGCCGAACCACAACGCAATTTCCCGCGAACCGGCCAATAGCGATGAACGCTACAAGTTCGACACCTATTCCCAGCATGTTTTGAAAGACTTCACGACGACCGAGAAGTACGAGACTGAAATGAAGCGCCGCTTCATTGAAGAGCCGGCCAATCTGAAACTGTTGATCGTGGTGAGCAAGCTGTTGACCGGCTTTGACGCCCCAAGCTGCAGCTACATCTACCTGGACAATGAGTTGCACGACCACAACCTGTTCCAGGCCATTTGTCGCACTAATCGGCTGGATGGTGACGACAAGGACTACGGCCACATCGTCGATTACAAGAAACTGTTTGGCGATGTGCAGGAGGCCATTGCGGTATACAGCTCCGACGAGCTGGACATTGATCAGGGCAATGGAGGCGACAACAATGTGCGCCTCAAGGGAATGCTGGAAGAAGGCAGGAAGCAGTTGGATACCGCACGCCAGGCCATTGGCTACCTGTGCGAACCGGTGGCCCAGCCGCGTGACGTGGAACAATACCTGCACTACTTTTGCGGCAATGCCGCCGACCCCACCGCCCTGCTCACAACCGAGGCACTACGGGTGTCGTTCTACAAGGCGGTGGCCGTCTTCGCGCGTGCCTATGCGGGCCTTGCGCAGGACTTGGCCGAGGCCGGATATTCCGACGCGGACGCAGCGGCCATTCATAAGGAAGTGGAGTTCTACTCCGAGATTCGCTCCGCCATCAAGCATCACTCAGACGAGGAACTGGACATCAAGCCTTATGAGGCGGACATGCGCCACCTCATCAACACCTACATCCAGGCCGACCCGGCGGCGGAGATGGGTGAGCTGGGGGAAATGTCGCTGACCGAGCTGATCATTGAGACGGGCATCCACGACGCGATTGCCAGGAAGCTCAATGCGAAGGGCAAGCTCTCGAAGAATGCCGTTGCCGAGGGCATCATCAACAACGTGCGCAAGACCATCATCCGTGACCAGTTGACCGATCCGAGGTTCTACGCGCAGATGTCCAAGCTGCTGGATGACCTGATCCAGCAAAGCCGCACGGACGCTAGAGCCTATGAAGAGTTTTTGCGCAAGGCCGAAGACCTGGTCAAGCGGCTGGCGGCCAAGCAACCGGAGGATGGCCTGCCAGCGGAACTGCATGGCAAGCATGAGGCCACGGTGATTTACAACAACCTGGAAGCCATACTGTCGTCCGCGTCAATACCTGCGGATGCATTGCAGGAAGGCCTGCCGGGGTACGGCAATGAACGGGTACTGCTGGCACTGGAAATTGACCATGCGATGCGATTGCAAGCGCCCGCCGACTGGAAGGGCGACGAGACCAAGGAGCGCGTGGTCCAAAACTTCCTGTTCCCCCTATTGAAGAAAAGCCGCGCCGCCACATTGGCCCTGTTCGAGCTGGTCAAGAACCAGCCAGGCTACTGATGACCGAAACAATCGTGCTGGGTGACATCGAGATCGCGGTAACACGCAAGGCGGTCAAGAATGTGCACCTCTCCGTGCATCCGCCGCTGGGCCACGTCACGCTGGTGGCACCCAGTGCAACCCGGCTGGAGGTGGCCCGCGCCTATGCCATCTCCAAACTTGGCTGGATTCGTGATCAACAAACCAAACTGCTGGCGCAGGCCCGGGAAGCACCGCGCCGCTTCATTGAGCGGGAGACGCATTACCTGTGGGGCCGAAGGTATTTGCTGTCGGTGATCGAAAAGGATGCGAAGCCTGCAGTTACGCGAGACCATCGACGCATCACCCTCTCCGTGCGGCCCGACAGCACACTCGCTAAACGGCAGAAAGTGATGGATGAATGGCACCGCGCTCAGTTGCACTTGGTAGTGCCTGCCCTGATCGAAAAATGGGAACTGAAGTTGGGTGTTAAGGTTTCTGGCTATTTCTTGCAGCGCATGAAGACCAAGTGGGGCGGCTGCAACCATCGGGCTGGAAACATCCGCCTGAATACGGAGCTGGTTAAAAAGCCGAGAGATTTATTGGAATACGTAGTAGTGCACGAGATGCTGCATTTGATTGAGCCCAATCACAGCGAGCACTTTGTGGGGTTGCTGGAGCAGCACTACCCTGCTTGGCTGGAAGCTCGTGCAGAGCTAAACGCTTTGCCCCTTGCATCGGAAACGTGGGCTCAGCCCAATCCGTAACTGAGGGAGCGGATTGCTATCAAGAATTCCGCCTTTGGCAAATTTTGCCAAAGGCCCTATGATTTTCAACATGAGCACCATGAACATTTCCCTACCCGATACCCTAAGGGAATTCGTGGACACGCAAGTCAACTCGCGTGGCTTTGGCACCAGCAGCGAGTACGTGCGCGAGCTGATCCGCAAGGACCAGGACCGGCAACAGTTGCGCGGCTTGCTGTTGGCAGGCGCCCAATCGGCACCGACCGCGCCTGTGGACGCAGCCTACTTCGAAGGCCTGCGCAAGCGTATCAACAGCAATAAATCCAAGTGAAGTCCAAAGCGCTGGTTCAGCGCTCGCTGGCACTTGGTGATGTGGACCAGGCCATTACGCACTATCTGGAGCAAAACGCATCGGCTGCGGCACTGGGTTTTGTGGACGCCCTGGAGCGTGCCTATGCCCACATCAGCAAATATCCTGGCACCGGTTGACCGCGCTATGCGCACGAGTTGGGCATTCCTGATTTACGCTCTTGGCCGCTGAGCAAGTACCCCTACCTCGTTTTCTATTTAGAGCGCGCCGACCATATCGACGTATGGCGCGTGCTGCATATGAAGCGCGACATCCCCGCCTGGATGGCGGAAGACGCATCCGACCGCTAGCCTAGATTCAGAGCTTCAGGTTCTCATAAAACCCCGTCAACTCATCGGCCAGCGCCAGGATGTTCTCGCTGGCCATGGCCACGTTCCGCGCCGCACCCGGGCTGTAGACGCTCATGGTTTCCAGATTGAACGCGACCACCATGAAGGTCCATTGCTCATCCAGCATGGTGACCCGGTTTTTTATCTCGGCGCTGTTCTGGGGAAATGCCTTCAGGGTCGCCAGCGCCGCATTGAATTCATTGCGGGTTTTGTCAAACGCCGGCTTGTCCGCCGTGTCTGCCACGCCCCAGGCCGCGAAGAAATAGTGCCTGGCCGCTTTTTGTGCCAGCATGCGTTGTCGTCCGGCCAGGCCAACGATCTTGCCGACATCGGTTCCCAGTGCGTTTTCAAATTGGCTGGTCAACCTGTCCGCCTCGGCCAGCATGGCATCGCCCAGCTTGGCGACCGCTGCGGCATCGCCTTTATTGGGCGCCGCGGAAACCCGGTCGCGCAATTCCGCCCAGGCCTTTTCCACCGCGGCGAGTGACGCCTTGATGGCGTCTGCGGTCGCTGCGCCGCGCAGGTCCGCCAGGTTGGCGTTGACGCTGGCCGCCGAACGGCTCAGGATGCCCGCCGATTCCTTGGGCATGACGCCAAGGCCGAGCTGGGCATAGGCCTTGAGAATGCGCTGTGACAGCATGCGCAATTGGCCGGACTTGTTGATCGCCTGCCGACCCGAGAGGGGCGCACTGTGGGCGCTGGAGAGCGGCAAGCCTGCCGCAAGGGCCGCGCCGCCCAGGGTTAAAAGACGCCGACGTGTGATTTCCATGCTGGAATGCCCCCTTGTTGTATGAATTCGGACTGGATCGAATTCTTTTCTGGCGGGGGCAAGATCGGTGTGACCTGCATCAATCTATGCGTTTTTTTGCGAACACCCTGTGTCGCCGGAAACGGTATATTTGAAAAAAGATGCCTGCGCCACCCCGCCCCACCTGCCCCCGCTGCCAGCGCCCCCAAGCCACCTGCATCTGCGGCTTCGTCACACCCACGCCGCATGCCACGCAAGTGCTGATCCTGCAACACCCGCTGGAAGAGCACCACGCCAAGAACAGCGCGCGGCTGTTGCATCTGAGCCTGCCGAACAGCCGCCTGGTGGTGGACGAGGCGTTTGATGACGCCGCATTGGAGGCACTGATGCCGGAGCCGCTGTACACCGTGCTGCTGTACCCGCCCACGGACTACGCAGGCCACGCAGCACCCGCGCCGCTGGACGCGATGCAACTCAACGATCCCCGCACACTCCGGCTGGTGGTGCTGGACGCCACCTGGCGCAAGAGCCGCAAGATGCTGCATCGGAGCCCGGCGTTGCAACGCCTGCCGCGCCTGGCCCTGGATGACGTGCCGCAAGGCCGCTACGCCATCCGCAAGGCGCACAAGCCGGGGCAGTTGTCCACGCTGGAGGCCACCTGTGCGGCACTGGCGCAGTTGGACGGAGACGCTGCGCGCTGGCAGCCGCTGCTGGCCGCGTTTGGCCGGTTTGTCGCCCAGCAGCAAGCTTTTGTGCCAAATTGGTCGCTAGCCCTCGTGAAATAAGCCTAATTAGCTATCAAACTGATAGCAATTTGATTCAAGCGTCGTCCGCCAGCGCCAGCTCGGCCAGGCGCACGGCGCCGTCCAGGCTGCGGGCGCCGCCAATGAACAGGTTCAGGTGGCAAAACACGGCGTCGGCCACGCCGGTCACGGCGGCCAGTTCCTGGTCGCGCAGGCCGGACCAGCGCTTTGGCAGGTCTTTGCGCGACTTGAACGAGCCGGCCTCCACCGGCACGGTCTTCACCTGGTACTGGTTGCCGTCGGAGTCGGGGTAGATGACGAACAGCACGTCTGGCATTTCATCCACCACCACGCGCGTCCACGGCATGCCACCCTCTTGCAGGTGCAGCACGCGCCCGCCCAGCAGGCGCGGTGCCTGGCGCACGGTCTCCACCGAGCGGATCTGCGCGACCTTCTTGCTGATGGCGTGGTCCAGGAACTTGCGGGTGATGGCAATGGCCTCGCGAAAACGGGTTTCCTGCATTTGGGCCTTGGCATCGGCGTCCAGACCCTGCTCTTCCATCCAATGCGTATTGAGCTGCGCCAGCAGTGACGACAGGCCAAAGATGCCGGGCGACACGTCACCCTGCCCGGTGTCCACGATGTCCAGGTATTGCACCAGCGAGTGGTCGATGGAGCGCACCACTTCGTCCACCGCGTGTGCATCCAGGCTGTGGCCGTTTGCGCCGGCCCAGGCCTGCACGTAGGCGGCACCAAAGGCGGTCCACACCAGGCCCGCGCTGGCATAGCCGACACCGGGCACGGCTTGGCCGTCCACCTGGCGTGTCGGGCGTGCGCCGTCGAAGCCGCGCTGGTGGTGGTCAAAGCGGCCGGTTGCCGCGTCCCAGATACCGCCGACGTCCACCACATAGTCGGCGGATTCGATCAGCGCCTGGTCGCGCGTGCGCACCAGCGTGTGCGATGGGAAAATCCCCATCAGGACGCCGACTCCGAAAACGTCGTCGGCGTGGAAGCTGCCATGGTGGGTGGCGATGGTGGTGAGTTGAGTCATGCGCCCATTTTATGAACTGAGCGGAACTTTCATCGAGAATGGGAAACGATGCACCACCGTATTGCCCTGCGAACCTTTCTGATCAGCGCCCTGCTGGTGGTTCTGCTGCCCATCGTCATCGCCAGTGGCTGGCTCTTCTACCGCTCGGCGCTCAATGCCACCGAGCAGTTTGCGCAGCAGATTGCGGATGAAGTGTCGGGCCGGGTGCGCGAAAAGATCATCGCTTTCTTTGACATCCCGCTGCGGGTGGTCACCTTCAATGTCGAGCAGGCCAAGGCCGGTTACCTGGACTACGCCCACCCCGATGAACTGATGCGCCAGTTCCTGCTGCAGATCCGCCAGCAGCCGCAACTGACCTTTGTGTCCATGGGCATGACCGACGGGCAATACTACGCGGGCAGCCGCCCTCCGCTGGGTCACGACATGGATCTGCGCATGCTGCGCGCTCGCATCGCCGAAGACCGGGCCATGGAGGTCTTTCGCGTGGACGCCGCCAACAAGCGCGGTGAACGCATCTCGCGCAGCGACATCCATTTCGACGCCCGCGTGCGCCCGTGGTACGAATCTGCCGTGCGCAATGGTGGCATGGCCTGGTATGCCCCCTACCGCTACCGGATCGAGGATGTGCAGGGTGCCTACGCTGCCATGGGCATGGGGGTGTCGGCCCCGGTCTATGGCGAACAAGGTGCCATGGTCGGGGTGGCAACGGCCGATCTGGCGCTGTCCCAGGTCAGCGACTTCCTGAAGTCGGTGGCCAACGAGTCCGGCAGCGTGGCCTTTCTGGCCGACTCCGGCGGCGAGCTGCTGGCCACCTCCACGGCCGAGCCCAGTTTCCACCTGGATGCAGGCCGCAACGACTACCGGGTCCGGACCGCCGACAGCAAGAACCCCATTCTGCGGGCGGTGGGCGAACGCATCCGCAGCACCGCCGCCGCCGAGGGCAACCACTTCATCACGGTCAATGGCACCCGCCACCTGGCCCGCTGGTGGACGCATCCGCTGCCCCATGGCCCCGAACTGACGATGGGCGTGGTGCTGCCGGAAAGCCAGTTCAACACGCCCCTGAACGGGGTGCTGCGCAATGTGGTCTCGCTGACGCTGGCCGTGATGCTGGCCTCGGCCCTGTTCGCCGTGTTCGTGGCCGACCGGGTGGTGCAGCCACTGGCCTTGCTGAGCGCCTGGGCAGCGCGCCTGACCAAGGGCGACTGGCACGCGGTGGCACCCAAGTCCAGCGCCATCCGCGAATTGGTTGCGCTGTCCGAGGCCATGGGCTTCATGGCCGGGCACATGCGTGAACACGCCGAGGAGCTGGAGCACGAGGTGGCCCAGCGCACCACCGAGCTGAAGCAGGCCCTGGCGGTGATCGAGCAGGCGCTGACGGATGAGCGCCAGTTCATCGCCATGCTGTCGCACGAGGTGCGCTCGCCGCTGGCGGTCATCGACACGTCGGCGCAGCTGCTGTCGTTCCGGCTCAAGGACGATGCCACGCAGTTGGCAGTGGTGGAGCGCATACGGCGCGGCTCCGCGCGGCTGAGCAACTTCTTTGACAACTGCCTGACCCAGGACCGCATCGACAGCCAGAACTTTGCCGTGCAGCCCGGCGCCATCGATGTGCGGCGCATGGCGTCCTGGGTCGTGGAAAACTGCGCCCAGCTCGCCAACGACCAGCCGGTGGACCTGGACGTGGCGCCCGATCTGCCCGCGCTGCAGGGCGATGAGGTGCTGCTGCGCATTGCGCTGACCAACCTGCTGTCAAACGCCTTCAAGTATTCACCCGACGGCACCACGGTGGGCCTGCGCGTGTGGGGCGATGGCGCCCTGTGCTGCTTTGCGGTGGAGGACTGCGGGGGCGGCATCCCGGACGAAGAGACCGCGCTCATCTTCCAGAAATACCGGCGCGGGCGCGCCGCCGAGGGCATGCCCGGCGCCGGGCTGGGCCTGGCTCTGGTGGAGCGCATTGCCACGCTGCACGGCGGCAGCGTGCGTGTGGAGCGGCGCGAGACACCGGGCACGCGATTCGTGCTGAGCATTCCGTTCCAGCCATTGGCAACGGCCTAAACTGCACACCCATGAAGACCGCCAAACCCCGCATTGCCATCGTTGAGGACGATGCCGACCAGTTGCACACCATCGAGGAATTCCTGCTCGACGCCGGCTACCCGGTGTGGGGCGCCGGCAGTGCCGAGGCCTTCTACCGCCAGTTCATGGTCAACCCGGTGGACGTGGTGATCCTGGACATTGGCCTGCCCGGCGAAGACGGCCTGGCCGTGGCCACGCTGCTCAAGGACAAGCCCCAGGTGGCGGTCATCATCCTGAGCGCGCGCGATTCGCTGGGCGACCGCCTGTCCGGCCTGCGCTCCGGTGCCGACCGCTATCTGATCAAGCCGGTGAACCTGCTGGAGCTGGCCGCCAACATCGACGCCGTGGGCAAGCGCCTGGCATTGCACGCCGGCGCGGGCATCGACGGCAAGGGCCAGCGCGCGCCGGAGCCTTCGCCCGCCCACTGGGACCTGGCCACCCAGGACTGGAAGCTGCGCTCGCCCGGCGGCACGGTGCTGCACCTGACCACGCACGAATTCGCACTGCTGAACTGCCTGATCCGCGCGCAGGGCTCGGTGGTGTCCAAGCAGGAATTGATCAACCAGATTCTGGGCCCGCGCGCACAGAACGGCAGTGAGCGGCTCACCCTGCTGGTAACCCGGCTGCGCAAGAAAGCCAGCGAGGCGCTGACCGAAGCCCTGCCCCTGAAAACCGCGCACCAGCTCGGCTATGCGTTCACCGCGGCAGCGCGGCTATCGCAAGATTCACGGCCTGTCTAGGGGCCAAATGGCGTACGGGATTTCCCGTATGCAAAATGAAATCAAATGAAAGGAATTGAAGCCGCGTGAAGGGTGGTTTTGCGAAAAACTCGAAGTGTTCTTTTGCACTACCGAGGAATCCACCATGCAACGCCGTCAACTCCTTCAGCTCTCCGCACTGGGCGCACTGCCCGCTTCCATGGGACTGTTCCAGTCCGCCTTTGCCCAAGCCACCGGCGCCATCCAGTTCGGTTGTCCGGTCCCCATGTCGGGCGCCTTTGCGGCCAACGGCAAATACGCCGACCTGGGCATGAAGCTGGCCATCGAGCAATACGGCACCGCTCTCAAGCGCCCCCTGGCCTACACGCTGCTCGACACCGAAGGCAAGCCCGCCACGGCGGTGCGCAAGGTGCAGGAGTCGGCCCAGCAGCAGGGCGCCCGCTTCTTTGCCGGAGGTATTCTGTCGTCCGAATCCCTGGCCATGGGCAAGGAGGCCGAAAAGGCCGGCGGCGTCTTCATCACCACCGCCGGTGCCGACGAGATCACCGGCAGCGACTGCAATGCCGCCACCTTCCGCTGGTCGGTACCCACCTATGGCGCCATCGAACAGACGGTGCGCCCGCTGATCGACCTGATGCCCAAGGCCAAGCGCTGGTACACCATCACGCCGCAATACGTGTTTGGTGATGGCCTGCTGTCGGCTGCCAAAAACATCTTCAAGGAAAAGGGGATCGAACATGTGGGCAACAGCTACCACTCGCTGGCCGAGAAGGAGTTCAGCGGCTACATCACCAACGCCATTGCCGCCAAGCCCGATGTGCTGCTGCTGCTCAACTTTGGCGGCCAGTGCGCCGACACGCTGCGCCAGGCCGTGAGCTTCGGCCTGAACAAGAACATGACCATCCTGGTGGCCTGGGCCTCGGGCCTGGAGCAGTTCGAGTCGCTCGGTGCCGACCTGTGCGACGGCATCTACTTTGGCGCGCAGTACTGGCACACCGTGGACGCCCCCCTGAACCGTGATCTGGTCAAGCGCACCACCGACAAGCTGCAGATGAACCCCAACTACAGCCTGGCCGGCTCCTACATCTGCACCAAGCTGCTGATCGACGGCATCATCAAGGCCGGCAGCGTGGACCAGAAGGCCGTGATCGCCGCGCTGGAGGGCATGAAGTACCAGGGTCTGACCGGCGAGGAAGAGGTGCGCAAGGCCGACCACCAGGTGCTGAAGAACTACTACCTGCTCAAGGCCAAGGCCAAGGCCAAGATGAAGAACAAGGACGACTACGTGGACATCCTCAGTTCCGGCAAGTCCTTCCTGCCCATCGACCAGACCGGCTGCAAAAAGGCCTGATCGCTCCACCAGCCAGCCCAGATGAATATTTACCTGCTACAGGCCGTCAACGGGGTCGGCATTGGCATGCTGTACTTCCTGTTGGCGGTGGGTCTGTCCATCGTCTTCGGGCTGCTGCGCTTTGTGAACTTTGCCCACGGGGCGTTTTACCTGCTGGGCGCCTATTTTTGCTACCAGATGATGCAGTGGGGCAGCAATTTCTGGCTGACCCTGACCGTGGTGCCGCTGGCCGTGGGTGCCATCGGCTGGCTCACGGAGAAGCTGATGCTGCGCCACGTCTACGACAAGGCGCACGAGTTCCACATCGTGATCACCGTGGGGCTGGCGCTGGTGGTGCAGGAGCTGGTCATCGTGCAATGGGGGGCGCTGGGCACCAGCGTGCCGGTGCCCGACGTGCTGCAGGGCGTGGTCATGTGGGGTAGCTTCATCTACCCGAAATACCGGCTGTTTGTGATCGGGTTCACCGCCGTGCTGGCGGTGCTGCTGTGGTGGGTGCTGGAGGGCACGCGCCTGGGTAGCGCGGTGCGCGCCGGCAGCGAGTCGACTGAAATGGTGTCGCTGCTGGGCATCAATGTGTTTCGCATCTTTAGCCTGGTGTTTGCGCTGGGCGCGGCCACGGCGGCGCTGGCCGGCGTGCTGGCCGCCCCGATCCGCGGAGCCGAGCCCTTCATGGGCATCGAGGCGCTGGGTGTGGCCTTTATCGTCGTCGTCGTGGGCGGCATGGGCAGCTTTGGCGGCGCGCTGTTGGGCGGCCTGCTGATCGGCGTGGTGCAAAGCGTGATGAGCACACTGTGGCCTGAAGGCGCGCGGCTGATGATCTACATCGCCATGGCCGCCGTGCTGCTGTTGCGCCCCCACGGTTTGCTGGGCCGCAAGGAATAGTTGCCATGAAGAAACACATCCATTTCCTGCTGGCGCTGACCGTGGTCCTGCTGATGCCGCTGCTCATGCAGTCGGGGTCGCTGGCCAGCGAGGTCCTGATCTTCGGCCTGGCGGCCATGGGCTGCAACCTACTGCTGGGCTTTACCGGGCTGTTGTCCTTCGGCCAGGGCGTGTTCTTTGGCCTGGGCAGCTACACCATTGCGCTGACGCTGACGCGCTGGCCGCTGCCCATGCCGCTGGCCCTGCTGCTGGCCATGGTCCTGGGCGCTCTGGGCGCGGCCATCGTCGGCTGGGTCGCCATCCGCCAGAAGGGCACCTACTTCGTCATGCTGACGCTGGCGTTTTCACAAATGTTCTACTTCATCGCCTACACCGCCACCGGCATCACCGGCGGCGACAACGGCCTGATGGACATCCCCCGGCCCAGCATTGCCGTGCTGGGGCACACCCTGTGGTCGCTGGCCTCGCCCTGGCAGTTCTATGGCTTTGTGGCGGCGGTGTTCCTGCTGGCGTTTTGGCTGTTGCAAACGGTTTCGCGCTCCACCTTCGGTCGCACCCTGCTGGCCGTGCGCGACAACGAAGAACGGGCTGGCGCCATTGGCTACAACCTCAAGCTGCTCAAGCTGCAGGCCTTTGTGATCTCGGGCGCCGTGACCGGCCTGGCCGGTGCCCTGCACGCCATGATGACCGGCATTGCGCCGCTGTCCAACGCCGAGTACCACACCAGCGAGATGATTCTGGTGATGACGGTGATTGGTGGCGCGGGCAACCTGTTTGCATCGGTTCTGGGCTCGGCCTTTTATCTGTTGATGGCCGACTGGCTGTCATCGCTGTGGCCGCGCTGGCTGTTGCTGCTGGGCCTGGTGCTGATGGCAGTCAGCCTGTGGATGCAGCGCGGCCTGTGGGGCCTGGGTGAGAGCGCCTGGCGGCGCATTCGCAGCACGCTGGAGAATCAACATGACTAGCCCCATCCTGCTGGAAGCGATAGGCATCGAAAAGTATTACGACAAGTTCGCCGCGCTGGGCGGCGTGGACTTGAAGGTGCGCGCCAACACCGTGCATTCGGTCATCGGCCCCAATGGCGCTGGCAAGACCACGCTGTTCCACATGCTGACGGGCACCAAGCGCGTCAGCGGTGGGCGCATTGTTTTTGACGGGCACGATGTCACGCACGAGCCCGACCACCGGCGCGTGCAGCGTGGCATGGCACGCTCGTTCCAGGTGACCAGCCTGTTCCTCAGTTTGCCGGTGCGCGAAAACCTGCGCCTGGCCGCCCAGGGCACCGCCCCAGCGAAAGCGCTGAACTGCTGGCACGAACCCGTGGGCCCACGCGCCTGCAGCGACACGGTGGAGCGCGTGCTGGCCAAGCTGGGCCTGGAGAACCACGCTCTCACGCCCGCCGGCAACCTGTCGCACGGCCAGCAGCGCCGCCTGGAGGTGGGCATGGCGCTGGCCGCGCACCCCAAGGCGATCTTTCTGGACGAGCCCACATCGGGCATGGGCATTGACGACCTGGACGACATGAAGCGCCTGATCCTGAGCCTGCGCGAGGAGCACACGGTGGTGCTGATTGAACACAATATGGACATCGTGATGGACATCTCGGACACGGTCACCGTCATGCAACAGGGCCGTGTGCTGGCCGAAGGCCTGCCCCACGCCATTCGCAGTGACGACCGCGTGCGCGCCGCCTACCTGGGCAACATGATCACCGGGGGCAAGGCATGAACCCGAAGATGATTCTGGAACTGGAAAACGTGCACGCCCACTACGGCAAAAGCCACGTGCTGCAGGGCATGAACCTGGAGGTGAACGACGGCGAGCTGGTGACCCTGCTCGGGCGCAACGGTGCGGGCAAAACCACCACGCTCAAATGCATCGTGGGCGTGGTGCCCCCCACGCAGGGCATCGTGCGCTTCTGCGGTCAGACCCTGCAAGGCATGCCGCCCCATGTGATTGCCAAGCGCGGCGTCTGTCTGGTGCCGGAGCACCGGGGCATCTTCAAGCTGCTGACCGTGGAAGAGAACCTGATGCTGGGCCAGCGCAAGCAGTCCCCCTGGCAATTGGGCGATGTGTACCGCATCTTTCCGCGCCTGAAAGAGCGGCGCAAGAATGGCGGGGGCCAGCTCTCGGGCGGCGAGCAGCAGATGCTGTCCATTGGCCGCGCGCTGATGAATGACCCCAAGCTGCTGATGCTGGATGAACCCGTGGAGGGCCTGGCGCCCGTCATCGTGGAAGAGATCGTAGCCCAGCTCAACACCATCAAGGCCGCCGGCGTGGCGATCCTGCTGGTGGAGCAGAACCTGGAGGTCTGCACCCAGCTGGCCAACCGCCACTACATCATCGAACAGGGCAGCATCGTCTATTGCGCGGACAACGCTGCCTTCCTGGCTGACACCGAGGTCAAGGACCGCTATCTGGGAGTAGGACTGGTATGAAGATTCTGATCGCCCGGTTGAACCACGAGACCAACACCTTCTCGCCGGTAGCCACGCCGCTGGAATCCTTTAGCCCCACCTATGGCGAGACGGCCTACCAGGCGAACCTGGGTATGCGCACCGCGATGGCGGCCTTCATCGACCTGGCGAACACGCTGGGTGCCACGTTGGTCACACCCGTGTCCGCCACCGCCAACCCCAGTGGTCCGGTGCAGGCTGCAGCCTACGACGCGCTCACCGATCGCATCGTGGCCGCCGTGCCGGGCTGCGACGCCATCCTGCTGGACCTGCATGGCGCCATGGTGGCCGAGAACAGCCTGGACGGCGAAGGCGACTTGCTGGCACGCGTGCGCGCTGCCGCGCCCGGCGTGCCCATTGGCGTGGCGCTGGACCTGCACGGCAACATCACGCAAAGAATCGTGGACAACGCCGACGTGGTGGTGGGTTTCAAGACCTACCCGCACGTGGACATGTACGAGACCGGCCTGCACGCCGGGCGCCTGCTGCTGGCCATGTTGCTGGGCGGGCCGCGCTACACCGTGCGCTGGCGCCAGTTGCCATTGATGAGCCACACCCTGTGCAGCACCACGCTGCACGGCGCCATGCAGCGCGCGGTGCAGGCCGCGCAGGCGGCCGAGCAGGGCGGTGTGCCCGCCGTCACCATCTTTGCCGGCTTCTCGCTGGCGGACATTCCGGCACCGTTTGTGAGCGTGGTAGCCACGGCCATCGATTCACCCGAGGGCTTGGCCGCAGTGCAGTCCGCTGTGGACCGCATTGCCGACCAGATCTGGGCCGAGCGGGGCCAGTTTGTGTACCGCAGCGAGGCGCTGGACAGCTCGATGCAGCGCGCACTGGCCATGGCCGAGGGCGCCACGAAACCCGTGCTGCTGCTGGACCACAGCGACAACTGCATGTCCGGCGGCACCTGCGACACCATGGACGTGTTGCAGGCCGCGCTGGCGCAGGGCCTGCGTGACATCGCGGTAGGCCCGCTGTGCGACCCGCAGGCCGTGGCGGAGTTGGTGGTCGCCGGTGTCGGCGCCCAAGTCAGCATCGCGCTGGGCAACAAGGTGCCGCTGGTCCAGCTGGGCATCGTCAAGCAGCCCATGCAGGTGACCGGCACGGTGCGCGCCGTGTGCGATGGCGAGTACACCGTCAGCGGCCCCATCTACACCGGCCAGCGCTGTTGCATGGGGCGCACGGTGCTGTTGGACATGGGCAGCGCGCAGATCGTGGTGACGGAGCGCCCGCATGAACCCTGGGACCTGGGCGTGTTCCAGTGCGTGGGCGTGGACCCCACGCAGCACCGTTTCCTGCTGCTGAAGTCGCGCATGTATTGCCGCCCGGTGTTTGTGCCGCTGTCGCAGGGACTGATTGAGTGCGACAGCCCGGGCGTGACCAGCTCGGACTACGCGCTGTTCCCGTTTGCACGCATCACGCGCCCGGTGTTTCCGTTGGACGCCATCTGAAGCCATTTGCATCGCCCCTTTTGGAGGAGCCCGCCATGAACACCACAACCGCCGTCGACATCGCGTCCGCCCATATCAACGGCCAACGCCTGTGGGACTCCCTGATGGAGCTGGCCCAGATTGGCGCCACCCCCAAGGGCGGCGTGTGCCGCCTGACGTTGACCGACCTGGACAAGCAAGGCCGTGATCTTGTCACCCGCTGGGCACGCGAGGCCGGTATGACCGTCACCATCGACAAAATCGGCAACGGCTTCATGCGCCGCGCCGGGCGCAACAACGCCCTGCCACCGATCATCACCGGCAGCCACATCGACACCCAGCCCACCGGCGGCAAGTTCGACGGCAACTACGGCGTGCTGGCCGGCCTGGAGGTGGTGCGCACGCTCAACGATTTGGGCATCGAAACCGAAGCACCGATTGAAGTGGCGTTCTGGACCAACGAGGAAGGCTCGCGCTTCGTGCCGGTGATGATGGGCTCGGGCGTGTTCGCCAAGGCCTTCACGCTGGAACATGCCTACGCCGCCACCGACACGGAAGGCAAAAGCGTCAAGGGCGAACTGGAGCGCATTGGCTATGTCGGCGACCAAGAACCCGGCGACCATCCGATTGGTGCCTACTTCGAGACCCATATCGAACAGGGCCCGGTGCTGGAAGATGCCGATGTGACGATTGGCGTGGTCAGCGGTGTGCTGGGTATCCGCTGGTTTGACTGCACCGTGACCGGCATGGAAGCGCATGCCGGACCGACGCCGATGGCGCTGCGCAAGGACGCGATGCAGGTGTCCGCGCGCATCATGCAGGAGGTGGTGGCCTGTGCCATGCGCCACCAGCCGCATGGCCGCGGCACCGTGGGCATGGTGCAGGTGTTTCCCAACAGCCGTAACGTGATTCCGGGCCGCGTGAAGTTCAGCATCGACCTGCGCAACAGCACCGATTCGCTGGTGGACCAGATGGCCGATGAGGTGAAGGCCTTTGCCGCCAGAGCGGCACAAGAGAGCGGGCTGGACGTGAAGATCGAGATGGTGTCGAGCTACCCGGCGCAGGTCTTCCATGCCGACTGTGTGGATGCGGTAGGCCGTGCAGCCAAGAAGCTGGGCTATTCCAATATGCCAGCCGTGTCAGGTGCCGGGCATGATGCGGTGTACATGGCCCGCCTGGCGCCCAGCGGCATGATCTTCATCCCCTGCAAGGACGGTATCAGCCACAACGAGATCGAGAGCGCCAAGCCGGAGCACATCACCGCCGGGTGCAATGTGCTGTTGCATGCGATGCTGGAGCGCGCGGGGGTGGCTTGAGCGCAATGGCTTGGAGCAAAATCGGCATGTATCCCTCGTGAAATATGCGCGGATAGCTATAATTTTGATAGCTATTTTGATTCACGGCAGGCTGGCCACTCCACAGAATCAACGGCTATCCGTGCGCTGATTGGTTTACTATCAACCCAAGGGGCCACGCCGCCACGGCGGTCACGCTCCACGCCTGTGACCGAAGCCACCCTTGCCATGCCCACACCACCGCGCCCACCCAAGCCCCCCCATGGAATGACGAACGGGACTGCGCGCCAGGGGCTCAGTGCAACGGAGGCCGCACGCCGCCTGGCCGAGGCAGGGCCCAACCTGCTGCCCGGCAGCGAGCCCAAGTCCACCGCTGCCCTGGTGCGCGATGTGATCACCGAGCCGATGTTCCTGATGCTGCTGACGGCCGGCGGCATCTACCTGGCACTGGGCGACCGGGGCGAGGCGCTGTTCCTGTTGAGCTTTGTGTTCGTGGTCATCGGCATCACGCTGGCGCAGGAGCGCAAGACCCAGCGCGCGCTGGAGTCGCTGCGCGACCTGTCGGCACCGCGCGCCCTGGTGATCCGCGACGGCCAGGAGCAGCGCATTGCCGGACGCGACGTGGTGCGCGGCGACCTGCTGGTGCTGCACGAGGGCGACCGCATTGCCGCCGACGCGCTGCTGCTCGACGGCCAGCTGGAGGTGGACGAATCCCTGCTCACCGGCGAGGCCGTCCCCGTGGCCAAGCAACCCGCCAGCGCAGGGCCGCCCCAAGCCAGGCCAGCCCCCTCGGGGGGCAGCGCAGCACATGAAATGGCAAGCGTGGGGGCATTGTTTGCCAGCACCGTGGTCACCCGTGGCGTCGGCGTGGCCGAGGTTGGTGCCACCGCCGCCAACACCGCAGTCGGTCGCATTGGTGCCGACCTGGCGGCCACCGTGGAGCCGCCTTCCGCGCTGCAGGAAGGCTCGCGCACGCTGGTGCGCCGGCTGGGCGCAGGCGCGCTCGTGCTGGCCCTGGCCCAGGTGCTGCTGGCCTGGTGGTGGAACGGCAGGCCGCTGCTGGAGAGCCTGCTCTCCGGCATTGCGCTAGCCATGGCCATCCTGCCCGAGGAGATTCCGGTCATCCTGACGGTGTTCCTGGCGCTGGGTGCATGGCGCATTTCCAGGCAGCAGGTGCTGACGCGCCGCGTCACGGCCGTTGAGGCGCTGGGCGCCATCACTGTGCTGGCAGTGGACAAGACCGGCACGCTGACCATGAACCGCATGGCCGTGGCGGAGATCGCCACCGCTGGCGCGCGCTTCCAGCCCGAAGGTGCCGACAGCCTGGCCGAGGAATTCCACACGCTGGTGGAATTTGCCATGCTGGCCACGCCCGGCGACCCGTTCGACCCCATGGAAAAGGCCATCCAGCGCTTTGGTCACCAGTGGCTGGCCGGCACCGAGCATGTGCACGACGGCCGCGAGCCCGAGTTTGAATACGCGCTGTCCGGCGAGATTCTGGCCATGACGCGCGTGTTTGCCAGTGCCGATCCGTCCCAGCACCTGCTGGCCACCAAGGGTGCACCGGAGGCCGTGGCCGACCTGTGCCACCTGGATGCAGCGCGGCGCGACACCATCCGCCGGCAGGTTGATGCCATGGCCGAGCGGGGCCTGCGCGTGCTGGGCGTGGCACGCGGGCGCTGGAGTGGAACGGCCCCCAAGGCCAACACGCCGCCGCCCTGGCCGCAAAGCCAGCACGATTTTGATTTTGAATTTCTCGGCCTGGTCGCCCTGGCCGACCCACCGCGCCCCGAGGTACCGGCTGCGCTGGCCGAGTGCCGCCAGGCCGGCGTGCGCGTGATCATGATGACCGGCGACCACCCCGCCACGGCCCTGGCCATCGCCCGCCAGGTGGGGCTGTCCGAGCGGCCCGACGTCATCACCGGCGCCGAGATCGAGGCCCTGGACGATTCCGCCCTGCGCCAGCGCTTGCGCCATGTGGACCTGTGTGCCCGCCTCAAGCCCCAGCACAAGCTGCGCCTGGTGCAGATGCTGCGCGCCGACGGCCACGTGGTGGCCATGACCGGCGACGGCGTCAACGACGCGCCAGCGCTGAAGGCCGCCGATGTGGGCATTGCCATGGGCGAGCGCGGCACCGATGTGGCACGCGAAGCCGCCGCGCTGGTGCTGCTGGACGACAGCTTTGCCCGCATCGTGGATGCCATCCGCCAGGGCCGGCGCATTGACGACAACGTGCGCAAGGCGATCCGCTTCACCTTCGCGGTCCATCTGCCCATCATTGCGCTGGCTCTGGTGCCCACGCTGCTGCAATGGCCGGCCCTGCTGTTGCCGGTGCACATCGTGCTGCTGCAACTCCTGATAGACCCCACCTGCGCGGTGGTGCTGGAGGCCGAGCCCGAGGCTCCCGGACTGATGCAGCGGCCGCCCCGCCCGATCAGCGATTCACCTTTTGGCCTCGCCGCCCTGGGCTATGCCGTGTTGCAGGGCCTGGGCATCGCGGCGGTGTTGTTGGGTGGCCATGCCTGGCTGAGCGCCGATGGCGCAAGCGTGGCGCAAAGCCGGGGCGTGGTGTTCATCACGCTGGTGCTGAATGTGATGCTGCTGATTCTGGCCAACCGCAATGTTGCCCGACCGGCCTTCCTGTCGGCAATGGCCCCCACGCCCTGGCTGTGGCGCATCACCGCTGCCATGGTGGTGTTGCTGGCAGCCGTCATGGGCCTGCCCTGGCTGCGCGACCTGATGCGCCTGGCCATGCCCGATGCGGCAGGTCTGACCGGCGTGGCAGTGATGCTGGCCCTGTGCGTGGTGTGGCTGGAGCTGGTGCGGCTGACCGTGGGCCGCCACACGACCCGCCCCACTTTGTAAAAGAGTGTTCCAGACGTGGCAATCTGCATCTCATGGGCTGAGAATGTTTTGCTTCTAGCGGGCATTCAACTTGACGGCATACATCCTCACGGCAGTCGCAGTGGTTTTGGGAGTGGCGGCACTGGTTCTGGCCATCCGGCTGCGGCGCGCACTCGCCGACCAGAAGCAGCTCCAGCGCTATGTGGCCAAGCTGCAAGGCGCCGAGCGGTCGCTGAAAAAGCATGCGTTCTTTGATCCCCTGACCGGGCTGGCCAACCGGCTGCTGCTGGTGGACCGCTTCCAGCTGGCCATACAGCACGCCAAACGCAGCCGCCAGCAGTTCGCCGTGCTGATGGTGGATCTCAACAAGTTCAAACCCATCAACGACACCTATGGCCATGCCGCCGGCGACACGGTACTGATCGCGGTGGCCGAGCGCCTGGTGTCGGTGGTGCGTTCATCGGACACGGTGGCACGCCTGGGCGGAGACGAGTTTGTGCTGATCATCGAATCCATTGCCGAACGCGAGCAGGTGGTGGCGCTGGGGCGCAAACTGATTGACCTGCTGGCCGAGCCTGTCCAGCTGGATTCGGGCGATGTCGTCAGCCTGGGCGGCAGCATCGGCTTTGCCTGGTACCCCTCCGACGGAGACAACCTGAAAGACATCCTGGAGGTGGCCGACCAGGCCATGTATTTCTGCAAGACATCGGGACTGATGCCCCTGTGATGCCACAATGGCTGGAACGCTCAATCACCAATGCGAAGGGGATCACCATGAGAACATTTTTCAAGTTGGCAGTGCTGCCGGCTGCTGCCGTTGCAGCAGCTCTGGCGTTGGCCGGGTGTGCTGTAGAAGTGCAGAACACACAGGCCGCACAGGAAGTGAAACACCAGGCCCAGCCACCCGGTTCGGTCTATTCCGGCTGGCGCGTTTTTCAGGACAAGTGCGCCCGCTGCCACGGCCCGGCCGCCACCGGCCTGGCCAATGCACCCGACCTGTTGCCCCGCGTGCGGGAAATGGGGCCCCGCCAGTTCGTGGGCCTGGTCCTGAAACGCTACGACTGGGGCCTGTCAGCCGCGCAGACCGCCAGCACGGGCACCGCCTGGGACGCCACAGTGGATGACGTCATGCAGCACAAGCAGGCCGTGCTGACCATGCCGGCCTGGGATGGTGAACCGCAAGTCACCGCGCACGTGACCGACCTCTACGCCTACCTCTCGGCCCGCGCCCAGGGCAAGCAGGGATCGGGGCGCCCGGCGCAATAGTCGAGCCAGCGGGCTCAGCGCGCTGCGGGTGACGCAAACGCCGAGCGCGCATCCAGCGCCCGCTGCCGGGCCGTACAGCCCTCAATGTGGTCGTTCACCAGTCCCATGGCCTGCATGAAGGCATACATGGTGGTGGGGCCGACAAAGCTCCAGCCGCGCTTGCGCAAATCCTTGGACAGGGCGATGGACTCCGCAGACGTGGTCATGCCGCTCAGGCTCTGGTGGGTGATGCGCTCCGGCCGGGTGCCAACCGGGGGCTCAAAGCGCCAGAAGTAAGCCGCCAGCGACCCGAATTCTTTGCGCAGTTCCTGAGCGCGCTGCGCGTTGTTGATGGTGGAGGCAATCTTGCCCCGGTGGCGCACAATGCCGGCGTCCAGCACCAGGCGCTTGGTGTCGGCATCATCGAATGCGGCCACCTGGTCCATGTCGAAGTTGGCAAAGGCCTGGCGAAAGGCTTCGCGCTTGTTCAGGATGGTCAGCCAGCTCAAGCCAGCCTGAAACCCCTCCAGACAGATCTTCTCGAACAGGCGCCGGTCTTCAGCTACCGGAAAGCCCCACTCATGGTCGTGGTAGTGCTGGTACGCGGGCGTCGCGCGGCACCACACGCAGCGGGTGACCTGCTGGTCGTCGGTGAAGATGCCGGTGGGTACAAGGGTGTCATCTGGCATAGGGCCCTCAATAACTGTTCATTTGTACAGCATATTACCAGCGAGTCCGGCACGCCGGCAAGGCCGGTTGGCAGCACCGATACTGCCGGGCATGGAAACGTCCCCGCTCTTCACCCCCTTTGCCACCGGGCTCACCCTGAGCCTGTCCCTGATCATGGCCATTGGTGCGCAAAACACCTTTGTGCTGCGCCAGGGACTGCGGCGCGAACACGTGGCCGTGGTGGTGGCGACCTGCGCGCTATTGGACATGGTTCTCATGACCCTGGGCGTCAGCGGATTGGCCGCAATGCTGGGCGACGCGCCTGGCCTGCGCGATGCACTGGGCCTGCTCGGCGCCCTGGTGTTGGCGGTCTACGGCCTGTTGGCCCTGAAGCGGGCCTTCGCCCCGCATGCACTGCGCGCCGCCGCGGACGGCACACCGGCTTCGGCGACGCAGGTGCTGGCGCAGGCCCTGTCCATCAGCCTGCTCAATCCCCACGTCTACCTGGACACCGTGGTGCTGGTGGGTGCGGTGGGCGCCAAGCAGGCGGCCGGGCTGCAGAACGTCTTCCTGCTGGGTGCCTGCGTTGGCAGTGCGGCCTGGTTTGCCGCCCTGGGCTATGGCGCGCGGCTGCTGACCCCGCTGTTTGCACGTCCTGTGGCCTGGCGGATACTGGACGGTCTGGTTGCCATCATGATGGGCGCAATAGCCTACGGACTGGCCCGCGAGAGCCTGCACTTCTGAAAGGAAACACCATGTACCTGCCCCCACACTTTGCACAAACGCACACCGAGACGCTGCACCATCTGATCACCGAGAACCCCTTGGGTGCGCTGGTGGTGTCGGGGCCGGACGGGCTGGACGCCAACCACATTCCGTTTGAGCTGGACAGCCAGACCGGTGCCCACGGCACCCTGCGCGCCCATGTGGCCCGTGCCAACCCGGTGTGGCAGCAGGTGCAGAACGGCGCGCCGGTGCTGGTGATCTTCCGGGCCGAGGAAGGCTACATCTCACCCAACTGGTATCCCAGCAAGCACGAGACGCACCGGCAGGTGCCCACCTGGAACTACCGCGTGGTGCATGTGCACGGCAACATCCAGATTCGCGATGACGAGAAATATGTGCGCGGTGTGATCGGCCGGCTGACCCGTGAACACGAGCGCCGCGCGGGCGATGCCAAACCCTGGAAGATGGCGGACTCCGAGCCGGCCTATATCGACGGCTTGATCCGCTCCATTGTCGGCATCGAGATCGCCGTCACCCGCATCACCGGCAAATTCAAGCTCAGCCAGAACCGGCAAGCGCGTGACCAGCAAGGCGCCATCGACGCGCTGCGTTCGCATGGCAACCCCGCGCTGTCGGATGCCATGGCCGAGACGCTGCGAAAGACCCAGGCACAGTCCTAGTGCGCCACGGTCTCCCTGGCAATCAGCTTCCGCGCAAATTCATAGGCTGCCAGCACGGCCTTCTCCTCACTGGGGTAGTCATTGGGCACACGGTGCGGCTGATCGCCATGCACCTTCAGGCGGGCAAAGACACGGTCACGCTCAAAGGTGACCCACGCCATCCACCGTCCGGAAGGCTCGCGCTGGGTCGAAACCGATGCACAAAAGCCTTCGTGTTCGAGTACAGGGTAGCTAGACATGGACAACTCCTTTCCTGCCAAAACCAGTTGCTGGAACTGTAGGCCGCCGCGGGTGGTAATGCAAATGCAAAGGGCAATACGGGTAGCGCACGGAACGCGTCCAGCTATTCACCCACATGCACCTGCTCCGCCAGCCCCGCCAGCAGTTCGCCCATGGGAATGACCTTGGAATACAGCCACCCCTGGGCGCACTCCACGCCGCGCGCGCGCAGGTAATCGGCCTGCTCCTGCGTTTCAACACCTTCGGCAACCATGCGCAAATCCATGGACTTGGCAATCTCGATGATGTGGGACACCACGTTCCTGGTCACCGCATCGGTACCGATGGTTTCGACAAAGACCTTGTCGATCTTCAGCGCATCCAGCTCCAGCGTAGCCAGGTACGACAGCCCGGAATAGCCGGTGCCAAAATCGTCAATGGCGATCAGGGTGCCCGCCTCACGCAGGGTTTTGATGTTGCGCCGTACGGCATCGGCGTGGATCAGCGCACGCTCGGTGATCTCCACCGAAATGCGGGCCGGAGCTATGCCCAGGGTCTGGATGCAGGCTTTCAATGCCTCGACCGATTGGGCATCCGTCAAGTCCTGGCTGGAGAAATTGATGCTGACGCGAAACTCCGGGTGGCGCCGGAAGAGTTCCACGCCGTCGCGTGCGAAGAGGCCGATGACCTTGGCCGTTACCTCCCGGATCATGCCTTCGCTTTCGGCCACCGGAATGAAGACATCGGGAGGAACCATCTCCCCATTGGCCATGCGCCAGCGCGCCAGTGCTTCGGCGCCCACCCAGCGCCCCGTTGCCAGGTCCACGATGGGTTGGTAGGCCAGGAACAACTCGTCACGCCGCAAGCCCTGGCGCAGCAGATGGGGCAGGGCCAGACGCCGCTTGGCCTGCAACACGAACAGCGCCGCCAGGGCCAGGCCCGACACCAGGGCCAGTGGCACCAACATCAGGCTGGTGCTCTTGAACTCGGGCTCGACATTGGACAGCGGCAGCGCCGCGTAGGCCACGTAGTCAAACCGGGGGGAGCGTTTCAGGACGACCAGGTGTCCCTCCCCACGAAAAATGGCGGCTCCCGAAGCATCCAACGGCGTGGACATCCATGCACTGGGCAGTTTCAGATCGCCCCGACCCATCATCGGCTTCTGGCTGGACGCGCCAAACAGGCCAAAGGCCGCATGCGATGCACCGGGCATGATGTCGTTGATCAGGCCGGGTACGACAAAAGCGGTGTAGCCGCTGCCCTGGTGGGTGGTCGTCAGGAACTGGCTGTTGCCGGCCAGCGGTAGCGGCACCGCAGAGCGGATTTCGAAACCATTCTTGCTCACGAAACTCGGCGGCCCCATGGGAATGCCATCACCGTGGCCGCCATACGACGAGCACAGCAGGCGTTCGTTCTGGACGTAGCCTATGACCCGAAGAGCCCGGGAGTTGATAGCCTGCCTGCGCATCTCTGCCATGCCTGCATCGGAACACGGCTGCTGGGTCGGCTGCGCCAGCAGTGCCTTGAGCGCGGTATTGTCGAACTGGTCACTGACGGCGTGGCTGCGAAACAGCATCTCGTCTGCCAGGTGTTGCGCCTGCTCTTCCAGCGATCCCAGGCCTTTCCAATACGCCAGCAAAAATGCCACCGACAGGGACAGGGCAATGACCAATACGCCCAGGACATAGGGGCCAAGACCGATTTTTCTGTCAGCGTTCATGCGCCCAAGGCTCCCTTGCTTCAAAGACTCTGTTCAGCAGAGCCCCAATGTAGGCGGATTTTTGGGGCCGGGGCGGGAATTCGTCTGTGGGTTTTCCCTGTATCAGCGAGCGCGTTGGTCACGCCGCCGGATGTCCGTTCTACGGGATAGTTCTTGGTTAAATTGGCCTCTAGCCCTCGTGGAATAAGCGCATAACGCTCTGCTTTTTATAGCAATTCCCACCCATCATCCGTGCAAAGACTCCCGGTACCGCTGGTGCAGGATCTTGACCCGCTGCACATAGACCTGGGTTTCCGCATAGGGCGGCACGCCGGCATATTTCTGCACCGCCTCGGGGCCGGCGTTGTAGGCAGCGGTTGCCAGCGTCACATCGTTCTTGAAACGCGCCAGCAAACCCGCCAGGTAGCGGACCCCGCCACGGATGTTGTGGACGGGGTCGCTGGCATCGGGCACGCCGAGCATGCGCGCGGTGCCGGGCATCAGCTGCATCAGGCCCATGGCGCCCTTTTGCGAGCGCGCCCGGGGGTTGAAGCCCGATTCTGCGTGGATGACGGCGCGCACCAGGGCCGGGTCCAGGTCGAACTGGCGCGCCGCCAGCGTGATCTCGTCGCCAAAGGCATCCAGGTGCAGCTTGGTGGCGTTCCAGTTGATGTTGGAGGTGACATTGCAGGCATAGCACGAGGGGCGGTAGACGATGTAGCCCCCCTTGCTCGGCGGCACATCGGAAAACGAAGGCGTGCCGCCCTGCAGGTATTTGTAGATGCGGGTGCCACCGCCATCGGGCGCTGCCTGCGCGACGGAGCACAGGGACGACACCGCCAGCACCAGACACACGCCAGACCAGCGGGAAACGGAAAGTGCCGAAAGAGGATTCATGTTGGGCGGTGGCCGGGGCCGCGGGGCTGGGGGCTCTAAGATACTTCGAAATGATTGGGCAGGGTCGATGTGGCAATCTGGTTGCGCCCGCCGTCCTTGGCCTTGTACAGCGCCTGGTCCGCCGAGCGGATGAGGTCGTGCAAGGCGGTGCCGGGTTGCCATTGTGCAATGCCGCCCGACACCTGCACCGTGAGTTCACGGCCGTCCTGCAGGCGCAGGGGGGTGGCGGCAATGCTCTCGCGCAGACGGTCCGCTGTCAGTTCACCCTGCTGCATCTCCGTGCCGGGCATCAGGACGATCATCTCCTCGCCGCCATAGCGGGCGCACAGGTCGGTGGAGCGCAGGTTGCGCCGCAGCAGGCTGCCCATATGGCGCAGCACCTCGTCGCCACAGCTGTGGCCGTACTCGTCATTGACCTTCTTGAAGTGGTCGATGTCCACCATCAGCAAGGATGCATGCTGGCCGGTGCGCTCACACAGCTCCAACTGCTTGGGAAACACCTCTTCAAACCAGGCGCGGTTGTGCAGGCCGGTGAGTGCATCGGTCTCGGCCTTGTTGCGGTATTGGCGCTGCAGCTCCAGGCTGCCCAGCAGCACCACATTGTTTTCGCGGATACGGTGCGCCAGCACGTGCAACAGGTTCAGGGCCATGCCCTGCTGCAGGGCCAGCATGCGCCACAGCACCGGCTTGGTAATGCTCAGCAGTTGGGTGTGCACCGCCGCCACCACATAGGCCGATGGGGCGCTGGCGTCGATGATGGAGAGTTCACCCACACAGTCCCCCACGCCCAGGCGGACCAGCGGGTTGGTGATCTTGGGCTCCAGGCACACCAGCAGCTCACCCTGCAACACGATGTAGATATGGGTATTGAGGTGCTTGGGGTCCAGCAGCACCTGCCCCGGGTCGATGGACAACAACCGGCTTTCGCGCAACTCGGCGTCCAGGGTCGCCAGATCGACCCCCTTGAACAAACGGGAGTTGGCAAGCAGGGAAGGGACGCGGTCGGTGTGGACATCTGCAGGTTTCATGGCTCAGATCCTGTGTGGGTAGGGCTCTGAGTGAATTGTGCTGCATGGCGCAGCGGCCAACCGCACTATTTCGCTGTGTCGGAGCTGGTTGCGGATGGGCGCCGCCCCCGCGCACTGTGCAGCCGTGTCATCCAGGGGCCACCACCACTCACCAGCACAATACCCACCAGCACCGGCACCGCACCGGCCAGGAAACTGGCTTCAATCGGCTCGCGCAGCAGCCAGGCACCGAAAACCATGCCAAACAGCGGCGTCATGAACGAGAACACCCCCAGTCGCGAGGCCAGGTAGTGGCGCAACAGCCAGAACCAGACCAAAAAACTCGCAAATGACACCACCAGCGAGTGAAACAGCAGGCTGGCCCAGACCTCGGGTGTGGGATTGAAGCGCGCCTGACCCGTGGCAAAAGCGGCGGCCAGCAGCATCACAAAGGCGCCGACCAACTGGTACAGCAGGGTTTGCGTGGCGCTCGCCCGGGACAGCTTGGTGGTGCGCACCACCAGCGTGGTGGCACCCCAGGAGATGCCGGCCAGCAGGCCCAGAAAATCCCCCCACAGCATATTGCCGGACGCCGCATTGGGAGCCTCACTGCGGCCAAAGAATGCCAGCGCCAGACCACCAAAGGCCAGCCCAATGCCCAGCCATTGCACCAGGCCCAGGCGTTCGGCGGGCAGCTTCCAGTGCAGGCCCAGCGCTGCAAATATCGGTGCGGTGTACAGGAACACCACCATGTGCGAGGCACTGGTGTGGCGCAGACCCTCGCCCACCAGCAAAAATTCCAGGCCAAACAGCAAACCCACCACCACCCCGGGGCCCAGCGTGCCGTCGCTCAGTCGCATGCGCTCGCCGCGCAGCGCCATGACCAGCCCCACCAGCAGCGCCGCCACGCCGGAGCGCAGCGCGATCTGCATGATGGGCGCAATGTCGCCCGCCGTGGCCTTGAGCACCACCTGCTGTAGCCCCCACACCAGGCACAGCACCAGCATCAGCGCGATGGCGTGGGAGTCGAGTGCTTTGCGGGTGTCCATGCAGATCAGTCCAGGGGTTGTTGGGGGATGGTGAATTATTGAATTGACCGCTTTCGTTGATATAGTGAATAACTGACAAGCCATACGGCGCAGCCGCCAAACCATGCCCATCCTGCAACCCAAGCTCGATATCCCGCTGACGGAGCGGCAACTGCCGGTTCCCATCATGTTCCGCAGCGCCCATGTGCCGGCCGACGGTTTGTATCCGCAGCACCAGCACGCCTGGGGCGAGTTTGTTTACTCCTTCAGTGGTGTCATGGAGGTAAAGGTGGCCGAGCACCACTACCTGGCGCCGCCGCAGTACGGCATCTGGCTGCCGCCGGACATCGAACACGTAGGCCTGAACCGCTACGCAGCGCACCACTGCTCTCTGTACATGGCGCCCCGGGTGTGCGCCGCATTGCCACGCGCGCCCTGCGCCCTGACGGTGAGCCCGCTGGTGCGCGCGTTGCTGGAGCATTTGCAACAGCAGGGCGCGCAGCAACCCGGCAACGCGGCCGACGGGCGTCTGTTGCAGGTGCTGGTGGACCAGCTGACCCTGGCCCCCCGCGAGGGCAGCTACCTGCCCACCTCGGACGACCCGCAACTGGGTGCGGTTCTGGAAATGCTGGAAGGCAACCCGGGCGACAACCGTTCCCTGCCCGAACTGGCCCAGGCCGCCCATACCACCGAGCGCACGCTGATGCGCCGGGCCCAGCGCGACCTGGGCATGTCGCTGGCCGAATGGCGCCAGCGCCTGCGCGTGGTCAAGGCCATGCCGCTGCTGGAGGCCGGCCAGACGGTGGAGACGATTGCGCTCGACCTGGGCTACGGCAGCGCGTCAGCCTTCATCGCCATGTTCAAGCGCCTGGTGGGCGCCACGCCGGATGAGTACCGCAAGGGCACGGCGGGAGGCAGGACACCGATGGGCTGAGCACTTCAGTAGCGCTCAGTCACAGCCCTCGAAAAGGCGCTGCGCACACGCGCTGGCCAGCTCCTTGGCCTGGCTGATCTCGGCGGGCGTCATGCGCCGCTGGAGCACCGCCAGGTTGGTGGCGGCCTCCCGGCTGCCACCGTTGGCGCCAGCGGACAGCCACACATAGGCCAGGCTATGGTTCTGCGGCAACATGCGCCCTTGGGTATAGGCGGCACCCAGGTTGGACTGGGCGGCGGCATGCCCGCCGTGGGCCGACCGGCGCAACCAGCGCAGGGACTCCGTCGCATTGGCTGGAGCACCCTGACCGTTGCGGTACAGCAGGCTCAACTCGAACTGGCTGGCCGCATCACCCTGCTGGGCCAGCGGCTTGAACCATTGCAGGGCCTGAACAAAGTTGCCACGGTCCTTGGCGGCAACAGCGTCCTCAAAGTTGCCCGCATGGGCCGCGCCGGCACACAGGCACAGCAGTGCCACCATCCAGCACGCCGCGCTACTGCGCACGGCTCTTGCGCACGCGCTTGGCGGCGGTTCGGCTGGGTGCGACTGGTGCAATCGGTTCATACGATGCTTCCACCTGGTCCTCCACATACAGGGCACACGACTCCAGGCTCCTCGTGAGTTCGGACTGGACTTTTTTCTGCGTGGACAGGGTCGCAATCATCTGCATGGTGGCCTGGTCGCGCGCGGCGGCAAACCACGATTGCAGCGCATTGTTGAACAGCTCATTGGGCATCATGTACAACATACAAATCCTCTCAAAATGTGAATCGGATACTTGTGTCTGTTATCGACGCAAACGCGGGGTGCCCGTCCTCCAATAACGGGGGCAAAGGCCGCCCAGCTTCTCCCTATGCCACGCAGCGACGGTGCTAGGATGGAAATCACCCCTCTATGCCGCTACGGCCGCACCAACCGTGGCACCGGCGCCTCGGCCAGCGCGAGGCCTTCGCGCTCAATCGTTTCACCGAGAAAGTCCAGGAACTTGCGCACTGCCGGCACCAGACCGCGGCGTGACGGAAACACCGCGTGGAAGATGCCAGGGCGCGGCGCCCAGCCCGGCAACACCTGTACCAGCAGGCGATCACGCAACTCGTCGCAGCACATGTAGTCAGGCATGACGCAAATGCCGGTTCCGCGCAGCACGGCATATTTCAACGTCAGCAAATCATCCGCCACGTAGCGCGGCTGGTGGTGGAAGGTGTGGGTCGCACCATCCGGTCCGACCAGATGCCAGGTTGCCTTGTCACCCACGCTGGCCATGCTGACCGTGTCCAGTTTGGCCAGATCCTCAAGCGTGTTGGGCCGCCCCTGGCGGGCCAGTTGGGCCGGGCTGGCCACCAGCAGGGTTGCGGTGGTGCCAAAGTTTTTCACCACCAGGCTGCCACTGTCATCCAGTGTGGGACGCACGCGCAGGGCCACGTCAAAGCCTTCTTCCACCAGGTCCACCGCACGGTTGCTGACCCGCATGTCCACGCGCACCTGCGGGTAGCGCGCCAGGAACAGCGGCAGGATGGGGCCCAGCGTGGTCTGCGCCAGCGTCACCGGACACGCCACGCGGATGGTGCCGCGCGGTTCGGTGTGGGCCTGGGCCACCACGTCCTGCGCCGCCTGGGCGTTCTCTCGCAGCGCCACGCAGTGGCGGTGGTATTGCTCGCCCACGGCGGTCAGCGATAGCTTGCGCGTGGTGCGCTGCAACAGGCGCACGCCCAGGCGTGCCTCCAGCTCGGCCACGCGCCGCGACAGGCGGGATTTCGGCAGGCCCAGAGCCCGGCCTGCGGCGGCAAAACCACCGCGATCCACCACCTCGGCAAAGTACATCAGATCGTTCAGGTCTTGCATAAAAGTCCTTCATTGTCCTACCAGCGGGACAATCTAATGCATTTTTGCCTACTTATCAAAGAATGGGTTCATCCGCATACTTGATCCATGGCTGCAATCCGCAGCATTGACTAGAAGGACCTGATCATGAAACTGCTTCACATCGACTCCAGCGTGCTCGGCACCAACTCCGTTTCCCGCCAACTGACGGCCCAGATCGTCGCCAAGTGGCGCGCCAGCCACCCCGGCACCACGGTGGATTACCTGGACCTGGCAACCAGCGCACCCAGTCACCTGTCAATCGACTCACTGGGTTTTCGCATGGCGCCCGGTGCGGCCGAACTGAGCGACGCGCAAAAGCGCGAGAACGCCCTCTCCGAGGAACTGGTGTCCCAGTTCCTGGCGGCAGACGTGATCGTGGTGGGCGCACCGCTGTACAACTTCTCCATCCCCAGCCAGCTCAAGGCCTGGATTGACCGGGTGGCCCAGGTAGGCCGCACCTTCAAGTACACCGAGAAGGGCCCGCAGGGTCTGGCCGGTGGCAAGACGGTGATCGTCGCCTCCACCCGCGGTGGCGTGTATTCCACCAGCGAAGGTGGCCGTGCCATGGAGCACCAGGAAAGCTACCTGCAGACCGTGTTTGGCTTCTTTGGCATCACCGACGTGCGCTTTGTGCGCGCCGAAGGCCTGGCCATGGGCGAGGCGGCCAAGTCCAAGGCCCTGGCCGCAGCGGAAGTCGACATCCTTGCCGCGGCCCTCACCGCAGCCAACGAGCCCAGCGCCGTTCAAGCTGCCTGAAGGTCATTGGCAACGAGTGGGCGCTCACCATGATGGTCCACGCCCCGCAAAGTGGCTCGATAAAAAGTCGATCAGCGCCCGCACCTTGGCCGATACGTGCTTGCGCGTGGGGTAGACCGCATAGATGCCCAACTCCACGGATTGGTAATCCGGCATCAGCTCCACCAGGCTACCGTCCGCCAGGTCCTTGCCCACCAGAAACGTGGGCTGCAGGATCACCCCCTGGTGTGACAGCGCCGCGGCGCGGCAGGTGTCGCCGCTGTTGGTGTGGATGCACGGGTTGGTTTTTACACTGACGGGGCCCTGCGGTCCGGTGAATCTCCATTCGTCCTTGGTCGCCAGATAGCTGTAGGAAATGATGGCATGGTTGGCCAGTTCGCTGGGGTGCTGGGGCGTGCCATGCTGGGCCAGGTACTGCGGCGAAGCGCACAACACGATGCGGGTGGTGGCCAGGCGCTTGCTGACCAAACTGGAGTTTTCCAGCTTGGCGATGCGGATGGCCACGTCGTAGCCTTCCTCCACCAAGTCCACCAGCCGGTCGGCGAGCGTGACGTCCAGCGATACCTTGGGGTGCAGCGCCTTGAACTCGCCCCACAGCGGCGCAAGGTGCAGGATGCCAAAGGTGAACGGTGCGTTGATGCGCAACAAACCGCTGGCAGCATCACTGCGGGCGGTGACTTCATCCTCCGCCTCCTGCAACTCGGCCAGCAGTTCCTTGCTACGGGCATAAAACACCTGGCCCTCTTCGGTCAGCGATAGCTTGCGCGTGGTGCGGTGCAACAGCCGCACGCCCAGACGGGTCTCCATATCGACGACATAACGCGACACGGCCGCCTTGGACAGGTCCAGCGCGTCGGCCGCCTTCACAAAACTGCCGGCGTCCACGACGGCATTGAAGGTCTGCATCTCCAGGAATCGGTCCATTGCCACTCCAGATGAAAGTCTGAATCCGCCGGCCGCTATTCCTGCGCGCGGCCGTCCCATTCCTGCTGAATGGCCAGGATCTGCGGCAGGATGCGGGTGAAATGCTCCACCAGACGGGGCTCGAAATGCGAGCCCGCGCTGCCTTGCAACGTTTCCATCACCCGATCCAGTGGCCAGACTTCCTTGTACGGGCGCTTGGTGGTCAGCGCATCAAACACATCGGCAATTGCCACAATGCGGGCCATTTCGGGAATGTCCTCGCCAACCAGGCCGCGCGGGTAGCCGCCGCCACCCCACTGCTCATGGTGGCAATGGGCAATGGTGGCCGCCATCTGCAACAGCGGCGCAGCGCTCTTGGACAGTATCTTGTAGCCCACCGTGGCATGCGTTTGCATGACGGCCCACTCCTGGGCATCCAGCTTGCCGGGCTTGTGCAGGATGGCATCCGGTATGCCCAGCTTGCCGATGTCGTGCATGGGCGCGGCCAATTCCAATTGCTGGCAGGCGTCCTTCTTCCAGCCCGAGGCCGCGGCCAAGGCGCTGCTGTACGCGGCCATGCGCCAGATGTGGGTGCCGGTATCGGCGTCCTTGAACTCGCTGGCCTCGCCCAGCATGTAGATGGCGTCGTTGTAACTTTGTGCCAGTTGCTTGGTGCTGACCAGGGAGAGGTGGGTGCGCACCCGGGCCCGCACCACGGGTGGCGAGACCGGCTTGACCAGATAGTCCACCGCGCCAGCCTCAAAGCCTGCCGTTTCATCGCCGGTTTCGGCCAGGCTGGTGACGAAGATCACCGGAATGCTTTCGGTCTGTGGGTCCAGCTTGAGTTTGCGACAGGCGGTGTAGCCGTCCATATCGGGCATCTCGATATCCAGCAGGATCAGCGCCGGGCGGTGCTTGGAGGCGGCGACCAGCGCCTCGGCCCCATTGCGGGCAAAGACCAGGGCATGTTCCGGCGACAGAATCTGGCGCAGCAGGGCCAGGTTTGCCGGTTCGTCGTCCACGATGAGGATGGGTGCGGTCATGGTGTCAGGCGTCCAGGGATATTTCCAGACTTTCACACAAATGGCGCGCCGCCAACTCGGCACCCCGGAAATCGAAGTCACTCAGGGTAGCACGCAGACGTTGCAACTGCTCAGGCAGCACAAATGGGGTCAGCGCTTCCAGCCCCTGCTCGGCCGCGTCCAGGTTGTCAGCATCCAGCGCGCGCAGCAGGTTCTGAAGCAGGCCTGCCAACTGCTCCGACTGTTCTGCATCCAGGGCCGCCGCCGCGCCACATGGCACGACCGGCTCGGGTGCGTAGAGGGCGATGGACGACAACGCCACTTCCAGCGCATCCTGCAGGGCATCCAGCGAGGCCGTCACATCGGCACCCATCTTCAACTGCTGGTCAATCGTCCCGGCACAGGCCGCCACATCAAACAGCGCCAGATTGCCGGCCGCACCCTTGAGCTTGTGCGCCAGCGCGGCGACTTCCGCACTGTGGCCCTGGCGCAGGGCCAGCGCGAGGGTCTGGGCGCTGCTGCGGTAGTCCACCGCAAACTTGCGCAAAAATTTGGAATACACCGACGCTTGCCGCCAGGTGCGCAGCCCGCTAGCCATATCCAGCCCTGGCAACTTGCTGACCATTCCCTCGCTTGGAAAAGTATCCGATGGCATGGCGCCGTCCAGCAAGGCAGGCGCAGTCACGGCCTCGTCGTCGAGCGCGGGTAGCCACTTCAGGATGGTCGTGAACAGCAGAGCGGGGTCCACCGGCTTGGCAATGAAGTCCACCATGCCAGCTTCCAGGCACGCCCGGCGGTCGTCGTCAAAGGCATTGGCCGTCATGGCCAGTATGGGCGTACCGCGGCGGCCCGGCAGGGCGTGGATGGCACGGGTGGCCTCCAGCCCGTCCATGACCGGCATCTGCAAGTCCATCAGCACCAGCGCATAGGCCGTCGTGCGTGCCAGGTTCACCGCCTCCAGGCCGTCGGCGGCGGTATCAATGACCAGGCCGCTGCCTTCGAGCAGTTGCTGCGCAATTTCCCGATTGATGTCCACGTCATCGGCCAGCAAGATGCGCTCACCAGCGTGGCGGCGCAACTCGACTTCCGCGCTGCGAACCGATGGCAGGGCATCGGTGGGCATTTCACTGTGGGCGTGCTGCAAACGGGCACTGAACCAGAACGTGGCGCCTTCGCCCGGCGTGCTGAGCACTCCGGCGTCGCCACCCATCAGCTTGGACAGACGCCGCGTGATGGCCAGCCCCAGGCCGGTTCCTCCATATTGGCGGGTGGTGGAAACATCCGCCTGCTCGAACGCCTTGAACAGGCTGGCCTGCTTTTCAAGCGGAATACCAATGCCCGTGTCCTGCACCTCAAAACGCATCAACATGGCGGCGTGTGACTCCTGCAACACATGCACCCGGATGCTCACAGAACCACTACTGGTGAATTTGATGGCATTGCTGGCGTAATTGAGCAGCGCCTGGCGCAGCCGCGTCGGATCACCCCGCAGCCAAAGCGGCACACCACCCGCATCCACACGGATCACCAGGCCCTTGACCCGGGCCTGATCGGCAATCAGCGAATACACGTGGTCCAGCAGACTGCCCAGATGGAAGTCCGTTTGCTCCAGCTCCAGCCGCCCGGCTTCGATCTTGGAGAGGTCCAGGATGTCGTTGATGATGGTCAGCAAGTGGCTGGCAGCCGCCTCGATCTTGTCCAGGCGCACCGACTGCGCGGGGGTTGGCTGGTCGCGGCGCAGCAGATGGGCAAAGCCCACGATGGCGTTCATGGGCGTGCGGATTTCATGGCTCATATTGGCCAGGAAGGCACTCTTGGCCCGGTTGGCGGCCTCCGCACTCTTGCCGGCTTCTGCCAGTTCGGCCGTGCGACTCTCCACCAGTTCTTCCAGATGGTCCCGGTGCTGCTCCAGCTCGGCCAGCATGCGGACCTTTTCGGTGATGTCTTCCTTGGACGCCATGTAGTGGCTGATGCGGCCGTCGGGCTGGCGGATCGGCGTGATCTGGGCCGATTCGGTGTAGCGGCTGCCATCCTTGCGCCGGTTGTAAAACACACCGCTCCACGAGCGACCATGCGTCAGCGCTTCCCACAACCCGGCATAGGTCTGACCGGACGTTTCACCCGACTGCAACATGCGCGGGTTCTGACCGATGGCCTCCTGGCGGCTGTACCCGGACGACCGCACGAAGGCCTCGTTGACATACTCCAGTTTGCCTTCCAGATTGGTAATCGCCACCACCACCGGGCTTTGCTCCACGGCCATGGAGAGCTGGTGCAGTTGCACCTCGGTCGCCTTGCGCTCGGTCATGTCGATGGTATAGGCCAGCACACACGGCTTGCCATCACACTCCATCAGTTCGGCGGAAACGCTGATGCGGCGCAGGCTGCCGTTCTTGTGGCACAGCTCGGTGTCGTAGTCAATCAGGCGACCCGCCGTGCGCAGTTCTTCCACCCAGCGCCGACGGACGGACATGTCCGGCCAGAGTCCCACCTCCTGGGTCGTGCGGCCCAGAAGTTCCTGTGGTGTCCAGCCAAAGTCGCGCTCCCAGTTCGTGTTCACTTGAATGAAAGTGCCATCCTCCAATGTGGCAATGGAGGCGGCAATCGGACTCGCGTTGAACACCATGGACATCATTTGCATGGAGCGCCGCAACTCGTCGTCTGCCCGCGTGCGGATGCTGATGTCGCGAATGAACGCGGTGAAGTAGTACTTGCCGTTTTGCAGCAGCTTGGAGATTGCCAACTCGATCGGGAACTCGTGGCCATCGGCATGGATGCCACGCACCTCCACCCGCTTGTCCAATACGGTGGACTGGCCTGTGCGCAAATGGTGCGCCAAACCCTCACGGTGCGCCTCCCGCATCGACGGGGGCACGATCAGATCGGCCAGATCGTGTCCCACCGCCTGCTCCGCGGTGTAGCCAAAAACCGGGGTGGCCTGTGCATTCCAGCCGATGATCCGGCCGCTCTCGTCCATGCTGACGACGGCATCCAGCGAGGCATCCATCAGCATCTGCGCGCGCGCCTGGCTTTCCCGCACCGATGCGTCCAGCGCACTGCGCTGCAGTTCCGCCTTGGCATCCCGGGCCAACTGGGCCAGCAGGTGCACACGCTGCTGCTGGCGCCACAGCAGAAACAGCCCGCAGCAGAGTGCCGACACTGCGACCAGCGCCACCAGCATGATCCAGAACACCAGCGTGCGCAGTGGGGCAAAGACCTCGTTCTGGTCCATCTTGGCCACGATATGCCAGCGTGTCCCCGCGACCGGTCGGTAGGCTGCAAAAACGGCCTGATCCCGGTAGTCCACGCCCTCGGTGGTGCCCGGGGCGTTGGCGCGGATCGCTGCCGCCGCCGGCAGATGGGGCGTATCCATGGAAGGCGCCAGCACCATGGCCGTGCCCTTGCGGTGGCGCAGATCGTTGAGAAACACCGCGGTGTTGCCCTCCTGGCGCACCAGCAGGGTTTCTCCGCTGGGGCTGGCTGTCGGCCAGGTCTGGATCACCGGGTAAACAAAACGGTCCACATCCACCAGGAACACCATCGCCGCGACCGGTCGCCCGTCGGCCAGACGGGCCGGACCAATGGGCACCAGCCAATGGATGCGGGGGCTGGCGTCTGGATCCAGGTAAAGCGTGCTGCGCTGCATCTCACCCGGGCGCATGACGGCGAGCTGCTGGTCGATGATGCTGCGTTCACGGATGTGGTTGCCGGAGTACGCCAGCAGGCGCCCGTCATGCCGCAACACGGACAAGCCACCGCCACCGTAGCTATCCACAAACCCGGTCAGATAGCGCTGCAACTGGTCCCGGCTGTTGGCATCCAGGCGCCCGCCGGCAAGCTCCTCAACCCACTTCTCCAGCGGCCCATTGGCCATCAGCATCTGCCCGTCACTGTCACGCTCGGCGAGCCACGTTTCGATCTGGTCGGCTTTCAGCTTGGCAATGGCCTGCAGGTTGGCGTAGGTGTCGCGCTCCACCTCCGGGGCATACAGCTTGACCACCGTCAGACCCGCCAGGGGAACCACCATGATCAGTGCGACAAATATGGCCACCAGAATGCGCATGCGTGCGCCACCAGCACCAGCGCCTGGGATGCGTGAAACAGCATCACTCCGGGCGTCGGTGCGTGGGTTGACCATGGATACGATTGTGGAGAATAAATGGAAGGCGCGCTCTGCCCTCCGCCGGCAGGCTGCCACGGAGTTGCCGGCCGATGGTAAAGCCAAGAGTTGCCGCGGGCAATACCGATAAAACGCTGCGGCGCGCCAGCCAACAGCTATTTATTTGATAGCGGTCAAGGTATTAGCCATGAGGGCTGATACCCATTTTGACCATAGGGACTCAAGCGCGGGCAGTCCAGGCCTGGGCCAGCGCGAACACCGAATTGGGAGTGCCCGGGCGCGCCACCGGGGGACGCGGTTTCTGGAACACACCCTTTTGCACAGGCTTGCGCTCTTCGACCTGGAAGCCTTTGGCCTTTTGCTCCTGCGCCAGGCTTTGCAGGGTCACGGTCTTCAGGTAGGCAACCACCGTGGACTGCAGGGCATCCCACAGGTCCTGCGTCATCTCCTGGGCACTGGCGGATGTTTCGCGCGCAGCCTCTTTGGGGCGCACATCGCTGCCGTCTTCAATGGCACCAATGATGTCGGCCACCGTGATGGCCTCTGCGGTGCGCGCCAGTGTGTAGCCACCACCGGGTCCGCGCGTGCTCTCCACCAGGCCGTGCTGGCGCAACTTGGCAAACATCTGCTCCAGGTAAGACATGGAGATGCGGTGGCGCAGTGCCAAATCCTGCAGCGGAACGGGGGTGTTGCTCTGGCGCAGGGCCAGGTCAATCATGGCGGTAATGGCAAAACGGCCTCGTGTACTCAATCGCATGGGATTACTCCTTCCAGCGCAAAAATTGCTGGTGAAGCATGAATGTAGGTGCCAGAATGCTTCGTGTAAATTCGAATTTATAACAATTTAACTTCGATTTATTCGAACTATAGGCACACCATGAACTTCAAGCACCTGCATTACTTCTGGGTCACTGCCAAGGCCGGCGGCATCATGCGTGCCGGCGAGCAGTTGCACACCACACCGCAAACCCTGTCCGGGCAGATCAAGCTGCTGGAGGATTGGCTGGGGCGCAAGCTGTTTCGCAAGAACGGGCGCAACCTGGAACTGACCGAAGACGGCCACCTGGCGCTGGGCTATGCCGACCAGATCTTCACCCTGGGCGCCGAGCTGGAGAGCGCCGTGCGCCAGGCCCACGGCGGCCAGCGTGTGCTGGACTTCAAGGTCGGCGTGGCCGACTCCGTGACCAAGTCCGTCGCCTACAAGCTGCTGGAGCCGGCACTGGCAATTGCCGAGCCGGTGCGCCTGGTGTGCAGCGAGGGCAAATTCCCCGACCTGCTGGCACAACTGGCGCTGAACCGGCTGGACCTGGTGATTGCCGACGAGCCCATGTCCCGGCGCATCAGCGTCAAGGCCTTCAACCACCCGCTGGGGCGCACCGCCATGAGTTTCTTCTGCGCGCCTGAACTAAAAAAGCAACTGAAGGGTGTCTTTCCGCATTGCCTGAACGACTTTCCGCTGCTGATTCCAGGCGCCCAGGCGTCGGTGCGCCAGCAGTTCGAGGGTTGGCTGACCCGCCACCACATCCACCCGCGCATCATTGGCGAGTTTGACGACGGCGCCCTGATGAGCGCCTTTGGCCGCGAGGGGCGTGGCGCATTCATGGCGCCCACGGTGATGGAGCAAGATACGGTGGCGCAATTCGGCGTGGAGGTAATCGGGCGCACCGAGGAACTGGTGGACGAGTTTTATGCGGTGTCGGTGGAGCGGCGCATCACGCATCCGTGTGTGGTGGCCATCACGGATGCGGCGCGGGGGCAGTTGTTTGGGTAAACATCCCCCGCCCACGCGCGCGCTAACGGCCTGCGGCCTTGCTCAAGCCCGCGCCCGTGATACGTGCCAGATCACCGTTGGCGTGCCCCGCGCGCAAGATTTTGTTGACCTCGTTCAACAGGTCTTGCTGGTGCATGCTTTTGGCGAAGGCCAGGTAGTTGGGATCAATTTTCAGCGGCACAGGAAGCACCTCGAACTTGTCCCGCTGCGCATGCAGCTCGCGATCTTCTTGAAGCACTTGTTGAAAGCCAGCGGCGCCGCCGTTGAACAAACCACCGTCCATGCGTCCGGCCAACAGTTTGCGCAGACGATTGGCCGGACCGCTGTCCTCCTCCAGACGGAACAGGCCCGCCTTCAGGGCATTGTCGAAATCATTACCGTATGAGCCACGTCGGCCAATACCAATCGTCTTGCCGTGCAAGTCCGCTATGGCCTTGAAATCAAACGCCTTGCCAGCCAGCACCACGATCACCACGGTGTCCGTATACAAGGGCTCGGAATAGTCAAACACAAGCTCGCGCTCAGCGGTCTTGGATATCCCAACAATTCCCCCTTCGCCGTCAACCGCACTCTTGTATGCCCGGCTCCACGGCGCTAGCTTGATCGTGAAATGGTGTTTGGGAAGCCGTTCGTCAACGTACTTCACGATATCGACCAAAACGCCCTTGCTCTCGCCATTCTGGACATAGGCCTTGGGTATCGAATAGTCGCTGCCGAACACGTCAATCTCGGCTGCCCAGGTACTCACCACGGCAACCAGCGACGCCATCAGAACACCGACACGCAACATGTGCATCATCATGATCATCTCGTGTTATAGCTTGGTCCAACGACAAGCGCCACAGCATACTGCGCGACTTTCATAGATGATTTGGTTATTTGAAACTGAAAATTCAGTAGTTCCAGTTTTAACGCTTGGCTTCCAGAATCCATTCCATCGCATTGTTGCGTTGCAATTGTCTGGAGTTCACGATGTCCGATTTCTTTTCTTCCCGCAGGGTCTTCACCACCTTGGCCCTGACCGCCGCCCTGTCCGGCGCCGCATTCAGCGCTGCCGCCCAGCCCAAGCCCGTGGAGCTGCTCAACGTCTCCTACGACCCGACCCGCGAGTTGTACGTCGAATTCAACGCCGCCTTCACAAAACACTGGAAAGCCAAGACCGGCCAGGACGCGAGCATCAAGCAGTCCCACGGCGGTTCCGGCAAGCAGGCACGCGGCATCATCGACGGGCTGGAGGCTGATGTGGCCACGCTGGCGCTGGCCGGTGACACCGACGCCCTGCATGCCAATGGCGGCTGGATTCCCAAGGACTGGCAAAAGCGCCTGCCCCACAACTCGTCGCCCTACACGTCAACCATCGTGCTGGTGGTGCGCCAGGGCAACCCCAAGGGCATCAAGGACTGGGATGACCTGATCAAACCGGGAGTGAGCGTCATCACCCCCAACCCCAAGACCTCGGGTGGTGCGCGCTGGAACTACCTGGCGGCCTGGGAATTTGCCAAGCGCAAGTTCGGCGGCGACGCCCAAGCCAAGGACTTCATTGCCAAGCTGTACGCCAACGTGCCGGTGCTGGACACGGGCGCGCGCGGCTCCTCCATTACGTTTGCCCAACGCGGCCAGGGCGATGTGTTCATCTCCTGGGAGAACGAGGCCTACCTGCTGGAAAAGGAATTTGGCAGCAAGGTCGATGTGGTCTACCCCTCGCTGAGCATCCTGGCCGAACCCGCCGTCACGGTGGTGGACAAGAACGTCGACAAGAAGGGCACCCGTGCCGTGGCCCAGGCCTACCTGGAGTACCTGTACACCGACGAGGGCCAGGACATTGCGGGCAAAAACTTCTATCGCCCCATCTCCGAGAAGTTCCAGGCCAAGTACGTCAAGCAGTTGCCCAGGATCAAGCTGTTCAGCATTGACGAGGCCTTTGGCGGTTGGGCCAAGGCCGCCAAGGACCACTTTGTCGACGGCGCCAGCTTCGACCAGATTTACGCCAAAAAATAACCCGCAACGCTGTCACACCCAGGCCATTCAGGGAGAAAAAATAATGTCCGTTTTGCTCATCGCCGGCAGCCCCTCCAACCCGTCACGCTCCGCGGCCCTGCTGGATGCCGTGGAGCAGCGCCTGAACCTGCGCGGCGTGGCGGTGGAGCGTCTGCAGATCCGCGACTTGTCGCCCCAGGCGCTGATCCTGGCGGACTTTGGCCATCCATCGATTGCCGGTGCCGCCGCCCAGGTGGCGCGCGCCCGTGCCATCGTCGTCGCCACGCCGGTGTACAAGGCGGCCTACAGCGGCGTGCTCAAGGTCTTTCTGGACCTGTTGCCGCAGACCGCGCTCAAGGACAAGCACGTGTTGCCACTGGCCACTGGCGGCAGCCCGAACCACATGCTGGCGCTGGACTACGCGCTGCGGCCGGTGCTGCAGTCGCTGGGTGCGGCCCACATCCTGCCCGGCATCTACGCCACCGACTCGCAGGTGGTGGTATTGCCCGAAGGCGGCTACCAGATCCATGCGGACATTGCCGAGCGGCTGGACGTCAGCGTTAAGACGCTGATTGCCGAGGCGTTGAAGGAAATCCCGTCCGTTGCCGGCCGCTTTGCGCCGGTGCACTTCTCTCAGGTGCGATGTAGCGTGTAGGCCCGCTGCACCCCGGGGCGCACAGCCCTTTATTTCAAACCCAATCCATTTTTGAAACCACGCCTGCGGCATGGGCGAAGCCTTGCCTGCGCACATTGAAAGAAACACTGCCATGTCTCCATTCAACTCATCCTCCCGCTCCCTGGCAAGCGCCCTCACGCGCCGCCAAGTCCTCGCTACCGGCATCGCCACGGCTGCCCTGTCCGCCAGCGGCCTGGCGCTGGCCCAAAAAACAACCGGCCGCGTACTGCGCGTCGGCCACCAGAAGGGTTGGCTGTCCATCCTCAAGGGCCGCGGCACGCTGGAAAAAGAGTTAGCCCCGCTGGGCGTGTCCGTGGCCTGGACCGAGTTCAACGCCGGCCCGGTGCAGCTCGAAGCCCTGAACGTGGGCGCCATCGACTTTGGTGACGTCGGCGAAGCCCCTCCTATCTTTGCCCAGGCAGCAGGCGCTCCGCTGGTCTATGCCGGTGCCACCGTGCCACGCCCCAAGCTCGAAGCCATCATCGTGCCCAAGGACTCGGCTATCAAATCCGTGCTGGACCTCAAGGGCAAGCGCGTGGCCTACAACAAGGGCTCCAACGTGCAGTACTTCCTAGTCAAGCTGCTGGAGAAGAACGGTCTGCAATACAGCGATGTGCAGTCCGTCTTCCTGCCCCCGCCCGATGCCCGCGCCGCCTTCCAGAAGGGCGCGATTGACGCCTGGATCATCTGGGACCCATTCCTCGCCTCTGCGCAGAAAACGCTGGACGCGCGCCTGCTGGCCGATGCCAGTGGCGTCGTCAACAACCGCGCCTACTACTTCACCTCGCGCGATTTCGCCAGCAAAAACACCGATGTGCTGAAGATCGCGATCCGCCAGATCAACGACGTCGACACCTGGGCATCGAAGAACAAGACCGCCGCCGCGGCCGAACTCTCCACCGTGCTCGGTCTGGACAAGAGCATCACCGAGCTGTACCTGAACCGCTCCGAGTTCGGCGTCGCGCCGGTCAACAGTGCCATCCTGGCCGAGCAGCAAAAGATTGCCGACACCTTCTTTGAGCTGAAGCTCATCCCCAAAAAGCTGAACCTGCTGCACGCAGCGCCGGTGGATCTGGGGTGAGCCATGTCCACGCCAATTGATACGACGCAACGCTACCGCCAGCGCCTGCTGGGGCTGCTGTCCCTGACCGCCGGCTTCTGGAGCCTGACCGGCCCCATCGCCGTCAGCCAGGCCTGGGCGCAGACGCCCGCCACCGTGACCAAAGCACCCGAGCAACTGCGCATCGGTTACCAGAAGTCCGCCGCCAATCTGGTTATCGTCAAACAGCAGGGCGCGCTGGAAGAGCGTTTCCCCAACACCAAAGTGAGCTGGGTCGAATTCCCGGCTGGTCCGCAGTTGTTGGAGGCGCTGTCGGTGGGCGCGCTGGAATTTGGCCTGACCGGCGATTCGCCCCCGGTGTTTGCCCAGTCTGCCGGCAAGGACCTCGTCTATGTGGGCGCCGAGCCGGCCAAGCCCGACAGCTCGGCCATCCTGGTGCTGCGCAATTCGCCGATTCGCACGCTGGCCGAACTCAAGGGCAAAAAGGTCGGCGTGCAAAAGGGGTCGAGCGCGCACTACCTGCTGGTGCGCGCACTGGCCAAGGCGAACCTGCTGTGGAGCGACATCCAACCGATCTACCTGGCGCCGGCCGATGCACGTGCCGCGTTCGAGCGCGGCAGCGTGGACGCCTGGGCCATCTGGGACCCGTTCTATGCCGCCACCGAACTCGCCATTCAGCCCCGCGTGCTGACCAGCGGGCGCGGCCTGTCCAGCAACCACTCGTTCTACCTGGCCTCCGTGCCGTTTGCGCAAACACATCCGCAGGTGATTGCCGCGCTGTTCGAGGAGCTGACCCGCGCCGACCGCTTTGTGCAGGAACACCGCCCCGAGGCCATCAAGCTGATCGCCAGCTTTAGCGGCCTGGACGCCGGGGTGGTCAGCCTTTTTTTGCAGCGCCGCCCCAAGTCCCCCGTGGGCCTGCTGAACGCCAAGACCATCGCTGACCAACAGCAGGTGGCCAACGCCTTTGCCGCGCTGGCGCTGATCCCGAAGCCGGTTCAGGTAGCCGCCATCGTCTGGCAGCCGCGCGACGAACGCCTGTTTCTGGCCACCCAACCCTGAACCCCAAACACCACCCAACTCAAGGACTCCCGCAATGAACATCTTCTGGTTTCTCCCCATCCATGGCGATGGCCACTACCTCGGCACCCAGCATGGCGCGCGCGCCGTGGACCACCACTACCTGAAGCAGATCGCTCAGGCGGCGGACCACCTGGGCTACGGCGGTGTACTGATCCCCACCGGCCGCTCCTGCGAGGATTCGTGGATCGTCGCCTCCAGCCTGATCGCCGCCACGCGTCGTTTGAAGTTTCTGGTGGCGCTGCGTCCCAGCACCATCTCCCCCACCGTGCAGGCCCGCCAGGCCGCCACGCTGGACCGCCTCTCCGAAGGCCGCCTCCTGGTCAACATCGTGGCTGGTGGTGACTCCGGCGACCTGGAGGCCGATGGCACCTTCCTCAGCCACGACGAGCGCTACGAGCACGCCCGCGAGTTCATCCACGTCTGGAAGCGTCTGCTCGCCGGTGAAGAGGTCACCTATGAGGGCAAGCACATCAAGGTCAAGGGGGCCAAGCAACTATTCCCACCGGTGCAGCGACCGCACCCGCCCCTGTACTTTGGCGGCTCGTCGGATGCGGCGCATGACCTGGCCGCCGAAGAAGTCGAGCTCTACCTGACCTGGGGCGAGCCCCCGGCCGAGGTGGAGAAGAAGTTTGCCGACGTACGAAAGCGCGCCGCAGCACTGGGCCGCAAGGTCAAGTTTGGCGTGCGCCTGCATGTGATCCCGCGCGAAACCAACGACCTGGCCTGGGCCGCCGCCGAAGACCTGATCAAGTACCTCGACGACGAGACCATCGCCAAGGCGCAAAGCAACTTGTCTGGCATGGACTCCGAAGGCCAGCGCCGCATGCGTGCCCTGCATGGTGGCAGCCGTTCCAAACTGGAGATCAGCCCCAATCTGTGGGCCGGTGTCGGTCTGGCACGCAGCGGTGCCGGCACCGCGCTGGTGGGTGATGGCGAGACCATTGCGCGCCGCCTCAAGGAGTACCAGGACATCGGCGCCGAGACCTTTGTGCTGTCCGGCTACCCGCACCTGGAAGAGGCCTACCGTTTTGCCGAACTGGTGTTCCCGCATGTGGGCATCCAGGCGCCCTCCAGGCTGGAAAACCCCAACCTAGTCAGCCCCTTTGGCGAGGTCGTGGGCAATGCCCACGTGCCCCAGCCGCGGCGAGCGGCCTGACACCACCCGGAGGCCAATGGCATGACAAACACCACACACGAACTGCAGACCAGCCCCACGGCCAGCGTGCACCCGGAGCAGCCGTGGACCGGCCCCGGACTGGGCCTGCACTTTCCCGCTGATGACAAGCTGGTCATCGCCATCAAAGCCGTGGCCCAGCGCCTGGTGCCCTGGCTGGTGCCGCTGGCGCTGGTCATTGCCTGGCACATCGCATCCAGTTCGGGATGGCTCTCCACTCGGGTGCTGCCGGCGCCACTGGATGTGGTGCAGGCGGCCTGGACGCTGGCCGAATCCGGTGAGCTGTGGACCCACGTCAAGGTCAGCGCCGCGCGCGCGCTGAGCGGCTTGGCGATTGGCGGCGGCCTGGGCCTGCTGCTGGGGCTGTTGACGGGTTCGGTGCGTTTCTTCGAGACGCTGCTGGACTCGACCATCCAGATGGTGCGCAACATCCCGGCGCTGGCCATGATTCCGCTGGTCATCCTGTGGTTTGGCATTGACGAATCCGCCAAGCTGTTTCTGATTGCGGTGTCGGTGTTCTTTCCGATCTACCTCAACACCTACCACGGCATCCGCAATGTGGACCCCGGGTTGATCGAGATGGCGCGCACCTATGGACTCTCGCGCTGGCAGCTTTACACCCAGGTGATCCTGCCCGGTGCGCTGTCCAGCATTCTGGTGGGCCTGCGCTTTTCGCTGGGGTTGATGTGGGTGATCCTGATCGTGGCCGAGACCATTTCGGCGCAGGCTGGCATTGGGTATCTCACGATGAACGCCCGCGAATTCCTGCAAACCGACATCGTGCTGGTGGGCATCCTGATCTATGCGCTCCTGGGCAAGCTGGCCGACCTGTTTGCCGGCGCGCTGGAGCGCAGCTGGCTGCGCTGGCACCCCGGCTACCAGTCCAAGCACTGAGTCCAGTCATTCACATTGCTACTAATTTCATAGCTATTTAAGCTTATTCCACGAGGGCTAGAGGCCAATATGACCACAAACCATTCCGCCACGGGCCAACGCGGCGTGCCGCTGGCGCTGCACGGCCTGACCAAGCGCTACGGCCAGCGCACCGTGCTCAACCAGGCCCAACTGACCATCGAGCCGGGCGAGTTTGTCGCCATCGTCGGGCGCAGCGGCTGCGGCAAGAGCACACTGCTGCGTCTGGTGGCTGGGCTGGAGGCGGCCAGCAGCGGCAGCCTGCAGATTGCCGGCAAGGCCCATGCGGGCCTGCGCAATGACACCCGCATCATGTTCCAGGACGCGCGCCTCTTGCCGTGGAAGCGCGTCATCGACAACGTGGCCCTGGGCCTGCCGGACAACCAGCGTGGCGCTGCTGCCAAGGTGCTCGAGCAGGTGGGCCTGGGCGACCGCCAAGCCGACTGGCCGGCGCGCCTCTCCGGCGGCCAGCGCCAGCGCGTGGCCCTGGCCCGCGCCCTGGTGCACCAGCCCAACCTGCTGTTGCTGGACGAGCCGCTGGGCGCACTGGACGCGCTGACCCGCATCGAGATGCACGCGCTGATCGAAGACCTGTGGTTGCGCCACGGCTTCACTGCGCTGCTGGTCACGCATGACGTGCAGGAGGCCGTGGCCCTGGCCGACCGCGTGGTGCTGATCGAGGACGGCGTGATCGCGCTGGACGAACGCATCGCCCTGCCGCGCCCACGTTCGCGTGGCGACGCCGCCTTTGCCGCGCTGGAGAAACGCATTCTGGACCGGGTGCTGCAACGCCCGGGCGAAGAAGAAGCGCCTTCTGAGCCTCTCTGGAGCGGCGTCACCGCCCACGGCCTGCGCTGGGCGATATGAAGGCCCCCACGCTTGTCACTGCGTGTACTGCGCTGCCCCCCGAGGGGGCCGTGCCTTGCTTGGGGCGGCCCGGCGCTGCGGCGCCCTACTAATTTTTTAACGGACTACCAAGGAGAACCCCATGTCCATCCAAGCCATCAACGTACGCAACCAATTCAAGGGCAAGGTCAAGGAGATCATCCGTGGCGATGTCGTCTCCGAGATAGATGTCGAGACGCCCTGGGGCATCGTCACCTCGGTCATCACCACCCGTTCGGTGGACGACCTGCAACTCAAGATCGGCTCCGACGTGGTCGCGCTGGTGAAGTCCACCGAAGTGTCGATTGCCAAGTTGTAAGCACGCACGCGCAGACCCCACCATGATCCAACTCGAAGATATTCATCTGCGCTACCCCAGCCCGCACGGGCCGGTGGACGCGCTGCAAGGCGTGGACCTGCACGTGCCCAGCGGGCAGGTGTTTGGCGTCATCGGGCGCAGCGGTGCCGGCAAGAGCTCGCTGATCCGCACCATCAACCTGCTGACCCGCCCCACGCAAGGCCGGGTGCGGATTGATGGCAAGGACCTGACCGCGCTCGCACCCGAAGACCTGCGCACCGCGCGCCACGGCATTGGCATGATCTTCCAGCACTTCAACCTGCTGTCGTCGCGCACCGTGTTCGAAAACGTGGCGCTGCCGCTGCAACTGGTGCACGAGCGCCCGGCTGCCATCAAGGCACGTGTGGACGAACTGCTGGACCTGGTGGGCCTCACCGCCCAGCGCGACCGCTATCCGGCACAGATCAGCGGCGGGCAGAAGCAGCGCGTGGGCATTGCCCGGGCGCTGGCCAGCCGGCCCACCGTGCTGCTGTCGGACGAGGCCACCTCGGCGCTGGACCCGGAGACCACCCGTTCCATCCTGGCGCTGCTGCAGACCATCAACCGCGACTTTGGCCTGACCATCGTCCTCATCACGCACCAGATGCAGGTCATCAAACAGGTGGCCGACCGCGTGGCCGTCATCGACCATGGACGCATCGTCGAACAAGGGCCTGTCATCGACGTCTTCACCCAGCCCCAGCACGCCACCACCCGCAGCCTGCTCGAAGACATCCAGGACCACGGCTTCGGCGCACTGACCGCGCAACGGCGTGGCGCCGGCGTGCACGCACAGGAGGTGGCCCATGTTTGATACCTTCACCCCCGCCCTGCTGGAGCTGTTTGCCACTTCGCTGTGGGAGACGGTTGTCATGGTTGGAATTTCTGGCCTGGCTGGCGCACTGCTGGGCCTGCCGCTGGGCGTGTACCTGCACCTGAGCAGCCCCGGTGGCGTGCTGGAAAACACCACCGTCAACCGGGTAGTTGGCACCACGGTCAATGCCGTGCGCTCCACGCCCTTCATCATCCTGCTGGTGGCCATCATTCCGTTCACGCGGCTGATCACTGGCTCCTCCATCGGCACCGCCGCGGCCGTCGTGCCGCTCACCGTGGCGGCTGCGCCCTTCATCGCCCGGCTGATCGAAACGGCGCTGCGCGAGGTGGACTTAGGGCTGGTCGAAGCCGCGCAGGCCATGGGTGCGACCACGCGCCAGATCGTCTTCAAGGTGCTGCTGCCCGAGGCCCTGCCCGGCATCGTCGCCGCGCTGACGATTTCGCTGGTCAGCCTGACCGGCTACTCGGCGATGGCCGGCGCCATTGGCGGCGGCGGTCTGGGCGACCTGGGCATCCGCTACGGCTACCAGCGCTTTCTGCCGGAGGTGATGCTGGCCGTGGTGTTGGTGCTGATCGTCTTCGTGCAGGTGGTGCAAAGCGCGGGCGACGCGCTGGCGCGCCGCATCAGCCATCGCTAGCGCCAAGGATTCATAGCCAAATCGGTCTCTAGCCCTCGTCGAATCTGCGTGAGCAGCTCTCAATTTAATAGCATTTCTCAAACCAACCCAGGAGTTATTCCCATGAACAAGCGTTCCCTGATCCAAACCGCCACCGCCCTGCTGGTGGCCGCCGCCCTGTCGAGCGTGCAGGCGCAGGACAAGCCGCTCAAAGTCGGCGTCACCGCCGGCCCGCACGCGCAGATTTTTGAACAGGTGAAAAAGCTCGCCGAGAAGGACGGGCTGAAAATCCAGATCGTCGAGTTCAGCGACTACGTGCAGCCCAACGCCGCACTGTCCGCCGGCGACCTGGACGCCAACAGCTACCAGCACAAACCCTACCTGGACCAGCAAATCAAGGACCGTGGCTACAAGCTCGTGAACGTCGGCTACACCGTCAACTTCCCGATCGGCCTGTATTCCAAGAAGGTCAAGCGCCTGGAGGATTTGAAGGAAGGCGCCAAGTTCGGCATTCCGAATGACCCGACCAACGGCGGGCGCGTGCTGCTGGTGCTGCAGGACAAGGGCCTGATCAAGCTGCGCCCCGAGGCGGGCCTAAAAGCCACGCCGCTGGATGTGATCGACAACCCCAAGAAGCTGAAATTTGTGGAGCTGGATGCCGCCCAGTTGCCCCGCTCGCTGGATGACCTGGACGCCGCCGCCGTCAACACCAACTACGCGCTGCCCGCAGGCCTGAACCCGGGCAAGGACGCCATCGCCCAGGAAGCCGCCAAGAGCCCCTACGTCAACCTGATCGCCGTGCGCGAGCAGGACCAGGGCAAGCCCTGGGTGGCCAAGCTGGTCAAGGTCTACCAGTCCGAAGAAATCCGCAAGTTCATCCAGACCGAATTCAAGGGCGCGGTCGTTCCCGGCTTCTGAGCGCGCCCAATCCACACCACCCCCATCTTTCACACCCACAGGAGATTTTGATGAGCAAGAAACTACGACTTGGTGCCTTTCTTCCCGGCGCCGGCCAGCACATCGCGGCCTGGCGCCACCCCGACTCCAACGCCAATGGCCCGCTGAACTTTGAACACTACAAGCGCCTGGCCCAAACCGCCGAGCGCGGGTTGTTTGATGCCTTCTTCCTGGCCGACGGCCTGGCCGCCAACTTCGGCGGTCTGGTGGGCGCGGGCGGCAGCGCCAAGGTGACGGACTTCGAGCCGGTGACGCTGTTCTCGGCCCTGTCGCAGGTCACCACGCACATCGGCTTCATTGCCACCGCGTCCACCACCTACGAAGAGCCCTACAGCCTGGCGCGCAAATACGCGTCGCTGGACCACCTCAGTGGCGGGCGGGCCGGCTGGAACGTGGTCACCACCATTGGCGATGAGACCGCGCGCAACTTCGGCCGCGACAAGCAGTTGACACCGGTGGAGCGCTACGACCGCGCCGAGGAGTTTGTCGACACCGTCAAGGAGTTGTGGGACAGCTGGGAGGACGATGCCTTTATCCGCGACAAGACCAGCGGCCAATACTTTGATCCGGCCAAGGTGCACCCGCCACAGCACAAGGGCAAGCACTTCTCGGTGGCCGGCGCGCTCAACGTGGCCCGCCCACCGCAGGGCTACCCGGTGGTGGTGCAGGCCGGCCAGTCCGAGCCCGGGCTGGAGCTGGCCGCGCGCACGGCCGAAGTGGTGTTCACCGCCCAGCAGTCGCTGGAAGATGCGCAGGCCTTCTACCGCGACCTGAAAGGCCGCCTGGCCAAATACGGCCGCTCTGCGGATGAGCTGCGCATCATGCCCGGCGTGTCGGTCTATGTCGGCAAGACCGAGGAAGAGGCCCAGGCCAAGCTGCAGCAGCTCAATGACCTGATCCGCCCCGAAGAAGGCCTGACGCTGCTGGCCGGACTATCGGGTGGCGTGGACCTGTCGAAGTACCCGCTGGACGGCCCCTTCCCCGATCTGCCCAAGACCGAGGGCTGGGTCAGCCGCGCACAGATGATGGTGGACATTGCCCACAAGCACAACTTCAGCATTCGCCAGCTCTACCAGTGGGTGGCCACGGCACGCGGCCACTGGACGATTGTGGGCACACCCGCGCAGATCGCCGACCAGTTGCAACTGTGGTTTGAAAACGGCGCGGCCGATGGCTTCAACGTGCTGCCACCGGTGCTGCCGGCCAGCCTGGACGACTTTGTGGACCTGGTGATCCCCGAGCTGCAGCGCCGTGGTCTGTTCCGCACGGAGTACGAAGGCAAGACGCTGCGTGAGAACCTGGCCCTGACCCGCCCGCAGAACCAGTACGTTGCGCGCCAGCAGGAGCGCAAGGCGGCCTGAGGCTATTGACGCAACGTCAGCTAGGCGAACGCATAGCCTGATTTACCCCGTTTGGCTTTGTACATGGCCGTGTCGGCGCTCTTGATCAGGGCGCTCACCGAAGTTCCGTCTTTTGGAAAAATCGCAATGCCGACGCTGGCGCTGAGCTGCAGCGCCCCCACACTGAGCTGACAGGGCAGTTGGATGGCATCCGCGATTTTTTGTGCAATCGACACGGCGTCCTGGTCACTGTCGATTTCCGTCAGCAGGTACAGGAATTCGTCACCCCCGAAGCGGCTAACCGTGTCATCGTCGCGTGCGTGTTCTTTCAGCCGATCCGCGATGGATTGCAAAACAGCGTCGCCCACGTCGTGGCCGTGCGTGTCATTGATGGCCTTGAAGTCATTCAGGTCCAGGAACATCACGGCCAATATCCGGTCATGGCGCTTGGCCTGTGCCAGCCCGTGTTCGAGACGGTTTTCAAACAGCGTGCGGTTGGGCAGGCCCGTTAACGGATCATGCAGGGCGGCATGGCGTGCCATCGCCTCATCCTGCGTCAACGTGGCCAGATGCCCTTCCAGCACATGGCGGGCGCCGACTTCTGCCTCCAGTGCCTGGTTCACCACGGAGAGCTTGTCTGCCGCGTCCTGCACCTTGCCTTCGATAGCCTGGCTCCTTTCCAGGACCTGCCGCACACCGGGCGGCTCCCCGTTTTGGACCATCTCATTCGCCAGCTCCGCATTGACCGAAGAAAGCTCTTGGGCACTTTGCTCCACCAAATCCTTCACATGCTCAGCCTTCCCCAGAACATCCGTCAGGGACTTGCCCGCCTCCCGGTCCGCCGGCGACTTGGGAGCCAACTTCAAATTTGCTGTTTGCATGCGCACAGGATAGGCAGGCTGCGACCTATCGTTCGGTGCGGTAGCTCACATTCAAGCCGTACAGACCCTAAACAGCCGGCTGCGTGGGCGCGGAGAACACATGGATGGCATCCATCAAACGCGTGGCCTGCTCCCCCATGTGGGTGGCGGCCGAACGGTTGCGCTCCACAATCGTGGTGTTTTGCTGCGTCATCTCATCGAGTTGTGTAACCGCCTGGCCAACCTGCGAAATTCCGATGAACTGCTCTTTGGATGCGACCGTGATTTCGGCCATCAGGTCGTTGACGCGGCTGACCTGTTGAACGACCTCCGCCATGGTGTGTTCGGCGTCGCTCACCAGTTTGGAGCCATTCTCGACGTTGGCGACCGAGGTATCAATCAGGCCCTTGATTTCCTTGGCCGCTGCTGCCGACCGCCCCGCCAGGCTACGCACCTCGCTGGCCACCACGGCAAAGCCACGCCCTTGCTCTCCGGCGCGGGCTGCCTCCACCGCGGCGTTCAGCGCCAGGATATTGGTCTGAAAGGCAATGCCATCGATCACGCCAATGATGTCCGCAATTTTCCTGCTCGACTCGGTGATTCGCGTCATCATGGACGCCATGTTGCTCATGGCCTGGCCGCCCTTGGCAGCGATTTCGGTGGCCGCATGGGCCAGTTCGTTGGCCTGCTGTGCGGTATCGGAGTTCTGGTGCACCGATGCGGTTTGTTGCTCCATGGCCGCCGAGGTGCGCTCCAGGTTGGCCGCCGCCAGTGCGGTGTGGTCGGACAGTTCATTGGTCGTAGCGGATATTTCCAGACTGGCGCCCTGCACACCCGCCGCCTGCTCATGCACATCAGCCACCAGGGAGTGCAGGTTCAGGCTCGCCTGATTGATGGACCGTGCAATCAAACCGATGTCGTCACAGCGGTTAAAGCCCAGCGGCTCGGGCTCCTCTCCACTGGCGACCTGCTGCGCCAGCACCGCCGTCTTGCGCAAAGGCGTGGTTATTTGCGCCTCGATGAACCACGCGGCCATGAGCAGACTGACCCCCACCAGCGCCCCCATGAACGCCAGCGCGGCCCCATTCAGCCCGCTCAGTGGCAAGGCCCCACACAGTAGCGCTGCCACCATCAGCAGGGGAAGGCGGCTGCGCCAGGCGGTTGGCAGGAGCTGCAGCGCGCTGACCCAGCGCATGAGCCCGGTGCGCACGACCAGGCCCCGGTGAAATGTGAGTCCTTTGGCCGTTCCGTCCTTGACGCGGCGGTACAGCGCTTCGGAGGCGGCGACCTCGTCCCGCGAGGGGACCGTGCGCACGGACAGATAGCCCGCGAGTTCGCCGTTGCGGTGCATGGGCGTGGCATTGGCACGCACCCAATAGTGGTTACCGTCCTTGGCCCGGTTCTTGACCACGGCGGTCCAGGATTGCCCCTCTTGCAGGCTCTTCCACATGTCGGCAAACGCTTGCGCCGGCATGTCGGGGTGGCGCACCAGATTGTGGGGCTGGCCCACCAGCTCGTCATTCGCGAAACCACAGGCCCGGCTGAACGCGGCGTTGGCGTAGGTGATGCGGCCTTTGGTGTCGGTGGTGGACAGCAGCGCTTCGTGCGGCGGAAGTTGGTTCTCGCACTGGGTAATGGGCAGGTTGGTTCTCATTCTTTTGATTCCAGGTTTGTAGGGCGCGGACAGCGCATGCGAGTGACAGGCAACGCATTCGCTGCGCTAGGCTGGCTGAAAGAAGTGGCTGCTGTACTGCATGTCCTCTTCCAGAATGTGCTTGTTGAGCCATGCCGTGACGAATTCGAGCAGGCCGCTGCGCACATCGTGGCGAATGCCCTGGAAGTATTCCCAGCGGTAGTCTTCCAGGCGACGGCAGATGTGCCGGTGAATCCTGGAATGGCGCTCCCGGTCGGCAAAGTCCACCTGCTCCAACATGCGCTCCTCGCGTGCGAAATGGAATTCGGTGTAGTGCACCAGGTCATCGATCACGAACTCGATGATCTGCCGATTGCCCATGCCATCGGCCATCCAGAGCCGGTTGACGATGTCGATGAGTTGGCGGTGGTCCGCATCCAGATCCGGTTGGCCCACGGACATGGCCGGACTCCAGGCGATATACCGCGTGGCTTTTTCCCGCATCTTGAGTCGCACAAAGGCATCGACCACCGCAGGATCAAAATGCCGACCCGACTCCGACTGGATCAGGTCCATGGCCTTTTCGTGCGGCCAGGCCTGTTTGTAGGGCCGCTTGCAGGTCAGGGCGTCATAGACATCCACCAGCGCAACAATGCGCGCCGCCAGCGGAATGGCTTCCCCCCGCAGGCCATCCGGGTAGCCCATTCCGTCAAACCGTTCGTGGTGATGGCGTGCCACCTCAGCCGCCATCGCAAGCAGGGCGCCATCATCGATACGCCGCGATGCCTTGACCAGATGCTCATGGCCGAACACAACGTGCTGTTCCATGATGCGCCGCTCTTCGGGGCTGAGCGGTCCGGGTTTGAGCAGGATGCTGTCGGGGATGGCAATTTTCCCCGTGTCGTGCAGGATGCTCGCCATGCCGACTTGCTCCAAAAACTCAGCATCGATGGCATCGTTGTCCTGCGCCAGCAAGTGGGCGATTTCGGTCGTCATGCGCGCCACCCGGGCCACGTGCTCGCCGGTGTCCACATCACGGAACTCGGCCATGGCCGACAGGGTGGTGATGGTGGCATTGCGGGTGCGCCGCAGCTCCTGCGCCATCTGGCACTGGTCGATGGCCGTGGCGATCATGTTGACAAAGGCCTGCAGCAAGCCCTTCTCCCAGGGCCGCAGGGCGCAGTCCAGCGTCAGGAACAGGCTGGCGGTGTATCCATTGGCCGTCAGCAGGTAGATCGCCGCGCCATCGGCGGCAAACTGGCTGCAGCATTGGGCAATGGCGGCCTGCAGCATGCGCTGGGCCCGAGGGTCCGCCACGCGCCCCAGAGGCATGCAGTTGTGGTCGGCATGACAGCCACTACCCGCAATCACCACGGGGTGACGCTCGACCGTATTGCCCAGGTAGCAAAACAGTCCCCCCAGAGTGGGCAGGCCCTGCTCCTGGATAGCCTGCAAGGACAGCGATGCTAGGTCGCGCAGATTCTTCACACCGCAAAAAGCCTCCGACAGCTTGGGGAGATTGACCAGCGTGCTGTGACGCCGGCAATTGCGCACCGCCACCGCTACGGCGTCAACCATCTCGGCGGACATCAACGGCTGACTGAAGCTGCGATCCGCCACGCCGAGCTGCCACAGGGCGTCGCAACTCTCTGGCGGCAGTGGCGTCTGGCTGCGCACCAGGATCGACAGGGCGCTGCTATTTCGGTGCACATAGAGCGCCTGCACCAGCCCAGGCAACTGCGCTGCGGCATTGTCTTCCCAGAGAAGCAGGACCAGAGCAATGCTCAGATGGCTTGACAATTGCACCCGCGCATCGTCGAAGCTTTCGCAGGCAAGCAAGCGCACATTGGAGCCAACCCGGTCCTGCAGATGACCATTCAGCGCGGCTGCGCGCTGCGCGTCGCCAACCACCAGTATCGACAGGCGCTTGTTGGTACGGCTTTTTCTCTCTGGCTGCGGTGTCTCACCCTGGCGATTTGACATGAATATCCGCTCCTGCCGGCTTTCATCCCAATAGCCGTTTGAAGAATTTGCCCAACGCGGACTTGGGTGCCGAACGCTGCGCGCAATGCGAGGCATAGTCCTTGTCGGAAACCAGAATGTGGTTGATGAGCCAATCCTTCAGGAAGTGCACGATCTCCAGACTCAGTCGCTGGCCCGCCATGATCTTCTGCTTTTCCTCGGAAATACGGGCCACGAATTGGTCATGGGCCTGCTTGTGGCGTTTGAAATCGGCGTAATTCATTTCACGCATGAAGATCTCTTCGGCGGTGAAATGCGTCAGCGTGTATTTCTCCAGCTCTTCGACAATGTGCAAGGTTTTTGCGGCATCCGGCTTGCTAACAACGGTTGCCCCCCAAACCTGATTGATGAGATCAATCAACACCCGATGCTGCGCGTCGATTTCGGGCATTTTGAGACTGAATTCGTCTGACCATGCTACCAATGACGGAACATTTGACATGAAGTACCCACTCCCATGGATTGCGGTTGGCTGCCGATTTCACCGGCATGTCGGTGTACGGTCACCAACAGCTCTCCATGGTAGGCAGGGAATTTCTGCTTGGGTATTCTGGTAGCGGTGTATTCCCACTACCGGTAAACCGGTAGTGGAGACAGGGCAGTACCCGGCTCTAGGCGTTGGCCACCAGTCCGTTGCGGATGGCGTAGTGCGTGAGCGCCACGACGCTGCTCACTTCCAGCTTGCGCATGATGTTTCGCCGGTGCACCTCGACGGTGGACAGGGCAATGTGCAGTTGGTCGGCAATTTCCTGCGAGGTAAACCCGACCGCCACCAGTCGCAGGACCTGGACCTCGCGTGGGCCGAGTTTGGCGCCGCCACGGTCGCCTTTCTTCTCGTCACCGTGAACCACCACGGCCTGCCGCACGGCATCGGTCGCGTCAGGGCACAGGTAGGAGCGGTTGCGGCTCACCGCATCAATGGCCCGCAGCAACTCCACACCCGCCTGCGCCTTGGTGACGTAGGCGCTGGCGCCGGCATTGAGCATGTGGGTCACATACTCCCGATCCGAAAAGACCGACAGCGCGATCACGCGGGTCTTGGGTAGCGCCTCGCACAGCAGGTGCGTGATCTCAATGCCTTTCATGCCCGGCATGTCAATGTCCATGCAGACAATATCCGGCAGGGTCTGGCGTGCCAGCTCCAGCACCTTGAGCCCGTCGCCAGTCTCAGCCACCACGGAAAATTCCGGGTTGCGCTCCAGCAGGATCCGCAAGGCCTCGCGAAACATCTGATGGTCGTCGGCAAGAAGAATGCGCAAGCTCATGATGGGTCGTATGCCGTGTGCATTTCCACGGTGATCCGTGTCCCCTGGCCCGGGGTCGATTCGAGGGAAAACTTGCCCCCGGAAAATTCAGCCATTTCTTTCATGAGCAAAAGTCCAAGACCACTGGTATGGGTCGTATTTCCGAGTGCGTTGGGGTCAAAGCCGACCCCGTCATCGCTGACGATCAATGAGACGTGCTCACCTACCAAGCCGAACTCTACCGCAATCGATTCTGCTCGCGAATGCTTGGAACAATTGGTCAGTGCTTCCTGGACAATGCGAAACAGCGCAGATTCCAGGGCAGGCGCCAACCGCGCGGCAGACTGTGTGCATGCGAGATGAACCACCATATTCGTGCGCCGGCGAAACTGACTCACATAGTGTTGCAGCGCGGCCTGCAGGCCGCTGTAGTCGAGCACGGGGGGGCGCAAATCCGAGCAGATTTCCCGGATGCTGGCGGTAGTGTCCTCGATCAGGGCGCGCACGTCGGCCAGGCGCTCCTCCAGAACGGTCCGATTTTCTCCTTGCAAATCGGCCGTGATGATGTTGAGGTGCACGCCAATGGACGCCAGGTTCGGGCTGGTGCGATCATGCAACTCGCCCGAAAGACGGCGCCGTGCACTTTCCTGCACCACCACCAGGTGGCGTGACAACTCTGCCATCCGCTCCTCACCTTTGCGACGCGCATCCGACATGTGAATCGTGGCCAACGCAATGCTGATCTGCTGACAGACCGCGCCAAGGAACTCGAACTCCTTGGTCCGCCACTCTCTTTTCGCATGGTGCTGACTGAGCGCCAGCAGGTGGTAACCGTCATCACGAAAATCAAAGGGGAACCACAACAGGCTCTGCATCGCCATTCGGCCATGCAGCAGGTCGGCAGCGGACTCGGCTAACGGGGGTGCGACGGCGTCGGCATGGCTGACTATCCACTGGCGCGTATCCTTCATGTGTTGGGCTCCACCCCAAAAGAGCTGCAGCGGATAGCTGTCCCGGGTGGACGGTGTCGCAGTCAAGGCCAGGTCTCGCCATTCACACAAGGCCACCGCCTGCATGCTCTCAAACGAGACGTTGTAGATGAGCGCCCTATCGACTGCCAGATCACGCCCCACAACCTCAACCGCGTCTTTCAGAATCGACGGCGAGTTGCTGTAAGTGGCAATGGACTGTGCGATCACATTGAGTGCCTGGGCAAACCGGATCTGCTCACGCAGCGCCTGTTCAACCTGTTTTCTGTCGGTGACATCTTGCTTGATGGCGATGAAGTGGCTCACCACCCCATTGGCGTCGCGCACCGGTGTGATGGTCTGATCCTCGGTGTATTGGGAATGATCCTTGCGGCGATTCACAATCTCACCGTGCCAGACGTTGCCCGCCAGAATGGTGCGCCATAGATCCTGGTAGGTTGCCGGGTCCTGCACGCCCGAGTGAACCAGTGCACGCGGCGTGCGCCCCAAGACTTCCCCCATGCTGTAACCACTGAGCTTGCAGAACGCGGGGTTCACCCACTCGATGATTCCCCGGTTGTCGGTGATGATGATGGAATTGGCGGCGGCTTCCAGCGCGGCACCGCGCAAACGCAATTGGGCCAGGTCGGCCTCATGCTCCCGCGCGACCCACTCCAGACTCAAAAAATACATGCCGGCAAAGACCAGCGCGCCCAACAGCACGCCAGAGACAACGCCCAAGGTCTGCAGGCGCTCGTGGCGCCAGCTCTCCAGGCTCATTTCCTTGTCCAGGTGCACCACCACGGCAAAGGGATAGTTGCGTGAGCTGCGGTAGGCCGTCAAGACCGGGCGGCCGTTTTCTCTTTGGTATTCGAATTGCCCCGGCACATCGGACGCAATACGTTCCATCAGGGGATCGCTCACCAGCGGGGTTCCGGGCCTGCGTTCTGCATCCGTGGACAGCATCACCATGCCGTCGTACCGCAGAAGTTCCACCACCCCGAGGCTTGGATCGATGCTCTTGGCGTAGTAATTCAGGAAATAGTCGGTATTCACGGCCGCCACAATGGCGACCCCAGCGCCACCGCTGCCTCCGTCAATTCTGCGCAGTACGGGCAAAAGGCTGCTTTCGACTGGCGTGGCCAGGTGAACCGATGTCGCCACGCGTCCGTCATAAAAGTCATGCCCGCTCCAGGGTGTGCCGATGCGCAGCATGGCGCTGGATGCGTCCGCTGCCGGCAGAAAATCTCCCCCTGCCACACGCATACCGACGTTGCGGGGGTCGGAACTGACAATGACAATATCCCTGGCGTCAACCACCGACAGCGAGCGCAGATAGGGTGCACGGCGCAGGGCATCCGCAAGCGTGCGCTGCAGTTTCGACTCAGCCGTCATGTCGCTCGACACGTTGGACAGAATGATTTCAATCCCGTCGAACGTGTGGGCCAGATGCATCTCGAACGTGCGTGCATGCTGACTGGCAGCGTCGAAGTTGCGCTCCATGGTGGCGCTGCGCAGTCTCCACAACGTGTAACTGGTCGCGGCAACGGCACCGAATACCAGGAGCAGGGCCGTGAAGAAAAAGTAGAGCCGTCGCGTAAAACGAATCTTGGATGCCATTTGGGGGAGTGATCGCTTCGCGGTAACGGTTGTCAGACAGAACGCCAAACACATTTTCACCCAGCAACGATTCGGGACATCTAAAGATGTTTTGGTTGTTAGGAATTTGCTTTTAAGTAGTTTGAGTTTTGTTACAGGCCTTCTAAAGTCACCAACAAATCGCTACGCCATTCCAACAAACCAAGGAGTTATTGATGTCCACCTGGAAATTTGAAACCCAATCCGTCCACGCCGGTTACCGCCCCGACCCGACCACCAAGGCGGTGGCCGTTCCGATCTACCAGACGGCTGCCTACGCTTTTGACAGCGCCCAGCATGGCGCCGACCTGTTCGATTTGAAGGTACCAGGCAACATCTACACCCGCATCATGAACCCGACGCAGGACGTGCTGGAGCAGCGCGTGGCAGCATTGGAAGGCGGCATCGCCGCGCTGGCGCTGGCATCCGGTCAGGCGGCCGTGACCTATGCCATCCAGACGATTGCCGAGGCCGGTGACAACATCATCGCCAGCACCGCGCTGTATGGCGGCACCTACAACCTGTTTGCCCACACGCTGCCGCAGTTCGGCATCACCACCCGCTTTGCCGACTCGCGCAATCTGGCCAGCTTTGAGGCGCTGTTTGACGACAAGACCAAGGCGGTGTTCATCGAGTCGCTGAGCAACCCGCAGGGCACGGTGAACGACATCGCGGCGATTGCGGCCATCGCCCACCGCCATGGCGTGCCGCTGATCGTGGACAACACGGTGGCCACACCCTACCTGCTGCGCCCGTTCGAACATGGCGCCGACATCGTGGTGCATTCGCTGACCAAATACCTGGGCGGCCATGGCACCACCATCGGCGGCGCGATTGTCGATTCGGGCAAATTCCCGTGGGCCGAGCACAAGGCCAAGTTCAAGCGCCTCAACGAGCCAGACCCCAGCTACCACGGCGTGGTCTATACCGAGGCGCTGGGCCCGGCGGCCTACATCGGCCGTGCCCGCGTGGTGCCGCTGCGCAACACCGGTGCTGCCATTTCGCCGTTCAATGCCTTCCTGATCCTGCAGGGCATAGAAACCCTTGCGCTGCGCGTGGAGCGCATCAATGAGAACACGCTGAAGGTCGCGCAGTTCCTGCAAAAGCATGCCAAGGTGGCCTGGGTGAACTACGCGGCGCTGCCCAGCCACCCGGACCACGCACTGGCGCAGAAGTACCTGGGTGGCAAGGCCAGTGGCCTGTTGACGTTTGGCGTGAAGTCCGCACCAGGCGAAGGCCTGGCCGCTGGCGCGCGCTTCCTGGACGCACTGCAGCTCTTCACGCGTCTGGTCAACATTGGTGACGCCAAGTCGCTGGCCACGCACCCGGCATCCACCACGCACCGCCAGCTGTCGCCCGAGGAACTAGCCAAGGCGGGTGTGAGCGAAGACGCGGTACGGCTGTCGGTTGGCATTGAGCACATTGATGATTTGCTGGCGGATCTGGAACAGGCACTGGAGAAGGTCTGATGCCGTCGGTAGCCCGTATGACCATCAACACATCGCCTCGGCCGCTTGTCGCCGCATTGGAGTCTGCTCGCGCCGTGGCCTTGTCCACCGGCCTGTCCTACGCCGGCGGTGTGTCGCCGCAACTGGCCTGGGATCTGTTCTCGGCCAGTGAAGCCCTGCTGGTGGATGTGCGCACCACCGAAGAGCGCAAGTTCGTCGGTCATGTGCCCGAGAGCCTGCATGTAGCCTGGGCCACTGGCACCGCACTCACCCGTAATCCGCGCTTCGTGCGCGAGCTGGAAGCCAAGACTGGCAAGCACGTACCCATCCTGTTGCTGTGCCGCAGCGGCAAGCGCTCGGTGCTGGCTGCCGAGGCCGCAGCGGCAGCAGGTTTTACTCAGGTCTACAACGTACTCGAAGGCTTTGAGGGCGAGATCGACGAACACCGCCACCGCGGCGGTGCCGATGGCTGGCGCCACTGCGGCCTGCCCTGGGTGCAGGACTGATCGGGAGCACCACACCATGGCCGACTTCGACACCGCCAGCATCGTTGCCGGCTTGCGCACCGTGCGCCAGCAATGGCGCGAATCGCAAAGGCGTTCGCTGGAACCCGGCGGGCGCGAACTGCCCTCGCGCGATGCGCTGAACCAGATCATTGAGAGCCTCAAGGGCGCGCTGTTTCCCATGCGTTTGGGACCTCCGGACCTTCAACAGGAAAGTGAGGACTTCTACACCGGCCACACGCTGGAGGAGGCCCTGCATGCACTGCTGGCCCAGGTGCGACTGGAGTTGCGCTATGTAGCGCGGCATATCAACGAATCCGACGATGTGCTCGACACCCGCGCGCTGGTCGCCACGCGCGCCTTTGCCGCCTCGCTGCCTGCCATTCGAGGGCTGCTCGACAGTGATGTACTGGCGGCCTTCCAGGGCGACCCGGCTGCACGCAGTGTGGACGAGGTGCTACTGTGCTATCCCGGCATTCTGGCGATGATCCACCACCGTGTGGCCCACTGCCTGTATGAACTGGGACTGCCACTGCTGGCACGCATCGTCGCCGAGCTGGCGCATGGCCAGACCGGCATTGACATTCACCCCGGTGCCAGCATCGGATCGGGATTTTTCATTGACCATGGCACCGGCGTTGTGATTGGCGAGACCGCCGTCATCGGCGAGCGCGTGCGCCTGTACCAGGCGGTGACACTGGGGGCCAAGCGCTTCCCCACGGATGCCGATGGCAACCTGCAAAAGGGGCTGCCACGCCATCCGATTCTGGAAGACGACGTGGTGATCTATGCCGGCGCCACGGTGCTGGGGCGCGTCACCATTGGCCGGGGCGCCACCATTGGCGGCAACGTCTGGGTGACGCACGACGTGAAGCCTGGCGCCCACATCACACAGGCTGTATCGCGCCACGAAAACGGCGCCGAGCCGGTGACGGTATGAACGCCTGTCTGCTGAAGAACTTTGGCACCACGGTGCGTCGCCTGCGCGAGGCGCGCAACTGGTCCCAGGAACAGTTGGCCGGGCACGCCGACCTGAACCGCTCCTACGTTGGTGAGATCGAACGCGGGCAGGTGGTGGCATCCATCCTGACCATCGAGAAGCTGGCGCAGGCCTATGGTCTGTCCGGCGCCGCCCTGCTGGCGCACTGCGAAAAGGCGCGCACGTCACAACCGGTTAAAGGCATCGATTTGGTGGCTATAGCCTGTTGAGTTTGCACGCTGCGCTGCAGATACTGCCCGACGTTCAACCCGTTCCCACCACCACTTTTCATTTCTCTCAAAAGGTCTTCCATGGCAAAGCAACCCACCGTCCACACCACACTGGGCGACCACGCGGCACGGCAACTGGCCAACGCCACCAAAACGACGGCCCAACTGGCTACCATCTCGCCGCGCTGGCTCACGCACCTGCTGCAATGGGTGCCGGTTGAGGCCGGTATCTACCGCCTCAACACGGTCAAGAACCCCGAGTCCATCAAGGTCACCTGCACCGCCCGCCAGACCGAGAACCAGTTGCCCCGCACCTTTGTCGACTACGACGACAAGCCGCGCGAGTTCTACCTGAACGCCGTCAGCACCATTCTGGATGTGCACACCCGCATCTCCGACCTGTACAGCAGCCCGCACGACCAGATCAAGGAGCAACTGCGCCTGACCATTGAGACCATCAAGGAAAACCAGGAAAGCGAACTCATCAACAACCCGGACTACGGCCTGCTGTCTCAGGTGACCGATGAGCAACGCATCTTCCCGCTCATCGGCGCACCGACACCCGATGACCTGGACGAGCTGCTGACCAAGGTCTGGAAAGAACCCGCCTTTTTCCTGGCGCACCCAGTGGCGATTGCCGCCTTTGGCCGCGAGGCCACCCGCCGTGGTACGCCTCCGCCTACGGTGAGCCTGTTTGGTTCGCAATTCATCACCTGGCGCGGCGTGCCGCTGATCCCCAGCAACAAGGTGCCGGTAGCCGATGGCAAGAGCAAGATTCTGCTGCTGCGCGTGGGCGACAAACGCCAGGGCGTCGTGGGCCTGTTCCAGCCAGGTCTGCCGGGTGAGCAGAGTCCGGGTCTGTCGGTGCGCTTCATGGGTATCAACGACCAGGCCATTTCGAGCTACTTGATCTCGCTGTACTGCTCGCTGGCCGTGCTCACCCCCGACGCGCTGGCCGTGTTGGACGATGTGGAAGTGGGCAAGTACCACGACTACACCGACACCTACAAGTAAGCCACCGTGAGCACTTCTGGTTTTACTCCGGCACCGCCGACAACGGCGACGCCCGATGCAGCGGGCCACGCTGTACCACCATTTGACCCGGCGCTCATTGCGCAGATGGCCAACGCGCTGTTTGCAGCGGGCCCATCGGGCGCGCCGGCGGCAACACCCGTGCCGCCCGGCATCCAGGCGCCGGTCAATATTGCACCCGCTGGTTCGCCGTTGACCAGCCCGGCAGGGTTTGGTCCCGGTGTGCCCGGCACACCCATTCCACAAGGTCAAGTGCCCGGCACCAACCTGATTCCAGCCTCGCCCACACCGGTGTTGTCACTCGCGCACCGAGCGCCCGCGCTGCAACCCCATGCGGTGGCCGGCAACGGCGTCCCCGATGCCGTGCTGACGCAGGCACCCGCCTACTCACCACGTTTTGGCAGTGGCGTGCAGGGCGTGCCCCAGGCGCAGGCCGCAGGTGTCTCGCAGGCTGCCACGCATCCCATCGCAACAGCCTCGCCGTTTTACTTCCTGAGTGACACCCACGGGCATCCTTCCGCGCGCGGCACAACCATCAGCGACGATCTGGCTCTTGCGCCCTTCGCGCAGCCAAGCGCCAGTGCCGCACCAGCGGCTACGCCCAGCACGGTGCCCTCCGCCGAGCCGCGCTACTATTTTGTGGACGCCGTGGTGTTGCCCAGCGGCTATGTGACGCCGGCCAAACCGGCACCACACGGCAACTTGCCGCTGGCAGGCACCGGACAGCGGCCACCGTTCGATGTGAATGCTGTGCGACGCGACTTCCCCATCCTGCAGGAGCGGGTCAACGGACGACAACTGGTGTGGTTTGACAATGCCGCCACCACGCACAAGCCCCAGTCCGTGATCGATCGCCTGGCGTACTTTTACGCACACGAAAACTCCAACATCCACCGCGCGGCGCACGAACTGGCGGCGCGCTCCACCGATGCCTACGAAGGGGCGCGGGAAAAGGTGCGCTCATTTCTCAACGCGCCGGATGTGAACGAGGTCATCTTTGTGCGCGGCACCACCGAGGCCATCAACCTGGTGGCCAAGAGCTGGGGCGGCCAGCACGTGGGCGAAGGCGACGAGATCATCGTCAGCCATCTGGAGCACCACGCCAACATCGTTCCCTGGCAGCAGCTGGCTGCCGCCAAGGGTGCCCGGTTGCGTGTGATTCCGGTGGACGACTCGGGCCAGGTGCTGCTCGACGAATACCAGAAGCTGCTCAACGACCGCACCAAAATCGTGGCCGTGACCCAGGTATCTAATGCCTTGGGTACCGTGGTTCCGGTCAAGGAGATCGTGGCAATGGCGCACCGCGCTGGCGCCAAGGCGTTGGTAGACGGTGCGCAATCGGTCTCGCACATGCGGGTCGACGTGCAGGACATTGGCGCCGACTTCTTTGTGTTCTCCGGACACAAAGTGTTCGGACCAACCGGCATTGGCGCCCTGTGGGGCAAGCGCGAGGTGCTCGAAGACATGCCGCCCTGGCAGGGTGGTGGCAACATGATTGCTGATGTGACGTTTGAGAAAACGGTGTTCCAGCCCATTCCCAACAAATTTGAGGCTGGTACCGGCAACATCGCCGATGCCGTGGGCCTGGGTGCCGCCATTGACTACGTCAACCGCATCGGTATTGAGAACATCGGGCGCTACGAGCACGAACTGCTGTGCTACGGCATGCAGCAGTTGAGCACCATCCCCGGCGTTCGCCTGGTGGGCACGGCTGCCGACAAGGCCAGCGTCATGTCATTCGTACTGGCCGGCTACACCACGGAAGAAGTAGGAAAGGCCCTGAACGAGGAAGGCGTTGCGGTTCGCACAGGCCACCACTGCGCGCAGCCCATCCTGCGCCGCTTCGGGCTGGAGACCACGGTGCGCCCGTCGCTGGCGTTCTACAACACCTTTGATGAGGTGGACCGCCTGGTGGCGGTGGTGCGCCAGCTGGCAACGCGATGACGGGATGTAGACCATTGGCGGTTTGTGGCGATTCCAGTAGGGATACGATTTGAATGGACGTATCTTTCCTGCTTTTGGAGGAGCCAACATGGTGAGCAAGAACACGATTTGCCTTTGGTACGACGGCACCGCATTGGACGCAGCGACGTTCTACGCCAAGACGTTTCCCGACAGCGCGGTGGACGCCGTCCACCACGCGCCCGGCGACTATCCATCGGGCAAGCAGGGCGATGTGTTGACGGTTGAGTTCACCGTGATGGGCATCCCCTGCATCGGCCTGAACGGGGGTCCGGAGTTCAAGCACAGTGAGGCCTTCTCGTTCCAGGTGGCGACCGACGACCAGACTGAGACGGACCGCCTATGGAACGCGATTATTGACAACGGCGGCCAGGAGAGCGCCTGTGGCTGGTGCAAGGATCAGTGGGGGCTGTCGTGGCAAATCACGCCACGCGCCCTGATGGCCGCGATCACCGACCCAGACCCGGCAGCAGCCAAGCGCGCGTTTGAGGCCATGATGAAGATGGGGAAGATCGATATTGCGGCGATTGAGGAGGCTCGACGCGGCTGAGCGTTTGCCGGGCTCTGACTAATGATGTTCAGGGCGATGGAACGCTAGGCGGCGCACGCCTCGAGAACAACGCCTTGACCCACAGGTAGAACAGTGGCACGAAGAAGATGCCCAGCGCGGTTGCGCTGATCATGCCGCCCAACACGCCGAAGCCGATGGCCCGCTGCGAACCCGAGCCAGCGCCACTGGCCAGGGCCAGTGGCAGCACCCCCATGCCGAAAGCCAGCGAGGTCATCAGGATGGGCCGCACACGCTGCCGGCAGGCCTTCAGCGTCGCGTCCAACACGCCCATGCCCTGGGAGCGCAGCGTCTCGGCGAACTCGACAATCAGGATCGCGTTCTTGGCGCTCAGCCCCACGGTGGTGAGCAGGCCGACCTGGAAAAACACGTCATTGCTCTGGCCACCCAGGTGGCTGCCCGCCAGCGCCCCGAAGATGCCCAGCGGCACCACCAGCATCACGCTGAAGGGCACCGACCAGCTCTCGTACAGAGCCGCCAGGCACAGAAAGATGAAGAGCACCGAGACAGCATAGAGCAGTGGCGCCTGGTCGCCCGACAGCCGTTCCTGGTAGCTGCGTCCCGACCATTCGTAGCCAATGCCAGGCGGCATCGCGCGCAGTAGCTCCACCATCGCCGCCATCGCCGCACCCGAGCTGACGCCAGGAGCGATGTCGGTCTGGATCTCGTAGGCCGGGCTGCCGTTGTAGCGCACCAGCTGGCGCGGGCCGTTGACCCAAGCGCTGCTGGCGAAGGCACTGAACGACACCATCTGCCCGGCACTGTTGCGCACGTACCAGTGGCGCAGGCTGTCAGGCTCGGCGCGGTAGGCGGCTTCGCCCTGCACCAGCACACGCTTGACGCGCCCGCGGTCGATGAAGTCGTTGACATAAGCGCCGCCCATCGCCATCGACAGCGTGTCGTTGATCGTCGCCGTGGCCACCCCCAGCGTGCCGGCCTTGTGGTCGTCGATGTGGATGGCCAGCTGCGGCATCTCGGTGAGGCTGTTCGTTCGCGGCCGGCTGAACTCCGGCCGTGCTGCCGCGGCGTCGATGAGCTGGTCGCGCGCGGCGGCCAGTGCCTCGGTGCCCAGGCCGCCCAGGTCCTGCAGGAACAGCTGCACGCCGGCGCTTCCGCCCAGGCCGCGCACGGTGGGCGGCTGCACGACGAAGACATTGGCGTCGCGCACGCGCAAACCGAGCTCGCGACTGAAACGCTCGGACAGTGCCGCGGCGCCCTGGTTTGCCGCCTTGCGCTCGGACCAGTCCTTCAGCCGGATGAAACCCTGCCCCGAGCCCTGGTCGCCGCCGGCGCCGCGCACGAGGTTGTAGAACATCACCTCGGGTTGCTCGGTCAGGTAGGCTTCCACACTCTGCATCACGTTTTCCAGCCGCTCGGCGGTGGCGCCGGGCGCCATGCGCACCTGGATCTGCAGGCCGCCCTGGTCTTCGTCGGGCAGGAAGCTGGTGGGCAGCGTCTTGTACAGCGCGGCGGTGCCGGCGATGAACAGCACAAACACCATAAAGCTGCGCCAACTGCGCGTCGAGAGCCAGCCAACCTGGCCGACGTAGCGCCCGGTGAAACGGTCGAAGCCGCGATTAAATCCACCGAAGAAACGGTCCAGCAGGGGCCCCAGCGGGCCGCCGTGTGCGGCGTGTTCCCCTTGATGCACTGGCTTGAGCAGCGTGGCGCACAGCGCTGGCGACAGGCTCATCGCCACCAGCACCGACAGCACCATGGCGCTGACCACGGTGATGCTGAACTGGCGGTAGATGACGCCGGTGGAGCCGCCGAAAAAGGCCATCGGGATGAACACTGCCGACAGCACGACGGCAATGCCCACCAGCGCACCGCTGATCTCGCCCATGCTGCGTTTGGTGGCGTCGCGCGGCGACAGGCCTTCTTCACGCATCAGGCGCTCAACGTTCTCGACCACGACAATGGCGTCATCCACCAACAGGCCGATGGCCAGCACCAGCCCGAACATGGTCAGCGTGTTGATCGAGAAGCCGGCCACCGCCAGCACGCCCATGGTGCCCAGCAGCACTACCGGCACGGCAATCGCCGGCACCAGCGTCGCGCGCAGGTTTTGCATGAAGAGGTACATGATGGCCACCACCAGCACCATGGCTTCGATCAGCGTCATCACGACCCCCTTGATAGACACGCTGATGAACGGCGTGGTGTCAAAGGTGACCGTAGTCTTCATGCCCGCCGGCAAAAAGGGCGCCAGCTCTTCGAGTTTGGCCTTCACGGCGTTGGCGGTAACCAGGGCATTGGCGCCGCTGGCCGGAAACAGGGCCATGCCGGCAGCCGTGCGGCCGCTGCTGCGGATGTTGGTGGTGTAGCTGTCGCGGCCCAATTCCACACGCGCCACGTCAGACAGGCGCAGCGCCGAACCGTCAGGCTGCACACGCAGTACGACCTCGCGGAATTCCTCGGCCGTCTGTAGCTTGGCCCGCGCAGTGACGATGGCCGTGAGCCGCTGGCCCTCGGGCGACGGAAGGGCGCCGATCTGGCCCGCGGAGACCTCGGTGTTCTGCGCCAGCAGCGCCGCACGGATGTCGCCCGGCACCAGCGCATAGCGCTGCAGCTTCTGGGGGTCGAGCCAGATCCGCATCGCGTAGCCCGAACCGAAGACGTTGACGTCACCTACGCCTTCAATGCGGCTGATGATGTCAACCAACGTGCTCTGCAGGTAGTCGCCCATGTCGGCCGAGGTCACGGCCGGGTCGTCGCTGTTCAGCGTCACGACCATCAGCAGGTCGGTGCCGGCCTTGGTCACACGCACACCCTGCGCCTGCACCGCCTGCGGCAGCCGCGAGACGGCCTGTTGCACCTTGTTCTGCACCTGTAGCTGCGCGGTGTCGGGGTTGGTTCCGGCAACGAAGCTGAGCTGGCTTCTGGCGTCGCCCGACGCGTTGCTGGTCGACTCAATGGACAGCAGTCCGTCGATGCCCTTGAGGTTCTGTTCAATGATCTGCGTCACCGAATCCTCGATGGTGCGCGCCGACGCACCGGGGTAGCTGGTGTTGATGGAAATGCGGGTCGGCGCGATGTCGGGGTAGCGCTCCAGCGGCAGCATCAGCGTGGCGGCAGCACCGGCCAGCATGATGACAATGGCCAGCACCCAGGCAAAGATGGGGCGGTCGATGAAAAACGAGGCCATGGCGTGAGGCTTCCCGGCGCGGCTTAGCGTGCAGCCGAAGCGCCAGACGCAGCGGCCACCGGCGTCACCGTCTGGCCAGCGCGAGCACGCTGCAGCCCCTCGACGATGAGGCGGTCACCCACCTTGAGTCCGCTCGTCACCAGCCACTGGTTGCCAACCACGCGTGCCAGTTGCAGCCGACGGCGCTCAACCTTGTTGCCCTCGCCGATGACCAGCGCCGTGGCGTCACCAGTGGGCGAGCGTGTCACGCCCTGCTGTGGCACCAGCAGCACGCCGCGGTCGGTGCCGGCCAACAGCCTGGCTTGCACCACCATGCCAGGAAGCAGGCGGCCTTTCGGGTTGGGCACGACGGCGCGCAGTGTCACGGTGCCAGTGCCGCGGTCAACGGTCACGCCGCTGAACTGCAGAGTCGCCGGCTGCGGGTGCACGGAGCCGTCCTCGAGCACCACTTGCACCTGGCGGCTGGCGGTCTGGCCTTCCAGCTGGCTGCGCAGCGCCAGTAGTTCGGCGCTGCTTTGCACGATGTCGACGTACATCGGGTCGATCTGCTGGATGGTGGTGAGCGCCTGTGTCTGGTTGGCGGTGACGAGCGCGCCGACGCTCACGGCTGAGGCATCGATGCGCCCGGCTATGGGCGCCACGATGCGTGCGCGCCGCAACTGCACCTGTGCGGCGTCTAGCGCCGCCTGGGCCACGGCCACCTCGGCTTCGCTCTGGCGCAATAGGGCGGTGTTGTCGTCCGCAGCAGACCGGCTGATGAAGTTGGCGCGCAGCAATTCGGCGTCGCGCGCTACCTTGGCCCGCGCCGCGCCGACCTGGGCCTCGGCCTTCTGCAGCGCGGCTGCGGTGCGCGCACGTTCGGCCTCCAGGCTGGCGGCGTCCAGCTCGTACAGCGGCTGCCCCGCGGCCACCAGGCTGCCTTCGGTGAACAGGCGCTTCTGCACCAAACCGCCGACCTGCGGACGGATCTCGGCCACCTGGCTGGCGCTCAGGCGGCCGGGCAACTCCAGCTGCAAGGGTGCATCCTGGGCGCTCACGGTAACCACCCCCACCTCCACAGGCCCGCTGCGTGCGGATGGGGCGGCTGCGGGCTTGTCCTGGCAGGCGGTGAGCAGCCCTGCCCCCAGCAGCATCGCGTAGGGGACAAGGAACTGGAGGCGGGTCGAGAGGGTCATGGGCACGCGCCAAATGTTAACCGCACAGTGTAAAGCGACCAGCAGTGTCATCGGTGTACACCGACTCTGCTTGTCCCTTGCGCGATCCGGCTTCTCTCGCGCCGAATTTGTGAATGCACTTAGACGTTTATTTGTATAAACAAATTAAAAATCAATATTTTGCAATCTAACAACGGGCGCCCACAATCCCTTCAAACCGCGCACTGGGCGCGGCACTGCCCCCAACTGTTTGCTTGCACATGGCTCCCATCATCATCATCCCCGGCTGGCGCGATTCCGGTCCCGGCCACTGGCAAAGCCTGTGGGCTGAGCAGTTGCCGGGTGCCGTGCGGGTGCAGCAGGACGACTGGATCACACCCAGCCGCCAGGCCTGGGTGGCCACTATCAGCCGCACCATCCTGACGCAAGGCGGGCCGGTGGTGATTGCCGCGCACAGCCTGGGCTGCATGGCCACGGTGCATTTGCCACCTGAGGCGGCCCAGCGCATCCAGGGCGCGCTGCTGGTGGCGCCGGCCGACCCCGAGCGGCGTGGCGTGCTGGCCGACTTTGCGCCCGTGCCCTACCAGGCCCTGCCCTACCGCAGCATCATCGTCGCCAGCAACAACGATCCCTATTGCCCGGTACGCACGGCCGGCGCTTATGCCCGCGCCTGGGGCAGCGAATTCGTGCGCCTGCAAAACGCGGGGCACATCAACATCGAATCCGGCTTCGGTGCCTGGCCGCTGGGCCTGGCGCTGCTGCAATCCCTGGTGGGCGAAGGCTGGGTCGCACCCGTGGCCGCTGCACCCCGCACACAACCCGCACTGGAGACTACGCCATGACTTTCAAGCAAAAAACCCGTCTAGCCCTCGCCGTTATTGCGCTGACAGCTAGCAATTTAGTAGCAGCCCAGACCACCACCCTGCTCAACGTGTCGTACGACGTGGCGCGCGAGTTCTACAAGGACATCAACGCGGCCTTCATCGCCAACTACAAGAAGACCACCGGCAAAGACATCCGAATCGACCAGAGCCACGCTGGCTCCAGCGCGCAGGCGCGTGCGGTGAACGACGGGCTGGACGCCGATGTGGTGACCATGAACACCACCACCGATGTGGAGTTTCTGGCCAGCACCGGCATCGTGGCCAAGGACTGGACCAAGCGCTTCCCCCACAACGCGGCGCCCACCAGCTCGACCATGCTGTTCCTGACCCGCAATGGCAACCCCAAGGGCATCAAGGACTGGGATGACCTGGTCAAACCGGGCGTCCAGGTGATCGTCGTCAACCCCAAAACCGGCGGCAACGGCCGCATGGCCTATCTGGCGGCCTGGGGCTCGGTGCGCAAGAAGGGTGGCACCGATGCGCAGGCAGCGGAGTTCATCGCCAAGTTGTACAAGAATGTGCCGGTGCTGGCCAAGGGCGGACGCGACGCCACCACCATCTTCCTGCAACGCAATATTGGTGACGTGCTGATCACGTTCGAATCCGAAGTGGTGTCGGTGGACAAGGAGTTTGGGGCTGGCAAGGTGGACGCCATCCACCCCAGCACCTCCATCGTGGCCGAGAACCCGGTCGCCGTGGTGGAACGCACCGTGGCCAAGAAGGGCACCGCTGAGCAGGCCAAGGCCTACCTGAACTTCCTGTACTCCGACGCCGGGCAGGAAATTGCCGCCCAGCACGCCATTCGCCCCAGCAACCCGGCCATCCTGAAGAAATACGCCAGCACCTTCAAGCCCATCCAGCTATTCACCGTAGATGAGTTCTTTGGCTCGTTTGCCGAAGCGCAGAAGGTGCACTTCAACGACGGCGGTCAGTTCGACAAGCTGTACACGGTCAAGTAAATGGACGAGAAGCTGCCCCTGGACTGGCTGTCCAACCAACAGCCAGCGCGAAGGCCCGCGCGCCGCGTGCTGCCCGGCTTCAAGCTGACGCTGGGATTCACGCTGTTTTATCTGAGCGTGATCGTGCTGATTCCGCTCTCGGCCCTGGTGTTCAAAACCTTTACGCTGACCTGGGAGCAGTTTGTGTTCGCCGTCAGCAGCCCGCGGGTCATGGCCGCCTACCGGCTGACGTTTGGCGCCTCGTTGATTGCGGCCGTGGTCAATGCCATATTTGGTTTGCTGATCGCCTGGGTGCTGGTGCGCTACACCTTTCCCGGCAAGAAGATCATTGATGCTCTGGTGGACCTGCCGTTCGCACTGCCCACCGCCGTGGCCGGCATCTCGTTGACCGCGCTCTTGGCCAGCAATGGCTGGATCGGCAGCATTCTGGAGCCGCGCGGTATCCAGCTGGCCTTCAACCCCAACGGCGTGGTGATTGCTCTCATTTTCATCGGCCTGCCGTTTGTGGTGCGCACGGTGCAGCCGGTGCTGGAAGACGCCGAGAAGGAGCTGGAAGAGGCCGCCACCTGCCTGGGCGCCACACGCTGGCAGACCTTTCGCTATGTGATTTTCCCGACCGTGGCGCCGGCCCTGCTGACCGGCTTTGCCATGGCATTTGCCCGCGCCATTGGTGAATATGGTTCGGTCATCTTCATTGCCGGCAACATGCCCATGGTGTCCGAGATCACACCGCTGATCATCATCGGCAAACTGGAGCAGTATGACTATGCTGGCGCGACCGCCGTGGCCGTGGTGCTGCTGGTGATTTCGTTTGCGCTGCTGCTGTTGATCAACGCGCTGCAAGCCTGGCAGCGCAAGCGCGGAGGAGCCGGAGCATGAGTACCCCCCTGAGCCAGGCGCACGATGTGCGCCCGTCTTCCCCCCAAGGGAACAACGCCAGCGGCCCGGCAAAGCCGGTTCCGCGGCGTTCCACGAAAAAGAACGCCACGACCACCGAGCCGGCTTGGGTGAAGTGGAGCCTGATTGGCGTTGCGCTGGCCTTCATTTTCCTGTTCCTGATCCTGCCGCTGGCGGCCGTGTTCACCGAGGCCCTGCGCAAGGGCTCCGAGGCCTTCTTCGAAGCCTTCAAGGAACCCGATGCCTGGAGCGCCATCCGCTTGACGCTCATCACCGCCGCCATCGCCGTGCCCCTGAACCTGGTGTTTGGCGTGGCTGCAGCCTGGGCCATTGCCAAGTACGAGTTCCGTGGCAAGGCTTTTCTGACGACGCTGGTGGACCTGCCGTTCTCGGTGTCGCCGGTGGTGGCCGGACTGATCTATGTGCTGATGTTTGGTGCCCAGGGCTGGTTTGGCCCGTGGCTGCAGGCGCATGACATCAAAATTGTCTTTGCCGTGCCCGGCATTGTGCTGGCCACCATCTTCGTGACCTTCCCCTTCATCGCCCGCGAACTGATTCCGCTGATGCAGGCCCAGGGCACCGACGAGGAGCAGGCCGCCCAGGTGCTGGGCGCCACCGGCTGGCAGACCTTCTGGCATGTGACATTGCCCAATATCAAGTGGGGCCTGATCTACGGCGTCATCCTGTGCAACGCGCGGGCCATGGGCGAGTTCGGCGCGGTGTCGGTGGTGTCGGGCCACATCCGTGGCCAGACCAACACCATGCCGCTGCATGTGGAAATTTTGTACAACGAATACCAGTCGGTGGCGGCCTTTGCCGTGGCCTCGCTGCTGGCGCTGCTGGCCCTGGTCACGCTGGTGATCAAGTCCTTTGTGGAATGGCAATTTGAGCGCGACCAGAAGGCCGCTGCCGCGTTGCCGCCTGAGCGGCCCCCTGCTTTGGTTTGATTTTTGTTGGATGAAGTTATGGCGTGTTCTTCCCCCCCCTATCCCCCCGCCCCTTTCCACCCCCGCCGGGGCGGAAAGGGGAGCCAACAGCCATATTTGGCCTTGGCTCTTAAGGGAAGAAGTACACGCGCCACTGCGCGTTGGAACGGCGTATCGGACATTGCATATTGGTATTGAGTAGAGATGAACGTGCTCCCTTAAAACACGCGGCCAAATAGGGCTGTTCAAGCTCCCCCTCGCCCGGCGGGGCGAGGGGGCTGGGGGAAGTGGGGGTTAATACAAATTGGGAAAAAAAGATGAGCATCGCAATTCGCAACGTCAACAAGGCTTTTGGCAACTTCCAGGCCCTGAACGATGTCAGCCTGGACATCGAGTCCGGCGAACTGGTCGCACTCTTAGGCCCATCGGGCTGCGGCAAGACCACGCTGCTGCGCATCATCGCCGGGCTGGAGACGGCCGACCAGGGGAACATTTTGTTCAGCGGCGAAGACACCACCGACGTCCATGTGCGCGAGCGCAACGTGGGCTTTGTGTTCCAGCATTACGCGCTGTTTCGCCACATGACGGTGTTCGACAACGTGGCCTTTGGCCTGCGCATGAAGCCGCGCGCCGTGCGCCCGGCTGAGGCCGTCATCAAGCAGAAGGTGCACGACCTGCTGGGCCTGGTGCAACTGGACTGGCTGGCGGATCGCTACCCAGCGCAACTGTCGGGCGGCCAGCGCCAGCGCATCGCCCTGGCACGCGCACTCGCCGTGGAACCCAAGGTGCTGCTGCTGGACGAACCCTTTGGCGCGCTGGATGCCAAGGTGCGCAAGGAGTTGCGCCGCTGGCTGCGCCGCCTGCACGACGACCTGCACGTGACCAGCATCTTCGTGACGCACGACCAGGAAGAGGCGCTGGAAGTGGCCGACCGCGTGGTGCTGATGAACCGCGGCAAGGTAGAGCAGATCGGCTCACCGCAGCAGGTGTGGGAACACCCTGCCAGCCCCTTTGTCTATGGCTTCCTGGGTGACGTGAATTTGTTCCATGGCCGCGCCCACGAAGGCGAAATGCGCATCGGTGAAGACCAGCACGGCGTGCGACTGGACAGCCCCGAACACAGCGGCGCACAAGACGCCAAGGCCTTTGCCTATGTGCGCCCGCATGACCTGGACGTGCGCCGCTATGTGGTTGGTGACAGCCAGGGCAGCGGACCACGTGGCATACCTGCCAAACTGGTGCGAGCCATTGCGGTGGGTCCGATCGCGCGGCTGGAGCTGCTGCCGCTGGACGCCTCCACCACGGGCAGCAGTGACCCCATCGAAGCGCATCTGGCGACGCAGGAATATGCGGCACTGGCCTTGCAGGAAGGCGATACCGTGCTGCTGACCCCGCGCAAGGCCCGCGTGTTTGTGGACGCGGGCGTGGACGATCCGGCCCTCTCGATCTGAGGGCGCACGGCGAGGCTTAGAGGTAGTAGGCCTCGACCTTGCCCTTGAGCTTGATCAGCAGTGGCTTGCCCTTGCGGTCCAGCGTCTTGCCAGCTGGGACCTTGACCCAGCCTTCGCTGATGCAGTATTCCTCCACATCGCTGCGCTCCTTGTCGTTGAAGCGAATGCCAATCTCGTGCTCAAACACGGCGGCAACGTGATGCGGGCTGCGCGGGTCGGCAGACAGATGGTCGGGGAGTGCGGGACGTTGTGTGGTGTCGTTCATAGGGAAGTAGGTGTTGCGTGGGTTCAGCCCAGGATGCGGAACAGGCCGTAGGCGGAGAGGACGGCGGTGGCCACCAGCAGGACCGTCTTGGTCCCACGTGCGCCCACCAGGGTGCCAATCACGCTGCAGGCCAGGATGGCGCCAAGGATGTAGCTTGTTTTCATGGGGGGTGATGGTAAGGCATGGTGCAGAATGCCGGCATGAACCTGATCCTTGACCTGGTGGCCGGCATTCTGCGCGGGTTGACCAAAGTGGCGCTGATTGCGCTTACCGGCGTGTTTCTGCTGGCGGTGCTGTGCATCGGGCTGGTGTTTGTTCTGGTGACGGCCATGCGCTACCTGCTAACGGGGCGCAGGCCGGCCGTGTTCACCACCTTCACCCGCTTCAGCCAGGCGGCGGAGCAGTTCCGCCCGGGCCGGCGGCCTGCGCAGGGAGCGGGCGTATACCCGGACAGCGATGATGTGGTGGATGTGCAGGCGCACGAGGTGCGTCCGGCGAACCCGGTGCTGGGCGCACCCGCGCCACCCAAGGCCGCCGACTGAGCGACGGCTCTACGGCCTTTAGTCGTAGGTGGCGATGGGCTCGGGCAGTTCGTCGTCCAGGTACAGCTCGTATTCGTCCCACTCGCCTTCGCCGATGTTCTCGTTGCAGAGTTCGGCAATCTCGTCGAACGAGGTGAATTCGACGCAGAACATGACGGTGTTGAAGACCTGGCGGTAGGTCCGTCCGGTCTCGTCTTCCAGTTCACCTTGCGGGTCGTCCACGTGTTTGCAGCAATGCACCCACACGTAGTGGCCCTCCAGCTCGTCTTCGGCCTCCAGCACGCGCAACGCAAAGTCCTCGTCGTCGGGGTTGGGCCAGGTCTTGTTCAGGCGGTAGGTGTTGCCATGTCGGGGATGGGCGGGGTCCAGCTCCAGGTCAATGGTCTGCCAGTCTGGTGAAATCTGGTCGGCCACCTCGGCCAGTTCCTGCTGGGTGATGTCACCCTCCCAGTGGACGTCGGTGATGTGGCGGGAGGTGCCGAATGCGCCGTCCCACAGGCTGGCCTTGTGCTTCATTGCTTCTGGGTGCATGAGAAATCTCCGTGGTTGCGACTGGACTGTACAACACCCGATTTGCCTAAAGCCCGCAGCCGCGCAACAGCAACGCCACCACGTGCTCGGTGGCGCGTGCATGGTCCCGGGCGGTCAGTGCCTTGCGGCCCAGCACGGCACAGACCTGCACGTCAAAGTCGGCATAGGTCTGTGTGGCGGCCCAGATCGTGAAGAACAGATGGGTGGGGTCCACCGGGGCCATGCGTCCGGCATCAATCCAGCCCTGCACCACGGCAGCCTTCTCCTGCACCATGGGGCGCAGCTCGGTGGTCAGAATGGTCTTGACCACCGGTGCGCCGTGCAGCATTTCATTGGCGTACACCTTGGAGCCGTCGGGCCTTTGGGCCGATAGCGCCATCTTGGCGCGGATGTAACGCTCCAGCGCGGTGCGCGGGTCGGCGTCGGCCGTGATGCCGTGGGTGGGCACCAGCCAGTCGTTCAGGATGCGCGCCAGCACCGCGCGGTACAGCACGTCCTTGCTGCCAAAGTAGTAGTGCAGATTGGCCTTGGGCAGACCACTCCCGGTCGCAATGGCGGCCATGGTGGCACCGCCAAAACCGGCACGGGCAAACACCTTTTCGGCGGCACCCAGGATGCGGTTTTCGTTGGCCTGGCGGATCTGGCCCTTGGCTGCATCGTCTGGCGACGGGGATGGGGCTTGGCGTGTGTTCATGGTGGCAAAAAAGGGGCCGCACCCTGGTGGATACGACCCCTTGCTTTCATGGTTGGCTGTGATCAGCGGTGTTGACTCACTTGCCAGCGGCTTCCCACACCACGTGCGACATGGCGGCCTTGCCCGGGTCTTTCTTGATCACCGGGGAGCTGCCACCGGCCAGCAGTACCTTGACGGTACGCTCATAGGCGGTGGGTTCCAGGTAACCGATCTTGGGCGTACCGGCATTGGTGATCAGCTTGGCCACGTTTTCCATCTGGCGCTTTTGCACCTTCAGAGTCGCGCTGCCGGAGGCATCGGCGGCGACCACGACCTTGGCTGCGCCTTCAGGGTCTTTCACCGCATCGTTCCAGCCCTTGAAGCTGGCCTTCAGGAACTTGGCCATGCGCGCGACGAAGGCCGGGTCCTTCAGTTTGGCTTCCATCACATACAAGCCGTCTTCCAGTGTGGCCACGCCTTCCTTTTCATAGAAGAAGGTGACCAGGTCGCTTTCCTTGACCCCAGCGTCCACCACCTGCCAGTACTCGTTGTAGATCATGGTGGAGATACAGGCGGCCTGGTTCTGCAGCAGCGGATCGACGTTGAAGCCCTGCTTGAGGACCTTGATGTCGGTGTCAGGCTTGTAGCCCAGCTTGCCCATCCAGTTCAGGAACGGGTATTCGTTGCCGCCATACCAGACGCCCAGGGTCTTGCCCTTGAGGTCCTTGGGAGTGGTCACGCCGCTGGACTTCTTGCAGGTCAGCATCAGGCCGGACTGATTGAAAACCTGGGCGATGTTGACCAGGGGCACACCGGCTTCGCGCGAGGCCAGCGCGGAGGGCATCCAGTCCACGATCACGTCGGCACCGTTGCCGGCAATCACCTGCGCCGGGCCGATGTCGGGGCCGCCGGGCTTGATGGTCACGTCCAGACCCTCGGCCTTGTAGTAGCCCTTGGCCTGCGCCACGTAGTAGCCGGCAAACTGGGCCTGGGGCAGCCACTTGAGCTGGATGGTCACCTTGTCGGCCGCGTGCGCGGTCATGCCGCACACAGCCACCACAGCGGCCATCAGGCCATTACGGATCAGGGAAGAACGGGTCATGGAACACTCCTTGGGTTGGGAATCAGGAACAACAGAACAACGGGGCAGGTTTGCCAGCGCACTATTTGCCACGTACCGACGGATGCCAGAACGCCGCGCGGCGCTCCAATGCAACTAGCAAGGCGTAGGCCAGCGAACCGGTGATGGCAGCCACCACAATCGCACCCCAAACCAATGCCATGTTCATACGCGAGGCTTCGGTGGAAATCCGAAACCCCAGGCCCACGGTGGGTGAACCAAAAAACTCGGCAACGATGGCGCCAATCAGCGCCAAAGTGGCATTGACCTTCAACGCGCCCATCAGGAACGGCGTGGCAGAGGGCAGACGCAGTGACCAGAGCGTGCGGCTGTAGCTGGCGGCATAACTGTGCATCAATTCCCGTTCCAGTTTTCCAGTGGCCTGCAGCCCGGCCAGCGTGGACACCAGCATGGGGAAGAAGGTCATCAGCACCACCACCGCGGCCTTGGATGGCCACTCAAAGCCAAACCACATCACCGCAATCGGAGCCACGGCAACCAGGGGCACGGTGCTGGTGAGGGACGCCAGCGGCAGCAGCCCACGCTGCAGGAAGGGCATGCGGTCAATCGCCACGGCCACGGCAAAACCCAGGCCACTACCGACCAGCCAGCCCACGCACACGGCCTTGAGCACGGTCTGCGAAAAGTCGCCCCACAGCTTGCCATAGTTGTCCAGCAGCGACTGGGCAATCAGGCTGGGTGCCGGCAGCAGTACGCGTGGCACCTCGAACGCCACCACCAGCATCTGCCAGAAGTACAGCACCCACAGGCCGAACAGCGCTGCGGTGAGCATGCCGTCAAAACGGGTTCCATTGATGGCGGCAACACGGCGGATGGTCCACAGGGCGGCGCCGGCCAGCACCACGAGCAGCAGCCAGAAGACGGCGCTCGGCGGTGCATCGCCCTGGGCAGCCGGGTGCAGGAACAGCAGGCTGGCCGCGACCAGTGAGGCAACCACCGCTGCTGCGGTGGTGCGGTGGGATGCAGGCAGAGCGGGCTTCATGGCTGCCTCCGGTGGCGCAGGGCCAGGCGTTCGGTCAGCGCCACCAGCGTGGTGAGTAGCAGACCCAGCAGAGACGACATGACGAGCGCCGACCAGATGGCCAGCGTGTTGCCGTAATACGAGCCGGTCAGCAGGCGGGCGCCCAGGCCGGCCGTAGCGCCAGTGGGCAACTCGGCCACCATGGCGCCGACCAGGCTGGCGGCAATGCCCACGCGCAGCGCGGGAAACAAAAAGGGCAGCGCGGCCGGCAGACGCAGCAGCCACAGCGATTGCCAGGCGGTGGCGGCGTAGGTGTGCAGCATCTCGGTCTCGATCACCTGGGGTGAACGCAGGCCCTGCACCATGGCCACGGTGACGGGGAAGAAGCTCAGGTACATCGCAATCACGGCCTTGGGCGCCAGGCCCTCCAGCCCCAGGCTGCCCAGGATGACCAGCACAATCGGCGCAATCGCCAGCACTGGCACGGTTTGCGACGCCACGATCCACGGCAGCAGCGCGCGATCCAACGTGCGCGAATGCACGATGGCCACCGCCAGCACCAGGCCCAATAGCGTGCCCAGTACAAAACCGACCAACGTGGTCTCTCCCGTCACGGCCACATGGAACAACAGGTTGCGCGGCGAGTCCACCGGCCAATCCACCAGGCTGGACCAAAAGTCCAGCGCGATCTGGTGGGGCGCGGGCAGCACCGGGCGTTCCATGTTCCAGGTGGTGGCCAGCAGGTCTTGCCAGGTCCAGGGGTTGCCAGCGGGAGTCAGCACGCGCTCGACGGCGGCACTGGTGTTCATGCCCCAAGCCGCGCCGTACCAGACCAACAGAAAGAACACCAACACTACCGTCACCGGTAGCCCGGTGTCCCAGGCTTGGTGCAGCCAAGGTTTTGGGGCCGGCTTATTCGACGTGGCCATCGGCAAGGGCCTCGCGCACTTCGTGCGCCACGTCCATGAAGGCCTGCGTGTCGCGCAGGGCCAGGTGCCGCTCGTCCGGCAGCGGCGAATCGATGATTTTGACGATGCGCCCCGGGCGCGGCGACATGACGACGATCTTGGTCGACAGATACACCGCCTCGGCAATCGAGTGGGTCACAAACACCACGGTGCGCCGCTCACGTTGCCACAACTGCTGCAACTGCTCGTTCAGGCGGTCGCGGGTGATTTCATCCAGCGCACCAAAGGGTTCGTCCATCATCAAGATCTTCGGCTCAAAAGCCAGCGCCCGGGCAATGGACACGCGCTGCTGCATGCCGCCGGAGAGCTGCCACGGGTACTTGCCCTCAAACCCCTTGAGGCCGACCTGCTCCAGATGCGCCATCGCAACCGCGCGGCTCTGCTCGGTTTTCCCGCCCTGAATCTGCAGCGGCAGCATGACGTTCGCCAAAACGGTGCGCCAGGGGAACAGGGCTGGTGCCTGGAATACATAGCCGTAAGCCCTGGCCAGGCGTGCATCGTGCGGGCTCACGCCATTGACCAGCACCGTGCCGGCGCTGATCTGCTCCAGATCGGCAATCACGCGTAACAGCGTGGTCTTGCCGCAGCCGGAGGGGCCGATCAGCGAGACAAACTCGCCCTCACCAATGCGCAGGTCAATATTGCTCAGTGCCTTGACCGGCGTGTCGGCCGTCTGGTAGACCACACTGGCGTCGCGCACCTCCACGGCGGGCCGTGCGGAGGAGACAGGAACGGGGGAGGCGGCGAGCGCTGGATCAGGGTTCATGGGGTAAAAGCTAACCGATTGGTCAAGTTATTGTAGGGCTGCTTGCAAGTTCCGTACCGCAATTGAACCCGCTATCCGGACTAACCCTTACCGGGATTTACCCGGGTGCCCGGTGCCTCAGATGGGCTCGGTGCGCTGCTGCAGCCAGGCCAGCGCGGCGCCATCGACCAGCGGGCTCAGGCGGGCGCGCACGGTGGCGTGGTAGGCGTTGAGCCAAGCAATCTCGTCGCTGCGCAACAGGTCTTTGTCTATGCATCGGGTGTCGATGGGGCACAGCGTCAGCGTCTCGAATTCCAGGAAATCGCCAAACGACTCATCGGTGGGCGAGGGCACGTTGAGCACCAGGTTTTCAATCCGCACGCCCCACTGGCCGGCGCGATACAGCCCCGGCTCGATGGAGGTGATCATGCCCGGCTGCATCGCCATGTTGGCATCGGGAATGGCCTTGGAGATGCTTTGTGGGCCTTCGTGTACGTTCAGGAAATAGCCGACGCCGTGGCCGGTGCCGTGGCCATAGTCCATGCCCTGTTCCCACAGCGGCGCGCGGGCCAAGGCGTCCAGCATGGGCGACAGCGTGCCCAGCGGAAAGCGCGCGCGGGACAGGGCGATGGTGCCTTTGAGCACCAGGGTGTAGTCGCGCTTCTGCTCGGCGCTGGGCGTGCCGATCGGCCAGACGCGGGTGATGTCGGTGGTGCCGCCGGGGTATTGGCCGCCGGAGTCAATCAGCAACAGGCCATTGCCTTCGATGACCGCGTGGCTCTCGGGCGTGGCGCGGTAGTGCGGCATGGCGCCGTTGGCGTTGAAGCCGGCAATGGTATTGAAGGACAGGCCCATGAAGCCGGGGCGCGTGGCGCGCTCGGCGCTGAGTTTCTCGTCGATGGTGAGTTCGGTGATGCGCTCTTTGCCCTGGGCCGCCTCAAACCAGGCGTAGAAGGTGCACATGGCGGCGCCGTCCTGCTCCATGGCGGTGCGCACGTGGGCCGCCTCACGCTCGCCCTTGCGGCTCTTGAGCAGCACACTGGGGTTGATGGCTTCCACAACCTTGACGCCAGCCGGCACCTGATCCCGAAAACCCAGCGTGATGCGGCGTGGGTCCACCAGCAGCACGGACGGAGCCGACAGCGCGGCCAGTGCGGCGCCGGCCTGGGCATAGTCCGCCACCTGCACGCCATCGGCCTGCAAGCGTTGCGCCAGCGCGACCGGCACCTTGCCCGGCGCCACAAACAGCGTCGCGACCGTGGCGTCGATCAGGGCGTGGGCCAGGAACACTGGGTTGTAGGAAACGTCCGATCCACGCAGATTGAAGATCCAGGCAATGTCGTCGACCGTGGAAACAAAGTGGTGGCTGGCACTGTGCCTGGCCATGGCGGTGCGCACCTGCGCCAATTTGGTGCTGCGTGCGGCGCCCACATAAGCGGCATCGTGCTCGAAAACAGGTGCCTGGGGCAGCGTCGCGCGATCCGGCCAGATGTGGGTGAACAGGTCCACATCGGTGCGCAGGCTGGCGCCCACAGCATCCAGCGCCAGGCGCAACTGCTGGGCAGCTGCCAGCCCCAGCACCGCACCGTCGACGCCCACGGTCTTGCCGGCGCCGGTGTGCTGCACCAGCCACTGCACGTGCTGGGTGGATGCGCCGGTATCGATCTTGACCAGCTCAATGCCGCTGCCGGCCAACTCGGTCTCGGCCTGTGTCCAGTAGCGGCTGTCGGCAAACAGGGCCGCGCGCGTGGGCGTCAGGGCCAGGGTGCCCATGGAGCCGGTAAAGCCGGACAGCCACTCACGCCCCTGCCAGCGCGCCGGCAGGTATTCCGACAGATGCGGATCACTGGAAGGTACCAGGCAGGCCGCCAAGCCCAGCTCCGTCAGGGCGTGCTGGGCAGTGGCAATGCGTTGGGCGTGGACAGTAGGCGTGGCAGTCATCGCGGTTCCTTGTGGGAAGGGTGGCTGCGCCAGGGTACGGCGCAAACCGGCGATTGTAGGACCCGCCTTCCGTTCTTACAGCCGCGTGACGCCGGGCAGATAGCCGATCAGTTGGCCATCCAGGTACAGGGCGCCTTCCGGCGCGCCAGCCTCCGCATAGAACTCCAGCACCATGTCGGCGCGGGCCTGTGCGCGGCGCTTTTCCGTGGCATTGACCTGGCGCGCCATGCGGGCTAAGGACCGGCTGGCAGCGCGCAAAGTGGCAGCCAGCAAGCGGCGCAGGGATGAGCCATGCTGGGTGTGCAATGGCAGGGTTGTGGCGGGTATGGTTCCTATCAGCATGGCTCTCTCCTCTCTGGCAACAAATACGCCCGGGGCTACTTAGCACCCGGGCGGCTTGCCGCAACTTGCTCAAATGATAAATTACAAGTTATCTTGAGCAAAGAGAATTTATCTAAATGAGAGAGAGGTTACTTTTTCTGTCGCAGAGGCGCCACACCCACCTGGGAGCGCAGCCACAGGGCGTTGGCATCGCTCGCGGGCGCGGCAGCGGGCTTGGCCACAGCCGCAGGTTTGGTCGCTGGCGCGGAAGCTCCTTTGGCATCGCTGGCGGCAGTCGGGGTCAGCACCTCACCCAGCAGGTCCAGCAGCCGGGTGCGGGCGCGCTGCGGATGGCGCCGGTAGTAGGTCAGCACCAGACCAACGATGAAGCGCTCGTCGTCGTCGCGCGGAGCGTGGCTGTCACTGGGGGAATCGACCGCCGCCGCAGGCTTGGCATTGCTGGCGCCGGGCGTGTGCACCTGGTCCATCCAGCCGTGGGGCTTGTGGCACAACTGCTCGAACTGGCGCGCCAGACGCTCCCCGATCTGGCGGGAACGGCTCTTGATCTGACTCCAGTAGCTGGGCTGGATCTGCACCCTCTCGGCAAATCGGCCTTCCAGGCCTCGCAGGGTGGCGGCGTCGGGGTGTTTGATGGTGTTGCGCACAAATTCGTCAAACAAGGCCAAGGCGTTGTCGAAGCGGATTTGCGCCAGATCGGAAGCGCTGGTCATGGCGCCGATGATAAACCTGCCTTGAGCAGGCGCCAGCCGGTGCCCCAGTCTGTCGCCCACACCCGCAGTCCGTCTGGCCCCGCAGCAGTGCGTCGCCTGGCCCTGGCAAGCCGGGCATGCGCATGGGTACAGTGGCGGTTATGAACAACACCCTTGCACCGCAAACCCGACCCAGCCCGTGGTCACGCTTTGCCAACACCTGCGTGACGGGTTTTCATGCCTATGCGAATTGGCTGGTCAGCATCAGCTGGTGGCGCTTTATTCTGCTGGCGCTGGTGCTGGTCATCAGCATGGCCATCCTGAAAAACGTGCCACCCTTCAGCTTTGGCTACACCGAAGTGGTGCACCCCGGCACACCGCCCCACGCGGGAAAGGACCTGCCCAAGAAGAATAGGGGCAGCGAGTCTGGGGCCAAGGACGGCATCGACATCTCGGTCGATGAAAAGGGCGTGCGCATCCGCACCCGGCCTAACCTGCCGGCCCTACCCGCCATTCCGGCACCGCCACAGCCACCCGCAGCGCCCGCCTCGGCGGCGAGCCCCCAGCCCGGTCCCGGCGTTGTGCCAGAGGTGCACATCAGCTTGCCCCCGGGCGCCAACAGCCAGGAGGTGCGCGAGGCCATTGAGGAGGCACGCCGCGAGGTGCAAGCCGCGCTGGAAGAAATGCACCAGGACGCCATCGATTCGGCCGAGGAAACCACAGGCAACTGGCGCCCGCGCCTGCGCACCCACAAGATTGGCGACCCACTGATGCCGCTGACGATGTGGTTCATTCTGCTGTCGGCCATCATCAAGGTCACCTACAAGGGCAAGGTCCAGGCCGAAGCCAAGGCCGCCCAGGCGACCGAAGTCGCGGAGTCGGAATCACTGAAACGCCAGGTGGTGGAGGCACGCATGGCAGCCATGCAGGCCCAGGTGGAGCCGCACTTTCTGTTCAACACGCTGGCCAGCATTGACCACCTGATCGAGACCGACCCGCCACGCGCCAGCATCATGCAGAAGAACCTGATCGCCCTGCTGCGCGCCAGCATGCCGACCATGCGCGAGGCCAATGCCCAGGGCACGCGGGATCTGGGCCGCGAACTGGCCGTGATCCGCCCCTATCTGGAAATCCTGAAAGTGCGCATGGAGGAACGCCTGCAGACCGAGGTGCGCGTCAGCGACGGCCTGCTGTCTGCCGAGTTCCCGCCGATGATGCTGCAAAGCCTGGTGGAAAACGCCATCAAACACGGCCTGGAGCCCAAGGCCGAGGGCGGTAGCCTGACGGTGAGCGCCGAGATCGTGCACGGCAAGCTCGCCGTGACGGTGGCCGACACCGGTCTGGGTTTTGGCAAGGCCGCGACTGCCGGCACCGGCATTGGCCTCACGAATATTCGCGAGCGGCTGGCCCTGCTGTACGGCAACAAGGCCGGTCTGAATGTTACCGAAACAGCAGGTGGCGGAACCACCGTCACCATCACGGTGCCCTATGTGGCCCGCGCCACCGATCAGCCAGAATAGCGCTTTCTTCGAACCGAGCCGACACGGAGTAGCCCATGCCACGAGCCCTGATTGCCGATGACGAACGCCTGATGCGCGACCAGTTGCGCGCCCGCCTGACCGAGGTTTGGCCCGAGCTGGAGATCGTGGCCGAGGCCAAGAATGGCCTGGAGGCCGTGGCCCTGACCGAACAGCACCACCCCGACATCGTCTTCCTCGATATCCGCATGCCGGGCCTGACCGGCGTCGACGCGGCACGCCAGATCGCACAGCTGCCAACCTTTGACGAGGCGGACGGCTGGCCCGGCTGCGAGATCGTCTTCATCACCGCCTACGACCAATACGCGGTAGAGGCGTTTGAGCAGGGCGTGGTGGACTACGTCTTGAAGCCGGCCGAGCGCCAGCGGCTGCAACTGACCGTCGGCCGCATTCGCCAACGCATGGCCGAGCGCGCCAACCACACCGCCGACGAGACCGCCAGCGCAACGCCACCCCTGGCCACGCACACGCCCGACATGCAGCGCCTGCTGCAAAGCCTGGCCGGCCAGCTCAATCCGCAGGCTCCGGCCAAGCTGCAGTGGATACAGGCCACGGTGCGCCAGGCCATCCAGATGATTCCGGTGGAGGACGTGTTGTTCTTCATCTCCGACGAGAAATACACCCGGGTGCAGACCCCCACGGTGGAGGCGCTGATCCGCAAAACCATCAAGGAACTGGTGGAAGAACTGGACATGCAGCTGTTCTGGCAGATTCACCGTTCCACGCTGGTGAACGTGAAGGCCATCAGTGGCGTCAGCCGTGACGAGCGTGGCCGCCAGCTGGTGAGCGTGCGCGGCAGCACCGAAAAGCTGGAAGTGAGCCGCAGCTACGCGGGTCTGTTCAAGGCCATGTAAGCCTGGGCGACAATTCCCGCATGTTCATGGTTCGCCTGTTTCGCCTGTTGGGGCACCTGCCGCTGTCGCTGATGCAACGCGTGGGTGCGCTGCTGGGCTGGCTGGTGTGGCTGCTGTCCCCGGCCTATCGGCGCCGCCTGGAAGCGCAGGCTGCTTCCGCCGGCTTCAGCGCGCAGCAATACCGCCCGGCCGTGGCCGCCATCGGCACCATGGTGGCCGAACTTCCCTGGCTGTGGTTGCGCCCCCGTGGACAAGGCGTTTTGGACCTGGTGCGATGGGATGGCGCGGAGCTATTCGAGACGGCCTTGGATGCCGGCAAGGGCGTGATCCTGGCGCTGCCCCATCTGGGCTGCTGGGAGATGATTGGCCAGTCGCTGGCAGAACGCTACGGCCCCACGCGTGGCCCGCTGGTGGCACTGTACCGCCCGGCACGCAAGGCCTGGCTGGCACCGCTGGTGGCCAGCTCGCGCGACCGCCCCGGTCTGAGGGCCGTGCCCACCAGCGTGGCCGGCGTGCGCAGCCTGATTCGCGTGTTGCGCGGTGGCGGCTACACCGCCATCCTTCCTGACCAGGTTCCGCCCCTGGGCCAGGGCGCCTGGGCGCCGTTTTTTGGGCGGCCCGCCTACACCATGACCCTGCTGCCACGGCTGGCGCAGCAAAGCGGGGCCCAGGTTCTGTTGTGCTGGTGTGAACGCCTGGATGCCGGCAAGGGGTTTGTGATGCACTTTGAGCCGCTGGACGCACCCGAGTTGCACGACGCCAGCGCCACCCCGCAGGCCGCCGCCGCAGCGGTCAACGCCGGCATGGAGCGCCTGATCCGCCAGGCACCGGGGCAGTACCTGTGGTCGTATGCGCGCTACAAGCAGCCGGCGGGTGAGGCGTGAGGGCGCATTTAGATCGCGCTAGCGACCAGTTGAAATTGCCTTTGCGCAAACGCCCAAACCATGCGCGATGCATCGGGCCCCTTAGGGTCAGAATAGGCATATGAGGCGGAGCCTCCGCTCCATGCATGGCCCAAACCGTTGATCTCGCTCAAGGTCACTTGCAGGCCGCGTTTGGCCGCAAACCAGCCCATCGTGGTGACAGGATAGCGCTTGCCCCTGCGTACGACAGGGTCCACACTGCCCTGTATGACCATCAATGCGGGCAAGACCATTGGCATGTTGCTGGGCAGTGGGCTTGCCAGCCGGTAGTGCCCGCGCATGGCGGCCAATGCGGTGGCAGAAGAGTTTGCTGAAGCAGGTTCCACGCCCGAGTGCATGACAACCGCAGCAAACCGCTGTGGAAAGTGCAGGGCCGCCAGCGCAGCCATGCTGGGGCCCGCCGACAGGCCCGCAATGGCGACGCGGCTGGTGTCAATCGGGTGCAAGCTGCAGGCATGGTCCAACGCCGCCACAATGCTGGCAGCCTCCAGTTTGGCGCGCCCGTTGCGCGTGTCGAACCAGTTCCAGCACGCCTGAGCGTTGGCCAGCCGGTCCTGCTCCGGGTACAGCACCATAAAGCCGTACAACGCCGCAAGATGGTTCATGCGCGTGCTGGCGGCAAATTCGGCGGCGCTCTGGCCACAGCCGTGCAACATGACGATCAGAGGGTAGACGTTTGCCCTGAAGAGACCGCTGGGTACGAAAAGACGGTAGCGGCGCATCCCCGCTGGTCCGGTTGCAACACCAGTGCCCCAGGTGCCACCGGTCGATGCGCACAACGCCGCCTTGCGGGCCGTGGCGACCGCCAGCGTGGAACGTTTCAATGCTTTTTTGCCTTCACTGACGGCCCGCTGCAGGATCCAGCGCGTCTGCCGCTGTGCCATGCGTGCCCAAACGGCACTGCCGCTTATGCGCCTGGCCATCGGGCCACCAGGCTACCACAGCGTTCGTACGGAAGGGTCACTCGGCATAGGACCTGGGCTGTCAAGCGCCTGCTTCCCGCTCAGGGTGGCGATGCCGGGCGATGGCCTTGATGAAGGCATCCAGACCGGCGGTAGTGGCAGCTGCGCCAGTGATCAATCCTTCGTCCTTCGCCCCGCTTGCAAGCTGGGCAGGGACTCCCGCGAGCTTCAGCAGCGTTTCGGATGCGCCCAACGCCAGGATGGCCTTTCCGTGGCGGTATTGGTCCTTGATGTAGTCCAGCGTATGGAGGTCGTCGCCCAACGCTTTCACGCCGCCCTCCCCGTCCGGAAGAACCAGCGCATCAAACAGAAAGCCGGGTTCATTTTCAAGCGATGCATCCGCAACGACCGCTACGCCATCCGCTGTTTTTACGGCACCTATGCGCGGGGCCACGAAACGTGGTACCGCACCTCTTGCGTCCAGGCTTGCGTAAACAGCGGCCGCGCTTTTGCCCAACATGCCGTTGGCCGCAAGGATCGCAATTTTGCGCCCGGTGATTGATCCATCGCCTGGTCGGGCGGTCAGCGACAGCTTGCTCGACACTGAAACCTCGGGCTTGTCTGGCTTGGCCAATGCACATGGCATGGCATCGGGCAATGACTGCATGCCCAGCCCATCCGCCACCTGCTGCGCCAGCGCTTCCGAGACATTGCGCAGCGAGGCCACCATGCGTTGGCGAATCGCCGGAACAGTCAGCTTGCTCAGCTCAAAGCGGAACGCCGCAGCAATATGGGCCTGCTCCACCAATGTCTGGCTGTCGAAGAACAGCTTGGCCTGGGTGTAATGGTCGGCGAATTTCTCCGGCTTGCCACGCACTTTGGATTGCGCTTCCTGGGCTTGCAAGCGCTCGGGCACCGTGACAAATCCCTGGCCGGCACCCGCCTGGAAGGGGCAGCCCCCACCCAGCGAATTGGGCTCGTAGGACACGCGGCCACGCGGAATGGCCTGGCGGTGCATGCCGTCGCGCTGGTTGTTGTGCACCTGGGTGACCGGGCTATTGATCGGGATCTCATGGAAGTTGGGACCACCCAAGCGCGTTATCTGCGTGTCCACATAAGAATGGATGCGCCCAGCCAGCAGCGGATCGTTCGAGAAATCAATGCCCGGCACCACGTGTGCAGCGCAAAAGGCCACCTGCTCGGTCTCGGCAAAGAAGTTGTCCGGGTTGCGGTTGAGCACCATCCGCCCCACCGGTGTGATGGGCACCAGCTCTTCAGGAATCAGTTTGGTGGAGTCCAGAATATCGAAGCTGAACTCTTCAGCCTGTTGCTCGGTGAATATCTGCAAGCCCAGCTCCCACTCGGGGAAGGCGCCCGACTCGATGCGCTCCCAGAGGTCGCGGCGGTGGTAGTCCGGGTCGGCCCCGGAAATCTTCACCGCTTCGTCCCAGACCAGTGAATGGGTGCCGAACTTGGGTTCCCAGTGGAACTTCACAAACACGGATGCGTTTTCCGCATTGACCATGCGGAAGGTGTGCACACCAAAGCCTTCCATCATCGCGTAGCTGCGCGGAATGGCGCGGTCACTCATGATCCACATCAGCATGTGGGTGGACTCCGGCATCAGCGAGACAAAGTCCCAGAACGTGTCATGCGCGCTGGCGGCCTGGGGCATCTGGTGGTGCGGCTCGGGCTTGACGGCGTGGACCAGGTCGGGAAACTTGATGGCATCCTGGATGAAAAATACCGGCATGTTGTTGCCGACCAGGTCCCAGTTGCCTTCATCGGTGTAGAACTTGACGGCAAACCCGCGCACATCCCGAGCGGTATCTTTGGAACCGCGCTCTCCGGCCACGGTGGAGAAGCGCACAAACACCGGCGTGGTCTTGCCAGCCTGCTGAAACGGCGCGGCTTTGGTGAACTGCGTCAAAGGTTCATAGCATTCGAAATAGCCATGTGCGCCAGAGCCGCGCGCGTGCACGATGCGTTCGGGAATGCGCTCGTGGTCGAAGTGGGTGATCTTCTCCCGCAGAATGAAATCCTCCAGCAGCACCGGTCCGCGCAGTCCGACCTTGAGCGAGTTCTGGTTGTCGGCGACAGCCACGCCCTGGTTGGTCGTCAGCATCTGGCCACCGGAATCGACTCGCGCGCGGTCCAGGGGCTCAATGGTCGCATTCACGCCCTCCGGGGCCAAACTCCCGGTCTTCTGCGTGCCGTTTTCCTCTGTCAGCGTGCTGCCGGTGGGCAGGCGCGATTCGGGGACCACGGTCTGACCCGCTTGCGGATTGCTGGCGTTGGCAAGGCCATGCTCCGGGCCTTTGTTGGCATTGAACGCCATGGCGCCGGCCAGGCGTTCAGTTTGCAGCGCCTTCTCAACCGCGCCGCTGTTGGGACGTGCCGGTGGGGTGATCTTGCTCATGAAGGCACACCGCTTGTTTCGGCCAACTGCACCTGCTGGGCGGTCGGATAGATCACTACTCCTTCCGCCTGCGCATGCCCACTCAGCTCCAAGAAGATGCGGGTTGCGATCTCTTTCTTTTTACTGGTTAGACGTGCTTTCTCATATTTTGCAAACAGGTTGCTGACCAGCTTGTGGTCTACGCACAAGATTTCCGTAGCACCCATGGTTTTTGGTGCGCTGGGCTGTGCGTGGGGTTTCGTGGCGGTTGCGTGGGTCATGGGGAGTATTCCTGTTGGGTGGTTGTGGGAGGGTCGCAGTATCGAAAAGCAGGGAGCGCATTTTTTTCCTGGATAAGACGATGAGTGGGGAACACGGCGTTGGCGTTGCAGGCCGCGTTGGCGCCCCCCGTATAGGGCGGTCCAACTGGCAACAATTGCACCGACCAGCAACGAGACAAATAGTCACAGTGCTGCATAGGTGAACGCCTTCCGCGCCTTGTCAGCAGCCTCGCGTGCCGCGGTTTGGGCGATGTGGCGCGCGTCCTCCATGGGCAATGGGCCTGTGCGTGGCGTGTTCATGTGGGAATCCAATGGTGTTGATACGAATCGAATGGATGGAGTGCCTGCGCACCCCCGTTGTGTTGTCACCTGATACACGCAACAACTGCACGGTAAACCGGTGCATGGCTGGCATCTGTGCGGTGACCCACCCTGATTTGCGGGACACCACGTTGGCCGGCTCCCTGCGTGAAGCGCCTGCGTGCGTTGACGAACAGATGGGTAAGTCACTTGAGGAGACGATGCCCAAGCCTTCGCGGCAACGACCATCGACGCTGCAGTTCCGGGGTCAAACCATCAGCAACAACTTTTTTGAGTGAGCCAACTATGCAAAACGCAAGCACGAAAGAACAAGACAACGCGAACCGCGATCCCATCTCGGGCGCGCCTGGCGCACACCCCGTAGGAACGGGCTTGGGTGCGGCAATGGGAGGCGCCGCTGCAGGAGCGGCAGTTGGCACGGTCGCAGGGCCCGTGGGTACGGTGATCGGTGCCGCTGCGGGCGCCATCATTGGTGGCATGGCCGGCAAAGGCGTTGCCGAAGCAATAGACCCGACCGTCGAATATGTCTACTGGCGCGATAACTATACGAACCGCCCCTACGTCACCAGCGGGTCGAATTTTGATGACTATGGGCCAGCCTATCTTTTTGGAATTCACTCTTCCGCCAAATTCGGCAGTCAGAGCTTTGACGAGATTGAGCCTGAACTCGCACGCTACTGGGATGGCGCACGCGGTACATCCAGCCTTGCGTGGGAACGTGCGCGTGACGCGTCGCGCGACTCGTGGGAGCGCGCGCGCCAGAGCCGCTAAGCCTGACAATGCCGATCTGACGCCATGGGAGTAACCCATGGCAGTTCACGCCTGACCACTGGTTAGCTCATCAGCAAACTGGTGGTTGACATCCCGGTGGTGTGCCTCATCGGCACGGATCACGACGATGACGTCCCGCAGCAGGGCGCCTGGTGCCAGCTTCCAGTAGTCGATGGCGATCTGGGGTGCTGGCACATTCGGGTAAGTGCCATTGTCGACGCCCGCCAGGTATTCGGTGTAGCTGTAAACCGCTTCTTCCTCCAGGTAACCCACAATCCGATGCGCGGTACTGGGCGAGACCACATAGAGCAAAAAGAACAGGTTGAAGAATACGCCCTGCACCAGGGTAATGAGCAGACGCTCAAGGCGCGATGGCCGAGCAATCTCGATGAAGGTCATCAGATGCATGCGTTCGTTCTCCGCCTCGTCCAGGAGCACGCGGATCCAGCCTCGATCAATCTCCATACGACGCAGTGCCCGCAAATGCTGCAGCACGCCGCCGACCATTCCGGGCACCGCAGCCACGGTTTCCAACACTACCGCACGATGGCCATAACGCTGTGTGAAAAACGCGTCGGCAAAGTAACGCATGAACCTGACCAGGCCATACGCGAACCGATCACGAAGGCACTCTGGAGTTCGATGCTGGAGGGGCTCAGCGTCGGTCACAACGCAGGGTCAAACCTGTGTCCGTGCAATCCGACCCAGTGCAAACACCGAGTTGGGCACATTGGGATGGATCGATTGCTGAGCAGGTTTCTTGAACACTCCCCGCTTTGGCAATGGTTTTTGCTCAATCTTGACGCCCAAGGCCAACTGGTCGAGCACCAAACTCTTCAAAGTGACCGACCGCGTGAATTGGAGAAGCTTGGCGTTCAAGGCGTCCCATAGGTCCTGCGTCAAGTCTTGGACCGATGAATGGCTCTGCGGTTTTGGTTTTGGTTTTGGTTTTGGTTTTGGTGGTTCATCATCAACGGCACACAGAATGTCTGCCACCGTGATGCCATCCATCCGGCTACCCAGTGAGTAGCCGCCGCCCGGACCGCGGATGCTGGTGACCAGTCCCTGCAGGCGCAACTTACTGAACAACTGCTCAAGGTAAGACAGCGAAATATGCTGGCGCGACGCGATGTCATTCAGCGGTACCGGCCCGAACTCTTCACGCAAAGCAACATCGATCATCGCCGTCACGGCAAAGCGGCCTTTGGTACTAAAACGCATGTTGAATACCCACAGGTAGAGGCGGTGGCCTAGCGCAAGCCAAAAAATGACAAGGCCGCAAGAATAATGACAACCAAACCGACGATGTACACGATGCTGTTCATAAATTACCTCTTCTATAGAAGTTGAAAAAAGTTTCAAGAGCCGAATCTCACGCCTGAATCGGCTGATGTCCAGCTTCTATTGCACCGCTCAAGGACAGAGCCGTCGGTATGCCAGCCAACATATGCGCAGAAGGCCACGTGCAGGCTGGTGTAAATGGAGCACAACACCGTCGCGGTGATCGGCAATTGTGCGGTGCTGCACCGACACATCCGCTATCGAAGGCATACCGTCACTCCACCGTTTGCGAATCGAGCCTCATGCTCATTCCACCTTCAACTGAACCAGGAGAAGCATATGAATCCATTGACCATCCCATCGTCCAGCGCCACACCGGTCGACGAAGACCTTGCCGAGCAGGCCAACCCCGGCCACGGCATACCGTCGCAAGACCCGGATCCCGCAGCGCAGAGTCGGCTGGAACCCGGGGATGCGCAGCGCGAGGCCAATTCAGCGCTGATAGGTGGCGGCGTAATGGCAGGCGCGGCCACGGGCGCCGCCATCGGAGTTGCGGTGGCTGGCCCCGTCGGGGTTTTGGTTGGTGCTTCGCTGGGTGCCGTTGCCGGCGCACTGGGGGGAGCCGCCGCAGGAGCGACGGCGAGCGCAGACGATTCGCCCAATTTTGAAACAACCTCCGCGGACGCCGTGCGCCTGCACATTGAAGACAGCGGTGGCAGCGGTCGACCGGTGGTGCTGATCCATGGCTGGCCGTTGTCAGGCCAGGCTTGGGAGCCGCAGGTGTCGGTGCTTCAAGCCGCAGGCTATCGCGTGGTGACGTACGACCGCCGGGGCTTCGGGCACTCCGACAAGCCGGAGTCTGGTTACCGCTACGACGCGCTGGCAGACGACCTGCACCGGGTACTGGAGCATTGCGGACTGCAGGACGTGACGCTGGTGGGCTTCTCGATGGGCGGGGGCGAAGTGGCACGCTATATCGGACGGCACGGTGAATCGCGCCTGCACAGCGTGGTGTTTGCCGCGGCCGTGCCGCCGTACCTGATGCAGACGGTCGACAACCCCGAAGGGCCACTCACGCCCCAGAAGGCGCAACAGAAGAAGCATGCGCTAGAGCAAGACCGGGCTGCCTACTTCGACGAGTTCACCCAGAATTTCTTCTCGGCCAACGGGGTGCAACAGGTCACCGAGTCGCAGCGCGGCGAGGCGGTCGCCCTGTGTCACCAGTCGGCGCAGCACGCGGCGTTGGCATGCATGGACGCGTTCAGCACGACCGACTTCCGCGAAGACCTGAAGAAGGTGACGGTGCCCACGTTGGTGATCCACGGTGGGGCGGATGCGATTGTGCCCATCGAAGGCTCCGGCCAGCGGACCCACCACGCCGTGCCACACAGCAAACTGGTGGTGGTGAACGGGGCACCGCACGGCCTGAACGTGTCGCACGCGCAGGCGTTCAACGATGCGTTGCTGTCCTTCCTGCGAACGTGACCGGTGCGATTAGCTATAACTTTTATAGCTACTTACGCTTATTCCACGAGGGCTAGAGGCCTATTTCGTTAAAAATCATTCCGCCAAAACACTCTCAGGCCTCCGCCCGGGCGGCCAGCCCGCGGGGGATGGCCTGCAGCAGTTGCTTGGTATAGGCGTGCCGCGGGTTGCGGTAGATGTCCTCGGCCAGGCCGCGCTCCACGATCTCGCCCTTGCTCATGACCAGCATGTCGTCGGCCATGTACTTGACCACCGCCAGGTCGTGGCTGATGAAGACGTAGGACAGGCCAAACTCTTCCTGCAAATCCAGCAGCAGATTCAGCACGGTGGCCTGCACGCTCACGTCCAGCGCGCTGACGCTCTCGTCGCAGACGATGATCTCGGGCTTCATGGAGAGACACCGCGCAATGGCAATGCGCTGGCGCTGGCCACCGGAAAACTCGTGCGGGTATTTGCCGAAGGCGTCGCGCGGCAGGCCGACCTTTTCCAGCAGGCTCAGGGCCATGCGGGCGCGGTCGTCTTCGTCCTTGCCGATGCGGTGGATGCGCATGGGCTCCATCAGGAGCTGGGCGATGGTGAAGCGCGGATTCAGGCTGGCGTAGGGGTTCTGGAAGATGATCTGGATGCGGCTGCGGTAAGGGCGCATCTGGTCACCGTTGAGGGTGGCCAGGTCTTTGCCCTCGAACAGGATGCTGCCGGTGGTGGCCGCGGTCAGGCGCGTGAGCATCATGCCAATGGTGGTCTTGCCCGATCCGGACTCGCCGACCACGCCCAGGGTGCGACCCCTGTGCAGCGTGAAGTCGGCATTCTGCACGGCCGGGAACACGGTGTGGCCAAACAGGCCTTTCTTGAAACGGTATTCCTTGCGCAGGCCCTGCACGGTGACCAGCGGTTCGCCACTGGCGGCCACCGTCACGCGCTGTTCGGTCTCGATGGGGCGGCCATTGACGAAGTCGTCGATCACCGGCAGGCGCCGGGGCCGCGTGTCCAGGTTGGGGCGGCAGGCGATCAGGGCGCGGGTGTAGGTGTCCTTGGGCGCGTTGAAGATGGTCTCCACATCGCCGGTTTCGCGCACCTGGCCGTGGCGCATGACGATGACCTGGTCCGAAATTTCTCCCACCAGGCCCAAGTCATGGCTGATGAACAGCACGCTCATCTTCTTGCGCTGTTGCAGGCGGGCGATCAAGTCGGTGATCTGGCGCTGCACGGTCACGTCCAGCGCGGTGGTGGGCTCGTCGGCGATCAAGAGCTTGGGCTCGCAGGCGATGGCCATGGCAATCATCACGCGCTGCTGCTGGCCGCCGGAGAGTTGGTGCGGGTAGGACTTGAGGCGCTCCTTGGGGTTGGGGATGCCGACCTCGGTCATCAGCTCCAGCGCACGGTCCAGTGCCTGGCGGGCGTTGAGCTTCATGTGAATGCGCAGCACCTCGGCAATCTGCTCACCCACGGTGAAAACCGGGTTCAGCGAGCTCATGGGCTCCTGGAACACCACCGAAATGTCGCGGCCACGCAGGGCACGCATGTCTTCCACCGAGGCGCTCAACAGGTCGCGCCCGTCGTAAAGGATCTTGCTGTCGGCACCCAGGATGGCGTTGTCGGGCAACAGACGCACGATGCTCATGGCGGTGACGCTCTTGCCACTGCCGGATTCACCCACCAGGGCCACCGTGGAGTTGGCGGGAATGTCGAAGCTCACGCCCTTGACGGCCTGTGCCGTCTCGGTCTTGCTCATGCGAAACGACACATGGAGGTTCTGGACGCTAATTAAATTATTCATGTCTTACCTAATCAGTTGGGGTCAGAGCACATTGCTGCGCAAGTGGTCTGACCCCAAGAAAATCACTATCGCAGCTTAGGGTCCAGCGCATCGCGCAGGGCGTCCGTCAGCAGCGCAAATGCCGTGACGAAGGTGGCCATGAACAGGGTCGCGGTGGCCAGTTGCCACCATTTGCCCTGCACGAGTTCGGTTTGCGCCTCGGCCAGCATGGTGCCCCAGCTGACCATGTCAATCGGCACACCCAGGCCGAGGTAGGACAGGATGACTTCGGCCTTGATGAAACCCACCACGTGCAAGCTGAGTTGCACCAGCACCACGTGGCTGATGTTGGGCAGGATGTGGCTGAACATGCGCGCGGCGTGTGACGCGCCAATGGCCTCGGCCGCCATCACATATTCGCGCGAGCGGTGCTTCATGTACTCGGCGCGTACCAGGCGGTAAATGCCGGTCCAGCCGACCAGGCTCAAGATGATGACCACGGTCCAGACACCACTGCCCAGCGTGCTCGCCAACGGGCCGGACTTGAGCACCGCCGCCAGCGCGAACACCAGCAGGATGTAGGGGATGGCGGTGAACACGTTGTAAACCCATTCCAGGAAGTCGCCCGCGCGCCCACCGAAGTAGCCGCCAATGGCCCCGAGAACGGTGCCGATCAGCGTGGCGAACAGGGCTGCCGTCAGCCCGACGGTGATGGACACCTGCGCGCCCTTGATCACCTTGCTGAAGACGTCGCGCCCCTGCTGGTCGGCGCCAAAGGGCAGCGTGTCGGCCTTCACCACCACCTCGGTCTTGAACAGGGCGGCGCGCTCATCCCACTCCTTGTAGCGGGTGGCAAGCGGGTCCACATCGCTGATGTCCACATTCGGCCCACCAACGGTTTCCACGATGGCGTTCTGGGTGCCATCGGCAATTTTGCCCACCAGGGTTGGCGCGGCAAATGGCACGCCAACCTCTTTCTGCCAGTCCTTGGCCACCAGACCCAACTGGGCCGCCAACACCAACACGATGAAAAACAGGGTCACGTACAGCGACACCATGCCGACCCGGTCTGTCTTCAGGCGCAGCCACGCCTGCTTCCACACGCCGGGTGACTGGGGAAGGGATTGCAAAATTTCGGTGGTCATTTCAGCGTCACCCTTGGATCAACAAACTTGTACAAGACATCGGTGATCAGGTTGATCACCATCGTCAGCGCTGCCAGGTAGACCGTGGCCGCCTGGATCACGGGGTAGTCGCTGCGGTTGACCGCCACCAGAATTTCACGCCCCAGCCCGGGGATGGAGAAGAACACTTCGATCAGGAACGAACCAATGAACACACCCGGCAGGCCGGTGGCCACATTGGTCAGGATCGGGATCATGGCGTTGCGCAGCACATGCTTGAACAAAATGGCGTTTTCCGAGACGCCCTTGGCCCGCGCGGTGCGCACATAGTCCTGGCCAATTTCGTCCAGGAAGAAGCTGCGGTACAGGCGTGTCTGCGGCGCCAGGCTCACCAGCACGGCCAGGAACACCGGCAGTGGTGCGTAGGTTGCCAGGTTCTTCCAGACGCTGTCACTCCAGCCCTGCACCGGAAACCAGCCCAGCACGAAACCAAACAGATACTGCCCGACGATGATGTAGACCAGAAAGCTGACGGACAGCGCCACGGTGCTGATGATCATGATGGCCCGGTCGGTCAGGCTGCCGCGCACATAGGCCACGGCCAGACCAGCACCAATGGCCAGCACCACCTCCAGCAGCAGGATCGGGATCATGATGGTCAGCGTGGCGGGCAGGCGCGTGGCAAAAATATCGGCGATGGACTCGTTCGTAGTCCAGCTCTTGCCCCAGTTGAAGGTGAAGACCTGCTGCACAAAGACCCAGAGCTGCTCCAACACGGATTTGTCCAGGCCCAGCTGCGCTCGCAGCGAGGCCAGCCGTTCGGGGGAGGCCCTCAGACCGGCCATGATCTCGACCGGGTCACCCCCAAACAGTTTGAACAGGAAGAAGATGAGCAGAATCACCCCCAGCAGGGTGGGAAGCATTTGCCAGATGCGTCGCAGGATGTAGGAAAGCATAGATTGGGGAGACTAGGGTTAAACGCTGATGCAGCGGAACAAGGCGCGGATTATGCTTGCACGTTTTGCTTTAGGCATTGGTGTTTGTATGAGGGTGACTATGGGTTTAGGAAGAATAGGCGCGGCCTTGGTTGTGCTGTGCTGGGGTTTTGGCGCCAATGGGGAGGCTCCAAGCAAGACTCAGGCCGATAAGGTTCTGCGCTATGCGTTTGAAATTGCCGAGACCGGGTTCGACCCGGCGCAGATTTCGGACTACTACTCGCGCACAGCCACCGAGAACATGTTTGATGCGCTGTACCGCTACGACTACCTGGCGCGGCCCGCGAAGGTGGTTCCCAATGTGGCGCAGGGCATGCCGGTCATTGCCGATGACTTCAAGACCTTCACGGTCAAGGTCAAGCCCGGTATCTACTTCTCGGATGATCCCGCCTTTGGTGGCAAGAAGCGCGAGCTGACCGCGCAGGATTTTGTCTACAGTTTCAAGCGGATTTTTGACCCCAAGACCAAGAGCCAAACGTATTCCGATCTGGAGGAAGTCAAGCTGCTGGGCATGGACGCCTTGCGCCGTGAGGCCGAGAAACCGGGTGCCAGCTTCAACTACGACACCGAGGTGGAGGGCCTGCGCGCACTCGACCGCTACACCATCCAGTTCAAACTGAAGGACCCCCAGCCGCGCTTTATTTACAAATTGACGGAGGCCAGCGTCTGGGGCGCCATGGCGCGTGAAGTGGTAGAGAAATACGGCGACAAGATCATGGAACACCCGGTGGGCACCGGGCCATTCAAGCTGGACCAGTGGACGCGCTCGTCCAAGATTAGCTTTGTGAAGAACCCCAATTTCCGCGAAGAATATTACGAGGCCGAGCCCCCGGCCAACGACACCTTGTCGCAGGAAATCTACCGCCAGATGAAGGGCAAGCGCATTCCCATCTTGGACAAGGTGGAAATTTCCATCATCGATGAGGTGCAGCCACGCTGGCTCTCGTTCCTGGGCAATGAGCATGACTTTCTGATGTACCTGCCGGCCCAGTTTGCCAATCAGGTGATCCCCAACAACAAACTAGCCCCCAATCTGGTCAAGAAGGGCATCCGCATTGAGCGCTATGCAGCGCCTGAACTGACTTTTTCCTTCTTCAACATGGATAACCCCACGGTAGGAGGCAACTCCACCGAGAAGGTGGCACTGCGGCGGGGCATTGCACTGGCTTACAACACCGAGGAAGAAATTCGCCTGCCCCGACGCAACCAGGCCATTGCGGCCCAGGGTGCCATTCCGCCCAATACCTGGGGCTACGATCCCAAGTTCAAATCCGAGCTGAGCGACTACAACCCGGCCCGCGCTAAAGCGCTACTGGACATGTTTGGTTATGTGGACAAGGACGGTGATGGCTGGCGCGACATGCCCGACGGCAAACCGCTGGTGCTGGAATATGCAACCTCACCGTCTGCGGCGGATCGCGAGCTGAACGAAGTGTGGAAGAAAAGCATGACGGCGGTGGGCATCCAGATCGTGTTCAAGACCGCCAAGTGGCCCGAAAACCTGAAGGCCGCCCGTGCTGGCAAGCTCATGATGTGGGGCCTGGGCAATTCGGCCACGTCGCCAGACGGTGGCAGCTTTATGACCTTTGGTTACGGGCCGCAAAAGTACGAGGACAATCTGGCGGGTTTCCAGAATGACGAATACGACAAGCTGTACCGCCAGCAGGTGGTCATGCCTGATGGCCCCGAACGCCTGGCCCTCATGCAGAAAATGGTCAAGATTCTGGTGGCCTATATGCCCTACAAGTTCAACACCCACCGCATCCGCACCGACGTGATGCAGCCGTGGCTGATTGGTTACCGCCGCCATCCCACATCGCGCGCATTCTGGCGCTACGTCGATATCGATACCGATAAACTGCCCAAGCAGTAGCGGGTTTACCAACCCCTACAATGCGGCACTTTCCTCGAATGCTTATCTGCAACCCGGCAGGACTGACTGAAGTTTGCACAACGAACCACGTCAGCCCTCACTGATTAGGAATCACCATGCAATCGCATATCCATTTGACGGCCCTCGCGGCCCTGACCCTGGCTCTCGTGGGCACAAGCTTCGCAGCGGTCATTCCACCGGGCACGGCACTGCACCCCACCCAAACCCTGATTCGCAACAACGGCTCGGAAACCGAGACGCTGGACCCCGCACTGGCTGAGTCGGTTGGCGCCAACAACCTGACCCGCGACCTGTTCGAAGGCCTGACGGCCAACGACGGCGCCGGCAAAGTGGTGCCGGGCGTCGCTGAAAGCTGGAAGCAGACCAATCCCACCACCTGGGTGTTCAAGCTGCGCAACAACGCCAAGTGGTCCAACGGTGATCCGGTCACGACCGAGGATTTTGTCTATGGCATTCGCCGCTTCGTGGACCCCAAGACGGCATCCACCTATGCCGCGACCTACGGCATCTTTTTGGCCAACGGCAAGGAAGTGACCTCCGGCCAAAAGCCCCCCAGCGAGATTGGCGTCAAGGCCATTGACAAGCTGACCCTGGAGGTCAAGACCTCCGTCCCCCTGACGTTCCTGCCGGCTCTGATGGTCAACAACAACCTGGGGCCGGTGCACAAGGCCTCCCTGGAAAAGCATGGCAAGGACTGGACCAAGCCCGGCAAGCTCATCAGCAATGGGGCTTACGTGCTGAAGGAATGGCAGGTCAACAACCGGGTGGTCATTGAAAAGAATCCCCAGTATTGGGACGCTGCCAATGTGCAGCTCACCAAGGTGACCTACCTGCCGATTGAGGACGGCTACGCCGACGTCAAGTTGTACGAGTCCGGCGAGAACGAGTGGGTCTACCAGTTGCCGCCCGGAACCTATGCAAAGTACAAGGCGCAATACCCCAAGGAAATCCGCAACGCCCCGATGCTGGGGTTGCGCTACTACTCCTACCAGAATCAGAATCCCGCCTTCAAGGATGTGCGCGTGCGCAAGGCGCTTTCCATGGTCATTGACCGCGATATTCTGGCCAATCGCGTAACAGCCGATGGGCAGACACCGGCGTACAGCGCAATGGTGGCGGGCATAGAGGGCGCGGATGTCACGCCATATGAATGGGCCAACTGGCCCATGGAAAAAAAGGTGGCCGAAGCCAAGAAGCTGCTGGCAGAGGCAGGCGTCAAACCCGGAACGAAATTCACCTTCTCGTACAACACCAGCGAGTACCACAAGAAGATGGCCATCTTTGCCGCTTCCGAGTGGAAATCCAAGCTTGGCTTGAACATTGAGACCGAGAGCATGGAGTTCAAAGTGCTGCTCAAAAAGCGCCACGACGGCGACTTCCAGATGGCGCGCAACGGCTTCATTGCCGACTACAACGATGCGACCTCCCTGCTGGCACTGATCCGCTGTGATTCGGACCAGAACAACAATTTCAACTGCAACCGCGCCGCTGAAGAGTTGATCAACAAGGGGGTGCAAGAGGTTGACCCCGCAAAGCGCAAGGCGCTGTTGACCCAGGCATCCAAGCAGATCATGGACGACTACCCCATCATCCCGCTGGTGCAGTACTCACTGCCTCGGCTGGTGAAATCCTATGTGGGTGGTTATTCGCTGGAGAACGCCCAGGACCGCTACCGCAGCAAAGATCTCTACATCATCAAGCACTGAGGAAGGGGCCTCTCCATGTGGTCTTTCACCTTGCGCCGGGTTCTGGCGACGTTTCCGACCCTGCTGGCGGTCATATCGCTGTGCTACTTCCTGCTGCACGCTACCCCGGGCGGCCCTTTTGACTCCGAACGCCAGGTATCCGCTGCCGTTTTGGCCAACCTGCAAGCCAAGTACCACCTGGACCTGCCGCTGTGGCAGCAATACCTGCTGTACCTGAAAGGTTTGCTGGCCGGCGACCTGGGCGCATCGTTCCGCTATGCGGACTGGTCTGTGAATGATCTGGTGGCCAAGGCGCTCCCGGTTTCCCTGGCCATTGGCGGTACTGCCATGCTGCTGTCCATCTTTATTGGCGTGGCCGTGGGCATCGTCGCAGCGCTGCGTCAAAACAGCGTCGTGGACCATGTCGTCATGCTGGTTGGCAATATCGGCAGCGCCTTCCCGTCCTTTGTCATTGGACCCGTGCTCATCATGGTGTTTGCTATTGCGCTGCACTGGCTGCCGGCCGGTGGCTGGAATGACTTTTCCATCCAGTTCATGGTGCTGCCGGTCGCGCTGCTGACCTTCATCAATGTATCCACCATTGGCCGGGTCATGCGTGGCAGCCTGATTGAGGTCATGCACAGCAACTTCATCCGCACCGCCCGTGCCAAGGGCTTGCCCGAGCGCGTGGTGGTGCTGCGCCACGCGCTGAAACCCGCTTTGCTTCCGGTTGTCTCCACGCTGGGTCCGCTGACCATCAGTTCGATCACAGCGGCACTGGTCACCGAGACAGTTTTCTCGTTGCCCGGTTTGGGCAAGTTGATCGTCAATGGGGCGGGCAACCGCGACTACACCCTGGTGCTGGGCCTGGTGGTTCTGGTCACCGTGCTGGCCGTCACCATGAACCTGCTGGTGGACCTGGCCTACGCCTTGCTGGATCCCAAGATCCGCTACTAATGGCGCGCGCCAAACCGTCAATATTGGACCCAACGTGAACCCCCTGACACCCGCAAAGCACGATGGCCTGGTCAACAGCCTGAGCCAGCTCCCCGAGCCCGGCAATCCGCCGCGCAACCTGTGGGCCGATGCCCGCATCCGCTTCTTCCGCAACAAGGCCGCGGCCATCAGCCTCGGCGTGCTCAGCTTCATTATTCTGTCCTGCATCGTAGGGCCCTGGATTCTTCCCCACGCCTTTGACACCGCCGACTGGGATGCCATGAGCGTGGCGCCGTCACTCGCCAATACCCACTATTGGGGAACCGATGAGGCCGGGCGCGATCTGCTGGTGCGCTGCCTGGTGGGTGGGCGCATCTCCCTGATGGTGGGCCTCATGGCCACCTTTGCTTCCGTCACGGTCGGCATTGCCTGGGGCGCCGTGGCCGGGTTTGTGGGTGGGAAGGTGGATGCGTTCATGATGCGTATCGTGGACATGATGTACGCCATTCCCTATCTGCTGATCGCCATTCTGCTTGTCACCATACTGGGCCGCGAGTTCTACCTGGTGGTGATCACCATCACGGTTTTCTCCTGGATGGACATGGCGCGCATCGTGCGGGGCCAGACCCTGTCGCTGCGTTCGCGCGAATATGTGGAAGCGGCGCGTTCCATTGGCGTGCCGATTCACCGCATCATCACCACACACATCGTGCCCAATCTTCTGGGCGTCGTGGTGATCTACACCACCGTGACCGTGCCGGGCGTGATCCTGACCGAGTCGGTACTGTCCTTCCTCGGGCTGGGCATTCAGGAGCCCATGACCAGTTGGGGCGTACTGATTGAGGACGGCACCAATGTCATGGAGGTTTCGCCCTGGCTGCTGCTGTTTCCCGGCGTCTTGCTCTCCATCACCCTGTATTGTTTCAACTTCATCGGCGATGGCATGCGCGATGCACTCGACCCCAAGGACCGCTGAAGCATGAGCACGACACCAATGCATCTCCTGGATGTCAAACAACTGGGGGTGAAGTTTCAGACCCCCGATGGTCTGGTCAGCGCGGTCAATGGCATCAGCTTCAGCCTTGACCGGGGCCAGACACTGGGCATCGTCGGCGAAAGCGGCTCCGGCAAGAGTCAGTCCGTACTGGCCATGATGGGGCTGCTTACCACCAACGGCAAGGCGACGGGTCAGGTGCTGTACAAAGGGCAGGACCTGTTGAGCATGCCAACGGCCGACCTGAATCGCATCCGCGGCAACCGCGTTGCCATGATCTTCCAGGATCCCATGACCTCCTTGAACCCCTACCTCACGGTCGAACGGCAGATGACGGAGGTGCTGGAGTTCCACAAGGGCATGAGTCGCAGGGACGCGCGCGTCAAAGCGGTGCAGGCGCTGGATGCGGTGAAGATGCCCGAGGCGGCCCGACGCATCATGATGTACCCCCACGAGTTTTCCGGCGGCATGCGCCAGCGGGTGATGATTGCCATGGCGCTGCTGTGTGAGCCCGACGTACTGATAGCGGACGAGCCCACCACGGCCCTGGACGTCACGGTGCAAGCCCAGATCTTGATTCTGATGCGCGAACTGCAGCGCGATTTCGGCACCGCCATTGTCATGATCACCCACGATCTGGGCGTGGTGGCGGGCCTGTGTGACGAAGTCATGGTGCTGTATGGCGGTCAGGTCATGGAACAGGGCAATGCAGAGGCCATTTTCTACCGGCCGTCCCACCCCTATACCGCCGGCCTGCTGGCAGCGGTTCCGCGACTGGAGGGTGGCGACGCACCCATGTTGGCTATTCCCGGCGCGCCTCCGAACATGGCCAGGCTTCCGGCTGGCTGCCCCTTTACCGAGCGCTGTGCCATGGCCCTGCCTCATTGCGGAACACAGCGGCCCACTTTCGCGCCTGCTGCCCACGATGCCCAGGTGCTTCGCGCATGCCATCTGCCGATTGAAGACGTGACACAGAATTTAGAGCGCCTGAAAATGGAACAAGGAGCCCTGGCATGACCAGCGCACCCAACACCACTGCGACCCAGACGCAACCCCTGTTGTCCGTCAGGGACTTGCGCGTCCACTTCCCGATTCGCGGTGACAACGCCTGGCCATGGACACCCACGCGATTCCTGAAAGCGGTGGACGGCGTTTCCTTCGATCTGCGCGCCGGCGAGACCCTGGGGATTGTGGGCGAATCGGGTTGCGGCAAATCCACACTGGCGCGGGCCCTGCTCAATCTGGTGCCCATCACCGACGGTAGCGTCATCTGGAACGGTGACGAAATGCGCGGCGCCAGCCCACAAGCCTGGCAGGCCAAGCGCAAGACGGTGCAAATGATTTTTCAGGATCCACTGGCATCGCTGGACCCGCGCATGACCGTCGCGCAAATCATTGGTGAGCCCTTGCGAACCCACGTGCCCGAATTGAGCACGGCCCAGCACAATACGCGCGTACTCGCCATGATGCTGCGCGTCGGGCTGACGGAGCAGCAGATCAACCGCTATCCCCATGAATTTTCCGGCGGCCAGTGCCAGCGCATCGGCATTGCCAGAGCCCTGATTCTGCAACCCCAGGTCGTTATCTGCGACGAACCGGTGTCGGCGCTGGATGTCTCTATTCAGGCGCAGATCATCAACCTGCTGAAAGAGTTGCAAGCCGAAATGGGCTTGTCGCTGGTATTTATCGCCCATGATCTGGCGGTGGTGAAACACATCAGCCAGCGGGTCATGGTGATGTACCTGGGACGGGCCATGGAGTTGGCCCAGAAGCATGCCCTCTACGACGCCCCAAGTCACCCCTATACACAGGCGCTTCTGTCGGCCATTCCGGTCCCGGACCCCCGGCTTGAGCGGGCCAAGGCGCTGCAATTATTGCAGGGGGATTTGCCTTCGCCCATCAACCCGCCGTCGGGTTGCGTGTTCCGCACCCGCTGCCCCAAGGCCATTGCCGAGTGCGCACAGGGAGTTCCGCCCCTGCGCTCGATTACGCCCCAGACCCAGTCCGCCTGCATCCTGAGTTAAGGCTGCCAGGATGCTGAAGGACCAGTATCCGCGCAGTCTGCTGGGTGATCCCCACTATCTGCGCCTGTGGCTGTCCATCCTGATCAGCTCATTTGGCAACCAGGTGACCATGCTGGCGCTGCCTCTGACGGCAGCGGTGCTGTTGCATGCAACGCCCTCCCAGATCGGACTTCTGACAGCGGCCGAGTTGGCTCCGTTCGTTCTTTTCTCCCTGCCCGCCGGGGTGTGGCTGGACCGGGTCCGCAAACTCCCTGTGTATGTGCTGGGCCTGTGCATCGTGACCGTGGTGCTGGCCAGTGTTCCGCTGACCTGGTATCTCGGTTATTTGAGCATGGGCTATCTGTACTTGGTCGGATTCACATTGGGCTGCATTTTTGTGACATCAGGGTCCGCATCACAAATTGTGTTGACTCAGATCGTGCCACGTGAACGCCTGGTGGAAGCCCACGCCAAGAACGCACTGGCCAGCTCGGGAGCGGAGGTTGCCGGCCCGGGCATGGCGGGCGTTCTCATCAAACTGGTGGGGGCTCCATGGGCTTTGCTGGCCGATGCCGCACTGCTGGCCGTCAGCATCGTGATTCTGCGGGGAATACGCATTGCGGAGGTGCGTGAACCCAACCCGGACCGGCACTTCGGGCGCGATCTGCTGGAGGGCATGCGTTTTGTGAAATCACACCCCTTGCTCCCCCGTCTGGCCCTGGCCGTGGGCTGCTGGCAGTTCTGTTACAAAGAAGCCATGGTGGTGCAAATCCTGTTTGCCACCCGCACACTGGGGCTGACCGAGTCCGAAGTGGGCTGGTGCTACAGCGCATTGGGCGTGGGGTCCGTGGTTGCGGCGACGCAGGGAAACCGCATATCCAGCCACATCGGTCCCGGCCCCTGCCTGGTACTCGGCTTTGGGCTGTGCGGCTTGGGCTGGCTCCAACTGGCACTGATCACCGGCCCCGGGAGCATCGGCATTGCAAGCTTTGTATTCATGCAGTTGTGCTTCGCACTGGGTGCCGTATTGATATTTATCAACTTTCTGGCATTGCGGCAGGCCGTCACGCCCGAACCGCTACTGGGCCGCATGACCAGCACCATGCGATGGCTGATCCTCATCCCTGCGGCGCCGGGCGCGCTTCTGGGTGGCTACCTGGGCGAGCATTTGGGGCTGCAGGCCGCGCTGGCACTGGGCGGTTTTGGTGCATTGGGCCTGGCCGGCTGGACTTGGACACAACCAGCGATCCGCGATTTGCGCGCCTTGCCCAGGTTGTCATGAGGGTGAAATATTATTTGTGTCGTTTCGTTGTACTTAAGTAACAGTTTAGAAACTTTTGCCGGAACACCTTATTTACAAAACCCTTACGGGCTTCCTACCATGGCGCACGGAAGTTATTTTTTCTGCCGGGTGTGGCTCTTGCTGAAAAACATCTGTCAGTGACAAATAGCTGATGAAACTGTAAGTGGGTCTGCACTTTTTTGGGCTGGTGGGTTTACCAATCCACCAAAAGAGGGCGTGCGGGCCGTCAAACCATTGACAGGGAGGAATGAGACTCCCGAAACTTTTTGGAGATTCCTAATATGGGTCGAAAAACTACGTTCAAGCGAACTGTGTTCGCGCATGCAGTGCTACTGGCTATTGCAGCTACGGTATCTACCGGCGCAATGGCGCAATCCAACGCCACCGGCAATATTTTTGGTCAAGCCAAGGCGGGTGAAGTTGTTGTCATTGAAAACACTGGCACTGGTCTGAAGCGAACCGTTACGCCTGACGCCACAGGCCGCTTCCAGGCGCTGTCGTTGCCCACCGGCAACTACAAGGTGACCCTCGAAAAGGGTGGCGCCATGGTCAGCTCCAAGAACGTCGAAGTGCTGATCGGACAAGGTAGCGAAGTGTCCTTCTCCACGCTGGGTTCCGTGGTCGTGACTGGTCAAGCCAAGAAGCTGGACGTGACAACAGCCAACGCTGGCTCGGTGTTTACCGCCAAGGAATTGGCCGCCATCCCCATGGCACCAGCGGTTGCGAACATTGTGCAAATGGCCCCCGCAACAACCCGCGGCGACTACCGTTACGGCAACAACGCAGCCAGCTTCGGCGGCGCAGGCCCCTCGGAAAATGCAGCCTTTATCAATGGTTTCCCGGTTACCAACAGCCTGTATCAGGTGGGCTACTCGTCCCTGCCGTTCGGCGCCATCAATCAGGCACAGATCATCACCGGCGGTTACGGTGCAGAGTTTGGACGCTCCACCGGTGGCGTGATCAACATCACCACCAAGAGTGGTTCCAACCAGTGGGAAGCTGGCATTGGGGCCACCTGGGCACCCAATTCCCTGCGTGCCAAGGCCAAGAACATCGACTACCCCGTCACCGGATCTGCCAATACATCCGGCACCGATGGCCGGGTCTACAACTACAAAGAGGGCGACATCCGCAATGAATACGGCATCAACGGCTACATCAGCGGTCCGCTGATTGAAGACAAGCTGTTCCTGTACTTTGCGGCAGAAAAAACCAACGTCGAGCGTCAGACGGCCCGTTTGGCGCGCACCAGCACTTCGAATTCATCCATTGGCTGGCTGGAGCAATACTCGCAAGTTCCCCGTTCGCTGCTGAAGCTGGACTGGAACATCACACCAGACCACCATCTGGAATACACCCGCATTGACGACAAGTCGTTGGTTGAAGACCGTTACTACGGCTTTAACTACACCACCCTGCAGCGCGGTTCTGTTCAAAATGGTGGCGCCAAGTTTGTCAACTACGCCAGCGGTATTCTGGGATTGAGCGCTACGGGCGCGGCCCTGCAGGCGTCGCAGGGCGCATCCATTGACATCCTGAAGTACACCGGCTACATCAATGACGATCTGACCGTGCAGGCCGTGTTTGGCCAGTCCTATACGCCGCGTGTTCAGGATCCGTTTGGCTACCAGCCTGGCGTTGCTCCCATCACCGCACCGCTGGACTCGCGTGCTGACGGTATCAACTACTTCCCCAGCAACCCCCAGGGATTTACATCTGCGATTCTGCGACCTGACGCACAAGACACCAACAAGGGTATGCGACTGGACGTTGAGTACAAGGTTGCACAGGCACACACCCTGCGCGCCGGTATCGACAACAACCGCATCCGTGGCGTAAACGGCACCACCAGCGCCGGTGGCAACACCTGGAACTACGTGCGTGCAGCTGACCTGGGTGTGTCCGTTCCCAACGGCTTCACCATGTCTCCCGTTCAGGGTGGCGGCTTGGGTGCAACCTGTACGGTAGCTGGACAAGCTGGCGTTGGTGGTTGCTATGTGACCAAGAATGTCCAGACCGTTGGAGCCATTCCAACCGTGGACCAGTCCGCGCAGTACATTGAAGACCGCTATCAGATGACCAAGGACGTGCTGCTGACGTTCGGCATCCGCAACGAGCAGTACGCCAACAAGAACACAGCCGGTGAAACATTCATTGAACAGAAGCAGCAGATCGCGCCCCGATTTGCAGCCACCTGGGACGTGAACGGTGACGCATCGCTGAAGGTATTCGGTACCGCTGGCCGCTACAACCTGCCACTGCCAGCCAATCTGGCTGTGCGTTTCGCCGGTCCATCGGTTAACACAGATACCTCCTATACCTACACCGGTGTGGATCCTGTGACGGGTGCTCCTTTGGGTTTGCGCCAGATCAGCCCGACCATTTCTGCCAACAACGAGTTGGGCCAGGAAAAGGACGTGCGTGACCTGGCTGCGGTGGACATTAAGTCCCACTCGCAGGACGAGTTCAGCCTTGGCTTTGAGAAGGCTGTGGGCAGTGACTACAACATGGGCGCCCGCGTGACCTACCGCAAGCTCAAGAGCACCATCGATGATTACTCGGACAGCCGCGCCATCATCAAGAAGCTCAAACAGATGGGTATTGCCGACACCTCTGCCTTTGAACACAACTGGGCTGGTGCATTGTTCAATCCTGGCATGGAAAACACCTTCAATGTGGTGGTGGATGCCGCAGGCAATCGCCGTCTGGTGACCCTGAGCGCCGCTGAGCTGGGCTTCCCGGACGATCTGCAACGCGATTACACCGCGCTTGACCTGATGTTTGAGCACCCATTGAAGAATGGCTGGTACGGCAAGTTCATGTACACCTGGTCACGCGACTACGGTAACCACGAAGGCCAGACCAAGTCGGACAATGGCCAGGCGGACGTCGGCTTCACCTCCACATGGGACTTCCCGGAGAACAATCTGAACAGCATCGGTCGTTTGCCCAATGACCGTACCCACCAGATCAAGGCATACGGCTTGTACGAGGTCAGCAACGAGTGGGCTGTTGGCGCCAACATGTTGGCGGCTTCCGGACGTCCTTCCGCCAAGACCTGCAGCATTCCAGCCGCCATTGATAACCAAGGCCTGGGTCTGATCCAGTACGGCTCCACGTTCTATCTGTGCCCCGGCATGGATCCGAACCGTGGAAATGCGGGTGACCTGCCATGGGATATCCGCTTCGACCTGAATCTGCAGTACAAGCCCCAGTCCGTCAAAGGGCTGGTGTTCAAGATTGACGTGTTGAACGTGTTCGATGCCCAGACTGCCCAAGCCGTGGACGAAGGCCAGAACAACCGTTTGCTGTACACCACCAGCCCAACGGCCAACATGGTTACGTCCTACACCGACCCCCGCTCTGTGCGCCTCGGCGTGCAGTACAGCCGCAAGTTCTGATAGCTTGCAGCACCAGGCGGACAACGGTGTTACCGATGTCCGCCTGATTCAGATACATTTCGGGTTAAAGGCCACTCCCTGCGGAGTGGCCTTTTTTTGTGGGTCATTGGGGCGAAAAAAAGCCACCCGAAGGTGGCTTTTTGCTTTGCAAGAAAGGCCCCGTCTAGCGGGTCGTCCTGCGCACGTCTCAGAACATCATTCCTGCTTGAAAATGAACTCCTGAGTGGCCAGTATTTCACCGGAATCAGTCGTGCACTTGTACTGCATCATCGCGGCCTTGACGGCGGCATGGAATATCCGCGGGCCAGACAGAATGGTGACGTCTCTGACGGAACCATCCTTGATCAGGGCCTGGGCCTTGACCACGCCTTCCGAGCCATCCTGAAGCGCCTTGCGGGGCATTTCAGGCTTGGTCTGGGTTGGGCAGGCCACACCGATGTCCGACCGGTTTGCCGCCGGCTTCGGCGGTGCCGGTGGGGCCGGCGGTGCAATGACGGCCGGAGTCGGGGGCGGTGTGGCCACCGACACAATGGCTGGTGCCGTCGATGTCACGGGCGGAGCCACGTCCGGCGGCGGCACAAAGGGCGGCGGCGGTGCCTCAACCTTGGGTGCTTCCGGCGGCTTGATCTGCTTGGGAGGCGGTGGAGGTGGCGGAGGAATGATGACTTCCTGGATCACCACGGCTTCAAGCGGCTTCTTCAAAGCCACCAGCGCATTTTTTGCGGTGCCGGAGACGATGCCCCAGCCAATCAGAATGTGCAGTGCGACCACAATCGCGATGCCCTTGTAGCGTCGCGAGGGGTCCTTCGGTTTATAGACCGGATGCAAGCCGAGCGTATTCATTGGACAAACTGCTCGCTTCCGATCACTGCCATCTTGGTCAAGCCTTTGCGCTTGGAGGTGGACAGCACATTGGCAAACACAGCGTACTGCGATGCCTTGTTGGGCCGAATGTGCACTTCGGGCTGTAACGCCTGTTGGCTGACGACGGCCATATTGGTTTCCAGTTCCTCGGCCGAAACCGGCAAACCCTGCCAATACACCACACTGCGCTCGTCAATATCGATCTGGATCTTCTCCGGCTTGATGTTATTGGCGGGCGGTGTACCAACCGGCATGTCGAGGTTGACAGCGTGCAATTGGATGGGGATGGTGATGATCAGCATCACCAGCAACACCAGCATCACGTCAATCAGCGGCGTGGTGTTGATGTCCATCATGACTTCAGGTTCGCCCGACCCGCCGGGACTTCCTACATTCATAGACATATGGGATTCCTTCCAAAACTGGTGTGGCCTCAGCCGCCCAGTGCGGGCGGTTCAGTGATGAACGCCACTTTGACGATACCTGCGCGCTGACATGCGTAGAGGATCTTGCCGACACCTTCGTATCGGGAAGCCATATCGCCACGAATCTGCACTTCAGGCTGTGGCTTTACGGTCGAGACTTTTTTCAGTTTGTCGACCAAGGCCTCCACATTGGGCACCCGCTGGTCGTACCAAAAGATACCGCCAGCCGTGTCCACAGAAATAATGATGTTCTCTGGCTTGGTTTCCCGAACTTCAACCCGCTCTTTGGGCAGGGAGACGGGAATGGACGTGGTGACAACAGGAATGGTGATCAGGAAAATGATCAGCATCACCAGCATCACGTCCACCAGAGGGGTGGTGTTGATTGCAGCAATGACGGCGTCTTCGTCGCCGTCCGGGCTGCCTACATTCATAGACATAGAGCCATCCTTCTGCGTAAATTACGCAACGTCTTAGCTCTTGGTGACAGAACCCAGCAAAACGGAGTGCAAATCGCTGCCAAAGCCGCGCACGTCGTCCATGACACCCTTGTTGCGGCTCACCAGCCAGTTGTAGGCCAGCACGGCGGGTACGGCCACGGCAAGGCCGATGGCGGTCATGATCAGGGCTTCACCCACGGGGCCGGCCACCTTGTCGATGGAAGCCTGGCCAGAAATACCAATGGCCGTCAGCGCGTGGTAGATGCCCCACACCGTACCAAACAGACCGACGAAGGGAGAAATGGAACCCACGGTTGCCAGGAAAGACAGGCCACCCTGCATTTCGCGATTCACGCGGTCCACGGAACGCTGAATGCTCATGGCAATCCAGTCGTTCAGGGGGATGTGCCCCATCAGACCGCCGTGCTTCTTGGTCGCTTCCAGGCCAGCGGACGCGATGAACTGGTAGGGACTATCTTTATTCAAGGCAGCAGCGCCCTGGGCCACGGTACCGGCTCCCCAAAACTTTTCGGCGGCTTCGCGTCCATACGCGCCGACCTTGCGCTGCTCCAGCATCTTGACCGCCAGGATGTACCAGCTGCCCATACTCATGATGGCCAGAATCAACAACACGGTCTTGGCGACGGCGTCGGACGTCTTCCACAGGGCTGCAATGCCGTAGGGGTTCTCAGTGGCTTCGGCGGCGGGCTTGGCGGCGGCCGGTGCGGCTGCGGGGGCTTCGGTCTTGACTTCAGTGGCAACGGGAGCGGTGGCAGCCGGTGCGGCCGTTTGCGCCATGGCCGGCGCGGTAACGCCTGCCACACCCACCAATGTAAGGCCCATGCTCAACACCCAGGCGCGGACCAGCACTTTAAACTTAGTATGCACAATCATTTCCTTATAGAAAAACTACTAACTGGCGTTTGAACTCCGGGTCGGAATTCGGGGCGCAGCGTATGTAAACTGCTAAAATTGAAGTCGGCCATTGTAAGTTGCCAACGCGTTTCTTTGCATGAAGCTGACAGAACGGCCCCTAGCGTTTTCTCTATCAGGGTTAACACCCAATTTCAACTCCGCTTAACCAGCAATTCCCGTGCCGAAAGGCAAAAGGCGCTGGCGTCCGTAAAATTCCCGGCTTTCGGCCACGCGCCAAGGAACCGGGCATGCCTACCTCTCCCCACACGGCGGATACCGCCAACCCCTTGCTCCAGCACTGGGACACGCCCTATGGCCTGCCGCCCTTTGGCCAAGTGCAGGCACAGCACTTCGCCCCCGCCTTTGAGCAGGCCCTGACTCAGCACCGCGCCGAAATTGACGCCATTGCCACGCAAGCCGCGCCCCCAAGTTTTGACAACACCCTGGCCGCGCTGGACCAGAGCGGGCGTCTGCTGAACCGCATCAGCCTGCTGTTCCACAACCTCACGGCCAGCGAGACATCGCCCGATTTGCAGGCGGCGCAACGCGACCTGGCACCCCGCCTGGCCGCGCATGAAAGCGCCATCTATATGCACCCGGAGCTGTTCGCCCGGATTGATGCCCTGCATGCCCGTCGCGGTGCACTGCATCTGACGCCCGAGCAGCAGCGCCTGCTGGAACGTGTGCACCTGGACTTCACCCGTGCCGGCGCCCGCCTGGGCGTGCAGGAGCGCCAGCGCTACAGCACCCTGATGGGCGAACTGGCCGTGCTGTGCACCCGCTTCTCGCAGAATGTGCTGGCCGCAGAAGCCGCCTACACCCTGGAGCTGCGCACCGAGGCCGACCGCGCTGGCCTCCCCGGTTTCCTGCTGGACGCCGCCCGCGCCGCGGCCCAGCAGCGCGGCCTGGGCGACGATGCCTACGCCATCACGCTGTCGCCGTCACTGGCCGAGCCCTTCCTGACCTACTCCAGCCGGCGCGACCTGCGCGAAACCCTGTGGCGTGCCCGCGTTGCCCGCGCTGGTGAGGACGGCCCGCATGACAACCGCCCCGTGGCGGCGCAGATCATGGCGCTGCGCCAGGAGCAGGCGGCCCTGCACGGCTTTGGCAACTACGCCGACTATGAAATGGTGGACCGCATGGCCGGCAACAGCGCAGCCGTGCTGGACCTGCTACACCGCGCCTGGACGCCCGCCAAGGCCCATGCCGAGGTGGACCGCCAGGCCCTGACCGAGATGGCCCGCACGCTGGAAGATCCCACACCGATTGCCGCCTGGGACTGGCGCTACCTGGCCCACAAGGTACGCACCCAGCGCTTTGACCTGGACGAGGCAGCGCTCAAACCCTATTTCTCGCTGGACGCCATGGTCGCCGCCATGTTCGACTGTGCCCAGCGCCTGTTCGGCCTGCGCTTTGTCGAGCAACCGGGCCACGCGCTGCACCACCCCGACGCTCGGTTGTGGGAAGTGCATGGTGCCGACGGTGCGCTGGTGGGACTGTTCATTGGCGACAACTTTGCCCGCAGCTCCAAGCGCAGCGGCGCGTGGATGAGTGTGTTCCGCAGCCAGTCCGGCCACGGTGGCGGCACCCTGCCCATCGTCATCAACAACAATAACTTTGCCAAGGCCAGCCCCACGCTGCTGAGCTTTGAGGATGTGCGCACACTGTTCCACGAGTTCGGCCATGGTCTGCACGGGCTGCTGTCGAACGTGCAATACGAGCGCCTGGCCGGCACCCGTGTGCTGCGCGATTTCGTGGAATTGCCCTCACAACTGTTCGAGAACTGGGCGCTGGAGCCCGAGGTGCTGCAGCGCCATGCGCGCCACTACCAGACCGGCGAGCCTTTGCCGGCAGAGTGGCTGGACAAGCTCAAGCGCGCCCGCCAGTTTGACCAGGCCTGGGCCACGATCCAGTACACCGGGCCGGCCCTGATCGACATGGCCCTGCACGCGCTGCCCAATGGCATACCGGTGGACCTGGCCGCGTTTGAAGTCGAGCAGTGCCGCATCCTGGGCATTCCCGAGGACATTGGCCAGCGCCACTACCTGGCGCACTTCCAGCACCTGTTTGCCGGTGCCAGCTACGCCGCGGGCTACTACGTCTACATGTGGGCCGAGGTCCTGGAGGCTGATGGCTTTGCCGCCTTCGCCGAGGCCGGTGATGCATTCGACGCAGACACCGCACAGCGCCTGCTGCGTACCATCTACAGCACCGGCAACACGCAGGACCCGGCCCACGCCTACCGCGCCTTTCGCGGGCGGGACCCGCAGGTGCAACCCATGTTACACAAGCGCGGCCTGCTGACCGGCGCCACGGTGTAAAACAGCAGCCTCACCATTTACTCTTGCAAGGCTTTCGCACCATGTCCATCTGGAAACGTCCCGCCACGGTTGAATCACTCACCGCCTTCAGCGTCAACACTGCCACCGACCACCTCGGCATCGAGTTCCTGGAGGTGGGCGACGACTTCATCACGGCCCGCGTGCCGGTGGACAAGCGCACCTGCCAGCCCTACGGCCTGCTGCACGGTGGTGTGAGCGTGGTACTGGCCGAGACCCTGGGCTCCAGCGCTGCTGCCTGCGCCACCCCCGAGGGAACCCGGGTGGTGGGGCTGGACATCAATGCCAACCACCTGCGTGCAGCTACCAGCGGCTGGGTGACCGGCATCACGCGCCCGGTACATATTGGCCGCACCACCCATGTGTGGGCGATCGAGCTGCGCAACGAGGCCGGCGAGCTGACCTGCGTGTCGCGCATCACCATGGCGATCCTCGCGCCCAAGGGTTAAGAACTACCCCAAGCGCCGAGCGGCAAATTCAACGTACCAATCCAGGCAGCCGGGATTGGCCATCGCGTCCTTGTTGACAACCTTCTCCAGTGGCTGGCCCAGCAGCAGCTTCTTGATTGGAAGCTCCTGCTTCTTGCCCGACAGCGTGCGCGGCACCTCGGCCACCTGGAAGATGGCATTGGGCACAAAGCGTGGGCTGAGTGCGGTCTTGATGGCATCCACCAGTTTTCGTTGCAGCGCTTCGTCCAGCGTCAGGCCCGGGCGCAGCACCACGAACAGCGGCATATAGCTCTCGCGCCCCAGGTATTCCAGATCCACCACCAGGCTGTCCATGACCTCGGGCAGCACCTCGATGGCGCTGTACAACTCGCTGGTGCCCATGCGCAGGCCGTGGCGATTGATGGTGGCATCGCTGCGACCAAAGATCACGCAGCCCTCGCCACCCGCGTCCTGGGTGCCAACCCGCAGCCAGTCGCCGTGGCGCCAGACGCCGCCCATCTCCGCCGGTGCATCGCCACCGCCAGGCTTGCGGCCATGGCCGGGGGGGTACATCTCGAAGTAGCTGGCCAGATAACGCGCGTTGCCGGAGTCGCCCCAGAAATACAAGGGCATGGAGGGAATCGGCTGGCTGCAGACCAGTTCACCGACCTCACCCAGCACCGGCTCGCCGGCCTCGTTCCAGGCCTCGACCGCGCAGCCCAGCAGGCGGCATTGCATGACGCCAGGTTCCTGCGGCAGCTCGCGGTTGCCACCGATGAAGGCACCACAGAAGTCTGTGCCGCCCGAAATATTGCACCACCAGATATCGCGCTGCGCGTCGTTCTGAGCAATCCGGCGGAACTGTTCGGTGCCCCAGTTTTGCGCCTCGGGCGACAAGGGTGATCCGGTCGTGCCCAGCGCGCGGATGGCCGACAGGTCGCCACAGGTGGAGAGGTCCACGCCGGTCTTCAGGCAGTTGGCATAGAAGGCGGCGCCGGCACCAAAGTAGGTGACGCCGGTCTCGCTGGCAAAGCGCCACAGCGTGGTCCAGTCCGGCTGGGCCGGCGCCGTGGCATTTGCGCCCTGCGGCTGGCCGGCGCCGGGGTTGCCGTCGAAGATCACGCAGGTGGTGCCGCTGAGCAGGCCGGCCACCTGGGCGTTCCACATCACCCAGCCGGTGGAGCTGTACCAGTGGAAGCGCTCGCCCCAGTTGTTGGGCTCGTAGCTGCAGCCCACGTCGTTGTGCAGCACCTTCATCGCAAGTGCCACCAGGATCATGCCGCCGTGACCGTGGACGATGGCCTTGGGCAGGCCGGTGGTGCCGCTGGAGTAGACGATCCACAGCGGGTGGTCAAACGGCAGCCAGAGCGGCTCGAACGCCGCTGTCTTTGAATCATTTCTGGCGGTAGCCCTCGTGAAACGGACGCAGGCAGCTATCGAATTCGTAGCATGCTGTGGGTCATCGGCCGTTCCGAGGTTGGCGTGCAGGATCACGTGGCGCACCGTGGGCAGCGCATTGCGCAGTTCCTGCACCACGCCCATGCGATCAAAGTCGCGCCCGCCGTAGCGCACGCCATCGCAGGCGATCAACACCTTGGGTTCGATTTGCTGGAAGCGGTCCAGCACGGCGTTGCTGCCCATGTCGGGCGCGCAGATGCTCCACACCGCGCCGATGCTGACCGTGGCCAGAAAGGCAACCATGGCCTCGGGCGTATTGGGCAGGTAGGCGGCCACGCGGTCGCCCGGCATCACGCCCTGCTCCTGCAGATGCAGGGCCAGCGACGCGACCTGGCGGCGCAGTTCGGGCCAGCTCAGCTCGCGGTGCTCGCCCTTTTCATTGCGGCTGATGACGGCGGGAAAACCGGCCGCATGTGCCGGCGCCACATGGCGGAACACCTGCTGCGCGTAGTTGGTCTGCGCACCGGGAAACCAGACAGCGCCGGGCATGACGTTCTTCGCCAGCACCGCGGTATGCGGCGTGGGTGACTGCAGGTCAAAGTAATCCCAGACGCTTTGCCAGTAGGCATCGAGGTCGGTGATGGACCAGTTCCACAGATCGCGGTAGGTTTCAAACGACAGACCGCGGTGCGCCTTCAACCAGTCCTGGTACAGGCGGATTTGGGGAATGAAAGACGCGGGTCTGTGTGTGGGTGTTGTCTCGGACATGCTGTTCGTCACTTTCTGAGGACTGTTCTGTTGCCACCATGGTGGGTGCGTCGGCGAGTGTTGCATGGTATGGCGGCGTTGTGCACGTACGCGGGAGACACCCCGGCCACTCTTTGCCCTGCCAGATGAATACCGATGCTGAGGTGGTGGTCCCGGTTGCTCGGTACGAACACAACAGGTATAAGGGCAGATTGGTGAATAGAAGGAAAGACCGTGATGAACTTCGGATACAACGGACTGCTGGGCCTGCTGGTGCTTGCAGGCGACATTTGGGCCATCCTCAACATTGCCCAGAGCTCTGCCAGCAACGAAAAGAAACTTCTTTGGATACTGGTTGTCGTGCTGCTGCCGCTGCTGGGATTGATCCTGTGGTTTTTTCTGGGGCCGCGCAGCGGACGCTCTGGCTGACAGGAATGGGGGCTGCCCAAGCCAGTGCACTAGTTCACATACGACCACGGCTTAGGGCCAACTGCGGTAGTTGGCCAGCGACTGCTAACGTGTTCGGAGTCCGAGAAAAAAGCTAAATTTGCAGTATGAGATTCACATCATTCTTCAAGCACTTTCGAGCGCTGGTCGCGCTCTACATGCTTGGGCTTTCAACGCAAGTAATTGCTGTTTCACCGTGCCCTCCCAGTCCATGCACTGATGAGGCAAGTATTGCCTGTGAACAGGAAACAGATTGGATTGCTGAAGGTGCAATCACCGAAATTCACTACCGCAGCTTTGACACTTACCGAGGACTCCCCCAGATTCCCGGTCGTGTCATAGAGAATTACAAAGCGCGGGCGATCTCAATAAAGTTCTTGCCGGAGAAAACCCTCAAAGGGAATGCACCAGTTGGAGAGTCAACGTTGACTCTTATGGGCTGCTACTATCAATTGCCGGGGATCGAACACATGCGGCCGCTACGAATGACCGTTCGAGTTCGTAAGGGAGCGGACCCGCAAGGTCTGATTTCCTACCAAAGTAATCCTGTACCCGTCGCGCAGTAGGCAGTTGAGGCCGGATTGACGTTAAGCAGTTTCCGGCACACACACCGCAGACCAACTGCGTCTTCTGCCCTACTCCGCCGCCGCCTTGGCCATCTTCTCGCTCTTCCAATACACGTCATCCCCCACCGTGCCATCGGTCCGGAAACGGTTGAGCACGCGCGACAGCACAAACATCAAGTCCGACAGGCGGTTCAGGTACTGGCGCGGTGTGTCCTTCAAGGCATCCTGCGCGCCCAGCGCCACCACCGCGCGCTCGGCGCGGCGCGCCACGGTGCGGCATACATGGGCCTGGGACGCGGCGCGGGTGCCGGCCGGCAGGATGAATTCCTGCAGGCGCGGCAAGTCAGCGTTGTGGTCCTCCAGCGCCTGGTCCAGCACCAGGAGCGCCTCGGGCTTGAGCAGCTCAAAGCCGGGGATGGACAGCTCGCCTCCCAGGTTGAACAACTGGTGCTGGATCTCCACCAGCAGGCCGCGCACGGCATCCGGCATGTCCTCGCACAGCAGCAGGCCGATGTGGGAGTTCAGCTCGTCCACATCGCCCATGGCGTGCACACGCAGGCTGTCCTTGGAAACCCGGGTGTTGTCGCCCAGGCCAGTGGTGCCGTTGTCCCCGGTGCGGGTGGCGATTTGCGAAAGGCGATTGCCCATAGTCAGCTCCATGAAAGCACAAAAAAGGTGCGCCTATCGTAAACTGGTTGCATGAATGCCCCTACTCCCCCCCTGCATTTGCTGCCCACCGTGAACCAACGGCCCGTGCCACCGGCACTGATTGAGGCGCTGCAGGCGCGCCTGGGCACGCGCTGCTCCACGGCGCTGGTGGTGCGCGAGCAGCACGGGCGCGACGAGTCCTCGTTCGACGTGCCGCCGCCCGGCGCGGTGGTCTTTGCGCAGAGCACCGACGAGGTGGCGTTCGTCGTCAAGCTGGCCGCAGAACACCGCGTGCCGGTGATCCCGTTTGGTGTTGGCACCTCGCTGGAGGGGCACCTGCTGGCGGTGGAAGGTGGCATCAGCCTGGATGTGAGCCAGATGAACCAGGTGCTGTCCATCAATGCCGAAGACCTGACCGTCACCGTGCAGCCCGGCGTGACGCGCACCCAGCTCAACACCGCCGTCAAATCGACCGGCCTGTTCTTCCCCATCGACCCCGGAGCGGATGCCACCATCGGTGGCATGACCGCCACGCGCGCCAGCGGCACCAACGCCGTGCGCTACGGCACCATGCGTGAGAACGTGCTGGCGCTGGAAGTGGTCACCGCCAGCGGCGAGGTCATCCGCACCGGCACGCACGCGAAGAAGTCATCCGCCGGCTACGACCTGACCCGCCTGATGGTGGGCAGCGAGGGCACGCTGGGCGTGATTACCGAGGTCACCGTCAAGCTGTATCCGCTGCCCGAGGCGGTGATGGCAGCGACCTGCTCGTTTGCGTCGCTGGCCGATGCGGTCAACACCACGATCCAGATCATCCAGCTGGGCGTGCCGATTGCGCGCTGCGAGCTGCTGGACTCCACCACCGTGAAGGTGGTCAACCAACATTCCAAGCTCAGCCTGCCCGAGAGCGCCATGCTGCTCATGGAGTTCCATGGCTCCCCGGCCGGTGTCAACGAGCAGGTGGAACTGGTGCAGGCGATTGCCGCCGAGAACAACGGCAACGCGTTCGAGTGGGCGGCCACGCCCGAGGAGCGCACCCGCCTGTGGACCGCGCGGCACAACGCCTACTTTGCCGGCGTGCAGTCGCGCCCCGGCTGCAAGGCCATCACCACCGACACCTGCGTGCCGATCTCGCGCCTGGCCGATGCGCTCTTGGACTCGGTGACCGAGGCCAAAGAGGCCGGCCTGCCCTACTTCATGGTCGGCCATGTCGGCGACGGCAACTTCCACATGGGCTACCTGATCGACCCGAACGTGCCAGCCGAGCGCGAAACCGCCGAACGCCTGAACCGCCAACTGGTTGAGCGAGCACTGGCACTGGGTGGCACCTGCACCGGCGAGCACGGCGTGGGCCTGCACAAGATGGAGTTCCTGGTAGCCGAGACCGGCAGCGGCGCCGTGGACATGATGCGTGCCATCAAGCGCTCGCTGGATCCGCACAACATCTTGAACCCGGGGAAGATCTTTTCGCTATAAATTCAGTAGCTGGCCACGAAGATTCCACGAGGGCTAGAGGCCGATTTGGCGCATAACGCCGGCGCCAGACCGGCCTACAGCGAGGCGATCTCCGCAATGGCGTTGGCCATGTACTCGATCTTGTGCTGCATGTCGGCTTCGGTGTCGGCAAAGCGCTGGGCAATGGCGGCAAATTCGTCCTGAATCTCGATGAAGGCGTCCACCATGTCGGGGTCGAAGTGGGCGCCGCGCTCACTGAAGATGATCTGCACCGCCTTGTCATGCGGCACGCCGTCCTTGTAGACCTTGCTGCTGATCAGGGCATCGTACACATCGGAAATTGCCAGGATGCGCGCCGCCACCGGAATGTCCTCACCGGCCAGCGCGCGCGGGTAGCCGCTGCCGTCCCACTTCTCCTGGTGGCACAACACCAAATCCTTGGTAACAGCCAGCCGGGGCGAGGGGCGGCCCAGGGTTTTTTCGGCGCGCTCAATGGCGGCGTGGCCGATGGTGGGGTGGGTGCGCATGATGGCCAGTTCGTCGCTTGTGAGGCGCCCGGGCTTGAGCAGGATGCGGTCGGGAATGCCGATGGAGCCCATGTCGTACAGCGGCACGCTCAAGTAAAGCGTGTCGATGTAGGCCGGTGTCAGCAGTTCGGCAAATTTGGGGTGTTTGGACAGGGCCTGGGCCAGCGTCTGCACATAGTTCTGCACCCGCAGGATGTGGCTCTCGGAATCCGCTTCGCGCTGTTCGGCCAGCGTGGTCAAGGCCAATAACAACACCTGCCGGGCATGCGGGATTTCGTTCGCATCGGTCACAGCGGCTTGGACTGCGGAAGGTTCGGATGGCATGCTCAGTCTCCTTGTGGCGTCGCAAAGGGCGCCTGGTACAACCATACCATTTTGCCACCGGGTGCGGTGAACTGTGCTGTTGGCCGCAGTGCGCTGGCCTCAAATTCCAGACTGACCAGCCAGGCACCGGGGCGCAGTTCGGCACGCGCCTTGTCCACGGCGTGGGGCATGCTTTCCGGGCGCTGAAACAGGTAAACCAGGTCGTAGCCCGACCAGTCCGCCGCCCAGATGTCGCCGTGGCGCACCTGGGCCCAGGGGCAGCGCAACGCGCACGCCCAGCGCAGCGGCCAGCTGCCCTCCAGCCCATGCAATTGCGCTTGCGGATAGGCCCGGCGCAGCGCCGCCAGACCTTGCCCCAGACCACAGCCGGCATCCAACACCCGTGCGTGGGGTCCCAGCATGGCAAAGCGCGGCAGTTCATCCAGCGCACGCGGTGGCGTGGGAAACAGCGGCGCATCGCGCCAGGCGTTCAGCGGGTAGACCGCCAGCAGCAGCAACAGCGGCACCAGCCAGGCCCAGGCCGGCAAGGCGGCCAGCCCCAGGCTGGGCAAGGACAGGGCCAGCGACAACGGAAAACCGGCGGCAATGAACACGCGACGCCACCAGCTGTCACCCCACAGGCTCAAGGCCACGCCCAGTGCGGTGGCCACTCCCATCGCCTCACCGGGCGCGATGTCCTGCGCCAGCAGCAGGCGAAACGCGCCCCAGCCAGCCAGCCAGCTGATGACCGCCGGCAGCGGCCAGATGGACAGCCGCGCAAACAGCCCGGACACCAGGTTCATAGATGAAAAATACCTTTAGCCCTCGCCGATATTGCGTGAACAGCTACTATTTTCATAGCAAACTATTCCGACTTGGGCACGTTCTCTAGCGGCTTCCGCCCGGCGACAGGCGTTCAATCAGGCCATTGAGTTCGTCCAGCGAGCCGAACTGGATGACGACTTCGCCCATTTCTTCCATGCGGCCGGCGCGCTTGACGCGCTTCTTGACGACGATCTCGACCTGGGCCATCAACAGATCCGACAACTCTTCCTCCACGCGCTTGATGTCGCGGGACTTTTCCTTCTTCGGCTTGGTGGCCACCAGCTCGAATTCGGCACTGAGTTTTTTGACCAGGCTCTCGGCCTCGCGCACCGACATCTTCTTGGCCGCGATCTGGTTGGCCGCCGTGATCTGCGTGCCGCGCTCCAGCGTCAGCAGCGCGCGGGCGTGGCCCATGTCCAGGTCGCCGGCCATCAGCATGGTCTGCACCGGCTCGGCCAGGTTCAACAGGCGCAGCAAATTGGACGCGGCGCTGCGCGAGCGCCCGACCGCCTGGGCCGCCGTCTCGTGGGTCAGTCCGAATTCCTTGATCAGCCGCTGCAGGCCGTGGGCCTCTTCCAGCGGGTTCAGGTCTTCGCGCTGCATGTTCTCGATCAGCGCCATGACGGCGGCGGACTCGTCCGGCACGTCGCGCACCAGCACCGGGACCGATTCCAGGCCGGCCAGTTTGGCGGCGCGGAAGCGGCGCTCGCCGGCGATGATTTCGTACTTGCCGGCGTTCGGGCCGCCGGTCAGGCGCCGCACCAGGATAGGCTGCATGATGCCCTGGGCCTTGATGCTCTCGGCCAGCTCGTACAGGGCACCCTCGTCCATGCGGGTGCGCGGTTGGTACTGGCCGGCCACCATGTCGTCCAGCTCCAGCGTGCTGGGCACGCCGGAGTTGGCCGCCGCCTCCTCGGCCGGCGCCCGGTCCTTGACCTTGGGGCCCAGCAGTGCTTCCAGGCCCATCCCGAGGCCCTTGGGTTTTTTGGTAGCCATTTATGTGTTCACTTTCTTCAGTTCCATCAGTTGGTGCAGCAGCGCCAGCCCCTCGGGCCAGTCGCCCAGGCCGGAGTCGGCGTTGATGTGGCCCTTGCTCCCATAGTCGACAAAAGTCGAACCCCAGGCGCTGGCGAGATACTGCGCACGCGCAAACGTGCAATAGGGGTCGTCATGGCTGCCCAAGAGCGTGCTGGCGAATGGCAAGCCTTGCAGGACGATGGGCGACCAGCTCTTGAGCGGTGCGCGGAATTCTTCGCGTTCTGCATCCCCCGGCGCCACCAGCAGCGCGCCGACCACGCGGTGGGTGTTGCGCGAGTGTTGTGCCCAGGCGGCCGTCAGCAGGCAACCCAGACTGTGGGCCGCCAGGACGATGGGGCCGGACGGTGCGGCCAACACGGCTTCTTCCAGCTGCGCCATCCAGTCGCCGCGCAGGGGTTGCATCCAGTCGTGTTGCTGCACCCGCCGGAAGCCGTGCGGGGCTTCCCAGCGGCTTTGCCAGTGCTCGGGGCCGGAGTTCTGCCAGCCCGGCAGGATCAGGACGGTGGTGGCTGCCATGCTTACATCGCCTGGATGCGTGCCACCATTTCCTGGGCAAAGGCCACGAAGGCCTGTGCGCCCTTGGAGGCGGGATCAAACACCACGCCGGGCACACCATAGCTGGGCGCCTCGGCCAGTCGCACGTTGCGCGGGATGACAGTCTCAAACACCTTGTCGCCAAAGTGTGCCTTGAGCTGGTCGCTGACCTGCTGCTGCAAGGTGATGCGCGGGTCGAACATGACACGCAGCAAACCGATGATCTGCAGGTCGTCATTGAGGTTGGCCTTGACCTGCTTGATGGTGTTCACCAGGTCGGTCAGACCTTCGAGCGCAAAGTATTCGCACTGCATGGGCACGATCACGCCATGGGCGCAGCACAGGCCGTTCAGCGTCAACATGCTCAAACTTGGGGGGCAGTCGATCAGTACAAAGTCGTACTCGGCATCGACGGCGGCAATCGCCTGCTTGAGGCGTTTTTCACGCCGTTCCACTTCCACCAGTTCCACCTCGGCACCGGCCAGTTCGCGGTTGGCGCCCAGGATGTCGTAGCTGCAACCACCGTCCTTGAGCTTGTCGCTCTGGGCGCGGGCCTCGGCCACCGAGGCGGATTCCAACAGTACGTCGTAGACCGTGAGTTCCAGCTTGCGCTTGTCCACGCCCGAACCCATGGTGGCATTGCCCTGGGGATCGAGGTCAATCATCAGCACCCGCTGGCCGACCTTGGCCAGTCCCGCCGCCAGGTTGACGGTGGTGGTGGTTTTGCCAACGCCACCCTTTTGGTTGGCAACACAGAAGATTTTGGCCATGGAGTGCTCAGTGGAGAAAATGAAAACCGGAAACTAGCTGCGGGAATGTTTCACGTGGAACAGCAAGGCTGGGGCCGCGTCTTAGCGCGAAACCGCCAGCTTGATGCCAAAGCCGATCAGGAACAGGCCGGCAATTTTCTCCAGCACGCGCGACACCATGGGGTTGGCGCGGATGCGCTCGGCCAGAAAGTGGGTCAGCAACACCGAGGTCAGCCCGTACAGAAAGGTGATGGCCGCAATCGTCGCGGCCATGAAGCCATAGGTCACCAGCCCCTGCTGGCGCGCCGGGTCAACAAACAGCGGGAAGAACGCCATGTAGAACAGGATAGCTTTGGGGTTGAGCAAGGTGATCATCAGGGCCTGGCGCAGGTAGTGGCCGGCGGTGATGTTGAGCACCGGCGCCGCGCCGGGTTTGGCCAGCAGCATCTTGGCGCCCAGCCAGGCGAGGTAGGCGGCACCGATCCACTGCACGGCGCTGAAGGCATCCGGGTAGGCAGCCAGCAGGGCGGCCACACCGGCCACGGCTGACCACATCAGCACCTGGTCACCCAGGATCACACCCATGGTGGCACCCAGACCACCCGCAATTCCGCCCTTGCTAGTGGAGGTGATCAGCGCCAGATTGCCGGGGCCGGGAATCAGCAAAAAGACAATCACGGTGACAACAAACGTGCCGTAGTCGGTAACGCCAAGCATGGGATTTTCCTCCGGGGTGAGGGGCTGAGTTTACGTTACGCGGCTTTGGGTTTGGCCGCCTGCTGGTTGGGATGGTGGGTGAGGTTGTCCGGCTGGAGCGGCCCTGGACGTTTTACTCCGTGTCCCCCGCCCTTCGGGCTCCTCCTTGACCTGCGTAAAACGCCCAGGCCCACTCCAGCCTATGGTGTGAAAGTCCCGCGCCATTCAGGACGACAGCCAAATGACCGACTGCCTGTATTCAGGGCGAGTGCAACCGACGCCCCGCAAGATGGGTTGGGGTATGCGTTTTGCGTAGGTCAAGGAGGAGCCCGCGTAGCGGGCGGGGGACACGGAGCAAAACGCATGCCCCAACCCATCCACCCCAACACAGGCCGATTACGCCTGACGACCCCGCATCCAAATAATGCACCGCTCCGCACCCAACCCCGGCACCTGCAGTTGTTCCACGTGAAACACTTCCACCGAATCCGGCAGCGCAGCGATCTCGTCAGCGGGGTGCCTTCCCTTCAACGCCATCCAGACGCCCTGCTCCGCCAGCGCCCCACCCGACCAGTTCGTAAAGTCAACCAGGGAAGCAAACGCCCGCGAACTCACCACGTCGTACGGCTCGGTCAGCGACTCCACCCGCGCATGCAGACCGCGCAGATTCGGCAACTTGAGACTGACCGCCACCTGCTGGATAAACGCCGCCTTCTTGGCCACCGTGTCCACACAGTGCACCGTGATTTCAGGACAGCAGATGGCAATCACAATGCCAGGCAAACCAGCACCAGATCCCACATCCAACAAGCGGACGGGCTTAGTCGCCGCCAACCCCTGGCTTTGCAACTGCCGCCGCAACGGCTGAATGGCAGCCAGGCTGTCCAGCAAATGGTGCGTCAGCATCTCCGCCGGATCACGCACCGCCGTCAGGTTGTAGACCTTGGTCCATTTCTGGATCAGATCCAGATAGTCCAGCAGGCGCTGCACCTGCGCATCTTCCGGCGTCAAACCCAGCGCCACCAGACCTTGGCGCAATCCCGGTTCCAGCGCGTGCATCAGGCAGATACCTCCGCCGCCGCATTCGACGCAAAGCCGCGGAAGTTGCCCTTCTTCAAATGGATCAGCAGCAGCGAAATCGTGGCCGGCGTGATACCGGACATGCGCGACGCCTGACCCAGGGTTTCGGGGCGCTGCTTGTTCAGGCGCTGGCGGGCTTCAATGCTTAGAGCGGTCACCTGCATATAGTCCAACTCGGGCGGCAGGCGCAAATTCTCGTAATGGGCAGCGCGCTCGACCTCGTCCTTCTGGCGGTCGATGTAGCCGGAGTACTTGGCGGCGATCTCCACCTGCTCGATGACTGCCGCCACAAACACATCCTGCGCCAAGGCCGCCGCCGAAACCTCCGCCCCTGATGTTTCACGTGAAACACCATCCGTCGCCGCCGGCAAATCACGGTTGGCGTAGCGCCCGTTGTCCAGCGACATCAGCGCCGCATAACCCACATTGGGTCGGCGCAGCAGGTCCCCCAGGTTGTACTCGTGTTCAATGGATTTGCCCAGCACGCGTTCGGATTCCGATGCCGCCAGGTTCTGTGGACTGACCCAGATGGCGCGCAGCCGTTCGGTCTCGACTGACACCGCATCGCGCTTGCGGCAGAAGGCGTCCCAGCGGGCATCGTCCACCAGACCCAGCTTGCGCCCGGTCTCGGTCAGGCGGGCGTCGGCATTGTCCTCGCGCAGCTGCAGGCGGAACTCGGCCCGGCTGGTGAACATGCGATAGGGCTCGGTCACGCCCTTAGTAATCAGGTCATCGACCAGCACACCCAGATAGGCCTCGTCGCGCGCCGGCACCCAGGCATCCTGCTCGCGACACTGCAGCGCCGCATTGACCCCGGCGAACAGGCCTTGGGCGGCCGCCTCCTCGTAACCGGTCGTGCCATTGATCTGCCCGGCAAAGAACAAGCCGGCAATCTGGCGTGTCTCAAAGCTGCTTTTGAGCGCGCGTGGGTCAAAGTAGTCGTACTCAATGGCGTAACCGGGGCGCAGGATATGCACATTCTCCAGCCCGGCCATGCTGCGCACCAGGTCGTACTGGATGTCAAACGGCAGACTGGTACTGATGCCGTTCGGGTAGTACTCGTGCGTCGTCAGGCCTTCGGGTTCCAGAAAGATCTGGTGGCTGTCTTTGTCGGCAAAGCGGTTGATCTTGTCTTCCACGCTGGGGCAGTAACGCGGCCCCACCCCTTCGATCTTGCCGGTGAACATGGGGCTGCGGTCGAAGCCGCTGCGGATGATGTCGTGCGTGCGCTCGTTGGTGTGGGTGATCCAGCACGGCATCTGCTGCGGGTGCATGTCGAGTCGACCCATAAAGCTGAACACCGGCATCGTCGCGCTCATGCCACCGGGCATGCCGTCGCCGGGCTGCTCCTGGCATTTTGAAAAATCAATGGTGCGGCCGTCCAGGCGCGGTGGCGTGCCGGTCTTCAGGCGGCCCTGTGGCAGCTTCAACTCCTTCAAGCGTGCGCTCAGGGATACCGCCGGTGGGTCCCCGGCACGGCCCGCCGCGTAGTTGTTCAGCCCCACATGGATCTTGCCGTCCAGGAAGGTGCCGGCGGTCAGCACCACGGTCTTGGAGCGAAAGCGGATGCCCACCTGGGTCACGGCGCCAACCACCCGGTCGCCCTCCACCATCAGGTCGTCCACCGCCTGCTGGAACAGCCAGAGGTTGGGTTGGTTTTCCAGCATGCGGCGAATGGCGGCCTTGTACAGGATGCGATCCGCCTGCGCGCGGGTGGCGCGCACGGCCGGGCCCTTGCTGGAGTTCAGCGTGCGAAACTGGATGCCAGCCTCGTCGGTGGCCAGCGCCATGGCGCCGCCCAGCGCATCCACTTCCTTGACCAGATGACCCTTGCCGATGCCACCGATGGACGGGTTGCAACTCATCTGCCCCAGGGTCTCGATGTTGTGGGTCAGCAGCAGGGTCTTGCAGCCCATGCGGGCCGCCGCCAGCGCAGCCTCGGTTCCGGCATGGCCGCCGCCAACGACGATGACATCGAATTCTTGTGGGTAGAGCATGGTTTTCGTTGTGGGGTGCGCAGAACTTCAGCACGCACCCATAGAGGGATAGCACACGATTTTACCGGCTGCCTGATTTTTTGGCACATGGCGGGAGTCCGCTGGCGGCTTTGTTGGTAGATCAGGCGGGCTGGGTACTCTACTGCGCTCGTGTCCCCCGGCCTTCGGCCTCCTCCTTGACCTCGCTTCGCAGAGCACCCAGTCCGCCTGATCCGCCACGGTGTTGGAACGCCGGCAATCCCGGTTGGAATTGCGCAGTTCCCAGCCGCTGGGTTGGGGCATGCGTTTTGCGCAGGTCAAGGAGGAGGCCGAAGGCCGGGGGACACGGAGCAAAACGCATGCCCCAACCCAGCGACGGGCAGGCGCCACGACTGCCACGTACAGGGTCTTGCGCAGACAGACGAACAACAAACACCCCGGTTTGACGACAATACCCCCATGACCCAACTCCTCGTTTTCGCCGGCAGCACCCGCCAGCATTCCTTCAACCGCCGCCTGGCCCACAACGTCGCAGAAATGGCCCGTGCCGCCGGCGCCCAGGTTACGCACCTGGAACTGTCCACGCTGGACATTCCCCTGTACAACGCCGACCTGGAAGCCCTAGGCACACCGCCCGACGTAATCCGCCTGAAAGAGATCATGGACGCCCACCCGGCCTGGATCATCTGCTCGCCGGAATACAACGGCAGCTACACCGGCCTCTTGAAAAACACCATCGACTGGGCCTCCAGCCCGGTCAAGGGCCACCCGGTCTGGGCCGATGATCGCAAACCCTTCGAGGGCAAGATCGTCGGCCTGCTCAGTGCATCGAACGGCGCCCTGGGCGGCCTGCGTTCGCTGAGCCACCTGAACCCGCTGATGCAGAACGCGCAGTGCTGGGTGGCACCGAAGCAGTTTGCCCTGAGCCGTGCCAGCGAGGCCTTTGACGACGCCGGCCTGTTGAAGTCGGAAACCCATCGCCACAGCGTGCAGGCCATCATTGACCAGGTGCTGTGGGCCGCCAAACGATTGGTGTAGAAATGCGGCTCTAGCCCTCGTGGATGTTGGCTAGGTAGCTATAACTTCAGCAGCAATCAGGCCAAGGCGCCGCGCAGCTCCAGTTCGGCCAGCGACACGATCTCGATGCGGCCATAGCCCAGCGTCAGCACCCCGGCGCCCACCAGCACCTTCAGCTCCTTGGACAGGGTCTGGCGGGTAATGCCCAGCATCATCGCCAGGGCCTCCTGCGACACGGCTACGCTGGCGCGGGCGTCACTGGCCATGGTCGCATCGCCCCGCGCCAGCACCAGGAGCCGGCGGGCGATGCGCGTGCGGGTGGAGCGCAGCATCGCATCCTCCACCAGCCCGTACAGCGCCCGCACCCGGCTGCACAACAACACCCCGACCGCGCGGGCAAAGACGGCGCGCTGCATCAGCCGGTTGAAGGCCGGCGGGCTGATGACCAGCGCCGTGCTGGCCTGCACCGCTGTGGCGTCGTGCGGACGCGGCAGACCGTCGATCAGCGAGGCCTCGCCAAACCAGTTGCCGGCCTCCATCACCGACAAGATCCCCTCGCGCCCATCCTCGCCCAGCGTGGACACCTTGAACGCGCCCTCCACCACACCTATAAATCCACCCACGGGGTCGCCCTTGCGGTACAGCATCTCGCCGGCACGCAGGTGCACCAGGTCGCTGGCTGCCAGCATGGCCCGGCGCTCGCTCAACGGCAGCGCACCAAACCAGGGGTTGCGTGACAGGTCGGCCAGAAGAGCGTCTTTTGAGTAGGGCATCCATTTCCACCCGGTAAATACCCTAAATTGTAAATTTTTTAACAGTCTTGCATGGACGGGCGGGGTAAGGTGCCACGCAGTCATAAAGGAAGCCCGCATGAACATCCCCTCCCTGCAGGGAAAGGTCAGTCCCGAAGAATGGCAGTTGCGCCTGGACCTGGCCGCCTGCTACCGGCTGGTGGCCGCCTACGGCTGGAGCGATCTGGTGTTCACCCACATCAGCGCCCGCATCCCCGGCCCCGAGCACCACTTCCTGATCAACCCCTACGGATTGATGTTTGACGAGATCACTGCCAGCAGCCTGGTCAAGGTCGACCAGCAATGCAACAAGCTGATTGACTCGCCCTTCCCCGTGAATCCGGCCGGCTTTGTGATCCACAGCGCCGTGCACGAAGTGCGTGAGGACGCCGGTTGCGTGCTGCACACCCATTCGCGCGCCGGCGTGGCCGTCAGCGCCCAGAAGTGCGGCGTGCTGCCGATCAGCCAGCAGTCCACCTTTGTGCTGGGCTCTCTGGCCTATCACGACTACGAAGGCGTGGCCCTGCGCGACGACGAGAAGCCGCGCCTGCAGGCCGATCTGGGAACCGCCAACTACCTGATGCTGCGCAACCACGGCCTGCTGACGGTGGGCAAGACCATTCCCGACGCCTTTTTGCACATGTACACGTTTGAAAACACCTGCCGTATCCAGATCGATGCCCAGGCGGGTGGCGAACTGGTGCACGTCAATCCGGCCATCCTGCAAGGCATTGCCGGCGTCATGAAAACTGCCACCGCCGGCATGGGCGCAGCCCTGGCCTGGCCCGCACTCCTGCGCAAGCTGGACCGCATGGACACCAGCTACCAATCCTGATTCAAGAAAGAGACCCCACCATGTCCGCCATCCCCCTGCACGCCGTCACCTCGGCTGACGCCATCCGCACCGCGCTGGAAGAAACCCTGGCCCTGCAACGCGCTGCCTATTTCGCACACCCCTATCCCAGCCTGGCCGAGCGCAAGGCCGACCTGAAGAAGCTCAAGGCCTTCATCCAGGACCACCGCGACGCCATTCTGGATGCCATCACCGCCGACTACGGCAACCGCTCGCGCCATGAGACCCTGTTTGCCGAGGTCTACGGCGTCGTCGACGGCGTGGACCATGCCGTGGGCCACCTCAAGCAATGGATGAAGCAGCAGCGCCGCGGCATTGACCTGAAAAACTTCTTCGGCGCCAAGAACCGCGTCATCCCCCAGCCGCTGGGCATTGTGGGTCAGATCGTGCCGTGGAACTTCCCCATCTTCCTGTGCTTTGGCGGCCTGACCTCGGCCTTTGCCGCCGGCAACCGCTGCATGGTCAAGATGTCGGAAAACTCGCGTCACCTGGCCAAGCTGCTGATCGAGAAATCCCCCGCCTACTTTCCCAAGGACAAACTGGCCTTCTTTGACGAGACCGGTGGCGTCGGTATCGAGTTCTCCAAACTGAAGTTCGACCACCTGCTGTTCACCGGCTCGGGCACCACCGGCCGCGCGGTGATGGCCGCTGCGTCGCAGAACCTGTGCCCGGTGACGCTGGAGCTGGGCGGCAAGGCCCCGGCGCTGGTGTGCGACGACTTCCCGCTCAAAAAAGCGGTGGAGCGCATCACCTTCTTCAAGTACTTCAATGCCGGCCAGATCTGCACCACCGCCGACCACGTGTTCGTGCCGCAGGCCAAGGTCACCGAGTTCGTGGAACTGGCCAAGCAAATCGTCTCGGGCCGCTATGCCACGCTGGACACACCGGACTACACCTCCGTCATTGATGACCGCGCCTTCAAGCGCATCACCCGCGCCATGGAAGAAGCCGAATCCCGTGGTGCCACGCTGGTGCAGCTGATCGCTGGCAAAAAGTGGGATGCCGCCACGCACAAGATCGCGCCGCACATCGTGCTCAACGCGCCGCCCGACTGCGAGCTGCGCACCCGCGAAATCTTTGGGCCGGTGCTGCCGGTAGTGGCCTACACCTCGATTGAAGAGGTCATCAACACCGTCAATGCCGGCCCGCGTCCGCTGGCCTTCTACCCCTTCAGCAATGACAAGGGCCTGATCCACACCCTGCTGAACCGCGTGATGTCGGGCGGTGCCACGGTCAACGACATCGTGCTGCACACCGGCCAGCACGACATGCCCTTTGGCGGCGTGGGCGAGAGCGGCATGGGCCACTACCACGGCTTTGAGGGCTTCATCACCTTCTCCAAGATGCGCCCCGTGTTCTACCAGGCGCCGTTCAGTGCCATCAAGTTCCTGTGGCCCCCGTACGGCAAGTTCGCAACCAAGTATCTTGACTTCCTGACCAAATAAAAGTGGGCCTGTATGCAAGAGTTTGACTACATCATCGTCGGCGGCGGCTCCGCTGGCTGCGCGCTGGCCGCACGCCTGAGCGAAGACCCGCAGACCACGGTCTGCGTGCTGGAAGCCGGAGGCGCAGACCATTCGGTGTTCGTGCGCGCGCCACTGGGTTTTGCCGTCATGCTCCCCTACGGCCTGATGAACAGCTGGCATTACTTCACGACGCCGCAAAAGGGGCTGGGGGGCCGCAAGGGCTTCCAGCCGCGCGGCAAGGTGCTGGGCGGCTCCAGTTCGGTCAACGCACAGGTCTACACCCGTTGCAACCCCAACGACTACAACGGCTGGGCCGCACTAGGCAACCCCGGCTGGAGCTATGCTGACCTGCTGCCACTGTTCAAGCGTTCCGAGAACAGTCACTGCTTTACCAATAACGAGTACCACGGCAACAGCGGTCCGTTGCACGTGAGCTACCTGGCCAGCCCCTCACCCGCCAATGAAGCCTTCCGTGCTGCCTGCGTGGAAAAAGGCATTCCCCTGAACCCCGACTACAACGGCGCCAGCCAGTTCGGTATCTCGCCGACCCAGGCCACGCAGTACAACGGCGAGCGTTGGAACGCGGCACGCGCCTACCTGCACGCCAATGCGGACCGAAAGAACCTGACGGTCTGGACCGGATGCCACACCCGCAAGGTGGTGCTCGAAGGCAAGACCGCCGTGGGTGTTGAGTTGCGCCGTGATGGGCAAATCCAGCAGGTCCGCGCCCGCAAGGAAGTCATCTTGAGCGCCGGCTCCTATGGCTCACCGCAGTTGCTGATGCTCTCCGGCATCGGTCCTCAGGCGCATCTGCAACAACACGGCATTGCGGTCGTGCATGACCTGCCGGGCGTGGGCCAGAACCTGCAGGACCACGTCACCTCCAACCTGATCTACCGCACGCCGCGCTGGAAAGACACGGTGGGCCTGTCGCTGGGTGGCGCCTGGGAAATCATCAAGGCCATCTTCCAGTGGCGCAGCGCACGCAAGGGCTGGGTCACCACCTGCGTGTCCGAATCCAATGGCTTTGTGTCCACCTGTGACAACACGGACCACCCCGACATCCAGTTCGCCTTTTTGCCCAGCATCGTCGACGACCACACCCGCAAGCAGCACCTGGGTCATGGCTACACCCTGCACACCACGCTGATGCGACCCAAGAGCCGCGGCAGCGTTACCCTGCAAAGCGCCGACCCGTACCAGGCACCGCTGATCGACCCCGGCTTCTTTACCCACCCCGACGACATGGCCGTTGCCATCCAGGGTGCGCGCATGGGCTTTGAGGTACTGGAAGCCAAGGCCATGGCGCCCTACCGCGGCAAACGCCTGCACCCGTTCGACATCAACGACGACAAGGCCATGGAAGCCTTCCTGCGCGCCACCTGCGACACCGAATACCACCCGGTGGGAACCTGCCGCATGGGGCCCGACTCCGACGCCATGGCCGTCGTGGATGGCCAGTTGCGTGTGCGGGGCATTGAGCGCCTGCGCGTGGTCGATGCATCCATCATGCCCAACCTGGTCTCCGGCAACACCAATGCGCCAACCATGGTGATTGGCGAGAAGGCGGCCGACCTGATCAGGGCTGGCGCGTAAAGCCCGTCATGCGGCGCAGCGTGTTGTCCTTCAGCACGTAGTGGTGGAACAGGGCGGCGATGGCGTGGCCGCCAATCAGGAAGTACCCCAGGTTGCCGCCCAGCTCATGGATCTCTTTGATGGTGCGCCCCAGTTCCTTATTCGGCGTCATCAACGCCGGCAGCTCTAGGCCAAAGAACGGAACCGGCTTGCCGCGCGCACTCAGCAGCAGCCAGCCCAGCAGGGGTAGCCCAATCATCAGCGCGTACAGCGCCAGGTGGCCCAGCTTGGCCAGTTTCTCCAGCCAGACCGCCGGCGTCGGCTCAATCGGCGGTGTGCTGCCCAGCACGCGCAACACGATGCGCAACCAGACCAGTGCAAACACCAGCAGGCCGAAGGTTGCATGCCAGTCACGCGCCATCTGCCGCTCGGCACTGCCCTTCTCGAAGCCCTCTGCCACATTGATCAGCACGTACACCGCGACAAAAACCAGCACCATGGCCCAGTGCATGGCAATGCTGGCGCTGCTGTAGCGCGAGGCGGCGTTTGTTGGTGTCGTCATGTTCTTCCTTCAGCTAAGTACGTTACGCAATATCGCGACTGTAGCGCCGCCGGCTGAACCTCCCCTTAAGACGCTGCAAACGCCGGGTAAAGACGAATGGCCGCCACCCTGCAATGGTCGGGCTTTGTCGCTAGCATGGCGGACTGCACTTTTGCATGCCTGACCCATGAAGGAACACCATGAAGCTCTACTACTCCCCCGGCGCCTGCTCCCTGTCTCCCCACATCGCCCTGCATGAGGCCGGCCTGGTCTTTGAAGCCATTCCCGCGCCCACCAAGACGCACAAGCTGCCCGACGGCACCGACTACTACACCATCAACCCGCTGGGCTACGTGCCCTACTTGACGCTGGACGATGGCCGCAGCCTGCACGAAGGCCCGGCCATCGTGCAATACATCGCCGACCAGGTGCCGGACAAGAAGCTGGCCCCGGCCAACGGCACCTATGAGCGCTACAAGCTGCAGGAGTGGCTGAGCTTTATCGGTACGGAACTGCACAAAACGTTCTCGCCACTGTTTGCCCCGGGCACACCCGATGCAACCAAGGCCAGCGCTATCGAGCGCCTGCAAGGCCGCCTGAAGTGGGTGGATGGCGAACTGGCCGGCAAGCAGTACCTGATGGGTGACCAGTTCACCGTGGCCGACGGCTACCTCTTCACCGTCACCAACTGGAGCCAGTACGTGGGCCTGGACCTGGCGCCTTATGCCAACCTCGTGGCCTACCGGGCCCGCGTGGCGGCCCGGCCGGCGGTGGTGGTGGCGATGAAGGCGGAGGGTTTGCTCAAGTAATCCACCGCCCCCACTCCCCCCAACCCCCTCGCCCCGCCGGGCGAGGGGGAGCCCAACAGCCCTATTTGGCCGCGTGCTTTAAGGGGGCACGTTCAACGTGAGAGATGGGCAAGACAAGTCGTTGGCCATTGAGCGTGTACGTCCTTCGTTCAAAGACAAGCACAAATAGGGCTGTTCAAACTCCCCCTCGCCCGGCGGGGCGAGGGGGCTGGGGGGAGTGGGGGAAAACAGAACCTACAGAGGCAACGCCTCGAACCATGCCTGCAACTTTTCCCCATGCAACGGCCGGCTCGTCAGATACCCCTGCACCACGTCACAGCCCAGCCGGGTGATGGCCTCCCGCTCGGCCTCGGTCTCCACACCCTCGGCCGTCACCACCAAGTCCAGTCCATGGCCCATCTCTGCCATGGCGCGCACCAGCTTTTGCGTGCCGGGTGACTGGTCCAGCTTATCGATGAAGCTGCGGTCGATCTTGAGCTCGCTGACCGGCAGTTTTTGCAGGTAGGCCAGCGACGAATAGCCGGTGCCAAAGTCGTCGATCGACAGCGGTGTGCCGATCTCGCGCAGCGCGTGCAGCAGGGCCACGCTGTGCTGCGGATCGTCCATCAGGCCGCTCTCGGTGATCTCGATGCGCAGGCGCTTGGCCGGCACGCCACTGGCAGCGATCAGGGCAGCCACGTGCTCGACAAAGCCCTTGCGCTGCAGGTCGCGGGTGCTGACGTTGACGGCTATGCTCAGCTCGGGGTGCGTGGGCGCCCATTGGCTAAGCGTGTTCAGCGCCTGCTGCAGCATCCAGTCGGTGACCAAGGTGATGTAGCCCGCCTGCTCCGCGAACGGTACGAACTCGGCCGGCGACACAAAGCCGCGCACCGGGTGCTGCCAGCGCACCAGCGCCTCGGCCCCCACGGCCCGCCCCGTGGCAAGCGAGAACTTGGGCTGCAGCCACATCTGCAACTGCGACGTGGCCACCGCCTGGCGCAGGTCCGACAACAGGCTGAGGTGGCTCAAGCGCGCTGCCTCCTGGGCGGCGCTGTGCCAGGCAAAGCCGACGGCGGCGCGCTTGGCGCTGTGCAGTGCCACCTCGGCATTGCGCAACAGCGTGTCCACGCCCAGCGGCGCACCACCGGCGGCTGGATCGTCGGAGTCGGCCAGGCCGTAGGTCAGACTCAAATCCACGCTGTGGCCGCTGCACTGCACCGGCGCGGCCATGGCCAGCTCGATGTGTTCGCGTAAGCCCTCCACCGACGCGCGGTTGGCGGCGCTGAACACGGCGGCAAAGCTGCCGCCTGACAGGCGTGCCACCACGGGGGCGGGACCGATCAGGCCCTGCGCGGCCGCGGCTTGCAGCGCAAGGCTGGCGCGCTCGGCCACCTGGTGGATCAGGGTGTCACCGGTCGCATAACCCAGGGTCTCGTTGATGGTCTTCAGCCGGGCCAGGTCCATCAGGGCCACGCAGTTGGGCGCTCGGCCACCCAGCGGCACCGGCTGGAATAGCGCCGTGCGATTGGGCAAGCCGGTCAGTGGGTCGTGGAAGGCCAGGTAGGCAATCTCGCGCTCGCGCTGGGCCACCGCATCGGTCATGGTGTTGAGCGCCTGGCCAACGCGGTCCACCTCCTCGGTGCGCGTCATCGGCACGCGCTGGCTGTAGTCGCCCTCGGCAATGCGCTGGGCTGCCACTTCCAGTTGCGCCAGCGGGCCGACCACACTGCGTGTGGTGCGCACACCCAGCCAGATCGCCAGCGCCACCGCCAGCAGCGACAGACCCGCCACCCACAAGGCCACCCGGTCAAACAGGCGTTGGGCGTCCTCCAATTGCGATTCAATGCGCTGGCGCTCGCGCTGCAGCAGGGTGTTGGACTCCTGCAGCATGGTCCTCAACGCCGGATTGACGCGTTCATCAAGCAGGCGCCAGGCGGCCATGGGGTTGTCGGCCTCGATCTCGTCGGCGGTGGCGATAAAGGCCTCGGCATAAGCGGCGCGGCACTCGACCAGACGGCGCAGATTCTCGGCCTGGTCGTCATCGCGCAGGTCGTGGGACAGCGACTCGACAATGCCGTCGATGCGGCGGTTGCGCTCGTCCACGTCGGCGTATTCCATGACCCGGCTTTCGCGCGGCGCATTGATCAGCCGGATCAGTGCGTTACCCACTCCCTCGGTCTGCAGTGAAAGCGCCTGCACTCGCAGCAGGCGCTGCATGTCTCCCGTGGCAAAGCGCTGCGTCACCCCGGTGATGGTGTGGATCTGAAAAATGGCCTGGGCCAACGCTACCAGCATCAACGCCACCAGCACACCAAAACCCAGTGCCAGGCGCCAACCGATACGGCGGGGGTTCCAAAAGGTACTCATTGCCGGGCCATCCAGGCACGCAATGGGGTGTCCAAGGCCCAGCGCCCGCTGCCGAACACTGCCAGGGCTGCCAGCAACACGCCCCAGGTCATGTGCAGTTGCAAAGCCGCCGGAGCTATCTCTGCCAGGGAAATTACCGCCAGCCCATTCACCACCGACAGTCCCAGCGCTGCAAAAGGCCCGCCGAGACCCGCCACCAGCAGGACCGGCAGCACCAGCTCACCCCCCGTACCCAGGATCGCCGCCACCCCGGGGGGCAGCAGCGGGACGTGGTATTCATCGGTAAAAAGTGCCAAGGTCGTGCCCCAATCGTGCAACTTGGTCAGGCCCGAAGCAAAGAAAACCTGGGCCACATACAGCCTGGCTAACAGGCTCAGCACCGGTTGCAGCGCGTTCAGCATGGCGTCCACCGCCGACCAGCTGTCCAACACGCGGGCGGCAACCCGGCGCCAAGGCCGAGGACGATAAACCTTGGAAGGGGTAGAGGCAGTCATGGTGGCAACTGGGTCACAGAGAGCAGCAAACCGCTGTGAACTGCGGCCGGCAGCCAGGTTGAGAAATTCAGCGCCGGAGAGACGTCCAGCGCAGGGGACAGGGCACAGCCCTGCATCAACGCGGTCAGAAAAGTAGCCTCGCCCGACGCGGCCTCGCGCACCAGGGGGCGCCAACCGGCACGCCAGACAACCACATCTTGCGCCACGCCGTCGCGCAATTGCTGTCCCACCGACGCGAGGCTCGGGGTTTGGTACAGATGCGCGCCCAACAGGCTGGCCACGGGCCAGGCGCTTTGCACCACCGCGCAACCCGGTGCCAGAACCAACCACAACTGCGCCGGGTCCTGCGCCGTCAGCAGGGCCAGCGTCGGCAGATCAGGGGTGCAGTCGCCCGCACCGGCGCACTGGTGCAATGCCCACTCGGTCAGCGCCACATCGGCCAGGTACGGCTCGTCCCGCAGTTGTGGATTGGCCCGCACAAAGGTTGCCAGATCGCCGCCCCAGCAGGCCACATCGCCGCGCTGTGGCGGGTAGGCGTGCCACAGCGCGCGCGCCAAATCGGCAAAGCTCTCGCCACCCAGCAACTGCGCCAGCACCGGGTAGGCCGCCCGCAACGCGCGTTCGGCCAGCATGTGGCCATTCGTTTGATAGGCTTTCAGGCCTCTAGCCCTCGTATCTATTGCGTAGGCAGCTATATTTTTCATAGCATTGTCAGCCGGCCAGGTCAGCAGTGCGTCCAGCAGAACCTCCTGTTGGCGGGCAAGACAGGTCATGCTGCCACCTCGTCGGGCACACCAGCCAGCACATCGGCGCAATGGGCACGCGCCCGTGCGGCCTCGTCCAGCAGCACGTCCAGCGCCGGCACATCGGTGTCCCACTCGATCAGCGTGGGCACCGCGCCAAAGCGGCCAATCGCGTGTCGGTACAGGTCCCACACGGCATCGCAGACGCGGCTGCCGTGGTCGTCAATGACGATGTCGCCATGGACATCGCTGACATGGCAATGCCCGGCCAGGTGCAACTCTCCCACCACGTGGACGGGAATGGCGTCCAGCCAGTCGCGGCAGTGCTGCACCGGGTCGCCGCCAGCGCCATCACGAATCTGGGCGTTTTTCGCATTGACGTAAATATTGTTCACATCCACCAGCAACTGGCAGCCGGTGCGACGCGCGAGTTCACCCAGAAAGGCTGTCTCGCTCCATTCGGTGTCGGAGTCCAGCGGGTTCCAGCGCAGGTAGGCCGACAGATTCTCCACCAGGAACACCCGTTGCAGACGGTCCTGCACCTGGCTGACGTTGACGCACAGCACGTCCAGAGCCTCGGTGCTGAAGGGAATGGGCAGCAGGTCGGCCGCATGCACCAGCTTGCCGCTCACGGTGCCACGCGCAAACGCGGCATGGTCGCTGACCCGCACCGGGTCCACCCGCTGCACCAGGCGCGCGAGCTGGTCCAGGTGCCAGGTGTCCAGTCCAACAGCCGAGCCCAGCGACAGTCCCACACCATGCAGGCTGATGGGGTACTGCGCGCGGCCCTGCTCCAGTACGGCCAACGCGGCACCGCCCGGCGCAAAGAAATTCTCGGAGTGCACCTCCAGAAAATCCAGTGCGGGCCGGCGCTCCAGCAGCTCCCGGTAATGGGGATGGCGCCAGCCGATGCCAATGGACGTCATCAGCCCTTCTTGGACATCTTGGCCTCGTCCTGGGACAGGCCCTTCATGCCCTTGCAGGTGCCTTTGGCGACGTATTTCCACTCCATCTTGTCCATGTCGACCTTGGACTGGCCGGCACAAGAGTGGGTGCCGGTGACGCTGGCGCAGTCGTTCTGGCCAGCCTTGGCGATGCCAAAGCATTTCTCTTTTTCCTGGGCGGCGGCGGGTACTGCCACCATGGACAGGGACATTACTGCGGCTGCGGTTGCAGCAATCAGGGCGCGTTGGTTCATTTGCTAACTCCTCAAGGGACAGGTTGATGTGGATGGTCAACCAGCTCGGCCGGCAGGGCAGGCGCGATTTCGCTGGTTAGGGTTTAGTCTGTTGCGCGCACCCATTCTTACAGGTCGGTGCAAAAAGATCACAGATCGCGGGTTTTCACCTAGCCGCCAAACCCCACACAACGCAGCCCGTACACTTGCGCTCAACCTCCCCGTACACCCAAGCGCAGCCAATGACGAGTTTTGAAGAACAGACTGTTGCCTTGCAGGATTACCTGCTCAAGTTCGCACGCCTGCAACTGCGCAATGATGCCTGGGCCGAGGACGCGGTCTCCGAGACGGTGTTGGCCGCGCTGGCCAAGCCCCAATCTTTTGGTAACCGCTCGCAACTCAAGACTTGGCTGGTCGGCATCCTCAAGCACAAGGTGGTCGACGCCCTGCGCCACCACCACCGCGAGGTCTGTGTTGGTGGGGACAGCGACGACGCGCAGGCCGACCCGCTGGAGTCCATTGACTTCCAGGCCGACGGGCACTTTACCGAGCAACCAGCTGACTGGGGCAACCCCGAGCAGCAAACCAGCAGCCAGCAGTTTTTCGAGATCCTGGAGGCCTGCGCCAGCAAACTGCCCGCCGCCCAGGGGCGCCTGTTTTTGATGCGCGAATGGCTGGAACTCTCCAGCGAAGAAATCTGTAAGGAACTGCAGCTCACGCCGACCAACCTGTATGTGCAGTTGCACCGGGCCCGTCTGCGTTTGCGGGCATGCCTGGAACTCAACTGGTTTATGAAGGCCGGTGCGAAATGACACTTCTCAAGAGAACCTGCAAAGAGGTGGCTGCCATTTTGGTGGCCCGTGAAGACCGCCACCTGGGACTGGCCGACCGCCTGGCCCTGCGCCTGCATATGGCGGTCTGTGAGGCCTGCCCAAAATTTGAGCGCCAGGTCCTCACCATGCGCAACAGCATGCGCCAGTGGCGCAACTACGCGGGTTCTGACGATTCGGGTGCGGGCAGCACAACACAAAAATAAAATTAGGTGACTTCGCGAATTGACCGCATAATGGTGCAGTATTGTCAAAATTTCGGCACTACTGGTTTGCGGTGATTTACCAGTTTCGCGTCTGCTTTAAGTCTTCATTGGTTTGTTGATTGCGGGTTTGGACACCATCGCGTTTTGAGAGTTATTTTGAGGAGTCCTTACATGGGCAACAAACTTTACGTGGGCAACCTGCCC